>CAYRDX010000128.1:0-3034 GCA_964423205.1 uncultured Saprospiraceae bacterium | reverse complement strand
ATACGAGATAAAGGGCAGGTCCAGGAATTCGGCAATCATACCGCCAACTTCAGAAGAGTTGTAATCGATGCTTTCTTTGCCAGTGAAAATGATATCGTAATTTTCACTTTTGGCGTATTCTGCAATTTGTTTGGCGATGTACAGCGAACTTTTAGGCTCTGCATTGATTCGAACGGCATCATGAGCTCCAATAGCCAGGCCTTTGCGAATAATTTGATCGTTGGTTGGGTTGCCAACGTTAACGACGGTAACTGTACCACCATCTTTTTCCACCAACTCCAAAGCACGAACCAATGCGAACCACTCATCGAAAGGATTCATGATGAATGTTATGCCGTTGGAATTGAACTCTGTGTCGTTGGAAGTGAAAGAAATCTTGGAGGTGGTATCAGGAGTTTTACTTACACAAACGAGAATTTTCATGTGTTTATCAGGTTTTTTTTTTAAACGCACCAAAGATAGCCATATCTGCCTGAATCGAAAAAATAGTTGCGAAAATTCGCCAGATATTTGTCACCCATGAAGATGTGGAAATAATCCGCCATTTACTTCGTTGTAATCTCTGGATTCAACTTTATCAAAAATTATGAAAAGTGTACTGCCCATTTTGTTTTTCCTGCTTTTTGGCCACTTGACCTGGGGACAAATTACTCGTCCGGCAAAACAGGATGCAGAAAAAATGATGGTTTATGAAGACACCCTGGCGCTTCTGTCATTCTTAGTAGTCAATGATTCTTTGCCCGAAAACCGTTTTGGCGCTTGTCAGAAACTGATTACTACACTCGTTCAATCCCTGAAGACTCCTAATTCCTTTGGCTATCCATTCGAGCGCCTGAAGTCCGTTTCCATATTGTATCCTCCCGATTCAAGCTTCCGGATTTTTAGCTGGCAGTTGTATGTTGACACGGATGAGTACCGTTACTACGGTGCCATTCAGATGAACAATGCCCAACTGAAACTCATACCGCTCATCGACCGATCTTTTGAAGTAACCAATGTAGAGAAGGACATTTTAACATCAGACAAATGGTACGGCGGTGTGTACTACAATATCCGGCAGTTTGACACCGGTAAAGACAAAAAATATCTCCTGTTTGGATACGATGCATACAGCTTTTTCAGAAAAAGAAAATTTGCAGATGTCTTGAGTTTCAATGATGGAAAAGCAGTTTTTGGGGCACCTGTATTTATTGAAACCTCTCCTGAAACGGGCGAACGTATTTTCAGAAACAGGTTGATGAAGGAATATTCTGCTGAAGCTTCGTTTAAGTTTAACTATGACGAATCTCTTGGTATGATTGTCTTTGATCATCTTGAACCAATAGCAGGCACATACGGGCAGGGAATGGTTATGGTGCCTGATGGAACCTATGAGGGTTTCAAATTAGACAAAGGCCAATGGATTTGGGTAGAACAGGTTTTCACTCAAACTATGGATGAAGCACCCATTCCGGAGCCTGTTCTGAATAATCGGAAAGGCAAAGACATTCTCGGAAAAAACAAGAAAGGCAAAGGCTAATTTACAGCAACAGTGAATTTCTGGTTTTCTGTTTGATTTAAGATTTAAGATTACATGATATTTGATGTAAGATATAGGCAGAAAAATGAATAACGGTAGGAGCCATTTTTAAAAATCAAAAATCTTAATTCATGTAATCTTAAATCTAATTCCCACTCCACACATCACCTTATCAGCACCGGCAAATGATCGCTAACCCCACCGAAATACCGCCCCCCACCGTAGGTACGGTTGGGCGTTTTGCCATAAGTTTTGTCCTCGTACATCATCCAGTCTCTTTCGAAGATCTCAGGCCTGGAAAAATGGAGACCTTTGGCAGGGGCCAGCAATGCTGAGGATACAATGATATGGTCCAACATATTCCAATTACCCCGGAAATTATAGGTGCCTTTACCGGAAGCGTCGAGTCCGGAAAAGAGATTATACATCGTGGCAGGCTTTCTTGTACTTTCCATAGGGAAAGCTCCCAATGCTGACGCAACTGAGATATTATCCGTTTCATCGTTGAAATCACCCATGATGACCACTTTCGCCTGCTGGTCTTTGGCAAATATTTCATCCAGCTTTTTTCTAATCTGCTGAGCTACAAAGATTCGTTTGGGTTCGGTTTCTTTTTCTCCACCAACCCGCGATGGCCAATGAATCACAAATACGTGCAACCTGTCTTTTTTACCCATCATGCCTTCTGCATACAGTACATCTCTGGTCGTGCTATCTCTTTCATTTAAGATGAATTGTCCCGGCATTTCGATACGGATAAAGCTCGAATTTATAACCCGAAAATCCGATTTCCTGTACATCAATGCCACATCAATACCTCTGCCATCGGGTGAATCGAAATGAACGACACCATAGTCGGCCGGTGTGAGAACCAGTTGCATGGCAAGGTCTCTCACTACTTTTTCATTTTCCACTTCAGCAAGCCCCATCAGTGTGGGAAGTCCCATTTCAGAAATCACCCTTGAAAGAACACCGAGTTTTGCTTGGTACCGCTCATTGTCCCAGAGCAATCTGCCGGTGGGAGTGAACTCATCATCCGCTGTTTTGGGGTCATCCTCCGTATCAAACAGGTTTTCAACATTGTAAAACCCAATGACAATTTCTTTTTCTGTATCGACCTGACTGAAAATGACGCAGCTCGACAGAGCGCAAATTGTAAAAAGAGAAATCAGAACTGATGATGTTTTCATGTAATGGAATATTACCTTTAAGTAACGAGTCAAAAATAAAATAGCCAAATTGTTTGCTTAACCAATTGAAAATCAGTTGGAAAACTTTTGCCTTTTGCCTTTTTACTTTTTACTTGTTCCTAAGAAAAATGGTTTGACGAAAAAGTCCCTATTATGTTAAAGTTGCGGAAATAGTTGTTTTCCTACCTTTGGGCCGCCACAAATATAAAAGCCGGATTTTCTTTTCTGGCTTCTTTTGCGATGACAAACTTTTGAAATGCACATAAACTATAGTCAATAAGTAAAAAGGCAAAAGTAAAAAGGCAAAAGGCAAAAAATTTCCAAC
>CAYRDX010000127.1:0-3099 GCA_964423205.1 uncultured Saprospiraceae bacterium | reverse complement strand
TGATTTTCAAGTGGTTAAGAAAACAATTTGGCAACTTTATTTTTAACTCATTACTTAATTAGCCTGCAATGCGTATTCTTTAAAATGTTGCGATCCAACGTCACCTGAATAGCCATCGAACTCATCTATGGCTTGCTGATTGCTCATGAAAAATTGCTTTTCACCAATTTTTTCCGTGAGTCCCCAGCGATTAAGTGTATCGCGTACAGGCCCTATGACACTTGTGAAGTGCACCTGAATACCCAACTGCAGGTTATTGGCTACCCATTCCTCTATCAGGTGAACGGCACTGCTATCCATGTAGCTGATGCTGTCAGCGTTCAGGACGATAAGTTTCAATTCGGGGCCTTTTGCTTTTATCAGCTCGCCCATTTTGTCTTTGAAATAATTGAGGTTGGCAAAGTATAAGGGTCCGTCAAACCTGACCACCAATACATCAGGTCGCTGTTCGAGATTGCTGAATCTCTCCACATTGCGATAAAAAACGGAGCCAGGAACCCTTCCAAGCTTGGCAATATGGGGGCGTGTCGACCTGTACACTACCAAAACCAGTGACAACACAACTCCTGCGGCAATTCCTTTTTCAATCCCAATGGTAAGCGTTACCATAAAAGTGGCGAACAAAGCCCAAAAGTCAGCCCTGTCTTTTTGCCAAAGTTGTTTTGCCTCCGACAGGTTAATCAAGCCAGCTACTGCTACAATAATAACAGCGGCAAGAACTGCATTGGGCAAAAAGTGAAAAAGTGGAGTCAGAAACAGCAAAGTGAGGATTATCAAAACTGCACTAATGATGCTTGCCAGCCCTGTTTTAGCCCCGGCCTGATCATTTACTGCAGTTCTTGAAAATCCGCCGGTTACTGGCATGCCCTGAAAAAAGGCTGCACCCAGATTGGATACTCCCAAGCCAACAAGTTCCTGATTGGCATCAACCGTATAATCCTTATGCCGTGATTGAACAGCTTTTGCAACGGCAAAACTCTCCATAAATCCTATCAGCGAAATGGTCAGCGCGGCTGGTATCAGTGACTGCCAAGTGCCCATATCAAAAGAGGGCATTGAAAATTCCGGCAATCCGGATGGTACTGTGCCCAGAATCTTTACACCCATTTCGGCAAAGCCAAAACCCCAGATAACCAGTACGCCAAAAATAACAGCCAGAAGCGCCCCGGGTACAGAGCGATGAATCTTCCTGGAAACAACAATAATGGCTATAGATATCAAAGCTATTCCCAAAGTCAATAGACTGGTTTTGCTGATATTTTTAGCCACAGAAATTATCGTTTCATAAGCCAATTCACTGTTTGGGATGCTGATGCCAAGCAGGTGTTTCAACTGGCTAAGTCCGATTATTATGGCTGCGGCAGAGGTAAATCCGCTGATGACGGGATGGGAAAGGAAATTCACGAGAAATCCCAATTTGAAAACCCCCATAAAAAGCTGTATGAGTCCTACCAATAACGCTAAAGTCAGGGCGAGAAACAGATAAACTTCGGGAGTTTCCGGATTCAGTGCACCAATCCCGGCTGCTGTCAGAAGGGCTACCATAGCAACAGGCCCAACTGCCAGTTGCCTCGATGTGCCGAAAATGGCATACAACAAAAGCGGAACTGTCACTGCATATAAACCATGGATGGGCGACAACCCGGCGAGAATGGCATATGCCATACCCTGGGGGATGAGCATAACACCAACTGTAAGCCCGGCTGCAATATCGCCTGACAACCATTTTTTGTTGTAGTTGGGCATCCAGTCGAGTGCTGGAATATATTGTTTAAGTCGCATTATTGACTGAGTTGTTTTGCCCCCTTGTGGTATAAGGACCAGCATTTATCAGGGGTGATAAAAATCATCGCGCAAAACAACGATTTGAAAAACTGAGCTTAGGTGACCAGAATTACAATGAAGTGGTTTTAAGGTTTTGTTGACAAATATTTGGAAGGAACAGGGTCTATTCTTCTTCGACCTCTTTTTTCAAGTCTCTGTTGACGGCTATGCTGGCATTAAGCTCAAACCCTACCAGGAGAATGAAACAGTTGATTTGAATCCATAACATAAGTACCATGATGGTGCCGATGGGGCCATAGATTTTATTGTAGGTTCCAAAAGTTTCCACATACAATGAAAAAAGCAGAGAGGATATGATAGAGAGCACTGTGGCCAATGTGGCGCCTGGAGTAAACCATTTCAGACGCCGGTGCATTGCTGCCCCATATCGGTAAATGAGAGCGACACCGAAGTAAAAAAGCAAAATAAAAATAATCCACCGGAACAATTCAATAAGTCTCCCTCCACCCAAGGTGAGGTCGAGAAGATCAACAACCCAACCTATAATGTAATTTCCCAGGATTATGAGGAGGATGGATGACACCACCAAAACGCCCAATTGCAGGGTGAGGCCAATTGCAATTAACCTTTTCATTAAAACGTTACGCGCCTTAAAAGTCTTTAGGTGCGTTTTCTCAAATCCTTCCATCATGGAGAGCATGCCGTTTGATGCAAAATATAAGGTGAGTATAAATCCCAGGGATAACATAGAAGTGTTGGGTCGGACCAAAGTTTCAATTGTAGTCTTTAGCTCCAGGCCAGCATTGGAAGGCATGATGTTGTCAATATATCCGTGCAGTTCTGCCTGAAAATTATCATAGATGGGCATGAGCGTCGCCACGGTAAACATGAAAATGATAGCCGGGAAAAGGCTCAGGAAAAAGCTGAAAGCCATGGCATTGGCCCTGGAAACAAGCGTCACCCTTTGAGACTCATTGTACAGAAAAACTGCAACATCGTAAACCGGGACTTTGAAAAAACCCGGCAGGGAATGGGTTTTTGACCATGCCAGAAAATCTTCAACAATGGGCAGTTGCAGAAACGATTGTGAAATTCTGTCCCAATTCGGTAGTCTTTTTTTCATTGATTTCCTAAAGTAACTCCGGGTGATGCTAAGGTTGTAAAAATAGACCAGCATTGGTTGTAAGTCGTAATATTTTTATCAAAATAATGCCTGCATCGATTATTACCCTTTCAGAAGGGTCGGAAGACCGCTTATTTATAAAATGACATAAAAAATACCATCACCGGTGGCGTCAGATTTCAATTTTGTTT
>CAYRDX010000126.1:0-3493 GCA_964423205.1 uncultured Saprospiraceae bacterium | reverse complement strand
CCGGCTTTGGCAAAAGTGCGCAATCGTTTGTCCGCTGTACACATGCTCTTCTACCTGACTGAACCATTCTGCAGCACCGCGCCGCTGTGTTGTTGTTGTTTTTATATTTTGTAGTTTTATCCCAGGGACAAAGCTACTGGGTGCTCAGCGTAAGGAAAATATGGGGTTGGTCGGATGGATACTTTGAAATCGCACAAACCAAAGCTCAGTTTGGCGGTTTTTCGTTCAAATAGCTCATTCAATTTAGCTTTTTTTTCAAAGTGAGAATTGCTGGAAAATTGAATAATCTATCTAAATTTCTCTAAAGTGAGAATTGCTGGATTATTGGCCATTAGATGTGGAAAAACCTAAATTCAAACAGCTTCTAAGACCTTTTAAACTTTTGACCATGAAATCCAAAGGATTCTTCATACTAATCCTATTTACCATTCTGTTGAATCAGGCATGTAAGACCAGTCAGCATATCACTGAAGAAAGCCCTACTTTACCGGTAATTCCTGAAATGAATCTGACTGTTTTACCGTCTAATTTTACAGGGCAATTAGATGCAGAATTAAAGAAGGCCGCTGAAAATGGCAGCAAAGCCGTTGTTTTGTTTTTTGGTAAAAACAGGGAATTACTGAGTTATGCCACTGAAATAGCCCACGCCAGTGGAATGAAAATCTTAGCCGGAATCGATTTAGCTCAGTTAAGTGAAGACAATCGGAGCGAAACAGAAGCAAAGCAGAAGACCCTTTTCAAAAAAGAAATAAAGGACATTGTTTCAGCGTACAATATCGACGGCCTTTGCCTGAAATTATCGGGAAACAGCAGCGACCTGACAGAAGACCTTTTTGTAGAGTCTATGCTCTTCAAACCTTACCTGATTGCCTCACTCATTTACTCAGGAGATAAAGACAGTCAAACAGCTGAGGAATGCCTTTCAAAACAGATAACCGATTTCATATTGCCGCAACATACTGAAATGAAAGAAGGCTATTTGGTTACAATCCGGCAGGATGATTTTAAAAAGAAAATTCAGCCGGAACAGGTCATCAGCTTAGACCTTGGAAGCATATCAGGCGAGAATAAGTCGGGGCAAAGTGTTACTATAATGCCATCAAACAGGAATAAAACAACTGATTCAAATGGCCTACTGGGATTCATAGTCGCCGATACCAAGAATCTTGTATTACAGATTGCTGAAAGAAAGTATGCTATCAACACAAGCGATTGGTACCCGCCTTTCAGATACCGTGTTTTGGATGATGGTAAAACTACCCGAAAGGCACCATGGGTGGAATTCAGACGCAAGCCATCGACCATCACAGACCTGGCGACCTTCGATTTACTGTGTAAGGCTGACTATCCTTCCAAAGTTTGGATAAATGGTGAAGAGGTAAAACAATACAAAACCGGAATATTCTTCAACCGCGTCAATTTTATAGAAGGAGGTAACCGGGTCAGAGCCATTGTTCAATCTGACAATGGTGAGACTGTATTTTATGAACAAGAATTTACCTTTGAAAAAAAGGATAGAATCCGAAAGGCCATACCATTATGGGTCAACGAGCGCAGCATTCTGCCCGATCATGATTTGGAGCTCCTTCCCTCAGATGTTATTCGTTTCAGTTTCGAAGCTTCCAAAGGCCAGGAAGCCTGGGTAGAAGTTTCAAATGAGATGCAGCAAAAGTGCTCACGAGAGGATTTTGAAGATTACAGCATATACAAGGCTGAAATACCGCTTCGGAATTTGAGCAAGGGGAAGGCTCATGATGTTCGATTAAAACTGGTATCAGTTGGAGGTGAACAGACTCAACCACTGATTCAAAGTTTAAAAACCAGCGTTTGGGTCAGAGAGTACAGCGATTTTCCCATGGTAAAAGTTGCCAGAAGCAATTCCCGGCTTACTTACAACACCGGAGCTCCACGTCTTGGAGGTCCTATCAGAGCGGAGTTGGAACCTGGTGTTTTATTGAAAACAAACGGAAGATTGGGAGACAACTACCGCGTTAGCCTCAGCAGGACAGAAGAAGCTATCATTCAAAAAAATGACCTAAGCATCTTACCGCAGGAAACGATCAAACCTGGTTATTCTCTGACAAGCATGACCTGCAGTCCTTCTCAGGATGCAGACATACTGAGCATTCCCTGGCTGGAACCTGTGCCTTATGAAGTACAGGCCGAGCCCAACCAGAATCGCATTGTAATCACTTTGTACGGCGTGGAAACTGCCAGCACCTGGATTACCCATCGCTCAGGATTAAAGTTGATTGACAAAGTGACCTGGCAGCAGACTACCCCTGAAACTTACAAAGTGTATGTCAATCTGAAAACACCCAACTTATGGGGTTATGATTTGCAGCAGGACGGAAAGCGGCTGGTTTTCAGACTACGCTATCCACCCCATTTTGATATACCGGCTCAAAAACCATTGACCGGTTTAAAGATTGCCATTGAGGCAGGACATGGAGGTTCCAACCTTGGAGCAGTGGGTCTGTCAGGGTTGCTGGAAAAGGACATCAATCTCGACTTATCATTAAGATTGGGTGCCATCTGTAAGCTGATGGGGGCGGAAGTTTTTCAGGTACGGGACTCCGACCGGGATATGGGCCTTTTGGAAAAAAGAGAAGCTGCCATACAATCCAAAGCGGACATGCTCATCAGCATTCACGCCAATTCGGGCGGTGGAGGTTATCTCCGTGTTTCCGGAACCAGCACCTATTATCACAACCCGTTTTGGGCACCCTTAGCTGAAAAGGTTTACTCTAAACTCCTGGAACTTCCCTTAGCTGAGTTTGGCGTGGTGGGCTCTTTCAATTACACCGTTACCAGAGTGACCCAAATGCCATCTATTCTGGTGGAGCAAGCCTTCCTTTCACATGCCGAGGATGAGGAAAAAATGGCAGACCCTGATTTCCGGCAGCAAATGGCTGTGAAAATTTATGAAGGTATAGTTGAGTACCTGAAGTTCATGAAAGAAGGCAGGTGAAATTTGGTTTTTAATAAAAGTGGACAAATGGAAAAGAAAAAGCCTTTTACAATTTCTTGTTTTCCAACCATTCTACTAAAGCCAGTTTGATGGCGCGTCCCATTTTTTGGCGGCCATCCTCACTCAACAACAGCGCCCTGCTCACGGCATTATCACCTATTTCCAGGAGGACTCTGTAAGGTGCTGTATTGTTGTTTTCATCCATGCTGTAAAATGCGAGTTTACCCGTTGTTGAACATCGGTAGTCGTTTCTGCCAGTCGAGCTATCGAGCCAAACCCCTCTGTTTTCCAAATCCGTAACTGAGGCTATAGCTTCAATTAATTTGGCAGCCAATTCCCTGTTCTCCGCTTCATAGGTATCGCCTTCGTGAATATAACCCCAAACGGCATTCCGGTTGGTTCCGCCATTGTTGTGGACTGATATAAAGACCGTTGGGTTGCGCTTATTGGATTGCTGCAATTCATAGGCATAACCTGAAATTTTACCATCCACAATATCTGTTGTATGGGCTTTCATGGTAT
>CAYRDX010000125.1:0-3505 GCA_964423205.1 uncultured Saprospiraceae bacterium | reverse complement strand
CCATTACAGTCAAAAATCCCTGGCGGCTCTTTTCGGAGCCATTGACATACCCAGCTAGTTGACCGCTTAGGCGATTTTGCGTTTGAGTTCTTCCGGATAGCGCCCTTGAGGTTTAACTTTTTTAATTTGTCCTGTCACAACTTTACTTGTTTTTGTGTAAAGCTATTTCAGGACGAGTCACTTCAACCTACCCCCTATAATCCTATACCTCTCGCAATCAGGTTTCGTTTGTACTGGGCTACATTAACCCGGTGTGCATCATAAGTTTCAGCAAAGGAATGCAGGCCAGAACCATCGCCAATTGCGCAAAAGAAAATGTAATTGTGCTTTTCAGCATTTAAAACGGCATCAATACTTGGAATGGATGCCATACTTATGGGGCCTGGAGGCAGCCCGGGATATTTGTATGTGTTGTAGGGTGAATCCAGTGATTTGTATTTGGCGAGGTCCCGTCCTTCCCAATCGCGGGATGCAAAAACAAGAGTTGGGTCCGCTTGTAATGGCATATTGATGCGCAAGCGATTGAGATATACACCTGCCACCCTCGCTTTTTCCACGTTTTGATTGGTTTCACGTTCAACTATTGATGCAACTGTATAAACCTGCTTGCGACTGAGGCCAAGTGCATCTGCCTTGGCCTGACGATCATCGTTTTCCCAAAACTTCTCATTTTCAGTTTTCATTCGTTCGAGAAACTTTCTCGGAGTAGTGTTCCAATAGATTTCGTAGGTATTGGGTATGAAGAGTGAAATAAGTGTTTCCGAATTAAAACCAAGGCTATCCAAAAAAACAGTATCGTTCATCAATGTGATTACAGACAAAGAGTCGGGTTCGAGAAAACGGGCAACCTTAGCAGCGACATGCTCAGGCAGCCGTTCATTGTGCAATACAAATTTTACTGCGGCTTGCTCCCCACCTCTCAGATGTTTTATCAGATGGTAATTACTCCAGGAAGGTTTTATTTTAAACCGGCCAGCACGACCGTTGTATTTCATTTGCATTGCCATTAGCTTAAACGAAGTTACGTCCTGGATAAAGCTGCTGTCGGCAAGCAACTGAACTACGTCATCTAATGTGTATCCGGTAGGTATTTTGATAAATTCACTTTGTAACGTGTCCGGCACATTGGGTTTCAGGTAAGCTTCATAAAGATAAAAGCCTCCTACCACAATAATCACCAGAGCTATTGCAATGCCTATATTTCGGATGGTTTTGACCGTCATGCTAGTTTGGAGTTTGAAGTTCGAAGTTCGAAGTTTGAAGCCTGCCCCAAAACCTCGAAATTCGAAGTTTGAAGCCTATCCCGAAACCTCAGGTTCGAACATCGGAGCTCGGAAATTCTACATTCATAGTTCATATCTCATAGTTCATATCTCATAATTCATAATTCATACCTCATACCTCATACCTCATCTCTCATACCTCATACCTCATACCTCATCTCTCATCTCTCATACCTCATACCTCATCTCTCATCTCTCATACCTCATACCTCAATACTGTTCCTTCTCACTTGGGAAATCACACGAACGCACATCACTTATGTATTGTTCAACGGCTCCTTTAATACCTTCGAACAAATGCAGGTAACGACGCAGGAAACGGGGCTGGAAATCTTTGGTAATGCCCAGCATATCGTGGGTTACCAAGACCTGACCATCAGCGTGCTTCCCACCACCGATACCTATGGTGGGAATAATCAGACTTTCTGATACCTCTCTTGTCAATTTCGCCGGAATTTTTTCAAGCACCAGAGCAAAGCAGCCTACTTCCTGAAGAATCAGTGCATCCTTTTTTAATTTTTCTGCTTCCTCTGCTTCCTTCGCACGAACCTGATAGGTTCCGAATTTATAGATGGATTGTGGAGTCAAACCCAGATGTCCCATTACGGGGATTCCGGCAGACAATATTCTGGAAATCGATTTGGCGATTTCCTCACCACCTTCCATTTTCACCGCATGTGCACCACTTTCCTTCATTATGCGGATGGCACTTTCCAGTGCAACTTTGGAACTACCCTGATAATACCCAAAAGGAAGGTCTACAACAATCAGCGCCCGTTTTACTGCCCTCACCACAGAAGAAGCATGATAAATCATCTGGTCAAGTGTGATGGGAAGCGTAGTCTCATGGCCTGCCATGACATTGGAGGCAGAATCACCCACGAGAATGATATCCACTCCGGCTTCATCCAGTATGCGAGCCAAAGAATAATCATAACCGGTGAGCATGGTGATTTTTTCGCCTGCTGCTTTCATGGCCTGAACCACATGAACGGTAACTCGCTTCGCTTCTTCGCTGATTGTCATAGTTTGGAATTATTAAGTAAACAATTTGGTCGTTTCCTACTTCATTAACCTGAGCACTTGAAGTTTTCAACAGCTTCAGGGAACCAGCGTCAAAGGTATTAATATTGAATAGTTTTTTTAGGCTAAGGAGGGATTGCTGGAATGAAATCAGCACCAGATAAACGATGTTTATACCGGATGTTGGCCACAATGCTTAATATTGCGCACCCATAAAAACGTTTCATAAAATTCATGAAAAAGAGCACCAGAATCAAAGTCGCCGTTGGGTCATTGCTGTCATTCCTGCTGTTGCTGTTGTTTGCAAAATTCCTCAGGTTACCTTTGGTAAACATCAGAGAAGAGGAGGCTTTGCCTTCTGCTTCTGCTTATGCCATATCCTTTCGGAAGGACATGCTGTTGCAACTCAGGGATAGCGACATATATTCCTCTCTGGTTCCGGAGGTTTTACTGGAAGATTTTGAGAGTTTCGAAAGTGTATTCCAGCGCCAGTTGATGTTTAGTGAAAAGCAAAAACTGATGGCAGTATTGCAGCCATCTAAATCATCCGGAATAGATGTGCTTTTCATCACCAGGGTCACCAGAAAACTGAAGCTCGAAAAGCTGCTGGCGAACAACAAATCTTTCAAAGCCCGAAAGTACAATTTCAGGAATCATGACATTTGGGAGCTGAGAAATGACCATGGCGTGTTTGCTATAGCCAAGCACCGCAACCTGTTGTTGTTTGGCCGCCATGCCTATCTACTCGAAAGTGCCATTTCACAGTTAAAAACCCCTTCGTCATCATTATTCAGAAATGAAGCATTTACAGGAGTTCATCAGCATCACTTGAACGGAAGTGAAGACTGGAAGTTTTTTATCAACCTCGAACAATTGAGTTCCAGGTTTGCGCCGCTGATTGACCCTAAAAAGTTGAGTAAAGTTGCCGGACTGCAAAAGGTGGGTAGTTGGATGAAACTTCAGTTTTCTCCCACTTCACAATCCCATGAATTTGAGGGCGCGTTATCAGCAACTCCAACCAACAAATTATTAGAGGCAAACAGACGATCCTTGGAGGCTGATTTTAAACAATGCTTCGCCTATCTTCCTGATAACCTTGCTTCAATTGCCTGGTTGAGTTTAAAGGATTATTTACCGGCTCATGAAACAGTACAATGGAGGCAATATTTCAAGCCATGGGTTGGAAATGAAATCGTATA
>CAYRDX010000124.1:0-3863 GCA_964423205.1 uncultured Saprospiraceae bacterium | reverse complement strand
CCAGGGCGGAGGGGGAGGGATTCGAACCCCCGGTACCTTGCGGTACGTCGGTTTTCAAGACCGGTGCAATAAACCAGGCTCTGCCACCCCTCCCTATGTCAAATATCTTTTCAAAAAGTGCTAATCAAGTCAATACTATCACAAATCCTTTCGAAAATGTATTTTCCGAGATGACAAGGCGGTTTTTCCCATCGGGACAATAAACCAGGCTCTGCCACCCCTCCCTATGTCAAAATATTACTTTTTTAAAAAGCGGGGCAAATGTAAACTTCCAGAATCAAAAAATGAAACTCCGGATGAATTTCTGGAAATAAAACACTCGCAACACCAGGAAATCAATGAAGGCCTGACTCCAAAGTCAGACCTTCATTCAAGAATACTTTCAATGATGAAAGCCTACTTCTTGTATCCAAGTACCCAGGCGACCACTGCACCGACGATTGCAAAGAGCACCGTAGCAACAATGATATCCACAATGATGCCTGTGATATCAGATATAGTGTACATGGAATACATCATGAAATCCCAGGCAATGGTCATAATGAGGCCGATGACAGCACCTGCTTTTGCTCCTGTTGCGAGAGTTGATATGCTTGCCCAGCGACCAAAAATAAGAGCGAACAACAGACCGAAGGCAAGGTTGCCCAAAATGAGCGCCCACCAAACCATCTCTGCTTCAGGCCTCGCGATGGCATTACCGGCAGCCATGTGAGTTTCCATAAATCCCTTTAGAGCTATGCCATAAACCAGCCAGCCTAAGATGAAGTAAGTTACCCCCCCAGCAAGAGCAGCGAGCAAAATCTTGTTAGTTTTCATTTCGTTTTTCTTTAGTGAAGAAATTATTAACTGCCAAAAATACATTATTATGCTTGCGTTTTACTGTAAACCTGCGATTTGCAGTTTTTTGTTCTGAAATTTTTCCATTATCCAAAATCAGATAAAAACAGGCCTGTGTCTACACAAATCGGAAAATTCTACACGGCTATTTTTAGTTATTTTTAGCCCGCTTTTTATCGTTCATCAAATTTCTTTTACCATGAAATTTCGCCTAACCACACTTATCCTGATTTGCCTTTTGCTCTTAAGGTATTCTGAAACCAATGCCCAGGAACGACTTACTCCTGAAAAGCTCTGGCAATTGGGTCGAATCGCTTTTTATGATGTTTCTCCAGACGGGAAAACTGCCTTGTACGGAATCACACATTTTGATATAAAAGAGAACAAAAGCAACCGTGAACTCTATGCCATAAAAGTTGATGGCAGTGACAACGGTATTCCAAAACAGTTGACCAACATCCCAGGCAATGAAAATGAAGCGCAGTACAGGAAAGATGGAAAGAAAATTGGCTTTTTGCTAAGGGGCAACCTATGGGAAATGAACCCGGATGGTTCTGAAGCCAAACCTATTTCCGACATCAGCATGAATGGTTTTAAATATTCACCTGATGGAAAGAAAATCCTCTTTATACAAGATGTAAAATACGACAGGACGACCAGTGAGATTTATCCTGACCTGGCAAAGTCTGATGCACGTATTATTGATGGACTGATGTACCGGCACTGGGATGGCTGGGAAGATGGTCTGTACAGCAACATTTTTGTTGTTGATTATGCGGAAGGTAAACTGACCGGAACTCCTAAAAATATCATGGGTGAACCATTTGACTCTCCACTAAAACCATTTGGCGGAATGGAGCAAATAGCCTTTAGTCCAAACGCTCAATTCATAGCGTACTCCTGCAAAAAGGAAAGGGGAACGGCAGCCACGATTTCCACCAATTCTGACATTTATGTGTATGATCTGTTGTCTGGAAAAACAAAGAATCTGACCATAGGAATGAATGGTTATGATATGAACCCGGCATTTTCTCCTGATGGCAGGTATCTCGCCTGGGAAAGTATGGAAACTCCGGGTTATGAGTCTGACCGCCACCGAATATTTATCTACGATTTTACCACTGACAGAAAATGGGAGGTCACGGAGGGACTCGATCGCAATGCCGCCAACCCACAGTGGGCAGCCGATGGATTCGGAATTTATTTCAACTCTGAGGAGCAAGGAACCGAGCAGATATTTTTTGTCAATTTCATGAAAGGTGGCCAATTAAGGCAACTGTCAGAAGGGCAATATAATTTCGGTGCCTTTAAGCTGGCAGGCGATAACCTGGTGGCTGTTCGCTGTTCCCAATCAGAGCCACATGAGCTCTACAGGTTGCCGACGGATACGGGCCGTGCCAACCAACTTACTTTTACCAACAAAGAGATGCTTTCCAAAATGAAGTTTGGAAAGGTTGAGAAAAAGTGGGTAACAGCAACTGATGGCAAGAAAATATTGACCTGGGTCATTTACCCCCCCGATTTTGACCCAAAGAAAAAATACCCAGCATTGCTTTATTGTCAGGGAGGTCCTCAATCTACAGTTGGCCAGTTTTGGAGTTATCGCTGGAATTTTCAGCTGATGGCTGCCAATGATTACATAGTTGTCGCCCCTAATCGCCGTGGTGTTCCCTCCTTTGGGCAAGAATGGAATGAACAGATTTCAGGTGACTGGGGTGGACAAGCCATGCAGGATTTGCTTTCTGCCATCGATGCAGTATCCCAGGAGCCATATGTCAATAAGGATGCCTTGGGAGCAGTTGGTGCAAGTTTCGGCGGTTATTCTGTTTATTGGCTGGCAGGCAATCATAACAAGCGCTTTAAAGCATTCATATCACACAGCGGCATGTTCAATATGGAAAGCTGGTATGGTACAACGGAAGAAATGTTTTTTGCCAATTACGACCTGAAGGGTCCGTATTGGCAGAATCCACTTCCTGAAACATGGAAACTGGATTCACCTCACAAGTACGTTCAAAACTGGGATACTCCGATATTGGTGATGCATGGCGGTAAAGACTTCAGAGTGCCGGAGACGGAAGGTATGCAGGCCTTTCAAGCGGCACAGCTAAGGGGCATTCCGAGCAAGTATGTCTATTTCCCAAATGAAAACCACTGGATACTGACTCCTCAAAATGGCATTCTGTGGCAGCGGGAATTTTACTCCTGGATGGATAAATGGTTGAAATTGAAACCCTGAGTTGAACTATGAACTATGAACTATGAGATATGAACTATGAATGAGGGATGAGGGATGAGGGATGAGGATGAGTCAGCAGTCTGCAGTTAGCAGTCCTCAGCCAACCCCGAAGGGGCAAGCAGCCAATAGCCAACAGCCATTCCTCAGTCGGTTTCAATGAGATTTCCAAAACGCTCATTGAAACCGTCTATTCCCTTCAAACCACCCGTATGCACCAATACGATAGTGCTACCTTCTCCAAAGAATCTTTTTTCCAGTAAATCAAATACTCCGAAAAGCATCTTTCCGGTGTAAACAGGGTCAAGAGAGATTTTGTGTTCAGTTCGAAAGTCGTTGATAAAACCAATGAGTCTGGAATCGAATTTGGCATATCCTCCAAAATGGTACCCCTCTGCAATTTTCAAATTACGATTATCAGCTCCGCTGCAGTTTGTTAAAAATTTTCTGACTTCGTACTCCATGAATTCTCCTTTAAGGACTGGGAATCCCAAAGCTTTCGTCTCTCCTGTCAAAGCAGAGACTATACCCGATAAGGTTGCCCCGGTTCCACATGCACAGCAATAATAATCAGGCTCAAAACCCAATTGGTCAGTAGTTTCCTCAACAATTTCAGCGCATCCCGGCAGAGCAAGGCAATTGGAACCACCCATAGGCAACACATAGGCTTCCTCATGATGAACACCGGCTGCATGAAGAATTTGCTCCCAATTTTGGCTACCGAAATCACCCCTGCTGGCATAAACCAATTGCATACCATGCGAAACCGCAAAAGAAAGTGTAGGATTGA
>CAYRDX010000123.1:0-4127 GCA_964423205.1 uncultured Saprospiraceae bacterium | reverse complement strand
ACTTTATTTTTAACTCATTACTAAGATGAACCGCCGAAGTAACATACTGATACTCTGCGGTTCAACTGTATTAAGCTGGCTTATTTAAGCGAATGCTTCTTCCAAAACAGATTGCTTTTTAACTGTGGTACTGATTTCGCCGATACTTTCTTCACCAATAATCAGTGATACTCCTTCAGCCTTCCACCAATCATTTTCCAACAAAGTTTTCTGAGATACGACACCGCGCCTGTAATGGCGGTTATAGCTCGAATAATATTCATCTACTCTCTCGAAAAAGTTGATGGGTAGCCTTTCCCAGTCATCGAAGCTGACGAAAACATTCAACAATACTGTGTCCGTAAGTACAGCAGGTGTTTGTTTGAGCAACTTTTTATACTCGTATCGATAGTCATACCGCAATGCTGACAAGTCACTTAAAATAGCACCGGCTGTTGGATAACCACCCGCTCCTTTACCATAGAAAAATTGCTGGTCGGCCAACGCACTGGTAATGGCCAGTCCATTGTATTCGTCATTTACCGAATTCAGAAGATGATTATTGGGCACAAAGCGCGGAAGTAAAAAGGCCCCTACCCTCCCATTTTCCAGCTTGATGGCCTGAGCTACTAATTTTATCTGGCAATTGCGGGACCTGGCAACAGCAACATCAAACTCCGTGATGTTTTCTATGCCACCAAACAGGATTTCTTCCTTGTCCGCTAAGATACCATAAGAATGTGCCAACAGAATGGAAAGCTTGCTCAGTGCATCATATCCTTTTACATCCAGCGAAGGGTCGCTTTCCGCAAATCCTTTTTCCTGAGCATCTGCCAAGGCTTCATCAAAGGACTGGGAACCTCGGTGCATTTTGGAGAGAATGTAGTTGGTGCTACCGTTGATGATGCCTTCAAACCCCCGCAGAAGGTCGTTATCATAGTACTCTTCCAGGTTTCTGAGAATAGGAATACTGGCACAGCATGCCGCCTCATAAAGCAAGGAGGTACCGTATTTATTTTGCAAATCAATCAATTCGGGCAAATTAGAAGCAACCATTTTCTTGTTGGCCGTGATAACTGAACGGCCAGTTTTTAGTCCTGTACTGACAATTTCGAAGGCAGCTTCTGCATCGTCCGTAACTTCAATGATGACATTGATGGTGTTATCATCGAGTATCCGGATTCTATCTGTTGTAAACAAGTTGCTATCGATATCCCTTTTCTTCAAAGGATCTTTGATACAAATGCATTTTATGCTGGCCTTTAGCGATGGCGTCTGACAAATGACCTGATAAATCGCCTGCCCAACAACGCCATATCCAAAAAGGCCGATTGTTAATTCTTTATCGTAAGACATGTTTTCTAAAATTGATATTCACAAATAGTTACAGAATGGCTTTCGCCTTTTGGAAGCTCTTGCTGGCAGCATATAGACCGTCAAATGCCTGTTCCAAATCACTTATCAGGTCATCTGCATTTTCTAAACCAACAGAAAGCCTGATTAAGCCATCAGAAACACCCGCCTCTCTTCTTTGGTCCGTTGGTATGGACTTATGCGTCATGGTTGCTGGGTGACAGCAAAGGCTTTTGACGCCTCCGAGGCTCTCAGCAAGTTTAAAATATTGAGTTGAACTGACGAATTGTATAGCTGCTTCCTCAGTGTTGTCTCTAAGTACAAAAGAAACAATGCCTCCAAATCCAACCGACTGCTTAACAGCTACTTCGTGATTGGGATGAGAACTAAGCCCAGGGTAATAAACTGCAGAAACAGCAGCGTGTCCTTCCAGGTACTCTGCAATTTTTAATGCATTCTCGCAGTGCTTCGAAATCCTGAGTTCCAGAGTGGTGATTCCCCTGATGACCAGCCAACTGTCGAGAGGTGAAAGGATAGCCCCACTTGCGTTCTGGATAAATTTAATTTGCTCGCCCAAGTGAGAGTCCTTGCAAATAACCAGTCCTGCTATCAGGTCACTATGTCCACCGAGGTACTTGGTCGCGCTGTGAACGACAATGTCGGCTCCAAGGTCAAGTGGTTTTTGAAGAACCGGCGATGCAAAGGTGTTGTCCACACAGACCAGGCAATTATGCAGATGACCTATCTTAGAAATCGCCTGGATGTCAGTAATCCGTAGGGTTGGATTGGTTGGCGTTTCTATCCAAATCAATTTTGTCCTGGGTGAAATGGCATTGAGAACATTTTCGGGATGGGTAGTATCCACAAACTTGATGTTGATGCCAAATTTTTGGTAAATCTTGGTAAAGAGACGAAAGGCGCCACCATAGATATCCTGTACTGCGATGATTTCATCACCGGTTTCGAGGAGTTTTGCTACTGCATCAATTGCAGCAAGGCCACTTGAAAAGGCAATACCGGTTGCTCCGTTTTCCAATCTGGCTATCAGGTTTTCCAGAGTCTGACGGGTTGGGTTCCCTGTTCTGGCATAGTCGTAACCTTTGTTAATGCCGGGGGACTCCTGAATATATGTTGCAGTTTGGTAGATAGGCACCGAAATAGCGCCATAAAGTTCGTCGACAGGAATTTGGTGGATGGTTTGAGTGCTTTGGCTCATGATAACTGATTTAATAGTGAAAAATGAGCCACAGCAGTTATCAAGTCCAGTTAGTCAAACTTAAGGGATGGAGAAATTGAATTGAACCCGGCTGATAACTTTTCAAAAAATCAGAAAAGTTGAACCAGACGAGCTGAAAACAAAAAAGCTCATCCGATAAGTTTCAGATGAGCTTTTTTGCGGGAACAATTCCCAAAAAGAAAAATACTCTCTTGACTTATCTATCCCAAAATGGGTTGGATTTGGCACCTTACCCGCCAAGGGCGGACAGGTTGTCAAGGCTTCACAGGGCCATTTCCCTCTGCCTTTCTTGATAAGCGATGTGGCAATGAACTGGCGCAAATGTATAAATACCTTTCAATTGCCATCTAAGTTTGGCAAAAAAAAGTTCTTAAGATTTTGCTAAAGTTATCTGATGCTGGCTGTATTCCAATTCCAGCTTCTTTACATCAACAGGCACTACGCCAACTTTTTCAACAATTTGCCCTCCTGCCAAATTAGCCAGTTCTGCGATGCTTTCAGCAGGAAGATATAATGCCAGAGCCAGCGCAGCGACTGCAATAACTGCATCACCCGCACCGCAAACATCAGCGACATTTCTTTTTGATGCAGGATAATATTGACCACGACTCTTGTCATCAATAAACACTCCTTCCGCACCGAGGGTAATCAGGGTGATTCCATTTTGTAAAGTTTTCCTAATTGAGTTTGCAGCATCCTGAAGACTGCCTGATTCAGTTTCAACTGACTTTCCTAATGCTTGTGATACTTCCTTTAAATTGGGTTTAAACAAAGCTGCCCCAGTATAGGACCAAAAATTTTGAAACTTGGGGTCAACAGCCACAGGAATTTTCTTCGCATTGGCAGCGGTTATAATCCATTCAATGAAAGATGGCGTGAAGATTCCCTTGTTGTAGTCCTGAAGTATAATTACATTAAAATTCCTCGAATCAATTGCCCAGGCAATGCTTTCCTGCAGCATGCTTTCTTCTTTTGGAAAAAGTGGCGTGGTTACTTCCTTATCCAGTCGCATGAGTTGCTGGCTGCCCGCCATTATCCTGGTTTTCACCGTAGTAATACGCTGGCTGCTGGAAAATATTCCAGAATCTTCAAGATGAACTGAAGGCAGGAGGTCGAGGAAATGGCTTCCATCAGCATCCCGCCCTACAATGCCGCACAAACTGACTGATGCTCCAAATGCACGCACATTGACGGCAACATTGGCCGCCCCGCCCAGACGCGTAACTTCTGAATCCCATTCCAAAACCGGCACAGGAGCTTCTGGTGAAATACGGTTTACGCGCCCGGTCAGATACCTGTCAAGCATCACATCGCCCACAACGAGGACGTTCATTTGCCTGAATTTTTGGAATAATTCCGAAGCAGTCATTTTATTGGTTCAACTTTAGAAATGTTTGGCTTTGAGTCCTTTTAGTAAAAAGGCAAAAGTAAAAAGGCAAAAGGCAAAAGGACCCCGAGTGCTCGGGGGGAAATTGGAAAATAACCAAGCCCCAGCAGCCAACAGCCAACAGCCAACTGATTTTCAAGTGGTTAAGAAAACACAGGCAACTTTATTTTT
>CAYRDX010000122.1:0-4169 GCA_964423205.1 uncultured Saprospiraceae bacterium | reverse complement strand
CCAAATGCCAAATGCCAAACGCTAAATGCCAAATGCCAAACGCCAAACGCCAAATGCCAAATGCCAAATGCCAACAGCTATTAGCTAACAGCCAGTTAACAACCAAATGCTCAAGAAACTAACCGATATCATCTACTCCTTCCCCTGCCAACTGACTGTGCTTCAGGTCAGAAGCAACATGCTGCTGTTGGCAATCTGGGCATTACTCGCGCTGATTATAAACGGCAGTATCGGCACCAAGTTGGGATTGAAGTACTTGTTTCTTTCACCTGAGTATTTAGGTAAAGTTGGATTCTGGAGCTTTTTTATTGTCGGACTTGCATACGGAACGCTGGTAATGAGTTGGAACCTGGCCACTTATCTGCTAAGCGCTTACCGGTTCTCTTTCCTGGCATCGCTGTCGAGGCCCTTTACCAAGTTCACCCTCAATAATCTGGTAGTTCCCATTTCCTTTGCCATATTCTATTTGTATTTGCTAATCGAATTTGGTACCCAACATGAGTTAATGCCTGTTTCGGTAGTGCTTTTCCATTGCATTGGCTTCGTATTTGGCTTTATTTCCTTTATCGGTCTGTTAGCCCTTTATTTCAACTTTACCAACAAGGATATCTTCAGCCTTCTGAAAGGCACCAACCCCATTTCCTACGAAGGAACCATTTCACCAAATCGACCAGACCAGCCCCTTATAGAAGACATTAAACTCAATCGGTATCAATGGAGAGTGGACACCTATCTGACAGAGACTTTCCGACCCCGACTGGTGCGCAGTGTGGCCCACTATGATGAAAAACTCCTGATCAGGGTATTCCGCCAAAATCACTTCAATGTGCTCTTTGTGCAATTGCTCACCATTTTGCTTTTGCTGTTACTGGGAGCTTTTATGGAAAAACCAATCTTACGGATACCCACAGGTGCAAGTATTTTCTTGTTGAGCAGTGTCCTGGTGGCTATAGCCGGTGCTTTTTCCTATTGGTTTTTGAAATGGAGAGTTACGGCAATCATCGTGTTATTATTCATCATCAACCAACTAACACGCTACGATATTTTCCATCACAGAAATAAGGCCTATGGAATGGATTACCATTCTGAGTTCCCAGAATACAGTGTTAAATCCCTGAATGTCATTTGCGATAGCCAGACTGTTGGTTTTGATAAAGAAGCCACAATTGAAATACTCGAACGGTGGAAAGCGAAAAACAGCCGGAATGGGGAAAAGCCAAAGATGGTGTTCTTTTGTGTGAGTGGGGGTGGTTTGAAGTCGGGAGCCTGGGCTGTAAAAATTCTGCAGCAGGCTGATAGCGTCACGGATAACCGCTTTTTCGATCACACTGCCCTCATAACTGGGGCTTCGGGTGGCATTATGGGAACCAGTTATTACCGCGAACTGAACCTTCGCAAGAAACAGGGACAACAGGTAAACCTTTTTGATGAAATTCACATCAACAACGTTTCTAAAGACCTGCTAAACCCCATTTCCTTCACCATTGTCACCAATGACCTTTTTCTGCCCTGGGCGACTTTTGAATCGGGGGGTTTTACCTACAAAAAAGACCGAGGTTACATTTTTGAAAAAGCTCTGAACGAAAACACCAACAATCTTCTGAATAAAACCATTGGTGAATATCATAAACCTGAGCGGGATGCGATTATTCCCTTGCTATTTGTTACCCCATCCATCGTCAATGATGGTCGCCGGCTCATCATTTCCCCACAGCCCATTTCTTACATGATGGTGGAGCCTGTTGGCGTCTCCCGACCCAATACAGTGACAGTGGATGCCGTGGATTTTGGCAGACTGTTCGCAAGACAAGGTGCTCAGAATCTTCAATTCACTACGGCATTGCGGATGAATGCCACTTATCCCTACGTTTTGCCCAATGTCTATTTACCCAGTTCTCCGCAAATTGAAGTACTCGATGCAGGTTTCAGGGATAATTTCGGAATTAAACCCGCTACCCGCTTCATTCAGGTGTTCAGGGATTGGATTCAGGATAATACCAGTGGTGTGGTCATGGTGGTGGTAAGGGCTTATGAAAGAGAATCTGAAATAGAATCCAGCGAAGACCGGGGTGTATTTGAAACCATTTTCAACCCCCTGGGAATTGCCTTCAAAATCATGAGCCTGCAAGACTATGAGCACGACAGTAGTCTGGCTTATTTATATGACAGCCTTGGAAAAGATTTCTTTGAAGTCATCCGGTTCACTTATGTACCAACCAGTGGCATGGAAGATTCCCCTATTTCTTTTTACGTAACAGAACGGGAAAGGAAGGATGTTATCGAAGCAGTAAAATCACCGGAAATTCAAGCCAACCTTCAAAGGCTAAAAATCATTCTTAACAAGTAAAGGAATCCGTCTCAGTTTTTTAGTTTTAGAACTATTCTGATGCGGGTTTGCTGGAAGTCATCCTTTTTGTTGGCCCTGGTTTCGTTTTCGCAAGCATACACTGACCATCGCAGGGCTCTTTGCAACAATTTCTTGTCGAAAGACCCATCTCCCAGAATCTGGGCAAAACCATCGAGGTCACTTAGAGGGTCATCACTGCTGTCAAGTATTCTGAAATCGAGCATCGCGTCCACAACTGAGGCGTACATTTCCCAATCCTGCTTACGCTGGTATCGCTGCGCCATGGCTTTTGCCTGAAATTCGCGCGCTCTTGGAAAATCGGACCCCCGTAAGAAGTCTATCAGTTTTAACTCGGTCGTTTCGTCAAATGCCTTGGTGGATGTGACTCCGTTTTGCCTCAGCCGGGTTTCAATCACACTGGCAATTTTTTGCTCCACTTCAGCCTTACCTATCTTCTGACCTATCAGCTCTCGGTTATCCAGCAAAATCTGAAAATCCCGGGAGATAGGATCCTGGATAAAGACTTTGATGATTTCCCAATAACCGGGATCCAAAAAATGATCGAGGGAAATCAGGGAAAGATATTCCTTAGCCAACTGTTGTTCCTTCTCCTGTTGACCTGTGAGGCGCAACATGCGCAGATAACTGAACATCATTTTGGGGTTTCGCTCACCATTTGAATATCTGACCTCCAAATCCGATGTGCGTTCACCGGGTATCAATGACAGTTTAGCGTAGCTAAGAAACTCTCCCTCAGTGGTAAAAGCCCCAAAAATCTTGTGTACCACTTTGCCTTCTCCATTGATGAAAAGATAGGTGGGGAATCCTTCGATTTTGTAATGTTTCTTAAGCCGCACACCCTCTCCCCTGTCCATGTCGTATTTCACATTTACAAAGGTCCGGTTGAAATAACTGCCTTCCGGCTCTTTGGAAAACACTTGTTTATCCATGTGCTTACAGGGCACGCACCAGGAAGTATAGGCATCGAGAAAGATAAGCTTATCCGTCCGTCTTGCTTCCCGAAGTATTTTGTCCCAATCCGGATCTTCCTGAAATTCAATGCCTGTGCTGTATTGTGCCTGCAAAGAGGAAAGGCTCCAAATCGACAGAAACAGAACAGGGAAGATGCAACGGACAAATGGCATAATTTCAGGTTTCAAAGTAAGAATTGAGGACACTGTAAAACCGGTTGGATGTAATGGCCTGCAATTTAGCGGTTTTTTGAAGGTTAAGAGATGATCAATACAAAACGCCCTGCAAACTACAAGTCAACAGGGCGTTTTTTGGATATGCAATAGGATAATTAATCCTGGGAATTCTCAGTTTTGGATTCTGTGGTGCGAATGAATTTCTTCTCTTTGATACGGCTTTTACTTCCGATAGCGCCACGCAGGTAGAACAATTTGGCTCTGCGCACTTTACCGCGCTTGAGAACCTGGATTTCTCCAATGGCCGGGGAAGCAAACGGGAAAATACGCTCAACGCCAACTCCGCTGGAAACTTTGCGAACTGTGAAAGTTCTCGTAGCTCCTTTGCCCTTAATTTGAATCACATCGCCTTTGAACACCTGGGTTCTTTCTTTACCACCCTCTGTGATGATATAACTGACTGCGATGCTGTCCCCGGCACGAAAAGCCGGGAATTCTGATTTCCGGGTTACTTGCTCCTGAACGTACTTAATAGCGTCCATTTTTCTACTATTTATGATGGTTAAATTCTAAAGAGGCGCAAAAGTAAGGAAATTTTATTCCTCAAGTGCTTTTTTAAAAATTTCCCCAAAAAAAATTACAGAAAGTACCCCAAGTATGCAGCCGGAAATCCT
>CAYRDX010000121.1:0-4207 GCA_964423205.1 uncultured Saprospiraceae bacterium | reverse complement strand
GCGGCGTACTCGTACATAAAGAAGGGAATGTCCAGTTTGCTGCCTGCCATTTCACCGAGCTTATGTGCCCACTGAGCAGTTTCTTCCATGCTGATATTGGCTATGGGAATCAGCGGGCAAACATCTGTAGCGCCCATGCGTGGATGCTCGCCTTTGTGCTTGCTCATGTCGATGAGTTCCGATGCTTTCTTTATGGCCAGAAAAGCAGCATTGATGACGGGTTGGGGTTCGCCTACAAAAGTTACGACTGTCCGGTTAGTAGCCTTGCCGGGGTCCACATCGAGCAGTTTAACCCCCTCCACACTTTCAATTTCGTCGGTTATTTGTTTGATGATGCTCATATCCCGTCCTTCTGAGAAGTTGGGAACGCATTCGATGAGTGGTTTTATCATAAAAGTTTAAAATGTTAGGATTTCTGTCAAAGGCTGAAAAATCAATTCAACTTTTGGTGAAGGATCTTAATTTTTCCAAGAAATATTTTGCACTTGGGCAATTTGGATGTGTGGCGGCGGATTCGAGGGAGAAGCCACTCTGAAGGAGTCTTTGACCCAGTATTCTTTTATCGCCAACACCATTCCCGGTCAATTTTTTACGCTCCGATTTGATAAACTCAAATGGATCTTCGATTTTTTCTGGGAATTCACAACGATAATTTTGTTTAAAAAAATTAGAAATCGCACTTGTATCGGCGAGGAACCAGGCTTCTATTTTCTGCACGGAAACGATGACTACGCTGTCTTTATCCGGATTAATTTTCTGTCTGACAGATTGAATACAATTGCCATCAGCGTCGGTCAAGATAATTACTTTATCAGCTCCCTTATCTTTCAGGATTTTCACTAAGGTTCCTCTTTTAGGCAGATATAGGTTTGTAACTCCATGAGCATTCTCAACTTCCTGGATGTAAGGCAAGTCAATTTTTTTCAATAATTGCCTGAAACGCTCCGAAGAAAGAATGCGCTTTTCAGTATCTCCTTCAGCAATAAATCCAACTTTTACCATGGAAGCCCACCTCCAAGAGCGTTGGTTAACCAGGCTTCATCCATCGTCAAATCATAGCGGTTGAAGTCCGAAGGCACTCGTTTGGCTTGGGTTATGCCTTCCACTTTGTCAATCAAAATAATTTCCTCGTTTCTTAATTCCCTGACCAGGGTAGCAGAATGGGTATTTAGCCAGATATAGTGGCCTTTCTCGTTGCAGGCATTTCTGAAAAAATCTACCATAGTGCGTATTACATAAGGGTTCAAACCGTTTTCAGGTTCCTCGATACAAAGGAACTGCGGTTCGTCGCTTTGATAAACCGCAGTGAGTAGGGCGAGGATGTTGTAAGTGCCGTCTGAAATGAGGTTTTTGCCGATGGGTTCATCGAGGTGCCTTTCGAAAATCCGCAAATAATAGTCACCGCTTAACTCACTTTTAGCAACATCTACTTTTTCAAGCTCGGGCACTAAAAGTTGGAGCCATTCGATGATTTCGTCTTGTTTGGTTGAAACTTGAAGGAGACGCCAAAGGACTCTTTCGAGATTATCCGCATCAATTCTTAGTCTTTGATTTCCATTGGTTTTCATTTTCACCAATTCATTCCTACCAATGAAAAGACGCGAAAAGTTAAAAATGAATTGCTCAAAATATGGGCTTTGTTTTCGAAGATCTTCGACCCCGCGAATGTTCACCTGCTCTTGGGTATATGCATCCATTTGGTAAAATACCCCATCAGTATTTCTGTCACGGGGAGTCACCTTAATATGGAGTGGAAAATCACTTTTATCCAACTGAATAATTACCTCAATAGGAATTAAGGGCTTATTTACATTTGATATTGCATTAATCCCACCGAACAAATTTTCAAAACCTGGCACTTCCCGTAAATTGAAAAATTCCAAAGCTTCAAGGATATTGGATTTCCCTGCCGCATTTGGTCCAACAAACACTGAAAAGGGGTTCGGTTCAATCAACTCGAAGTTGACTAAGGATTTGAAATTATTGATGAATAAGCGCTTGATTTTCATGGTTGCAAGGTAAGACTATTCTGCAATTGCTTCTAACTATCTTTGCTTCAATGAGTTATTAGCCACTTGTCATTTCTTAAGCGAGCATTTGTGATATGAAAACTTACCACTTATTTCTTTGGCCAGAACACATGATTCATGAACAAAATGAAATTACCCCCTGATCCGGACTTTGGATTCATCCACTACCCACAATTTGCCGAACAGTAGCTCAGAATCTAACATGGGTAGGACTTTCTGAAAAGTATTCAGCACATTGGCTTTGTCCTGACTTTTCAACCTTAAAACAATGGTGCCTGAGTACAGCTCTGGTGGGTATTCACAGACGTTGGCAAAGCCAATATCAAGGGTTACAATAGCTCGTGTTTCTTCCTGGCAAATCTTGAAAACCATATCATCTGGCTTACCTTCCAATTTTTGGTCATAAACGGATAGAGCGTCGTGCCCGGCTGCAGTTAGCAACGCCGTCAATTCTGAAGGCAGGTTTTCGTCAATCTTAAAAAGCAACACGGTTTTAGCTATTAAATTCGATAATGCGCTCTTTAACCACGGCAGCAGCATAAGCCAGTGCAGCCTGAACATGTACCGGTTGTAGTGCCGGATAGCTTTTTATGATTTCTTCCGGTGAAAAATCAGCAGAGAGGTTGTCCAAAATTACCGAAACAAGGATTCGTGTACCCTTGATACAAGCCTGTCCGTGGCAGATTTTCGGGTCAACGGAGATGTATGGTTGCCAATTCATATTACTTTCATTTTTGCAAAAATACGTTTTTATAAGCTTGTTTCAGGATGTAATGAAATCTATAAGTCACGGGCTTATGACCAACCACTCAGGCAGCTACCTTAATACCTGAATTTGAAATTCAAATGAAATAAGGAGCTAATGAACCAGAACAGGGTAGAGGAGTTTCATTATTTCAACATTTACCCGTCTAATCCATAATTGCCGGAAGTTCCCCAGATAGAAATTCAGGGAGATTACAAACCATAATATTCTCAGCTTTTGGATAGGATTCACCAACAGGAATGATGACATAGCGCAGGTCAGGTTTAATATCCTCGATGCTTTGATAAAACCCTTTTGATACGGAAGGAGCGTTGGAACTCTTGATTTCTATGCATATTTTTTTACCATTATGACCAATGAGCACCAAATCAGCCTCTGCCCCGGCATGTGTCCTATAGAAGAAAAATTCCAATCTGGTGCCAGCCACTCTTTTGATTTGTTCAATTACATATCCCTCCCAGGATGCGCCTACAATCAGATGTCCCAAGAGTCCTTCTAAGGTTCTAATATTGGAAAGCTGATGCAAAAGCCCTGAGTCACGAATATAAAGCTTTGGAGATTTGACCAGACGCTTACCGACGTTGACAGAATAAGGCATCAATCGCTGTATCAGAAATCCGCCCTCCAGTAAGTCGAGGTATCTCCTGACGGTAGGCTGGCTGACGGCAAGCGACCTCGACAAATCACTTGCATTCAGCAGTTTGCCATGCAGATGACTTATCATGGTCAGCAAACGGTATAACAAAGGCGGAGAAATGTCATGACCCAATTCCCGTAAATCCCTTTCAATAAATGTGCGGATAAAACTTTCTAACCAGCGCCAGGTAAATTCCTCTTCCGGTGCCAGAAAAGCATCCGGGAAACCTCCCCTCAACCAGTGTTTCCGCATTTCCAGGGGGCTGTCAATTTCAAGCAAAGAAAAAGGAGTCAATTCAGTATAGGCTATCCGGCCAGCCAGTGTTTCGCTACTTGCCTTAATTAATTCCGGGGAAGCAGAACCCAGCACAATGAATCTACCCGGCTGCCGGTCTTTGTCAATCAAAGCTCGAAGTAAGGGGAACAGTGAGGGCATCCGCTGGATCTCATCGATGATAACACATTTATCTGCATGGAATTGAAGATAAGTTTCGGCATCATCGAGTTTGCGGAGGTCTGAATCAAGTTCGAGGTCGATGTACAATGCTGGCCTTTGCAGTTCGGGTTCCAGCATCTTTGCCAGCGTAGTCTTTCCAGACTGCCTTGGACCTATGATACCTGCAACAGGAAAAAACTGTAAGTCTTTTAGAATTTGTTTAGAAGCATTTCTTGCAATCATGTGCCAAAGATCCGATTTTACCTTGAAAATTCAAAATCAGACTTTCAATTTTCAAGGTAAAATTACTCCCTGACCTTACTATCCATCCATATCGTA
>CAYRDX010000120.1:0-4750 GCA_964423205.1 uncultured Saprospiraceae bacterium | reverse complement strand
GAAATTAAATCCTGAAATTCCATTACAGTCAAAAATCCCTGGCGGCTCTTTTCGGAGCCATTGACATACCCAGCCAGGGTGTTACTTTAGGAGCTTTCTCCTCACTCCTCCGGTATCATCTGCAATAAGTCCTGCCTCTCTCTTTTCTTGTTGTTGATGCCGAAATTGTAGCGCACCTGTATGCCAAATCGACGATTATCACTGTAGCGGCTGCCATAAGAAACTATGCCGCCCTGATTGAGTGTGTAATTGACTTCCATAGTCCTGAGCACATCGCGGGCAATCAATGAAACCTGTAACTTTTTCTTCAGAAACTGTTGATTCAGGCTGAGGTTCATCATGCCTATATGGTCCAGCTCGTAAAAATTCTGTTGTCCTTTTACCAGCATAAATCCACTGAGTGTGAAACGGGTGTTAGGGGTGATGTTGAGCGATTGAAATGAAAACAGCCGCCAACTGCCACGGCGGTAGGCCAGGGGTTGATCGAAATAGACACCATCGTAATCGTGAAGATTGTACTGTGCGCCAATGGCAAAGAAATACTTCTTGCCCGGCGGTATGGCGGCAATGCCACGGAAATAAGTTTCCTGGCTCTTGCCCAGATTATCATAGGTTCTTACCACAATTTCCGGCCGCTCTTTCGAAGGATACAGTACACTGGAAATAATACCCGTAGTATAATTCCTGCCAATGGCAAAAATGGGCATATCGTTGTAGCTGATGTTGGCTTCTACATTATGGGTAAACTGAGGCTGCAGTGCGGGATTTCCAGTTTCAAATGAAAAGTCATCGATGTAGCGGACTGAGGGATTGAGGCTCTGGTAACCCGGCCGGTCAATGGTGCGGCGGTAGATGAGGTAACCACGCAGTTCAAAATCGGAAATCTTGATGATGGGCCGGCTGATATAGATATAAGGAAACAAATCTGCCCGGCTGACCAGATAACTGGTGTCTGTTGGGATGGTCTGATGCCCTTGCATGCTGGTATGCTCCAAACGAAGCCCGGTTTTGAGCATCAGTTTGCCGGGAAGTGGTTTCGAAGCCTGCACATAAGTCGAGTTGATGAATTCCTGGTAAGAATAGGAATTAGTGCGGCGGATGTCGGGTGTGCGATTCCCGTTGCTGATGGTAAAAAATTCAGCCTTGCTGTCGAAATTCTGGAATGTTCCTTTAAGGCCGGTTTCCAGTTTCAATTTTCCCCTCAGGTAGTACGTCAGGTCGGATTGCAGCAGCACAAAGTTGCGCCCATGGTCCCTGTCGCCCTCCCCTATCAAAGGATTAAAGGCCGGAAAAAGTATATCAGAGCGGTATTCCTGTTCTGATTGTCCATCGCGGAAATTGTAGCCTGCTTTGGTTTCCAGCAAAGAACCTGTTGTGTCGATTTTATAGATGAGTGTGAAATCCTGCTGTACGCTGAGGGAATTGCCATTGTTGAGCGTGACGTTGTGAATTTCCGACAGGGGTTTGTCTTCAGGGGAAATAATCAGACTCTCATTCCGGCTGTCAGAGTTATTTTGTGCGACATTGATGCGGCTGTCGTAACTGAAACCGAGTTTTTCGGTGAAATCATAACCCAGACCAAAGCCCAGATTCTCCTGATTGTTGCGGGACTCCGTCACCATGGATTGGGTCAGGTAGTTGCCCAAACCGAGGGATCTGTTGAGGTCGCCGGTATCTTCGCTGGCATTGCGGTTGAAGTTGCCGTTGATGTACCAGTTGCCTTTTTCCAGGCTGTTGTTCAGGCTGAAATTCAGAAACTGATTGCCGTAAACGCCCTGGTTGATGGAAATGCCAACTGAGCCAAAGCGACCCAATTTTACGCCTTTTTTTAAAACGATATTGACGATGCCTCCGGTGCTCGACGCATCATATTTGGAGGATGGTGTGCGCAACACTTCAATCCTCTGAATGCTGCCTGGCGGCAAACTGCGCAGCATGGCGGCCATGTCCTGCGAGCTCATGCGCTGCTCCCTGCCGTTGATGTAAATCTGAGCCGGAGAGGCATTGCTCAGAAAAACGCCACCGTCCTGATCCACAAACAGCCCCGGCACAGTTTCCAACACTTCCAGTGCATTGGTACTGGTTCCGGCCAATGGCTCCGGATCCACAATCATCTTGTCACCGTCCTGGGTTATCAGCGGTCTTTTGGCTTTTACCTCTACTGCTGTCAGTAATTGGGATTCCTCTTTAAGACGGAAATTAAAACGCCTGTACTGGGCATCTACGGTGATGTTTTTGCTGAAGCTTTCATAACCTACATAGCTAATCAATGCCACGTAAAGTCCATTCCGAAGCCCGCTAAAACTGACTATCCCGGCATGGTCAGTCACATTGTTATGAAAGGTGGAATCGGGCAGTTTCATAAGCTGCACTGTCGCTCCAACCAAAGGTTCCTTGTCATTATCCTCGACAAAGATTTGGACATTTTGTGCAGGTAAGGCTGTTTGAATTGCCAAACCCAGGAGCAAAAGAAATGGGTACAGGATGGTTTTCATACTGAAATTGAAACCTGATTGAAACAAGTTTTCCGAAATCTTCGAGATTTCGGAAAACTTGGCAAAAACTATAATCGATAATGAAGCTTATGTTACCTAAGCTCAGTGTTTCAAATTTCTAACTTTTGAAATCTCCCAAGTCAAAGGTGTGACAGTCAGTAAGAGTGTTGAATATTTCGAGTTGCAAATATGGGCAGCTTTGGTGAATTGCCTTCCAGAAATCGAGCAAATTGTCTTATGGCTGGAGGAATGTTGAAAGAATTCCGAATAACCGAATGTTTCCAATGTTCAGAATGATGTATTCGCAATAAATTGCCCGAAAGAGGTCATTATGCAAACAACAAAGAAAGTTCTGCTCGCAGCAGCGGTTTTAATTGCCGTATGTGCACTAATACTTTTTCTTACAAAAGACAGAAACCTGCTTGCATTCATACTTATTGAGACATCTATGTTACTCCTGATAACGATGCTGCTCATGAGCATGAAAAACAGAAATCAGAGGTAGTGTTGGGAGGGTAATTTCCCGCTGATTTTCGCAGATTTTCCCGCTGATTACGCGGATAGTTCTGCTGTTTTCGATTGTTCCCGAATCTGGGTCAATCTGCCAATAAATCAGCGGCATCTGCGGGTTTTTCCAGCAAGAGTTCCCGAAGGGATGAATTTGCGAAGCGGCTCTTGCGACTTAAACCTCGCAAGTGACGCTGCGCTCAACACTTGCTTGAACTGACACGTTGACAACTTTTTGATTTTTTGAAAGTTGTCAACGCTTTATGGCTCAAACCTAAATGAAGGTGGGTAGTGGGTCATAACCATAGTGAGCCTTTTTACTTACAGCGAATGCCTTCCGAAAATTTTGCAATTAGCGGCCAATGTTTACCTTTGCGCCCGGCGGGCACTACACGACCAGCTCCCTCTGAACTCCCCCAGGGCAGAAATGCAGCAAGGGTAGGAGGTTGTAGCGGTGCGATGTAGCTGTCCGTCACCTTTTTTTACCACCTGCCGACTGTTTTACCTGAGTTAAATTCTTCACCTGTTTTAAGACTTTACGCAAGCGTAATCCACAGTTTCGGCTTATCATTGCAGTATGCAAGACCCCTTGTCCATAAAAAGCGATATTCGCAGGTACAGCTTGCCCGCATTGGAGCAATTGTTCCAACAGTTGGGTGAGCCTAAGTTTCGTGCAAAACAGCTTTGGAACTGGCTTTGGCAAAAAGGAGCACATTCCTTTGATGAAATGACCAGCCTGTCGAAAGGGTTGCGACAGCAACTCAGTGAGGCCTATACCATTCGTGCAATTCACGAAGATCAGCGTCAGAAAAGCGCTGATGGAACCATCAAGACACGGTTCCGCCTTTACGATGGCGACCTGATTGAATCGGTACTCATACCAGTTCCGGAAGAGAATCGCTACACAGTCTGCGTGTCCTGTCAGGTGGGCTGCAGCCTGTCCTGTTCTTTTTGTGCCACTGGCCAAATGAAACGCAGCCGCAACCTGGAACCGGGAGAAATCTTTGACCAGGTCCTGTTGGTGAATCGGCAGTGTTTAGCTGAATTTGGTCACCCCATCACCAACATCGTGTATATGGGCATGGGAGAACCCCTGCTCAACTATGCCAATGTGATGAGCAGTATTGAGCGTATTACGGCGCCTGATGGTCTTGGTATGTCACCACGACGCATCACAGTGAGTACGGCCGGTATTGCTAAAATGATCAGAAAACTCGCCGACGACCAGGTGAAATTCAACCTCGCCCTTTCGCTCCATGCTGCAACCGACAAAAAGCGGGATATGATTATGGCCATCAATGAACAGAACAATCTGGAGACTTTGATGGAGGCACTGGTTTATTTCTATCAAAAAACCAAAAACCGCATCAGCTACGAATACATCACTTTCCGTGACTTCAACGACTCCATCGATGATGCAAAAAACCTTGCCCTCCTCTGCAAAAAATTCCCTGTCCGGGTAAACATCATTGAATACAACACTGTGGAAGGCCTTCCTTTTGAAAAATCCGAAGAAGACAGAATCGACCAGTTTGCTAAATTCCTGTCCAGAAAAGGAATCACCATAACTGTCCGCCGCAGCCGTGGTAAGGATATTGATGCTGCATGTGGGCAGTTGGCGAATAAGGTGGTTTGAGGGTGGTTTGAAATGGTTTGAAGGTCGTTTGAAAGTGGTTTGAAGGTGGTTTGAAGGTGGTTTGAGTTGTTTGAAGGTTGTTTGAGTGGTTGTTTGAGTGGTTTGAAGGTTG
>CAYRDX010000119.1:0-5020 GCA_964423205.1 uncultured Saprospiraceae bacterium | reverse complement strand
TAAATCCCGCAAGTGACGCTTCGCTTAACACTTGCTCAAACTGGGTATCGTTTATAGAGAATTGCCAAAAGTGCCATTGAGGGGCGTAGCCCCGATACCGTTTATAGAGAATTGGCAAAAGTGCCATTGAGGGGCGTAGCCCCGGCACGGTTTACAGCCTCAGAATTAGTCAGTATCTTACCCGGTTTCTAATTTCCTTAAGTTGACGACATTAGGCTGCGAGCCAGACCCTCACAAAGGGTATTTCAAAGCAATCCCAGTTCTTCCAGTTTGCTTTCCTCCACATTGGTGAACTTACGGTTCACCGGATCCCAGCCGATATGCCTGCCGGTACGTACGGAGGCAGTGGCCATGTGTGCGGAAATAGCTTCTTCGTAACCTTCCTTGATTCCACAACTTACTTTGTGGCGATTGCGGATGGCACTGAGCCATTCGCGCATGTGCAGGAAAGTGGAATCCACCCGTTTGCCATCGCGGTAGGTGTACATCAGGCCTTTGTTGGCAAAATACTTCGCAGTTGCACCGGTTACAGCATCCACGCCTTTTGCTATTGGGTCGTAGGCGTACATGGGCACTTCAATGTTGACCACACCTTTTTCAATAAAATCTTTGTAACGGGTTGACTGCGGGTCGGCATGGATAAACAATTGCTCGCCCAGTTCCAGGGTGGCATCGTGGCCCATGAGCAGAGTTGGACGGTCAAATGCATTACCGAGTGTGGCACTGTAAACAAAGGTCATACCCTGTTCTTTGCCGGGCTCCTGACTGGCACCGGAAGTAAAATCAGGGTATTCCATCACTACCTGCATTACATCAGGCACATCCCTGCCGTCCCTATGGGTGTAAATGCCACCAGTTGCTGAACAAGTAGCCGGGATGCCCATTTCCAGAACGCAGTTGATGCGGTCATAGTCGTGGGTAAGCAGGTCGCCGGAGAGACCAGTGCCATAAGCCCACCATTTGCGCCAGCGGAAATAATGTTCGGCGTTAAAAGGGATCTTGGGTGCATTGCCGAGGAAGAGGTCCCAATCGATGGTGTCGAGGTTGCCTTTTTCGTGGATGCCCCACTGCCAGGCACCGCCATCGTCGTTGCGGTTGGTGTTGGTCTGTATGAGGTTGATGTGGCCCAATACTTTTTTCCTGATGAGTTCTTTAGCAGTTAAAAAACTCAATGTCTGCCTGTGCTGATGGCCTAATTGAAATACAATATTGGAGTCCGTAACTGCATCGTACAGGGCATTGGTTTCCCTCAATTTGTGCGTCATGCACTTTTCCAAATACACATGTTTGCCAGCCTCGATAGCGGCTAAAGCAATGGGAGCGTGGCTATGGTCGGGAGTGGCTATGACCACAGCATCTATTTCATTGTCTTCGAGCATTTTGCGGTAATCCCTGTACATTTTGGGCTTGTTGCCATCGATGCTGCCAGCGGCAACGCCGAGTTCAGCCCGGATGTCGAAGGTGTCGCAAACTGCCGTCAAACGAAGATTCAGTTTTTCCTGTTCCATGAAATCGCGAAGGCGGGTGTCTTTTGGATTTTCCAGTGCATTCTTTTTCATGTTTTCCAGCCACTCAGGGGTGGCAAATCCGATGGCCCGCATGAGGTCGGCACCACGGCCTCCATATCCCACAATCCCAATCCTGATGGCATCACCCGCCATGGAGCCGGTGGGTGCGGGTACCGATGGCTCAATGTTCAGTTCCTTCAGAATTTCTTCTTTAATTTCATTGTCATAATCGCTTTTTGCATCGGCACCGATAAAAAAGGCCCCGAGCACCGGAATGGTCGCCAATCCTTTGAGGGCATCCCGGCGGCTGATGTTATATTTATTCTCTTCCATGATTCAATTTGATTTTGATGAAACAATAAAACACTTAGCCGTTCAGGCTTTTTTCATTTTTCTGCCTTGCATCCATTTCCACAGCATACCATCCAATCCTGCCATTTTGCCGGTCGGGAAGACAAGGAGTACTGCCATAGCAAAAATCTCTATCAAGTTTTTATTCACTAAAAGGTAAGACCCTTCAGAAGGCATTGCGTATTTCACACCGATTAATGGTGGATGAGAAAGGTAATAGAGGCTGAGTAAAACGATGCCACCAATGAGCGCCACTCGGGTGAACAAGCCCAAAATCAGGGCAACACCAATCAGAATCAATCCCCAGACGTTGAGGAAATCCACCACAGAGAGGAATCCTGGATTGGCGGCCATTTTAAAGAAATAGTCGGCAAAAAAGCCTTTGGAGTCCATCAGGTAGCCGCCTGCCGACCAACCAGGATTCCACAGTTTCACCATTCCTTCATAGAGCAGGTGCCATCCGATGAGAATCCGGAGAATGACCAATAGCCAGCTTTGAGCAGTTGTATAACTTGCCAGATTGTGTTTTTCTTCCATTGTCTTGATAATTTTGTTGAACATTAATCCAATGGCTAAAAATACAAATCCGCTTAAGTTGGCTGCATAGATTCGGGAAATGTAATGAGTGACAATTGTCAGTTTTTTTTCAGGATTGCCTTATCTTCAAGCTGACTTCAGGAGACTATTAAACAGAAATGTTAGAAACTTGACTTTATCATTCATCAACATGACTTAACATGCCAAATCGCAGAAAATTCATCAAGCAAATTGGAGTTAGTGCTGCGGCACTTAGCGTTGCTTACCTGTTGTATCCAAATATTTTTGCCCAAAAGAAAAAAGAAATCTTGGGAGTGGCATTGGTAGGCTTAGGTTACTACAGCACAGACCTGCTTGCACCGGCTCTGCAACTGACTCAACACTGTAAACTTACCGGTATAGTGAGCGGAACCCCTTCAAAGATTAATCGTTGGCAAAAGCAGTACAACATACCGGATAGCAACGTTTACAACTATCAGAATTTCGATAAGATCGCCAACAACCCCGACATTGACGTTGTGTATGTCGTTTTGCCCCCATTTCTTCATAGTGAATATACCATAAGGGCCGCCAATGCAGGTAAGCATGTCTGGTGTGAAAAACCCATGGCCATGACAGCAACTGAATGCCAAAGCATGATTGATGCCTGCCGTAAAAACAAAGTGCAATTAACCGTTGGTTACCGCATGCAGCATGAACCCAACACACAGCAAATCATCCGGTATGGCCGTGAAAAAACGTTCGGGAAAGTACAGTTTGTCACAGCTTCGGCGGGATTCCGTGCCCCCTGGCAGCGAAGGGATGATCATTGGAGGATGGACAGGAGCAAGGGCGGAGGTGCCATGTACGACATGGGAGTATATTCACTTAATGCTGCCCGATACGCGGTGGGCGAAGAGCCCATCTCCGTGCTTGCGCAAGAGTTGACGGATGAACCTGGGCGCTTCAGCCATGCCGATGAAACCACACTGTTTCAACTGGAATTTCCGGGAGGTGCCCTTGCCAACTGCATGACCAGCTTTGGCGTGAACATCAATTCTCTGGAAATCACTGCTAACAACGGATGGTACAGATTACATCCTTTCCAATCCTACAGCGGCGTCAGGGGTGTCACCAGCAGAGGTGATATCTTACAGGCAAGTCCTGAAAACCAGCAAGCCAAACAGATGGACGGCGACGCGCTTTCCATCCTCAACGGAACCAGACCTATAGTTCCGGGTGAAGAAGGAAAACGCGACATCAGCATCCTCGAAGCCATCCAGAAATCAGCACGTGAGGGTAAAAGGGTAGTTTTGTAATCCCCATCCCTCATTCTTCATCCCTCATTCCTCATCCCTCATCCCTCATTCCTCGTCCTTCGTCCCTGATTACCATTGCCTGTCCACATCATTCCTGATAACCGGCACCGTTTGAAGGTATGCCCAGATGGCCCGTGCTTCTTCCTCCGTCATGGCTGCAAAAGGAACCATAGGGTAGCGCAGCGGTTTACCGTCGGGTCTTTGGGCAAAACGGACGGCTTCCACAAATTGGTCTTCTGTCCATGTGCCGAGACCGGTTTCCTTATCCATAGTGAGGTTAGCCGTATTGATGATCACTCCCGTTAGGTTGGGCATTGCATTACCACCACTCATGAATCCGGGTGTTTTTTCAGGTTCCATGATATTCATAGTCTCAAAACTCGGACTATGGCAACCGAAGCAGTCCACTTTACCTGTAGCGAGATAGCGACCATAGGCAACTTTATCTTCTACAGATGGTGCTTCGATTTTTTGGGTGGGATAAGGCAGTGGTTTAAATACGACCCTGCACAGGAATTTAGTCAGGAATGAAGGTTCACAAGCAGGTTGTGCTTTATCTGAAGGCTCCAATTCTGGTTGCTCAGAACGCAGAAAAGCAATAATACTGTGAATGTCGTAATCAGAGAGCAGCGGAAACTTAGGCATCCAGGGTGGTGCGTAATTTCCATCTCTTTTCACACCGGTTCTTAAGAGGTAAGCCATTTCACCATCGGTGTATCCTGCCAGTCGGGAGTTGGGATGGTGGGTAATATTGGCTGCCCATGATTTTCCAAACTGAGTTGGCAAATCCGGCATCCACTTGCCTTCCAGCTTACCGTTGTCAGCCCGGTGGCAATTCCCGCAAACCATAGTCGCCAGGCGTTTTCCTTCGGCAATCATGGCGCTGTCGGCTTCTACTTTCAGGTCAGGTGCGTTGACTTCATAACCTGGAATGCCGCCGAAGTGTATAACCGAAGCACCAATAGCTAACAGCAATACCACTACACCGAGAATAATACCAATGATGTTGAGTACCTTTTTCATGATTTTTCATTTAGTTTATGTGAGAGAACGAATTGAACGTCATGTATGCTACTGAAGGAGTACAGTCTTGACAGCTGTATAATTGTGTTCAGTGAAAAAGGTAATCCACTGCTTCCATCATAAGGAAGGACTAAGTGAATTGGAGAAAAGGAGTCAGTAAAATTATTTGGAAAGGACGATTCAGCATTCCGGGGAAAGAGGTTCCAAAAATAGGTTTTTTATTGAAAAACCGAAATTCAGCCTTTTATGTAATGAGTCAAAAATAAAGTTGCCAAATTGTTTTCTTAACCACTTGAAAATCAG
>CAYRDX010000118.1:0-5649 GCA_964423205.1 uncultured Saprospiraceae bacterium | reverse complement strand
GTGAAAATCCGTCCCAAATCAATTTAGAAAAAATCCATAGTGAGAATTGCTGGGAAATTTGCAGAATCAATTTCAAAAAAAACAAAGTAAAATGAAAGTAAAAGTAACAAGTATTCCAGTCCGAGACCAAGAAAAAGCATTGCTATTCTATACTGAAAAGTTGGGTTTTGTGAAAAAAGTGGACGTTCCATTAAGCGAACACAGTCGTTGGCTGACCGTTGTGAGCAAAGAAGAGCAAGACGGGGTTGAAATTTTATTAGAACCCGCACCAAATCATTTTGAGCCAGCGAAAATTTATCAAAAGGCACTTTTTGACGCTGGTATTCCTTACACACAATTCAATTCTGACAATGTGCAACAAGACTATGAAAGACTTGTAAATCTTGGCGTTGAATTTAGTGTAAAGCCCACTGAAATGGGAACAGTAAAAATTGCTGTTTTCAATGACACTTGCGGAAACAACATTCAAATTGTAGAAATGCTTTAAGGCAATGAAAAAATTACTTCCAATATTCGTTTTGTGCATAATTGCATTTAATTGTACAGCTCAAAAATCAGATTCTGCACAAAGAATAATCACATCGCTTACCTTTCAAAAAAATGATGCAGAAGAAGCGATGAATTTTTATGTGAGTTTATTTGATAATTCTAAAATTATTGAAGTACATCGTTGGGAAAAAGGAGGAATGGGAAAAGAAGGTACAATTATGCACGCCACATTTGAACTAAACGGACAAAAATTTATGTGTAGCGACAGTCCGCCTGTGCATAATTGGAACTTCACACCTGCCGTCTCCAACTATGTGGAATGTGAGAATGAAGAAAAAATGAAAACACTTTTTTACAAACTTTCCGAAAACGGTGAAGTTGCAATGCCGTTAGACAATTATGGTTTTAGCCAGAAATTTGGTTGGGTTATTGACAAATTTGGGGTTTCGTGGCAACTGAACTTAAAATAACTTGAACAGAAAAGCTTACTGAAACAAGAACAACGAACCGCCAACATATTAGGAATTATGGCACAGTTGAGACCCGATAAAAGCCAGTAAATATTTTACCTACTGCCATTGGCACGAAGCACAACGCAATGGTTATTTACGCTCAATTATGTTCTAATTCATGTTGGGCTTAACCGTTGCTGTTCAGTGTGATACACTATGGGGATTAAATGGCTTTGTGGGATTTTTTTCAGTTGTACCAATACTTTTCAATCTGTTTCTTGACCCACCCGCTCGCCCACAGTCTTCCAATTAAAAAACAAATTCGCTGCTTCCGGTTTCTAACAGGAACTTCTGCGAACAATAATCAAGCCCACCACCCCATACCAAATCTGCCGTGCTAAACCAATACCCGCTTAACCTTTCTTTGCAAACGGTTGCAAAAATTTGCCAATCAACTGCGAATTGGTTGTTTTAGCTACCAATAAGTTTGGTCCTACCTTACAGACTTTTCATTTTTAGCGTTAAGTTGCACTCGAAAAACGGGAATAACATTCGTCGCGAAAGTCCAAAACCTCAACCTACCCTACTGCTAACGAATATGAAAAAATGTGTCATCGGATTGGATTGCGGTACCGACTCGGTCAGGGCTGTTTTAATCGATGCAACCAATGGAGCAGAACTAGCCTCCCATGTCCATTATTACCGCTTATGGAGGGAGGGAAAATATTGCGACCCCGCTAAGAATCAGTTTCGCCAGCATTTGCAGGATCATATCGAAGGACTCGAGGTCACCATTCAACAGGTTGTGGCAAAGTCGGGAATAGCTCCTGAATCTGTAAAAGGCATTTGTGTTGATACGACGGGCAGTTCGCCCCTGCCGGTAACGCGAAATGGAACTCCACTCTGTTTTGTCAGTGGTTTTGAGGAAAACCCGAACGCCATGATGGTGCTCTGGAAGGACCACACTGCCATCGCTGAGGCGGAAGAAATCAACCATTTGTCGGGAACCTGGGGAGGTGAAGATTTTACGAAATACGAAGGAGGCATCTACTCATCTGAATGGTTTTGGGCCAAGATTCTGCATGTCATCCGGGAGGATGAATCAGTTAGAGAAAACGCCTTTTCCTGGGTGGAACACTGCGATTGGATGACCCATGTACTGATTGAACAAACAGATATCCATAACCTAAAGAGAAGCCGCTGTGCTGCGGGCCACAAAGCCATGTGGCATGAAGACTGGAATGGACTGCCACCAAAGACTTTTTTGGAACAATTGCACCCTTGTCTTGCTGAGCTGCGCGACCGGCTGTATGCACAAACTTATACCTCCGATTGCATAGCCGGGTATTTGTGTGAAGAATGGGCAACAAAACTCGGATTGTCCACCGATACTGTAATTGCCGTTGGCACATTCGACGCCCACGCGGGTGCTGTCGGAGCAGGAGTCGAGGAATACAGCCTCGTCAGGGTCATGGGCACTTCCACCTGCGACATTATGGTTGCACCAAAAGAAATAATTGGAAACAATTGTGTCAGGGGCATTTGCGGACAGGTGAACGGTTCGGTCATTCCGGGAATGGTTGGCCTGGAAGCCGGACAATCTGCTTTTGGCGATGTATTGGCCTGGTTCAAAAATCTGTTGATGTGGCCAATGGATGAAGTCCTGAAGTTTTCGAACGCAATTTCCGCAGAGCAAAAAGAAAAGCTCAATGACATTCTCGACAGGGAACTCATCCTTCGGTTATCTGAACAGGCAGCACAACTACCCATTGACGAAAGTGCGCCCATCGCACTGGATTGGGTCAATGGCCGTCGCACACCGGATGCCAATCAGGCACTCAAAAGTGCCATGTCCGGATTGTCGCTGGGAACAACAGCCCCGCATATTTTTGCTGCGCTGGTGCAGGCTATTTGTTTTGGTTCGAGAAAGATAGTGGACCGGTTTGAGGAGGAGGGGGTTGAAATCCGAAAGGTCATCGGCATTGGTGGCGTAGCGAGGAAGTCACCTTACATCATGCAAACGCTGGCCAATGTCCTGAACCGCCCCATTATTGTCGCCAAGTCAGATCAGGCTCCGGCATTGGGTGCTGCTATATATGCCTCAGTGGCTGCAGGCATTTACCCCAATGTGCAGGAGGCTTGTGTAAAAATGGCAAGTGTTTATGAAGCGGAATATTACCCACAGCCTGAGCAGGTGCTCTTGCTTGAAAAACAGATGATAAAATACGAAGCCCTGGCTGCTTTTGTGGAAGAGCAAACGGTGAGTTAGACAGATTGAAATTTGATTTTTCAGCAGCTGAAATTGAGGTATAGATACCATCTGTGAAAATCATTAATTGTTGAGAGGGTTGAGAAAGTTGAGTGAGTTGAGAAAAAAGTAATCATTATGGCAAAATACACTGAACTGAAAAGGGAATGTTTCGAAGCCAACATGGAGTTGAATGCGCTCAACTTGGTGTTTTATACCTTCGGCAACGTCAGTGCTGTTGACAGGGCGAATGCCGTACTATCCATAAAACCCAGCGGTGTGCCATACGACAAGCTGACAGCAGAAGACATCGTCATATTGGACTTTGACAACAAGATTGTTGAAGGCAATCTGCGACCTTCTTCGGATACACGGACCCATGTTTGGCTCTATAAAACCTGGGAAAATATTGGCGGAATAGCCCATACCCATGCCACTTATTCCGTAGCCTGGGCGCAGGCACAGAGGGATATTCCACTGCTTGGAACGACACATGCCGACCACCTGACGCAAAACATTCCCTGCACCGAATCGATGCCGGATGAACTGATAGAAGGGGATTACGAACACAATACCGGTATTCAAATTACCGACTGTTTTCGCAAGCGAAATCTGGACAACAGAAAAGTACCCATGGTTTTGGTCGGTAACCACGGACCATTCACCTGGGGCAAAACCTCAGCTCAGGCAGTTTACAACAGCAAGGTTTTGGAAGTCATCGCTGAGATGGCCTTTGCAACCCTGCAAATCAACCCCAACGCGCCAAGACTTAAAGAAGCACTGATAAAGAAACACTATGAGCGTAAACATGGCGTGTCTGCCTATTACGGTCAGTAATCAACAGCAACTTCATGGAAAAGGTAAAGAACAAAGAAATTTGGTTCATAACCGGCAGCCAGCATTTATATGGCCCGGAAGTACTTAAACAGGTGGCGTCGCACTCAGAAACCATAGTTGCTGCGTTGAATAAAAGTGCCGGGTTGTTGGTTAATCTGAAAAACACAGAGCTAGTAACCACGCCTGAGGAAATATACAGAATCTGTGTGGCTGCCAATTCCGATATGCATTGCATTGGAGTCGTACTTTGGATGCACACCTTTTCGCCGGCCAAAATGTGGATTCGGGGGCTCTCCAACCTGACAAAACCCATCTGCCATCTGCATACGCAGTTTAATACAGAAATCCCCTGGGACAAAATCGACATGGATTTCATGAATCTGAACCAGTCAGCTCACGGCGACCGTGAATTTGGATTCATGATGTCGAGGATGCGCAGGAGCAGAAAAATCATCGTGGGCCATTGGGAGAGTGCTTCCGTGCAACAGAAATTGAATAAGTGGTCGCGGGTTGCGCTGGCATGGGACGAGTGGCAAAATCTGAAAGTCGCCCGCATTGGAGATAATATGCGGCAAGTTGCCGTCACAGAGGGTGACAAGGTGGAAGCCCAGTTGCGCTTTGGTTTTTCTGTAAATGGTTATGACACGTCTGATGTACTGAAGTTTTTACCCGAAGCTTCAGATTCTGCTGTGAGAAGTTTGCTGGAAGAATATGAGAGTCAATACACGGTGGTCAAAGCGTTGCAAAAAGGTGGAGATAAACGGGATTCACTCGTCGAGGCTGCCCGAATTGAGCTGGCCTTGTTGTCTTTTATGGAGGCTGGAGGTTTTCGCGCATTCACCGATACATTTGAAAACCTGGGTCAATTTGTGCAATTACCGGGTTTGGCGGTACAACGCCTGATGGCCAAAGGTTACGGGTTTGGAGCTGAAGGCGATTGGAAAACAGCGGCCTTGTTGAGAGCTTTGAAAGTAATGGCACAGGGACTGGAAGGTGGGACTTCATTTATGGAAGATTACACCTATCATTTTACTCCGGAGAAGTCTATGGTGCTCGGGGCACACATGCTGGAAATTTGTCCATCAATTGCCAGTCATAAGCCGTCCTGTGAAATTCACCCACTTGGTATCGGAGGTAAAGCCGACCCAGTGCGCCTGGTTTTCGACAGTCAAACGGGTGCGGCCATCAATGTTTCCCTGATTGATATGGGTAACCGTTTCCGTTTGCTACTAAACGAAGTTGAAAGTGTGGAGCCGGAAAATCCATTACCAAAACTGCCCGTAGCCCGTGTTTTGTGGAAACCCAAACCAAATCTGGAAGTTGCTGCTACAACATGGATTCTGGCTGGCGGAGCGCACCACACCGTTTATTCGCAGGCACTGACTACAGAATATCTGGAAGACTTTGCTGAAATAGCCGGGACAGAATTATTGGTCATAGATGAACAAATCAATATCCGGGGATTCAAAAATCAGCTCCATTCGAATGAGGTGTATTATCATTTCATGAGGTTTTGAGGTTCTATGAAAAACCGCTTAGTAAAAAGGCAAAAGGCAAAAGGAAAAAGGAAAAAGGCAAAAGGAAAAAGGACCCCGAGTACTCGGGGGGAAATTGGAAAATAAC
>CAYRDX010000117.1:0-5794 GCA_964423205.1 uncultured Saprospiraceae bacterium | reverse complement strand
GGCCGGAAAACCGGACGCGCTCTTTTTCACTGATTAGAATGTCATTTAATTTGGGTTGGTCTATAGGTCCTGCCCTTGGTGGATGGCTGGCTGCAACAGTTGGTTATTACACGCTCTTTTTTGTTGATGGGCTGACCTGCATTGCGGCATCTTTTCTTTTTTTGTTTTTTCTGAAAAACAAAAAGCCTGTAGAAGATACTGAAACTGAAACGACTTCACTACAGGTATTATCTGCGTTCAAAGACAAAATCTATTTAGTTTTCTTGCTGCTAACCACATTGGGAGCCATGGTTTTTATGCAATTGCTTTCTTCCCTTCCTGTATTTTATAAACAGGAGTTGGGAATGACGGAAGCACATATTGGTGCTCTAATGGCTATGAACGGCCTTATTATCGTTTTAATCGAAATGCCTTCCGTTTTTTACCTGGAGAGGAAATTCCATCCACTTAATCTTATTGGATTTGGAATATTACTCTGGGGCTTTTCCTACCTGGTTTTCAACCTTGTAGGATGGACTATTTTGGTGGCGGTAATCTCTATGCTGGCACTTACTTTTGGAGAAATCACCAACATGCCGTTTACCAATGCCTTTGCTTTAAGCAGGGCAGCACCTTCCAATCGGGGGCAGTACATGGGATTGTTTTCGATGTCTTTTTCACTATCCCACATAACAGCTCCAACTTTGGGAATGCAAATAGCCTCTCATTTTGGATTTAATGCGCTGTGGTGGGTTCTGGCGTCGATCAGCGCAGCAACATTCTTTGGGTATATGATTTTGAAAAGAAAGCTCACACCAGCAGCCTGAGAAGATATTCCCCATAACCACTTTTGATGAATTTGCGCCCCAGCTTTTCGAGTTGTTCATCATCAATGAATCCCATTTCCCAGGCAACTTCCTCAATACAACCAATCTTTAACCCCTGCCTTTCTTCTATCACCTGAATAAATTGTCCGGCCTGTAGCAATGAATCATGGGTGCCGGTATCGAGCCAGGCTACTCCCCTGCTCAGAAGTCCCACTTTCAGTTTCTTCATGGCTAAATAAGTCTTATTGACATCGGTTATCTCATATTCACCACGTGCACTGGGTTTCAGGTTTTTGGCAATATCCACTACATGGTTATCATAAAAGTAAAGTCCCGGAACGGCGTAATTTGAACGGGGCTTTGCGGGTTTTTCCTCTATGGAAATAGCATTCATGTTTTCATCAAATTCAACCACACCATACCTTTCCGGGTCTGCCACCTGATAAGCAAATATGACCCCACCATCCGGATTTGCACTGTTCTGGAGCAAAACACTCAAGCCCGAACCATAGAAGATATTATCACCCAGGATAAGTGAAGCTGGATCTTTTCCTACAAATTGTTCCCCAAGAACGAAGGCTTGAGCCAGTCCATTTGGTTCGTATTGCGGCATGTAAGAGAAATTACAACCTATCTCTCTGCCGTCCTGCAACAACTTCTCAAAATTGGGTAAATCGTTTGGTGTTGAAATAATGAGAATATCCCTGATTCCAGCCAGCATTAGGGTGGAAAGCGGGTAATATATCATCGGTTTGTCGTAAACCGGCATCATCTGCTTGCTCACAGCTATAGTCAGTGGATATAATCTGGTGCCGAGTCCTCCAGCCAGTATGATTCCTTTCATGAAAAATTACTTTAGGGTTATAGCTTATTGCCTGAGGTGTTTTTGCCGATTAGCCTTTTGATACGAATAGCCATTTCATCGGGCTTCACCGGCTTAGTAATAAAGTCGTCAACACCCAGTTCCAATGCACGACTGAGCACTTCATCGTCTTCGAGATAGGACAAAACCAATACTGGGATATTCGAAAGGGAATTATCTTTTAGTTTTTGTATGATACTGATTCCCTGCTCTGATGGCATTTGAAGATCCACAACTGCGAGTTCGGGAGCAGTGGTATGCAGGGTACCTTCGAGTGTAGTTAATTTCGGCACTACATCCAGTTTCCAGCCATGTTTCCGAAACCTATATTCCAGGGTCGTGAGCATTAATTCTTCATCCGTGCAAAAAAGGATATTCATAGAAATATTTGACTTTGTTTTGAAAGTAAAAATCAATAAGATGCCAGTTTTAGCAACTGCTCCCTAAATCTCTCAACCGGCATAAAATTCTTTTCAAGAGATGAAGCGAAAGGCACTGGGGTATCCAGTGCGGCAGCCCGGAGAACAGGAGCATCCAGATGCTCAAACAGATGCTCGCATATATAAGCCGACAACTCTCCGCCAATTCCTCCTGTCAGCGTGTCTTCATGCAAAATCAGGACCCGATTGGTTTTGACAACGGTTTCTTCGATAGCTTCGTAGTCGAGTGGTTGAAGTGTTCTTAGGTCCAGTATCTCTGCATCTATATTTTCTTCTGCACAAACTTTCAAAGCCCAATGCACACCCATTCCATAGGTGATAATACTTAGTGACGCACCCGTTTTGGCGAGCCGGGCTTTCCCAATTTCCACCGTATAATAATCCTCCGGAATTTCCTCTGTCACACTGCGGTAAAGGCCTTTATGTTCGAAGAAAAGCACGGGGTTGGGGTCTTCAAATGAACGCAACAACAGCCCCTTTGCATCATAAGCAGTAGATGGATAGACTACTTTTAATCCCGGAGTGTGTGTAAACCAGGCTTCATTGGTTTGAGAGTGGAATGGTCCCGCTCCCATACCTCCTCCACAGGGCATGCGAACTACTACATCAGCAGAAGCACCCCAACGGTAATGAATTTTGGCCAGGTTGTTTACTATCTGGTTAAATCCGCAAGTCACAAAATCGGCAAACTGCATCTCCACCATGGATTTGAATCCTTTCAGGCTGAGTCCCAACCCAATGCCCAGAATGGCGCTTTCACAAAGCGGCGTATTTCTCACCCTTTCATTACCGTAGGACTCGACAAGACCCTGTGTTATCTTAAAAACACCTCCGTACTCTGCTATGTCTTGCCCCATAAGCACAAGATTGTCGTGCTTCTTCATGGCTTGATTCAGAGCATCGGAAATAGCATCAATAAATCTCAATTCTTTAGTCTTGCCCTTTGGTTCAGTGATGATTCCATCAAACGGGGCATAAATGTCTTGTAGTTCAAGCCCTGAGTCTGCTGTGATTTCCGTCTCTTTTGCCGTTATATTCCAGGCATTGTCTATGGCTGATTTAGCCTCTCCGCGAATTTCAGAAATCACTTGATCGTTGAGTACACCTTCTTCTAACAGATACTGCTCGTACTGTGTTAAGGGATCTTTTGCTGCCCAAAGCTCGAGCAATTCCTTTGGAACATATTTTACCCCAGATGCTTCTTCATGGCCTCGCATCCGGAAGGTTTTGCATTCCACAAGCACAGGATGTGGATCTTGCCGCATTTCTTCCGCTAACCTTGATATCTCGTTATAAACTTCCAACAGATTATTTCCATCCAAAATGACTGAATCCATGCCGTATCCTGCACCCTTAACCGCCACATCAGGAACTTTGAACTGTTCATTGGTGGGTGTGGACAAGCCATAACCATTGTTTTCTACCAAAAATAAAACTGGCAGATTCCAGACGGAAGCGACATTCATTGCTTCGTGAAACTCTCCTTCGCTGGTTCCGCCTTCGCCTGTGAAGGCCAATGCAATCCTTTTTTCCTTTGCCAACAAATTGGCTAAAGCAGCACCATCAGCCAGCGACAACTGTGGCCCAAGGTGGCTGATCATTCCAACAATGCCGTATTCCAGGGTTCCAAAATGAAAGGAACGTTCCCGTCCTTTACTGAATCCATTCATTTTTCCCTGCCACTGTGAAAAAAGCCTTTCAAGTGGCACATCCCGGCAAGTGAAGACTCCGAGATTGCGATGCAAGGGAAATATCAATTCATCGGGCAGCAAAGCACATGTCGCTCCAATCGAACAGGCTTCCTGGCCAATTCCCGAAAACCACTTTGACACCTGTCCCTGACGCAATAAGATGAGCATCTTTTCTTCAATCAACCGAGGCATTAAAATCCGTCGGTACAGATTTACCAAAACTTCATCACTCAAATCTTTTCGGTCGAAATGTATCTTGGAAGTGGGCACAGAAATCATAGGATGGAATTTATGGAAGCCAAAGATAGGTGTTCTACAGCACAGGGGTGACACCTTTTCGAAAAGGTATTACCTCTTGCAGAATGATTTTCAGTCCCGAGTACTCGGGATGGATGCAAGGAGTCTTGCAAGCTATTTCAGATATGTATTCTGGAAAAAGTTCCGATACTGATTGACTTCTTTCAACTTCAGCAGTTCACGATAGTTATCCTGCTCAATAGGGAATACCTCGTATTCATATTTCCCTGCGTCCAGAAAATCCTTTCGGTTCTTTTGAATTCCCGTGTAATAATCCATTGCCTCTTTTTTATCCTTATATCGGCGAATGGCAATGATGGGCATCTTGGCGTCTCCGTCACCCAGGTAAACGTTATTGATTCTCAGGTTGTCGAGGCTGTGGTATTTGCTGTTGTAATCAGAAACCACAATTTTGGCATCGTTCAGGGAAATTTCGTTTTTGAAAACCACGATTACGTAATGGAGCTTATCATCACCGGCTTTGTAGGGTCCAAAATCACTTTCCGAAACGCTCTGAGTGCGTTGCAAACCGGGTCCACTGCCAACATTTTCACCAAGTAAACGCAATATTTCTCTGGCACGCGCTGCTTCAGGCTGTTCGGGGAACTTAGAAATCAGCTCCTGCAGGGCTGCTACATAATTTTCTTTTCCGCTGAGATTTCCGATACACATGGCACTCAACAAGGCAAAGCGGGGTTGCAGAGGATTGCCCGTGCCAAATAGTGAATTAGCCTGGCTGATGCGGGCAAATGCCGACTGGTATTGGCGCTGTTGGAAAAGTGCATAAGTCTCATCGTAATAAGTTTCCACTTTATCCTTATCAGCAGCCACAGATTTATAATAATCGGGGTCTTGAATAATGCGGGCATAATTCGTCCCGGGGAACCTGTTAATAATCAGGTTCTCATACTTAGTCCTGTTTGTTGCATCGCCAATTTCCTTGTAAGAAAGATAGAGATAGTACAAAGCATCCAGTTGATATTGAGTTTCCGGATACCGCTCCAATAACGTAGTTAGCGCGTCAATAGCTTTTGGGTAATTCTGCAATCTTTCGCGGTACAGGCTTCCCAATGAGAAAAGTGACGTTTCAATTAAGCGGTTGGCTTGCATGATCTGGTCGGGGGTTTCAGGGACTCCAATAAGAATGGCGTCCACATCTTCCTGAGACAGGTTTGCTGAAACCTGCGTGCCGACCGCAGCAACAGGGCTCGCAGCACTGTAGTTCTTTCTGTTCGACAAACGCCAGTTGTCTTCCAAAACGCGGGTTCCCCAATTTCGTTCGAATTCCTTTACCCCGTTTTTAACGGCCCTGTCGTTATAGGCAAAAAAGCTGGATTGACTGCCCCCTGCACTCTGGAGAGCGGGCCTCGATGGCACGGCAGGACTATTGGCTCCTTGCGAAGCTGTTTGGGCCTTAATGGCAGCCAGCCTTTCGTCATCCTGTTTTTTCTTTATGGCATAGGCAAGCTGCTTTCTTTCGCTGTCCGTCATCCTGCTGATGCGCAGAAGGCTATCTTGAAATTCAATGGTTTGGATGTTCATTGCTATTCCATCGAGATTGGATGCAAGATTGGACACCCTCTTAAAACGCTCATCGGTATTGCTAAGCACTATCAACGTACTATCGTAGTAGCGTTTTGCCCTTACAAAATTCTCGCTTTCAAAATACAGGTCGGCCAGCTGGAGGTAAGATTCAGC
>CAYRDX010000116.1:0-5986 GCA_964423205.1 uncultured Saprospiraceae bacterium | reverse complement strand
TGGTGCATTTTCCTGGCCGGGTTCTTTTTTGATGGCATAAAGTTCATAAATATCCTTACCGACTGTTCCATCGAGATTTTTTGCCGGATCTCTGGACCAAAGGAAAACCAAATCACGTGGGAATAATTCTTTAATCCCCGGCCTCGACAACATCTCTGAGATATTGTTGCGTTTGTTCTTGTCAGCAGAACCCATCGGTGCCAGGCCCATAGATCCGGTAGTGTTCATAGTGAACATATCGAACAATGGTCCCTGAGTAGTAAGAGTAAGATCAGTGAGGTTAGTTGGAGATGTATCAGCCTGAGCTACTGCTGAAGTGTCAGCAGCAGTTGTGGTTTCATTTTGAGCCAATGTATCAGTTACTTCAGTAACAGGCTGAGCCGGAATTTCACCAGCAGCCATTTTACGAAGCTTTTCATTGGCTTCAATGAAGGCAGTTTGAATACCAGTGTCGGTGATGCGGTAAACGTTCCAGAATTCCAGCTTTGCGGCTGCCTGCAGGAAAGTACGTGCGCGCTGAGGGTTATCGACACCTGGTAGCTCGACCAAAATAAGGTCCCGACCGGCATCGAGCGAAACATTAGGGCCCACAACACCAAGTTTGTCAATACGTTCTTTAAGAAGCTTGTAAGTCAGGTCAACCGTCTCATTGGCTTTCTCCCTTAGAATCCGGGTCACCTCATCATCAGAAGTTGAGAGATTAATTTGTGAGCTAAGCGATTCATTGCGTCTGAATATACTGTTCATAGGTTTTCCACCTGAAGCTTCAGCCCATGATTCCGCAAAGAGGTTAATAAAATCAGCCTGTGAAGTTCTTTGTTTTGCAGAAGCACTGGCAAGAGCCTTCTCCAGTTCAGCATCAGATTGATTTCCTGCCAATACCCTGATAAAGTCGCGCAGGTCAACTTGAAGCAAAACGCTCATTCCTCCTTTCAAGTCCAGACCGAAGTTGAGTTGCGATCCTTTGAGATCTTGATAGGTATATGATTTTAAAAGAGGGATTTCAAAAACAGTTTCCGATGACATAGAGTCCAGGAAAGCCGCCCTTGCGTCCTTAAACACTGTGCGCTGTTCTGCGCCCTCCAGATTTGTACTGGCTGTCGTAGCAAACTTATCTGCAGCATTCTCGACTTTTCTGGTTGGAAGAACGTACAGAAATTGAATAAATGACACTAAAGTCAGAGCTACCAAGAAGAACTTTACGATTCCTTTACCTTGCATGATGTGCAAATTTTTTCAGGAGCAGTGGGGGATAGTAGTTCCGTGCAACCCAGTCAAACGCCGCATGAACCGACACATCGCTTTGCCCACTAGCTCAATTTTGTATTCTTTAAATATTCAGGGAAACTTGTTAGGTGATTCTCCACTGATTTCACAAATTAAGGTTCTGAAAATCAACAATTTGAATCAAGGATTCGGTGTGAAATTCAGACCCCTTTCAAAAAAACTGGGCAAATATAAGCCTTTTACTCAATTCCGCACCCTTTGTTTCTTATGAGTCAGTGCAAGCTCTTTCATAAGAGAAGTCTTATTTTTTCAGGCAATGCACTAGACTAAAAATGTGCCTAATTGCCCTTAAGTTTAGGATGGATGCTTTAAATGTATCATCTACTGTATTTTTCTTCAGAAATCCGGTTTTGGAAATACCAATGGTGGTTAAACTGACTTTAATGATTGTGCGGTAGCAGAAATTTTGAATTCAATTGTGACATTTTCAGATTAATTCGTCTGAAAGGTGAAAATATTATTAACCCATACCAGTTTAGGAACAAGTAAAAAGGCAAAAGTAAAAAGGCAAAAGTTGTCCAACTGATTTTCAATTGGTTAAGAAAAAATTTGGCTACATTATTTTTGACTCATTACTTAGGATTACTATGGTTCTGCTGGTTTTTGCTACTTTTGTTTATTACCAATCCTCCCCATCTGACTCCGGTTTTTTGGGGATACAAACTCAAACTCACCTTAATTATGGGATTACTAAGCTTTATTAAAAATGCCGGAGCTGCTCTTATTGGTGGCTCCAAATCAGAACCCAAAGCGCCTGCAATACCTGCCGGAGATAAAGATGCGATGAAAAAACTTGCTGACTCTCAATTAGCTTTGCGGTTGACAAACCACGTTGCGGCCATGGAGTTAAAAGTTGAAAATCTTAACATCGAAGTGGATGACGATAAAGCAACCGTTCACGGTACAGCATCTTCTCAGTCAGAAAAGGAAAAGATCGTTCTTACCGTCGGTAACGTTGCTGGAATTGCTACTGTTGACGACAGATTGTCCGTTACCAATCCCGAACCTGAAGCACAGTTCTACACCGTTGTAAGTGGAGATACTCTGTCGGGTATTTCCAAGAAATTCTATGGCAGCTTCAACAAGTACATGACAATTTTTGAAGCCAATAAGCCAATGCTCAAAGATCCGGATAAGATATATCCGGGGCAGATGCTTCGCATCCCACATCTCAGCTAGGGGTTATTCAAATAAAAAAGCCGGAATACTTTTTATATGGAGTGTTCCGGCTTTTTTTTTTGGAATTGTTGCAAACAAGGGCAAAAAGAAAACTCAGGGATTTACCACGTTTCTGGGCTTTCCCTCCAGGAACGATCTCACATTCATCACCGTTTCTTCAATCAGACGAGCTCTTGTTTCTCTTGTTACCCAGGCCACATGAGGAGTGATGATGCAATTACTTAAGCCGAATAAAACATGAAGATCGTCGGGTGGTTCCTTTGCCAATACATCGAGACCAGCCCCTGCAATGATTTGATTGTCCAGTGCCCATCGGAGCTCATCTTCCACGATGAGTCCTCCTCTCCCTGTATTTATCAAAAATGCACTTTTCTTCATCAGCAAAAGGCTTTGTTTGTTGATGATACCTGTGTTTGCGGCGGACAGGGGAGCATGAAGTGTTAGAGCGTCACTCTGTTTTAAGAGCTCCTCTAAAGACACAAACTCCACCCCTTCAGTAGCATCCCGCTCAGGGTGCTTGTGGTGAGCAATGACTCTCATTCCAAATGCCATTGCAATTCTGGCCACTGCTTTTCCAATATTCCCAAATCCATAGATTCCCATCGTTTTTCCATCCAGTTCCACTGTTGGGGCCACCATATTGGTGGAGTCGGGAGCTTTGGACCAGCCACCTTTCTGTACATCTTCATGATGAGTTTGCATGGCGCTGGCCAGGTTCAGCAGTAGTGCAAATACATGCTGAGCAACGGAGGGTGTGGAATAACCTCTTACATTGCTCACTGCAATACCTGCTTTCTTGGCAGCATCTATATCAATGGTGTTATAACCCGTAGCCAGTACTGTTATGAAGCGCAGTTTGGGCAATTGGACAAATGTTGCCGCGTCAAACACTATTTTGTTGGAGATGATGATATCTGCTTTGGAAGCCCTTTCTATGACCTGTGCAGCAGTAGTCCGGGGATGAATTTCCAGACTGCCGAATCGGGTAAGCTGTTCCCAGGAAAGGTCGCCTGGATTCGTTGAGTATCCATCCAAGATTACAATATGTGCCATTTTATTTGATAGTTTGGAAATGATTTCTTGAAATTTGCCCCGTCAAAGTCATTAACAATCATTTGAATTCCCGCAATAAAGACGGGCTTTGGACTACTTTGTTTTGATAATGAAATCATTCAGAAAAATCTGGGCTTTTTACAGCTTCACCGTTTTTTTCCTTTTGTTGTTTGTGCTCTTTCTCTTTTATCTGTTGGCTTTTTTAATATTGCCAAAGAAGCAGCGAAAGTACGTCTTCTGGTTTAATCATTTTTTGTTTGCCCCCTTTTTCCTGTTTGTAATCGGCGTTCGGGTGAAGGTTATTGGCAAGAAATTTATCGACAGTAACCAGACTTATATAATTGTCAGTAACCACGTTTCCGTCATCGACTTTTTGGTGAATGCCAGAGCTTTTCCGGGGATTTACAAATTTCTCGCAAAGCGCGAGCTGGCAAAAGTTCCATTTTTTGGATTTCTGGTGCGCAAACACTGTGTACTTGTTGACCGTTCGAGTACAGCCTCCCGCGTTGCCAGTATTAAATACCTGAAGCAAACCTTGAATGAAGGTTACTCAGTGTTTCTTTATCCAGAAGGTACTCGCAACCGGGGTAATGAACCTTTATTACCTTTCCATAAAGGAGCGTTTCGTATGGCTATAGAATCCGGTAACCCAATTGCCGTGCAAACCATGCTGAACGTGGACAATGTTGCTGGAAAAGGTGATGGATTTGAATTTAGCCCAGGGACAGTCGTGGTGAAATGGAGCCCACCAATTCCCGTTAGCGGACTGGATATTAAGGATGTAGATATGCTTTCGGAGCAGGTGCGAGCTTGTATGCTGGAGAGTCTGGAAAAGAATTCTTAATACAAAGTGTAGGCAAAAACCTGGTCCTGATTGGCAGCAACCAAAACAGCTTTGCCATCGCCAGAAAGATCGAGAATTTTAAATCTGGTGGTGCCGGCCAATGGGAATTGCGGTAGCATATTGCCTGATCCATCCAGCATATAAATTTGTCCGGCAGATTTACTTACCAAACCAACATAGGATTTCTTTCCCGGGCTTAGCTCTATTGGAAAAATTTCGTCGATGGGAGCCCTGAATTCTTTTTGGAAAACCCTTTTGAAATCGTTGCCGTGGTAAGAATAAGCCGCAAGTCTTGAACCGCTGGCTGCCAGGTAATCCTTGCGCTCATCGCCTATTACATCAGCGAAGGCAAATAGTACATTCTCCGCTGTGCCTTCCAAAAGAGATAGCCCAAATGAGCCTCCGTTCAAATTGGTTACGGTTACACGTCCTTTGGAATTGCAGACCACTATTCTCGAAGAAATGCGGTCAACCTGAAAGAACGGACGTTGCAGTGAATGACTTCCTATCGACTTTGAGGTAAAACGATTTTCTCCATTTTTTTGATAAACCTGCAACACACCTTCCTCATTTAACAGTACCAAAAAATCCATGGACTCTGCCTGGAAATGTACCAATGGATGTCGTACAATTCCAACACTATCATGGGGCCTCCAGCCTTCAATTGGTGCCCCCCTCTCATCGAATCCGTAGGCTTTGCCGTTTTCGCAGGAGATGAAAAAGCGATAATCATTACTGTTAAAGAAGTCGATTACGGATACGCCATTGGTAGCAGGTATTTTTAATTCTAGCGGATAGCCTTCCCAGTCATCACCATTTTTATCGATGATGTATATTTTATTGGCAGTGCTGAATACAATTTGTACTTCCTTATTATTGTCCAAATCCACTGCCCTGACATCCGACATTATAACCTCATCGAGTTTGCGCCGCCAAATTACCCGACCTCCTTTTGAAATCAGGTATATCTGATGTCCGGCATCTTGTATGAATACAAAAGACTCTGAAGTCGCAGCATCTTTAATGATGGATGGAGCGATGATTGCTGATCCTGCCAATGGCACTTTCCACAAAAGACTAACTGATTTATCGGGGCTGTGATTGGTTTCAGAAGCTACTGCCTTGAATTTGCATATACTCCCGGTACGGGACCAGGTGATGACCATTTGCTCAAACAACATAGGGTTTCTCTGTAACGACGCTTCTGTTTGGTCTTCAATAAAATAGGTGAGTTGTTGCCAGACTTTTCCGCTATTGAAGTAAAGGAATCCATTGGACATTAGTGGCATCGTACGCAGCAATTTCAAAAGCGGTTCTGATTTGGCGAATGTTTGTCCAGCTATGTATTTATCAATCCAGCGTTCCATTCCGGCTAGGGAGCAAGAGAAAAGAACGTAGGTTCCAAGGTCGGCTACAAAAATATTTGCCGGCCATTCGCCAATATCAAAGGTGCTGGAAAGGATTTCCGAATTGATGGTGAAAATTTGGAACATCTGGTAATCCTGAACCTGGATTTCCTTACTTCTTTTCAGAAATGAAGAAAAAGCTTCCTCACTTTTGGGTTTGTGCCGGGAACGAATGAGCAGAAACTTTTCGAAGCTGTCATTTTCAATCGGCTCTCCT
>CAYRDX010000115.1:0-6827 GCA_964423205.1 uncultured Saprospiraceae bacterium | reverse complement strand
GAAAGCAGCAATTCTCACTTTGAAATAAAGTTAAATTGAATGGGTTATTTGAACGAAAAACTGCCAAACAGAGCTTTGGTTAGTGCGATTTTAAGGTCAACCTTCCTCAAACACTGAGTTGTCAACCGATTTAGAGCCGATTTTGTCTTTTTCGCACCCAAAACAACATAGAAAAAATTCATAGTGAAAATTCCACCACAGATAGGCCAGATTCACACAGATGAAATAAAACTCTGTGAAAATCAGTGTAATCTGTGGTAAATAATTCCACCACAGATAGCCCAGATTCACACAGATTAAATAGAACTCTGTGAAAACCCGTCCCAAATCAATTTAGAAAAAATCCATAGTGAGAATCGCTGCTATGAAAGGTTACCTAAAGGTTAAAGAAGTTGCCTGAGGGAATATTTTTTGTTCTTAGCCCACAAACTTTATTTTTGCGGCTGTGTTCCCTACCCAAATCAACTTACGGATAATCCAAACGATAAACACGCTTTAATTCTTTCAAAATTTTATGACGAGAACTCTCCAATTACGTGAAGCCCTCAGGGAGGCGATGGTGGAAGAAATGCGCCGTGATGTAAATGTATTCCTCATGGGTGAAGAAGTGGCGGAATACAATGGCGCCTATAAAGTCAGTAAAGGCATGTTGGATGAATTTGGGCCCCGCCGGGTCATCGACACTCCAATTGCCGAATTAGGTTTTGCCGGGATCGGCGTGGGTGCGGCCATGAACGGGTTAAGGCCTATTGTGGAGTTTATGACCTGGAATTTTGCTGTTTTGGCTTTTGACCAAATCGTAAACAATGCTGCTAAAACGCTGTCGCAATCAGCAGGGGATTTTCATTGCCCTATCGTTTTCAGAGGCCCTTCCGGTTCTGCCGGGCAATTGGCACAACAGCACTCCCAGACTTTTGAAAGCTGGTTGGGTAATACACCCGGTTTGAAAGTGGTTTCCTGTATAGACCCTGCTGATGCCAAAGGTTTGCTGAAATCAGCCATTCGCGACGACGATCCGGTTTGTGTTATGGAGTCGGAGCTTCTTTACGGATTCAAAGGGGAAGTGCCTGATGGGGAATATTTAGTACCAATTGGAGTAGCAGCTGTCCGCCGGCTGGGTACGGACGTAACTATTGTTTCCTATAACAAAATGATTCTGGAAGCCCTGAAAGCAGCAGAAGAACTGGAAGCGATGGGTATTTCTGCAGAAGTTATTGACCTGAGGACCATCCGGCCATTGGACTACCACACTATTGTAGAGTCAGTAAAAAAGACCAACAGATTGGTGGTAGTCGATGAATCCTGGCCCATGTTTGGGGTGTCCGCCGAAGTAGCTTATGAGATTCAGAAATACGCTTTTGATTACCTCGATGCCCCCGTTACAAGGGTAAATTCAGCAGATACTTCCCTGCCTTATTCACCACCCTACATTGAAGAATACCTGCCCAATCCTGCTAAAATCGTAAAGGCTGTGAAGGAGGTTATGTATGTAAAGGCCTGAGATTATCAGGGTGTTTGATAAGGCAGGTCAATGTTTCGAAAGCTTTCTTAAAAAGCTTTTTATCTGTCTGAGAGTATCAGCCCATTTTAACCACAGAGACACGGAGGGCACTAAGAATCACAGAGGAATTCCGTGAAACTCACCTCATGTAACGTGAATTTAATCTTTCATAGCAAGCATCTGTAAATCAGATAACTTTCAGCGCATTTTCCAAATCCTCCATCAGCCAATCCGGATCTTCGAGGCCAATGTACAACCTTGCCATGTTGACAGGATGGGAAGTGTTTTCCCTGCCGGGGATCTTGTAAAAAGCAGCCATGGGCATAACGAGTGATTCATAACCACCCCATGACACAGCAATCAGAAAGCGATTCAACTTATTGGCAAAGGCTTCAGCTTTCTTGATGTCTGCCGTTTTGAGGTAAATGGTTATGAGTCCGGCACAACCTTTCATCTGCCTTTGGGCCAGTTCAAACTGAGGGAAAGATGGGAGGAATGGGAAAAGCAATTTATCCACTTTGGGATGTTTTTCCAGCCATGAGGCTATTTTTAATCCACTCTCAAAACTCTGTCTTACCCGAAGTTCCAGCGTTCTCAAACCTCTCAGAATCAACCATGCGTCATGTGGTGAGATGATATTTCCCAAAGTCATGATTTCCGATTCAAAGATTTTCTGAATCATTTTTTTGCTACCGCAAATCATACCGTTCACCACATCGCTGTGGCCGTTCAGGTATTTTGTGCCTGTATGAATGACGAGGTCTATTCCAAAATCGATAGGTTTTTGATACAGTGGAGTACAATTGCTGTTGTCTATCATCGTCAAAGTGCCGCGTTCTTTTGCCAAATCAGCACAGCCTTTCAGGTCCTGCAGCTCAAAAGTCATTGTGTTTGGGCTTTCCAGGTACAACACGGTTGTATTTGATTGAATGGCTTTTTGGATATTTTCCATTCTTCTTCCATCGACGAAGGTATGTGTAACGCCGAAGCGTGGAAGGATGCCAGTCAACAACTGTTTGGTCCATGAATAGGGATTTTCCACGCATACGATATGGTCGCCTTGCTTCACGTTTGCCAACACTGCCATTGCCGTAGCGCCCGCGCCGCTTGCCACTATGAGCGCATCCTCGGCATTTTCCAAAGCCGCTACTTTTTTTCTGAGGATTTCGACAGTTGGATTATTACCACGTGTGTAAATATGGCTCGACAGCTCATCCACAAAGGACTTGCGGCAGTCCTCAACAGAATTGAAAACAAAATTGCTGCTTTGTATTACGGGCGGCGCTACTGCGTTAAAGTATTTTTCGCGGTCCTCGCCGAGGTGTGTTAGAATTTCGCTAAGGTGCATTTTGTTAAGGTAGTTGGTTGTTGGTTCATCGTTGTTCGTTGCAAAGAGCGACAATGATTAACTAGATTTGTATCTCTCCGATAAGGTAGGTCACAGCCTGTCCACTGATATAGGTACGGTCGCCCGCTAATCTGCATTTCAAATCACCTCCTCTTTTTGATATCTGTTTAGCAATTAATTCCTCTTTGCCCAATCTCTTTGACCAGTAAGGCGTGAGCGTGGTATGTGCAGACCCGGTGACCGGGTCTTCGTCGATGCCGAAATACGGGAAGAAACAGCGGGATACAAAATCCGCATCATTACCGGGTGCAGAGGCAATGATACCTCTTGTTTTCAATTTCTTTAGCTGGGTGAAATCGGGTGACAGGTCTTCAATAGCCCAATGGTTTTCATAAATCAGCAAATAATCTTCCCTGCCTTTGTAACATTCCAATGGAAGTTTGCCCATTGAATTTGCTGCTATTTCAGGAATTGCGACTTTTTCCAACGTATCTGTGGGGAAGTTCAGTGTATAGAATTCGCCGTCTTTCTTGACACCAAGCCTTCCGCTGCGCGATGCAAAAGCTATTTCATTTCCACTGAAATCCAGATGCTGCCAAAGGACATGAGCCGTCGCAACTGTAGCATGTCCGCACAGGTCCACTTCCACAGCGGGTGTAAACCAACGGATGTGGAATCCTTCCTCAGTCTGAACGAAAAAAGCTGTTTCAGAAAGATTGTTTTCTAAAGCTATGTTCTGCATTAACTCATCTGAAAGCCAGGTTTCAAGTGGTATAACAGCTGCCGGATTTCCTCCAAATACAGCATCCGTAAAAGCATCAACCTGATAAATTTTTAATTGCATAGAATTCTTGTTTTTTAGTACCGTTGAAAAAATTACTTACACTTTTCCAGCTTAAAGAGGCTTTATCATAAGTAATTTTCCCGCAGATTCCGCGGATTTTACCGCTAATTTTCGCAGATCAGGTTCTGCGGAATCCGAGAATCCATCTGCGTTTTTTTTTGAACCACGGAGACACTAAGGGCACTAAGAACTACAGAGAAACTCCCTGAACCTCCGTGGTTCAAAATAAACTCTTAAAGGCAAATCTACGGGAGTTAGAATTTCATAATGCAAGAATAAATCACAGGGGTCTTTTGAGACAGCCTCTAAACAGTGAAGTAATCTTTGAATCATTCTAAACATATTTCAACACCTCCCGGATGTTCGAAAGTTGTCTGAAGTTCGGATGCTCCAGCTTTACATCAATTTTTTCATACTCCCAAGTCGTATGGTAGGGTACATGAAATCCATGTCCGCCGATGTTGAGTACCGGAATGATATCCGATTTCAATGAATTGCCAATCATCAGGAATTCCTCAGGCTGAATGTCGAGGTGATTTATGAGCTTACGATATTCCGGTTCTTTCTTTTCAGCGACAATCTCAATGTGGTGGAAATACTTTTCAAGCCCTGAACTGCTAAGTTTACGTGCCTGGTCGAGCAGGTCACCTTTTGTGGCCATTACGAGACGGTACTTGCCATTGAGTTTTCTTAGTACTTCTTCAACGCCATCCAGCAGTTCAATGGGTTTTTCGAGCATTTCCCGGCCGTATTCCATGATGGTCTCAATGACCTCCACGCCTATGTTTTTTTCTGAAACATGAATGGCCGTTTCAATCATGGAAAGTACGAAACTCTTTATGCCGTAACCATAAAGCCTCAGGTTCTTCATTTCTGTCCTGTACAATTCCTGATTGATGTTGTGATGGGGCATGAAATGGCTCATCAGGTCGCAGAATTTGTTTTCCACCTCCTGGTAGTAGGGTTCATTTACCCATAGGGTGTCGTCGGCGTCGAAGGCTAATACTTTGAGTTGAGGCATGATTAATTTTTATGGGTTGAAGATTTGACAAATTTCTAAGAATTCTCAAATCTGCCTGCTACAATTGGACTGTAGAATTGGCAAATCATCAAAACGAACTACCAGAACGACCATGCCGGTCGAAAAACCGACCTGCTGCTGGAGCTTACTGGTGTAGTAAATACCCACCTTGCAAAATACAGTTACGACTATCAGGAGCGCCTCATAGAGCGCAACCTGCATTCGGGCCTCTACGGCAGCACCTGGGCCGGGCTGCAGAGCGTGGACTACGCCTACAATGACCAGAACTGGCTCACTGCTATTAACACCAAAAACGCAACGGGCTCCAGACTGGCAATCGGCGCGACCTGCACCCCTGCCATGCCGAATCCGGGCAGTACAGCATTAGTTGTGTATCCGGAAGACAACGACCTGTTCTATCTGGAACTCCGATACGACCAGTTGTTCAGCACATCCTCCGCTACCGGCGGCACGATAAGCGGCTTAGGCGGTACAGCGCAGAAGAATGGCAACATTGCACAGATGGCCTGGCGCACGCGGGGTCGTGAGAGGCAGGTTTACAGCCTTGGTTACGACCATCTTAACCGCCTGACATCGGCAACTTATTCCGATGTTAATGTTTCAAATGCGGCAACAATCAGTAACTGCTTCAACGAATCACTCAGCTACGACATCAGGGGTAATATCACTACCCTGCAACGCAGGGGTTTCTATCAGGACGGAAGTACCTGCACTTTCGGCCAGATTGACAACTTAACCTACACCTACACTTCCAACAGCAACAGGCTTACCTCCATAGCAGATGCAACGTCACTAGCGGCAGCAAGAGCACGAGGCTTCAACCTCGGAGCCGGTGGAGCCGGATATACTTATGACGGGAATGGTAACTTAAAAACAGATTCCTACAAAGGCATCACCAACATAAGCTATAATCACCTAAATTTACCCCGACTGATTACGTTCAGTAATGGCAACAGCATAGAGATAGTTTACGATGCCTCAGGCAACAAGCTGCGCAAAATCGTCAAACAGGGAGCCAATACGCTGTATGAACAGGATTATAGTGGCGGCATAGAATACCTTTTTAATCACCCAAGACAATGGTATTATAACCAGAATGCCAGACCTCTCACCCGTTGACAATGCCGAAAAGAACCAAATCAATATAGTTGTTCAGGCTGACGGAAGTGCCCACCTGGAAGTAAAATCACTTTTAAAAGGCGTGAAACACGAATGGTATCGTAATGCAGTAGATATCTATTCCCACGAAGACTTTCGAAAGGAGTTTCAAAAAAACAGCTCACTTCAAGGTTTAGTTCTGGAAGAAATACAGGTAATGCCTTCAAAGGAATATCCTCAAGCGACTTTGACTTATAAAGCAACAGTACTTAGATATGGCAATAAACAGGGCAAAAGGTTATTTATTCCGGTAAATCAGATAAATCCATTCACCGCCGTGCCGACGCAAAATGCGCAGCGCCAGAATTCTGTGTTCGTGAGAATGGGATATCTGGAGGAAAACAAAACAGAATTTAAGTTGCCGGAGAATTATGAAGTTGAAAGCCTGGCCATTGATAACATATCCATCGAAAATGCTTTTGGGAGTTATAAGATAAAAATAAAACAGGGGGAGGGTACTGTTATTATCGAACGACGGCTGGAAATTTTGCCTGTAAGGCTACCGGCGAGCGAATACGGTGCCTGGCGGGATTTTCATAAGGAGATAGCAAAATTTGATGCTGCGAAGCTGGTGCTAATAGAAAAAAAGACTTAAACGGGTTGTCATTGTAACTAAAGGCAAAGATTTCCGGCGTCTTGGTAAGTCCGACAATCATTCAGCCTTTTATTGGGAAAATTCTTTTTGCAATTCTCCTTTATGCACGAGGACGACAGGTTGTGAGGTACTCAAAGTTTTAACTGGGGCCCATCACTCTTTCAAATCAATAAAAATAATTTCCTGCATAAATGCTCCTTAGTATTGAGTCAAATATAAAGTAGCCAAATTGTTTTCTTAAGTACTTGAAAATCAGTTGGCTCTTGGCTCTTGGCTCTTGGCGGTTGGCTCTTGGCTGCTTGCCCCTTCGGGGTTGGCGGTTGGCAGTTGGTTGCTGGG
>CAYRDX010000114.1:0-6960 GCA_964423205.1 uncultured Saprospiraceae bacterium | reverse complement strand
ACACCCCCGAGGATTCGGGGCAGGCTACAACACCGCAACACCGCAACACCGTTACACCGCAACACCGCAACACTTAACCACTTAACCAGCTAATCAGTTAACCACCTTTTAAATGGAACCCAACCCATCCTATTACCAGGACGATGAAATAACACTAAAGGAGCTCATACTCAAGCTCCAGGAATACTGGCGCGAACTCTGGGCCAACTGGCTGATCATCGGACTCCTTGCCTTGCCGGTTTTAGGCTTTTTCATGGGGAAGGCCTTCCTCTCCCCCATCACCTACCCCGCTAAACTCACATTTATGGTCAATGAAGATGAAGGGATGCGCCTGGGAGGACTTACCAGCATGTTGGGTCAGTTTGGCCTTGGCGGAGGCGGAGGTGGTAAATACAATCTCGACAAAATCGTGGAACTGGCCCGCAGCCGTCAGATTCTGGAGAGGGTCATCATTTCAAAAGCCGACTACAAGGGTCAGGAGGATTTCCTCGGAAACCACATCATCAGGGAATACGAGATCCATGAAGAATGGGAAAAGGACACTACAGGACTGAAAGGATTTCTATTTACCCATGGCGAATGGGATAAGTTTAGCATTGCTGAAAATAAAGCCCTGTTGCGATTATACTCACAGATGGTGGGTAGCTCCGAACAAAGAATCACAGCCATATACAATGTCGGTTACAACGACGACACCGGTATTTTCACCCTGACCATCAGTGGCAAGACACAGGACCTGTCTCTCCTCCTCGCCAATACGGTGTATCAGCAGCTCAATCAGTATTATATTGACAAAACCACAGAAAAATTCAAAATAACTACGGAATATGCCCGTGCCAAAGTGGACACCCTCGAGCGTCTGCTCAATTCCCGGCAATATCAGTTGCTGCAGTTTGAAGACCGGCAACAGGGCCTTGTTATGCGCACCGCAGAAGCCGGTAAATTCAAGATTCAGCGCGACCTCGGCGTATTTGGGGCCGCCTATGGAGAAGCCATTAAAAACCTGGAAATTGCGGAATTCGCCTACCGCACCGCTACCCCTTTTTGGCAGGTCATCGACAGGCCTATAGCACCACTCAAACCCCGCAGAGAAACCAGTAAAAAGAAAGCCCTTTTGATGGGTGTGCTGCTCGGTGGCTTCCTCGGCGCCACATTTGTCATTGGCAGGAAGATTTATAGGGAGGCGATGGCAGAGGGATGATGGCAGAGGGATGAGGGATGAGATAGGAGATATGAGAAATGGGGAATATTAGCTCCCTCTCATTCTTGCTATTCAATTCAACAATTAAAACAGCTAAACAACTGAACAGTTAAACAATTTTTGTTGATTTACGATTATCCCAGGAGGGGACTAGCTATGATTATTAATTTCAGATTTGTTGAGTGTGTACAACCTACTGTTGAAATACTTTAGCAGGGGCGTAGTTCCGATACTGTTTAAAGCACATTTCAACACCATATTAAAGGGGCGTAGCCCCAATACCGTTTATAGCATTTTTGAGCCCCTCACTTTAGGGGCGTAGCCCCGGCACGACCAAAGGAAATTTAACGTCTTAGCGCCCTTCGCGGTTAACTTATGGGAACGCGGATGACACGGATAGGGCGGATTTTGACGGATTTTATTACACCGAGTTTCGCAGAGAAAAAGAGAGGTTCACAGAGAACTATCAGGCCTAGAGTTCATATCTCATACCCCATACCCCATACCCCATACCTCATACCTCATACCTCATATGACTAGTAATCATTTTCAAGAATGATAAATAAGACAGATTTTTTACAACGTATCAAGAAGATAATTAAGGAAAATGAACCTTCGGCCGTTGTTTATTTATACGGTTCGAGGGCGCGAGGAGTAAATAAAAAAGACTCGGATTGGGATTTGCTTATTTTACTAAAAAAAGACCCCGTTACGCAGGAAACCGAAAAAAAAATAACCTACCCACTATATGACCTTGAATTTGAAACCGGGCAAGTAATTAGCCCAATGGTGTATTCGGAAAAGGAGTGGAATTTGAAGCACGTTTGTACACCCTTTTATACAAACGTTATGAGGGAAGGGATTCTTTTATGAAAAAGTTCCATAAAGAAGACTATACCCGGTACAGGCTCGATAAAGCCAAGTCGACCATTATCGAAATTAAGGTACTTTTAGACAATCACCTGTGGAATACTGCTGTAAACCGGATGTATTACGCCTGTTTCTATGCTGTAGGTGCACTACTGGTAAGAAATGGAATTGATACATCCAGCCATTCAGGTACAAGACAGAAATTTGGGCAATTATTTATCAATACTGGAATTATTAGCCGTCAGCCGGGCAGGCACTATTCTGAATTATTTGAAAAAAGAATCAAGGGAGACTATAACGATTTTTTTGACATTGACCAGGATACAGCTGAAAAACTATTGATTCCTTCTGTCGAATTAATCTCAGTTATTGAACATTTGCTGCTCAATAGTGAGGACTTAGGCAACGATGAACTATAATTGATTTTGAGCCTTGGTGCCTCTACTTGAACATGGTTCTAGCAGATGGAAAAAGATTATCACGGATTATATTACGCTGAGTTTCCCTGAGAAATCCCAGAGGTTCGCAGAGAGCAATCAGGGTAGGCATTCATAGTTCATAGTTTCAAAGTCATGGGAACGCGGATGACACAGGCTCGGCGGATTCTGACGGATTTTATTACGCTGAGTTTCGCAGAGAAAAAATGGAGGTACACAGAGAGTACTCGGGGCATGCGTTCATACCTCATAGTTCATAGTTCATAATTATATTCACCACATGTCTAAATCTAAAGTAAATATCCAGGTAGGTCTGACATTGGAAGAAAGAGAAAAAGCTCGGTACCAGAGGTTCAAGAACTTGTCACCTTCGGTAAAAATGCAAGAACTATGTAGGCTTATAGAATTATCTATCATTTTAGAAAGCAGGCAAAAAAAAGAGCCCGTGAACCGGAATCAATTGATATTGAAAAGGAAAGGATAAAGGAACAATGTAGATGGATATTTTTAATTCTGAGTTTTTAAAATTGGTTTCTGCATTTCACAAATTCAAGGTTCGCTACATCATTGTAGGTGGTTTTTCCACTAATTTCCATGGCTATAAAAGAGCAACCGGTGATATAGATTTTTGGCTCGACGATACCCCGCTAAACCGACATCAACTCATACATGCCTTCTACGATATGGGTTTTGGAAAATTGGAAGAATTGATGAAAGTTCCCTTAATTCCTGGTTACTGTGAAGTACAGCTCGATAGCGGCATCTACGCTGATCTGATGGATACTATATTGGGCTTCTCAAAAGAGGACTTTTCAGAATGCTTCAATTTATCCGTGGTTGCTGATATTGAAGGAATTCCGGTTAGATTTCTTCACTACAAACACCTTCTCCAATCTAAAGAAAAGTCGGACAGATTGAAAGACAAACTGGATGTACAGGAACTCAGGAGGATAAATGAGATATGAACTATGAGATATGAACTATGAGATATGGGGTATACGGTATGAGATATGAACTATGAGATATGAACTATGAATAATTAGCGTCTTCGCGTGCTTAGTGGTTAAATCTATGGGAACGCTGATGACTCGGAATTGGGCAAATTTGACGGATTTTTGCATTACACAGGTCTGGTAGTCAGTCTTCAATTTACCCCTTCGCAGTCCGCAACACCGCAACACCGTTAATAAATTGTCAGAATCGCGGATTTGACGGATTGGAAGATTACACAGAAAAACCAACCAACAGTTGGCCTCCTACGGAGTGACAAATAGCAGTCGACAGTCCACCGCAACACCCCGAAGGGGCAGGCCGTTGCACACCGCAACACCGCAACACCGTAACACCGTAACACCGTTGAACCGCCCCAGTCTGAAATTGTTAGTTAAGAATACCATGATTAACAAAATGAGCCATAAAAGCAATAAAGAAAAGAATCAGCAGGCTGATTTCCTGAAGAAGATCAGAAAAGCACTTTTCTGGGATACAGATATTCGACTGATAGATCCGGAAAAGCATGACAAAGCTATTATCAGAAGGGTTTTTACACGCGGAAATGAAGCCGAGAAAAAGCTTGTAGCAGATTATTACGGGCAGGAAAGAGTAAAATATGTTTTAAGAACATTGACTGTATTTATCTGAACATTTCACTTTGAAACTGAAATACCATACTGTTTCTCCCTTGCTTAAAGAAACCTTGCAGGTGCTCATGAGTGAGGATTTGCTTTCTGATTTCATACTTGTTGGAGGAACAGCTTTAAGCCTGCAGATAGGCCATAGAAAATCCTGCACCTTTACACCCCGAAGGTACTAGCCGCAATGACGTTTTTTAACTGAGGATGGAAGATGGTGGACCTGAGGAACTGAGGAACCCAAGAACCAGGAACAAAGACAGACAGTAGCCAGTTTACTCCTTTGGAGTGGGCAATAGGCAAAACTTAGGAATTTGATAACCAGGCATTTAGAACAAATACCCATGACCTTTTTTTATGATACCCCATTAGTCCATCGCATAATCATTTTATAATAACAAAATTTGGGAAAAAATATATTGAAATGCAAAAAGTGGTCACTGAAAATATTGATAAAATAAGAGCATTGTGTATTACTTATAATGTCAAATCTCTTTTTGCGTTTGGGTCTGTTTGCACAGACCAATTTAATGATAAAAGTGATATTGATTTTCTCATTTCATTTTATTCAATGGATTATGGCGATTATGCCGATACCTATTTTGAATTAGCAGAAAAGTTGGAAAACCTTTTTCATCGCCCGGTAGATTTAGTAACTGATAAATCTTTATCAAATCCATACTTCATAGATTCTGTAAATCAAACTAAAACATTGATTTATGAAGCTTGATACAAAGAAATTCCTTTTTGATATTCGCGAATCCGTTTATTCAATTGAAAATTATCTGGGTGAAAAACGCGATTTTAATTTTTATATGTCTGATAAAATGCTAAGAAGAGCTGTGGAGCGGGAGTTTGAGATTATTGGAGAAGCAATGAGTAAACTTGAAAAGATTGATCCAGCAATAGAAATATCAAGTAAAAAACAAATAATCAGTTTGCGCAATCTAGTGATTCATGGTTATGATAAAATTGACAATGAAATTATTTGGGGTATAATTGTAAGGCACTTACCTGCTTTGAGAATAGAGATTGAAAGATTATTGAAATAAAGAATGTACTGAAAAACTTGAGAAACAGTAACAAAGAACAAAGACAGGCAGTGAGCGGTTAGCAGTGGGCCTCCTACGAAGTGACAAATAGCTATCAGCAGTCCACCGCAACGCCGCAACACCGCAAGCCGCTACACCGTTAATAAAATGTCAGAGTCGCGGAATTGACGGATTAGAGGATTTCACCGAAAAACCAACCAACAGTTTGCAGTCCACGGTAACACGGTAACACCGTAACACCGTAACACCCCCGAGGATTCGGGGCAGGCTATAACACCGTAACACCGTAACACCGCAACACCGCAACACCGTAACACCCCCGAGTTACCGGGACAGGCTGTTCGAGGGGGGAAACTTGGATTATTGGCTAACCAAGCATTTATCATCCAAAAACGCACCAGAACAACCATTCCATTCATATGCAAAAAATAAAGACAAAATTGGCTGAGTTATCCCCTCACCTTTTTTGGGATACCGAAGTTTCAACATTGGACTGGGAAGAGCACGCTGAATATATTTTCGAAAGGGTTTTGTTTTATGGACAGGTCCAGGACTGGTTGCTTATAAAGAAAGTTTATGGGACTGAAGGAATTAAAAATTTAGCTCAAAATTCCAAGACACTTGATGATAGAAGTTTGAGCTTTCTAAGTTTCATACTGAATATTCGAAAGGAATCCTTTAAATGTTACAAACACAAACAGTCTCAGCAGAACTTCTGGACTTACTGAACGCTTTGATGCAAATAAGTGAATTGGAGCAACTCAGGCTGGTAGGTGGAACAGCTTTGGCTTTACAAATAGGACATCGCAGCTCTGTTGATATAGACCTTTTTGGCTCTATAACAGCAGACGATTTCAGGCTGAGCCATTTGCTTTCCAGATTTCAATCTGTCAAATCACTTGGAGGAAGTACTTCTATCAAAGTATATCTGATTAATGGCATTAAGGTCGATTTTGTAAACTACCCGTATCCATGGATAGAGCCTGAAATAATAGAAAATGGAATTCGACTGGCTGGAAAAAAAGATATCGCTGCTATGAAAATTGCAGCAATTACACAGCGTGGTTCCAAAAAGGATTTCATAGACCTTTACTTTCTGCTGCAGTTCTTTTCATTGAAAGAAATATTCACTTTTTACCAGGAAAAAATCAAAGATGCCAATATCTGGTTGGCCCTTAGGAGCCTGACCTATTTTGATGATGCGGATAAATTGCCTATGCCAAAGATGTTTAATGAAATTTCATGGGAACGGGTTAAGAAACAGGTGTATTTCGTAGTGAAAGAATATTTGGAGGATGTAGAAGGGAGTGAGAATTGAGCCCCGAGCACTCGGGGAGTATTGAGTCCGAGACTCGGGATGAATTGTTCTTACCATTCTGACGATGTGAAAAATCAGATGGGGAAATGCGGTAAGCAGTCGGCAGTCTTCGGTAGGCAGTTTGCCGATGCCTGAAATAGATTGACAAAAAAGGAAGGAACGAAGACCATAACACCGCAAAATCGCAACCCCGCAATCACATTGTTAGGTAAGCAGGAGAAAAGTCGAAATGAACCTCTCCCCTGCCTTGGTGTTGGAAATTGGCCTCCTACGGAGTGACAAATAGCAGTCGGCATAATTATACCTGCCTCGTGAATAAAATGTCAGAATCGCGGATTTAACTGATTTGAGGATTTCACAGAAAAAACAATCAGCAGTTTGCAGTCCACGGTAACACCGTAAGCATCCTGTAAACCCCATCTTGCCAACCATTATAAGGGCATGTAGCTTT
>CAYRDX010000113.1:0-6983 GCA_964423205.1 uncultured Saprospiraceae bacterium | reverse complement strand
TGTGAAAATCCGTCCCAAATCAATTTAGAAAAAATCCATAGTGAGAATTGCTGCTCAAAACGTAGTTATAGGTAATTTTTTTTTACATCACATCAGTACAAGGCTCATATCAAGCTCTTTACCCTGTCATGTTAAGTGGTACTTCGGGAAAAAAAAAGATGATTTGGCACAAAATTCAGTAATTGGAGACTATGTGACATAGAAAGTACCTCCCGCCTTTAAATAAGCCCCCCCCTTCGCATTCACTCTATACTTCGAAATGAACAGCACAGTAAAACTTATTGCACTCATTGCTTTTTTAGCATTTACTCATCAGTCAATGGCGCAAGATACAAATGTGGCATCCCATCAGGTTACCATAAATATTCCTGAAATCGCTCTTTTGGATATTGAACCATCAAACAGCAGCATTCAACTTACAGCTTCAGCACCCTCAGAAGCAGGTAATCCCTTATCATTTACAGGCGCTACCAATAATTCGCTTTGGTTGAACTACTCATCCATCATTGGTGCGGCTCCAGATGACAACAGGAAAATTACAGTTTCAGCGACAGGAACACTTCCAATGGGAGCAGACTTGCGGGTACTGGCTTCAGCTGTATCAGGCAATGGAGCAGGTACCAGGGGCACACCCACAGGTCAGGTAACTATATCATCAACAGGTCAAGGATATGACATCATCACGGGAATTGGCAGTTGTTATACAGGTAATGGTGTTCAAAACGGTCATCAATTGACCTACAGTTTGGTTGAAAATTCTGCCAACTACGGAAACCTTCGCTTCGACACTAATTACAGCCTTACTATTACATACACGCTTTCTGATAATTGATATAAACAACGTGAGACCAAAGTCCGAAAACACTATATCTCAAAATACATTATTGCCACTTCCAGGCACTTTTCGAGCATTTACCCTGTAGAGAATTCCTAATTATTTCAAAAATGAGCAACCCCAAGTCAACTTAGGCTCAAAAATTGGTAATAGTAGAAATCAGATTTCTTGGTAAATCGACAATTTCTCAGTTCCCCCCTTTTGGCAATCTGGCTAACCGGAATTCCGCCAAGCTGATAATGTGCGAATTGCTATACAAGGTGACTTCCAGTTTCAAATTTTCAAACTAAGTAATGAGTTAAAAATAAAATAGCCAATTTGTTTTCTTAACCAATTGAAAATCAGTTGAAAAACTTTTGCCTTTTGCCTTTTTACTTTTTACTTGTTCCTAACAACAACTCATAATGAGAGAATTGAATTCTTACAGACTATTTCATTTTGGCCTTTTACTGGTTATTTACCTTTCGCTTCCGGCCATCGCCTGGTCCGGAATAGTTGTGGTGAATGGGCTTTCACACATGCACTCCATGAAGCCTGGTGAAACTCAGAAAGGACAAATAGAAGTTCAGAATGCAAAGACCAATAGCAATGTTCGCGCCTATCAGAGGGACTATGTTTTCTACAGCACCGGCGAGGCATTTTATGAAGAAGCTGGTTCAAGACACCGCTCCAATGCAAAATGGATAGAGGTAAACCCTGCTTTTATCACACTTGAATCTGAACAACTTGGCATTATCAATTATCAGGTCACAGTGCCAAAAGATGAAAGCCTGTTCGGTACTTACTGGAGCGTTATCATGATTGAAGAAGTTGCTCCTCTTGACGCCAATAAATTAGAGAAAGGAGTTACCATAAATACCCTCATCCGGTATGCGGTTCAAATTGCCGTGACTATTGGGGATCATGGCACCAAAGAACTCGTCTTCACAAAGGTGGAGGTGGTGCCGAACCAAGGTAAAAAAGTGATGTATGTTGAAATGGAGAATAAGGGTGATTTCTTCCTGCGTCCTAATTTAGTTATTGAATTATTTGACGCCAATGGAAACGCTGCCGGCACCTTCAGCACTCCCAAAAAGAGGACATACCCCGGCACTTCCGTTCGTTTTGAAGTAGAAGTGGAAGGAGTTAAGCCAGGCAGTTATCAGGCTATGATATTAGCAGATTGCAGCGAAGATGATGTTTTTGGTATAAACCTTACTGTGGCAGTAAAAGATGACTAAATCCATATTGGTATTGGTAACAGTTATTTTTTTTCTGGTACCGTCTTTTGGAAATCCCATCTTATTGGAACTGGCCAAAAAGGAGCCCATTAGTTCGGACCCTGGAAAAACGATTACCGTTGTCATAAAAGTCAAGAACAATTCGGACTCCAAGCTTACTCTCTCGCCATCCAGTCAATTACCATCCGGCTGGGTGGCACTTGCGCTTAACAGACCTGTTGAAATTGACTCCTGGTCTGAGTCAATGGCCCTTTTCAGCTTTTTGGTTCCCAAAAACGAAAGACCCGGCAATTTTGACATCCTCTATATCTTAACGGATAAATCAATCGCCAATTCAGTTTATCAGCTCGAGTTTCCAGTTCAGGTCAATGCAATTAACAGATTGTCCGCAGAGGCCCTGGAAGCACCTAACTTTATAATGGCTGGGAAGGAAATCCATGCAAAATTCCTGGTCACCAATCTATCCAATAGCGAGAAGACCATAGTCCTGAAAACCAATAACTGCAAAATTGTATCCAGTGAAAAGATGACGCTACCACCCAAAGAGTCCGGAATCGTGGATGTAGAAGCAAAAACGCTGGGAGATTTGACAACAGAGAGCAGGTTCCTGTTATGGTTGGAAGCCTATTTGGAAGATGACAAGGAAGTTGTTGTTTATGCCACTCAGCATGTTTTGGTATATCCCAGAGAGGATCTAAAAATCAGGCCGGGAAAAGTACTTCCCGTTGACGCCAGCATCGTGTATATGGGCAGGACTCTTCCCGATTCCTCATTTGAATCGGGTTATCAATTCGACATAAGCACCAACGGAGCCATCGACAAGGAGCAAACCAAAATGCTCGGGCTAAAAATAAGGGGCCCCAACCGCCTGGATTTCACTTCTCTTGGTTTGTATCCTGAGTATTTTATTAGCTTTTCCACTCCAAGCATTAGTCTGTTTGCCGGTGATAAATCGTTTCAATTGTCCCGGTTAACGGAGTTTTCCCGATATGGTAAAGGTGTTGAATTTGAAGCCGACTTCAGCACCACCAGCCTGGGCGGATTTTATATGAAACCTACTTATTTCCCAAATATCAAAAATGAAATGGGTGGCTATGTCAGGCTTAAGTTCAATGAAGAAAGCTATACCGGAATTAATTTCTTCAGAAAGAACCACAATGGTGAACTTGGTTTTTCTGACTTAGTGAGTCTCAATTCCGTATTACAATTTAATAAGAACACCTATTTGGAAGGTGAGTTTGCCGTGGGTATGTCTCAAAAAGGAAAGGGACGAGGGGCAACTTTCAGTTTTTTTTCCAAGCCCTTAAAATCGTTGGTTGCCTCTGCAAACTTGCTCTACTCAAGCCGCAATTTCCCTGGCTTTTATACCAACACCCTGAACTATTCCGGAATGGTCAACTACCAGTTGGTTCCAGGCCTGAGTTTTACCGCGTTAATCAGCCAGGACCAAAGCAACGGAGATCAGGACACACTGTTTTCAACCTCTCCAAGTATCAGCAGGAAGCAAGCAGGATTTGCCTATTGGCTATCAAAGCATGCCAATCTGAATATCAGTGCTCAGCAGCAAAAGGCTGAGGACAAATTTCAGGTTAAAAAATTTCACTACAATGAGAATGTATTGCGAATGAGATTTCAGCTAAGTTTCGACAAAATGGGGGCAAGCATTACACAGGAACTTGGTTCCCGAAATGATTTGCTGGCACTTGCAGGCCATAAATTGCTCACCGTAAGAAGTACGTTGAACGCTTCTGTAGTCATATTAAATACAAGCTCTGTCGAAGTCTTTGGTCAAAATTACCTCCTAGCGTCCGATGATGACATCAACAAAAGGCAATGGCTTTATGGCATTGCCGGTAATTTGAATTTCAGAACGAAAACCCGTTTGCGTTTCTCTCTTCAGAACAACTTCACCATTGAAGACTACTACCTGAACCGTAACCTGATGAACGTATCTCTTTCGCAAACCATTGCGAGAAATCATGAGTTCTCTGTAACCAGTTATTACACATTGTTCAGGGGTGAATTGCAAAAAGGCGACTTCTATTTCATGTCGAGTTATCGGTATCGTTTGGAAATCCCACTTCAGCCAAGAGCGGAAACCCAGTCCGTCAAAGGGAGGATTGTGGACGAAAACGCACAACCAATGGAGGGAATTCTTCTTCGTTTAGCTGGTAAGACTGCCATTTCCGATAAGTCCGGGGATTACAGTTTCAGATTCATTAATACAGGAAATCACCACATCTTAGTTGATGCTTCTTCTCACGGGTTGCGGTTGGTACCTGACCTGCCATCCCCCATGTATGTAGAGATAAAAACTGGAGCAAATGTCCAGCTTGACTTTGTCATGAAATCAGCGGTGACTGTAAGTGGGAAAGTTGAGCTAAAAAAAGAAAGTAGTCCTGGTCAAAATTTGCGGAGTAACGCCACACTAGGACCTGTAATGATGGAACTGACCAATGGTACCGAAGTACACCGCAGGCTGACAGATGAAATGTTCAGGTTTGAATTTGGCAACTTAAGACCCGGCACCTGGGAATTAAAGGTGCTCAAGCCAGACCTGTACCCCGGTTTCACATTTGAAAAGGAACAATTCAGTTTTGACATTAAATCTGGTGAGAAAATTGAAGTAACAGTCAACGTGACTCAAAAAAAACGTGAGATAAGGTTTCAGCAGAACATGCCCTCGATTCAGAAAAATTAGAAGAAATAGAAAGTGATTACTTAAACATAGTGCATGTGAGAATTAGAAGATTGATACTGTTTCTGTTATTAATAGGTTCTGCTTCAGACCATGTAAATGGTCAGGTAACTGGACAAATCAATGCTTCTGTAACCATACCCGAGTTAACGAGAATTGACCTGGAACCTGATGTTGCCTCCTTGATGCTCTCACTCGACAGCCCCCTGGAAGCAGGTCAACCAACGATTACTGGCGTGTCTGCATCCAACAACAGTAGATGGATAAACTATACCTGTGCGCTTGCGCCGGGTGGTTCTGTAAAAAAGATTTATGTCCAGTTGACGAATGGTATTGTCCCTCCGGGCACCCGGCTTACAGTTCAAGCCTCTTCTTACAGTGGAGGTGGAGCTGGCGTGATGGGTTCTGCTACGGGTGTTATCATATTGGGTAATATCGCTCAGATTCTGGTTAATAACATCGGGGCAGGATTTACCGGCAATGGCATCAATAATGGTCATCGCCTGACTTATCAGCTCAGTGTGACCGATTTCTCAAAGCTGAATTTTAGCAGCAGTGGAACTCTGCAAATTGCTTACACCATATCCGATTGAAATGCAACGTAGCCTAAGATTAGGAATATTATCTTTCAAAGCTATCCTGCTTTCTGTGGGATTGCTTTTGCATCCTAACTTACTGATATCACAAGTAATTACTGCAACTGGAAATTGGTCGGTACATATTTCCGCAATGAGCCTACCCGAAGCTGGAACCAACTTCAATAGTACCTATACCAGTTCGGCTGGTCAGACATTCATAGATATTGACGACCGAAATAAAAAGTACAATTGGAGAATTGACGTGCGGAAAAGCGACCTGAACTGGAACTCAAATCTTCTCCTGTATATCCGAAGAACGGGCAATGGAGTCACAAAAGCAGGTGCTCCATTAGGTGGTACTAATTTTCAATTGCTTACCAATACAAACCAATATTTTTTTCACGGCACACGTGACAATTTCCTTATTCCCCTCCAATATCAATTGACAGGAGTTTCAGTTACGCTCCCCGCACAGAATTACTCCACTAATATCATCTTCACATACACCGTTCTTTAACCAGCCTGGTCCTGATTCCAAATTGCTTATCCTTTAACCTATAGAAACCACCTGCTCTATTTATACATTGCCGAACAATCCTACCTTTGCAACACTTTGGAAGGCCCGGCGTTTTGTTACTTTACTATTCATATTGACCATAAGCACATTCAATGGATTTACTCGACAATATTGAAATCAGAAATCTGGGAAACCTGGAATTGCTGGCAAGGCAGGTTGTGGAAGGTTTTATTATTGGCCTGCATAAGAGCCCTTTCCATGGTTTCTCAGTAGAGTTTGCCGAACATCGGTTGTACAACCAGGGTGAAAGCACCAGGGATATAGATTGGAAAGTATTTGCACGCACGGAACGACTTTACTCCAAGCGTTACGAAGAAGAAACCAATCTGCGGTGTCAGATTGTTGTCGATTCCTCCAGTTCCATGTTCTTCCCTGAAATTAGTGCCAATAGTGAGCAAGCCGTCAATAAACTCCGGTTTTCGGCACTTGCCTCAGCAGCCCTCATGAATATCCTGATGAAACAAAGGGATGCCTTTGGTTTGACTTTTTTTGATGAAGCAGTCGGCTTACATACCAGGTGTAAATCGAGTACCAGTCATTACCGGCTTTTGCTTTCCTATCTTCAGCAATTGATTGACAATCCCCACCACGATAAAAAGACATCTGCAGCACAGGCGTTGCATCAAATTGCCGACAGCATTCACAAACGATCGCTGGTCGTCATTTTCAGCGACATGTTTGAACAAAGTGAAGATGCGGAAGCATTGTTCTCCGGACTGCAACACCTGAAGCATAACAAACACGAAGTAATTCTCTTCCATACAGTCGATAAAACCCTGGAACTGGATTTTGAATATGAAAACAGGCCGTACCTTTTTATCGATATGGAAACAGGGGAGCGACTGCGCCTTCAGCCCAATCAGGTCAAAGAGCAGTACACAAAACAGATTGCTAAATTCAAAGAGGACCTGAAATACAAATGCTTGCAATACCAGGTTGACTTTGTAGAGGCCGATATTAACCAGGGATTCAGACCCATACTTCAATCCTGGCTGACTAAAAGGACAAAGATGAGAGTGTGAAACAGGGATGAGAGATGAGAGATGAGAGATGAGAGATGAGGGATGAGGGATGA
>CAYRDX010000112.1:0-7252 GCA_964423205.1 uncultured Saprospiraceae bacterium | reverse complement strand
CAAACAAAAATGAAACTCTCCCACAATCAGCTGAAGTACCTTCGTTCCTTACATCAACGGAAATTTCGCCAAAAATATCACAATTTCATTGTGGAAGGTGCAAAAATGGCGAAGGAAACCCTTCAGCATAATAGCCATGAAATAGAGTCCATATTTGCTACTGAGGGTTGGATTTTGGAAAACGAAGATATTTTGCGTGAACATGCTAATAGCATTTATGCAATTGATGAAGCTGAATTAAAGAAAATATCCCTTCTTTCAACGCCGAATCAGGTATTTATGATTGTCAAGAAACCTGATGAAAGTATGACTCAACAGTTATTGAACAATCAATTGTCACTCTTTCTGGAAGACATACAGGATCCCGGAAATCTCGGCACCATTTGGCGAATTGCTGATTGGTTTGGAATAAATCAGGTATTTCTGTCACCAAATTGCGTGGAGGCCTATAATCCTAAGGTCATACAGGCATCGATGGGGGCCTTTCTTCGTGTCAGTTGTATTGAGACAGACTTTGATGAACTAATCGACAGATATCCGGGCATTCCTTTAATGGGAGCCGTCATGGATGGTGAGAACCTTTTCGATGGCATTTTTCCCAAAACGGGCTTACTCCTGGTGGGTAATGAAAGCCAAGGATTGTCAAATCAGATTCAGAGTAAACTAACTCATCGCATAACCATTCCAAAGAGCGAAAAAGGTGGAGCAGAGTCCTTGAATGCCGCAGTGGCGACGGGCATTATATGTGCTTTTTTTAAAAATTCCTGAATTGTGATGAAATCCTCAACTTCTCTTTTTGATTTATTAGCATTCAGGTTTATATTTGCGCACCCAAAAGCACAAGAGAAATTTTAACGCGAGAACCTGGCAGGGCTTAGTTGCTCTGCCAGGTTCTTTTCAAAATAATACAACATGTTACCATTAGATAAAAAGTATCTCGCAGAAGCCGACGAACTGGCATCCGCTATTCAGGAGTCAGAAGAACTGGCTACTTTTCTCGAGGAAGAAGAGGAAGAGTTCTACGATCAGATGAAAGAACTCTATGAGCCTTATGCCAATGAATTGCATGATAAGGTAGCCAGGGAAAACCCCTTGCAACTCATTGCATTGGAGCAGAGAATGATGAAGGAAGATTATGAAGGTTTGTTTTTGCCCCGTATGCTTGGATACAGTGTTTTGCGTGGCGAGGTAAACGACCAGTTCAAATACGTGCGTTCACAGGATCATTTTCGTGACCTTTTGATTGCTCTCTGCGAGTCACCTCATTTTGAAGTTCTAAAGAAAAGAATAGGCCAGAGCATACAGGTTGGTTTTGCGTTGAGCAGTGATATTTGGATAACCAGCCTGATTGCATCTTTTGAAAACAAGCGCATCCGTTATTTCCTGCAGGCGCAGAAAATAGACAGGTATCGCGATGTCGATGGCAGAGTCGATGGGTATAAGATTTTCAAAAGGCAGTTCATCAACTTCAACTACATGACTGCCGATTTCCCTAAGAATCTTGGGGAGTTGAAAGTTAGCTGGAATCCTGTTAAGGAATTTCTCCTTTACAGAATCGAAAGGAAGCTGAATAATTCCAGTGTGCAGCCATTCCTGAAGTCATTTGTGGAGCACCAAGACTTCAAAGGTCACAATGAGCACCTCCAGATAATGGGTCTTTATGCCTTGTTCTTTGAAATGAACGAAACCGATGCGGCACATCTGTTCAAACATTTCAACGAAACCAGAAAAGCGAAACCTGAGTTTGCAGAAAGCTGGCTGAATTTCATTTTGGAGATACACCAAAGCAAACGAGTGGACTTGGATGCATACGCCGACGCAAGGGTTTATAACATACTGGATAAGAAAATTAAAGATTCGCTGACCGGGTACTATGAGTTAATGGCGACAGTGCATTCCAGTGGCTATCATACCGAAGAGGCCATGGAAGCTGTCAAAACCTTCTACAACAATCATGAAGGCCGGTCCATTATCAATGAATGTGTCCGGATGACCATATACCACTATCTGGCCAGGCTGCTCAACAATCTGGAAGTTTCAGATTATCAGTCGCTGTTCGATGTATCAAAAATTTACACAGTTTACATCGGAATTTTCGCCAACGAGCAGTTCAACATCAGTGTGAAGGAGTTAAGCATGCGTTATGTGAAACGACTTCTGAAACATTACACCGACAAGCGCGGAAAGGATTATCAGGATATTAAGCGGTTCGTTTCTTCCACTTTCCAGGACCTGAATTTCCTGAAAGAAAAGGAAGTTGTAGAATTGTTTAAAACCCGCAGAAAGAAAAAGGTTTCTTAGTAATGAGTCAAAAATAAAATAGCCAAATTGTTTGCTTAACCAATTGAAAATCAGTTGGAAAACTTTTGCCTTTTGCCTTTTGCCTTTTGCCTTTTTACTTTTTACTTGTTCCTCAATTGGTTAGTAGTTTATTCCGGGTTTTCAGTATTAAAAACTGGTTATTCTGACCAAGCCGACAGAATTTGGCTCCTATTCACCCAAATTCTCTGTTCTATGATTAAAGACTTCATCGATGGTTTGTATTCTTACGGGAAAGCACTTCAGCTTTTATCCAAACATAAACTCTGGGGATATGCCATAGTTACCGGCTTGCTGTCTGTACTTTTAGGAGCGGGTATCTTTTCCTTAGCATGGGGTCTTTCTGATAATTTGGGTGATACCTTCGACAATCTATGGCGATGGGAGTGGGGAAGTGAGGTTGTAGCAAAAGTAGCCCAGGTTTTTGGTGGACTGATTATACTGGTGGTAGGGCTAATCGTATTCAAACAGCTCATCATGGTGATTTCTGCACCTTTTATGAGTTTGTTGTCTGAACGGATAGAAAACGCACTTCGTGGATACGATGCCAGTCCAAAATTTACGGTAAAACGTGCCTTGTATGAATTGGTGCGCGGACTGAGAATTGCCATCAGGAACATCATAAGAGAACTACTTTTGACTGCCTTTTTGTTGGTCTTGGGACTTATTCCTTTGTTTACTCCTTTTACAACCGTTCTGATTTTCATCATACAGAGTTACTACGCCGGCTTTGGTAATATGGATTTTACTCTGGAGCGGCACCTCAGTTATAAGGATAGTATCCGCTTTGTCAACAGATACCGTGGCCTCGCTATAGGGAATGGGTTGGTGTTTATAGTAGCTTTACTCACCTTCGTTGGATTCCTTTTCGTAGTGCCCCTGAGCACAGCAGCCTCTGCAGTGGAAACAATTAAGAGGCTGGAGGATAAAAGTGTTTAAGAAGTCCGGGTTTACAGATTCAGCCAATTTGTTTCTTTCAGGAATTTATCGTCCGGATATGCTTTCTGAAATTCGTACCGAAGCACATCATGAGAGGTGATGATTCCCACTAAATTGCCCTCATTATCAACAAGGGGAAGAGAGTGAAAGAGGTGTTTAACAAAAATTTGTGCGGCCGCACCTATCAGTTCGTCCGGATGAAGAGAGGCTACAGTGGTTGTCATGAATTCTTTGACTTTCCTTTTGGGATAATCCTTACGCCTGATGTCCGACTCCCATAAATCCCTGGTAGTTATCATTCCAACCAATTTCTTATCCAAAACTACTGGTAAGTGGTGGAACTTGTTTTTAGAAATAATATCCACAACCTCTTGAAGGGAGCTATCGGGACCAATCGTAATAACATCCTTGGTCATTATGGTAGAAATTCTTTCGTTCATCATAGCCTAAGTGTATTTGAGTTAGTAATGAGTCAAAAATAAAGTAGCCAAATTGTTTTCTTAACCAATTGAAAATCAGTTGGAAAACTTTTGCCTTTTGCCTTTTTACTTTTTACTTGTTCCTTAGTGTAGTTTTTTAATGAATGATTCAAATTACAGGGCTTTTTTGAGAAACGCAATTTTGAAAGAAAGTTGACACCTTTCCGAAAGGTGTCAATTATGCTGCATTATTTTCTCAGTGCAGCAGCAGGCTCCGGAACCCAGTGATGGTTGCCCCCTGCCCTCTCATCATTAAAGGAGTTGGGCGCACGACCGCTTTTAGTGTAATCCACCCATGTTTCTGGTGGTTTATTTTTGTCCATTCGAACCATTGTGATGCATTCTTCTACAGGACAAACCAGAGAGCAGAGGTTACACCCCACACAATTCTTTTCAATAATCTGTGGAATCCTTGATGCCTGTGATTCTGGCGCAAGCTGTATCGCCTGATGTGCCCCATCTTCACAAGCGGTGTAACACAATTGGCAGCCGATGCATTTTTCGGCATCGATACTGGCAATCACCTTGTAATTCAGATTCAGTTTTTCCCATGTGCTTACGTTCGGAAGCGCTTTTCCCACGAAGTCAGTTAGCTTCTCAAATCCTTTCTCCTTCATGAAGTTCTCCAGTCCGGGTATCATTTCCCGAATGATTCCAAAGCCGTAATGCATGACTGCGGTACACACCTGAACGTTGCTGGCACCCAGCAGCATGTGTTCTACCGCATCGCGCCAGTTTTCTATACCGCCAATTCCTGATATTGGTAAACCTACTCTGGAGGATTGAGCACAGTTTTTAACCATATTCAGGGCGATGGGCTTCACGGCTGGTCCACAATACCCTCCATTGGTGCTTTTTCCATCAACAACAGGGTAGGGGACGAATTTGTCCAGATCAACACCCATAAGGCTTTGTATCGTGTTGATAAGTGAAATGGCATCGGCTCCTCCTTTGGCAGCAGCGGCTGCGGGTTCGGTGATGTCCGTGATGTTTGGGGTTAATTTTACGATGACCGGAATGGTGGAGACTTCCTTTACCCAGCCAGTAATGATCTCAAGGACATTCGGTTCCTGCCCAACCGCAGAACCCATACCGCGCTCACACATGCCATGTGGGCAACCAAAATTCAGTTCAAGTCCATCGGCACCGGCATTTTCACAGTCTTTTACTATTTGATGCCATTCTTCCCTGGTTTCTACCATCAGAGAGGCTACAACTGCATGGTCAGGGAAATGCTTTTTCACTTCTTCAATTTCCCGAAGGTTGTCTGCAAGGGTACGGTCTGAAATCAGCTCTATGTTATTGAAGCCTACCATCCTGCTGCTCCGGTAGTTAATGGCTCCGTAGCGGCTGGAGACGTTAATAACCGGAATTCCCAAGGTTTTCCATACAGCTCCTCCCCAACCGGCATCGAAGGCTTTCATGACCTGATAGCCGGAGTTACTTGGCGGTCCACTGGCCAGCCAAAATGGGTTGGGAGACTTTATTCCGGCGAGGTTGGATGATAGATCGGGCATAGATCAAATCTTTTGATTTCAGATTTCAGATTACATGATTTCAGATTTTAGATTTCCTGGCAGCTAATACTAAAATCGATTATCAAAGTCTGTGATTCATTTTTCATTCTTCCCAGTAGCTGCTTTAAGGCTGGCTACGAATATGGATATCAGTTCGTTATTCTCAATCAGCAGAGGTTCAAGTTTTGGATTTGGAAACCAATTGCGTTTTGAAATCAATTTAAGGCACACATGGGGCTCCCTAAGTTCTTTGAGGCAAATCTTCATTTTATGTACAAAGTCATCTTTTGACTCGGCTCCCTGTACTTCTCCATAATTTAAAGTTGGCGAGGAGCCAGAGCGCAATAGTTGATTACCTAAATGTTTGGCGGTTGCCTTTGGAGGCAACGCTTCTACGAGATCCATAATTCTAGAAGCAAAATCAATAAGCCTATTCTCAATTTCGAGGGGAGTCATATCATAAGGTTCAAATCAAAAATCAAAAATCATGTAATCTTAACTCCTAAATCAATTAGTAGTAAGATAAACATGAATTCCCTTCGCCGCCGCTTTCCCTTCTGCCGCAGCATTGACCACCTCCGCTCCTCCGTTAACGGCATCCCCAGCCGCAAAATATTTGCGGTTTGTAGTTTGAAAAGTTTCTGGATTAACGGTGATAACTCCATTGCTGTCCCATTGTAAGCCGTCTATCTGCTTCAGGAATTGCGTCATTTTATCCTGGCCAGTTGCAAGAATAACGGTATCACATTCAATGATGAATTCAGTGCCTGGAATAGTATTGACCTGTCCGTTCCAGATATGGGTTTTGGCTAATTTTACCCCATGAATGTTGCCTTCTGCAAGAATGGCAATAGGAGCAACATTAAACATACCTCTTACTCCCACCGACTTGGCCAACTCATACTCAAATTCATAGGCCGGCATTTCTTCTTTTGACCGGCGATAGACCAACGTTACCTCCTCAGCGCCCAGTCTGGCAGATTGAGAAGCAGCGTCCATGGCTGTATTGCCACCTCCGATTACCACTACTTTTTTTCCAACTTTGACGTTAAGCGGATCCAACTTGACTTTTTCGATGAATTCGGTTGCACCTATACACCTGTCAATGTCTTTTCCAGGAAGCCCTAACGCGCGTGTTGCCCCCAAACCGATACCAAGGAAAATCGCTTCGTATTTATTTTCCAGTTCTGTAATCTGCTCTTTAGTTTGAATTGGAGTATTGTAAATTACCTTAAAACCGAATTGCCCCTCCAGCCAGGCGACTTCATTCAATACATCTTCATTGGTAATTTTATAGGGTGCACAGCCGTAAATAGCTAAACCACCCGGATGATTTTTGGCCTCATAAATATCCACCTCGAACCCCATTAGCCGCAATTCGCAGGCGCAGGCAATTCCTGCCGGCCCTGCACCAATTATTGCAATTTTTTCTGGCTTCGCAGGGTTTGCATCAAAAAGCTCTGTGTTATTGCTGATGCAATGGTGGGTTGCGAAGCTTTGCAGGCGTCCAATTTCGATTGGTTTTACTGATTGGTGGTTGAACACGCAAGCGCCTTCGCACAGCTCTTCAGTTGGACATACCTTTCCACAAATATTGCCGAGGTAATTGGAGTCATAAATCGTGCGGGCGGCCCCATTCAGATTACCGGTGTGAATCTGTCGAATAAACAGTGGAATATCAATCCCCGATGGACAGGCTTTTACACAAGGTGCATCGTAACAATACAGGCAGCGGGAACTTTCATAATATGCCATGGTGGCATTCATGTAAGGTTTAATCTGAGCGAATGCTATGTCCAGATCCTTTCTAGTTGTAGGTATTTTGTGTTCAGGCATATCCTTAAGGTTGTTCGTTGTCAGTTGTTCGTTGACTGTTTAGGATGTTCAATTAACGATTTCGGTAGGTCGTGTAACCGATGAGCCGCAATGCCGCAATGCCGCAAAACCTGTCCCGTCCTAAAAAAAGTTGACAAATACGTTAGAAAATAAAAATAATCC
>CAYRDX010000111.1:0-7345 GCA_964423205.1 uncultured Saprospiraceae bacterium | reverse complement strand
CGATTTCGGTAGGTCGTGTAACCGATGAGCCGCAATGCCGCAATGCCGCAAAACCGTTGTACCGTTGTACCGTTGTACCGTTGTACCGTTGTACCGTTGTACCGTTGTACCGTTTACAACATCACCATCTCATCATACGTCTCCGGTCTCCTGTCTCTGAAAAACTGCCAGGTACTGCGGACCTGGTCGATCATGTCGAGGTCGAATTCGGCAACGAGCAGTTCGTCCTTTTCCTCCGAAGCCTGTGAGAATATTTGTCCCCGTGGGTCCACGAAATAGGAAGATCCATAGAATTTACCAACGTTCCAGGGTTTTTCTACACCAACCCGGTTGATACAGCCCATGAAATAACCATTGGCAGCTGCATGAGCCGGTTGCTCCAATTTCCAGAGGTATTGTGACAGTCCGGCCACTGTAGCCGATGGATTGTACACGATTTCAGCACCGTTCAGACCAAGGATGCGGGCACCTTCCGGGAAATGCCGGTCGTAACAGATGTACACACCAATTTTTGCGTATCGCGTTTCAAAAACCGGATAACCCAGATTGCCGGGTTTGAAGAAAAACTTTTCCCAGAATCCACTGGTATGCGGAATGTGATTCTTGCGGTACTTGCCCAGATAAGTTCCGTCGGCGTCGATGACCGCTGCGGTATTGTACAACACACCGGCCTGCTCTTTTTCAAAAATAGGCACAATCATAACCATTTGGTACTTTTTGGCGTATTCGGCCATTCGCTCCACGGTTGGGCCGGGGATGCTTTCAGCAGAGGCATACCATTTTGCGTCCTGTCCGGGACAGAAGTAGGGAGTATTGAAAATTTCCTGAAGGCAAAGAATCTGCACTCCCTGTTCTCCGGCTTTTTCAATAAACGGAATGTGCTTTTGCACCATGGCCTCCATAATTTCTGTGATGGTACCTTCGCCTTCTGTCATAGGAAGGCTCATTTGAATCAGTCCGGATTTGATTATTCTTGGCATAAGATATTATTATTCAGCTTTTTAGTATCGTTTAAAACATTAATTTCATTTTCATTTTGCCCTTTATCTGCTTTAACTTTTTTTACCACGGAGACACTGAGACACGGAGGTTCACGGAGTTCTCTCTGTGTTTCTTCGTGCTCTTCGTGCCTCCGTGGTAAAAAATCATAATAATTCTCTGTATTTCTTAGTGCTCTCCGTGTCTCTGTGGTCAAAAACTCCTAATAATTCTCTGTGTTTCTTAGTGCTCTTCGTTTCTCCGTGGTTAAGAAGCCTCCGTGGTTAAAAAGTCTAAACCACTTTCGACACCTTCGACCGCTTCACAAACTGCCCATACCCTTTGTCAATCAACACTTTGCCTTTGTCTATGGCCACTTTACCCCGCAGAAGGACTGTTTCACATTTTCCCTGCAGTTTCCATCCCTCATAACTGGAATAGTCCACGTTCATGTGGTGGGTTTTAGCTGAAAGCTCGTGTTTCTCATTGGGGTCGAAAATCACCAGGTCGGCATCAGAACCCGGTGCGATGCAGCCTTTCTTTGGATACATCCCAAATATCTTTGCGGGATTAGTAGAAGTGACTTCCACATATTTGTTGGGTGTGATTTTACCTGAAACCACGCCTTCTGTCCACAGCAATTCCATCCTGTTTTCGATGGCCGGGTGGCCGTTGGGAATCCTGGAAAAGTCGTCTTTGCCCATCATTTTCTGTTCCCAGATGAAGGGACAGTGGTCGGTTGCTACAATCTGAACCACTCCCTGATTGATGCCAGCCCATAGGGTAGCCTGGTCTTTTTTCTGTCGCAATGGCGGACTCATCACCCATTTGGCTCCGTCCTCGCGTTCGTATAGGGAAGCATCGAGAAGCAGGTATTGGATGCAGGTTTCCACAAAGACCTTCTGATTGCGTCGGGTGGCGTTTCGCACGGCGTTAAGGGCACCTTCACAGGTGAGGTGCACGATATAAGCCGGCACATCGGTGTATTCCGCCATGTCGGCAAAACGGCCGGATGCCTCTGCCTCCGTGACTTCCGGCTGTGAGAGCCAATGGTATAGTGGCGTCAGTTTGCCTTCTCTTTTATGCTTCGCAATGAGCCGGTCAATCATATCCCCGTTGGTGGCATGCACAATAACCATTCCGCCCTGCTTTTTCACCTCGAACATCAGTTCCACCATCTGTCCGTCATCAATCATCAGTGCCCCTTTGTAAGCCATGAATGTTTTAAAAGATGTGATGCCTTCGGCAACCATGTTGGCGATTTCTTTCCGGGTGTCTTCATTAAAATCGGTCACCGCTATATGGAAGGAGTAGTCGCCGTAACAGTTGCCGCTCGAGCGGCCTCGCCAGGCATCGAGAGCATCCTGAAGGCTTTTACCCTGAGTTTGCAATATGAAATCGATTACCATGGTAGTACCACCATGAAGAGCTGCAAGAGTCCCTGTTTCATAGCTGTCGCTGCTCCAGGTACCCATGAATGGCATCTGCAGGTGTACGTGAGGGTCTATTCCACCTGGAAAGACTATTTTCCCTCTTGCATCAATGGTCTGATCGGCTTTTACGTCTAGCTCAGCACCGATGCTGTGGATGGTTTCCCCTTCAATGTAAATGTCGCCGTGAAAGTCGCTGTCGGCGGTGATGATTCTGGCATTTTTGATAAGGATAGACATGTGATAAAATTTGGTTTAAGACTATTTATTTTGGTAATTACTTTATGAAGGGCATAAAATTGTTGAAAAAAAACCAAATGCAAAAAAATATTATCTGGTTTGGAGGCTCCGGCTTACCTTGTTGAGATGATAGAAATCCAAGTAAGGCGGCATCCTAAATAAAATGAAAATGAAACTACCAATCAAATCACTCCAATTCAGCTTATTTATAGCATACATTGTCCAGGCAAGCTGCACACCCCGCTTCGACGTGCTCATCCGCAACGGCGATGTGTTCGATGGTAATTCCATGATCACCAAACAGATGGATGTTGCCGTAAAAGGCGACCGCATTTCAAAAATTGGAACCAGGATAAAGGGAAAAGGCAAAAAAGAAATCAATGCTACCGGACTGGTAGTCAGCCCCGGCTTCATCGATGTGCATGCCCATATTGAGCCATTGCCTATTTTCCCGCAGGCGGAAAGTGCCTTGCGTCAGGGAGTAACTACTGCTTTTGGTGGGCCCGATGGCAGCAGTCCGCTGGGACTGGCGGCTTACTTAGATACTTTGGAAAAAATTGGAATCGGAATCAATGCCGCCTATCTGGTGGGTCATGGTTCCGTAAGAGCTGAGGTGCTCGGACTGGATAGCCGCGATCCGACGAATGAAGAATTGGAAAAAATGAAAGCCCTTGTTGACAAAGACATGAAAGCCGGGGCATTTGGGATTTCCACCGGTTTGAAATATCTGCCGGGTGCATTTTCCAAAACGGAAGAAGTGGTGGAACTGTCAAAAGTTGCGGCGAGCTACGGGGGAGTTTATACCACACACATGAGGGAAGAAGGACTCGGATTGATAGAAGCTGTGGAAGAGACGATTACCATTGGCAAACTGGCTAATATACCGGTGGTTTTATCCCACCATAAAGTCATCGGAAAACCCATGTGGGGTTCCAGCGTGAAAACCCTTGCCATGGTGGACGAGGCCAGGGCTCGGGGTCAGAATGTGATGATTGACCAATATCCCTACACTGCAAGCCATACCAGTATCAGTGTGCTCATTCCGGCATGGGCAATGGAAGGTGGCAGGGTGGATGCCTTTGCCCGGCGCATTGATGACCCGGTCTTGCGCGACAGCATCAAAAAGGAAATCGTGTACAACATCATGACCGACAGGGGTGGGGGAGACCTCAGCAGGGTTCAGTTTTCTACTTTCAACTGGAAACCGGAACTGGGTGGCAAAACACTCAAGGACTGGGCTGTAATAGAAGGCCTTGAGCCAACGCCTGAGAACGGCGCTGAGTTGGTCATTCAAGCACAGCTACACCGTGGCGCACAGTGTATTTTCCATGCCATGCACGAGGACGACGTGGTCAGAATTATGAAACACCCGCAAACCATGGTGGCCTCTGACGGTCGCCTGAATGAACTGGGCAAAGGGCATCCGCATCCTCGTGCTTACGGAACTTTTCCCAGAGTATTGGGTGAATATGTCCGCGAAAAGAAAGTGTTGCCATTGGAAACAGCCCTATACAAGATGACCGGACAACCCGCTACCAATTTTAATGTGGAGGCCCGCGGGTTTATGAAAGAAGGTTATTTCGCAGACATCGTAGTGTTCGATGCCAATACGATAGCGGACAGGGCCACTTTTGAAGACCCGCACCATTATCCGGCAGGCATTCATTTTGTGCTGGTCAATGGCAAACTCACCATTGAAGGAGAACAATATCACGATGTGAGGGCGGGTCAGGGATTGCGAATGAAAAGGCAGTTTAAGAAGCCGAAGATGAAGTGATCGCGTTCTTTAGTTATTTCAACCATGTTCAATTTGCCTAAATGACTATTGCGAACAATATTAAGGACTTGGTAATGAGTCAATAATAAAGTTGCCTGTGTTTTCTTAACCACTTGAAAATCAGTTGGCTGTTGGCATTTGGCATTTGGCAGTTGGTTGCTGGGGCTTGGTTATTTTCCAATTTCCCCCCGAGTACTCGGGGTCCTTTTACCTTTTACCTTTTACCTTTTTCCTTTTGCCTTTTTACTTGGGTAAAAATCTGACATTTCCCAGGCTCAATTTTTCCCACTTTGATTAAACAATTTGCTAATTTGGCCATTGTACTTACGTAATTTTTAAACCAATAAAAAGAATGGATAACAACAACAGTAAAAACACAAACAGTGAAAGTAAATGCCCCTTCCATAGCCAAATTGCAGGCAGGGGAACCAGCAACCGCGAATGGTGGCCTCATCAAATCAACCTGGGCATTCTGCACCAACATTCCACGGCATCAAACCCGATGGACGCGGACTTCAACTATGCAGAAGCTTTTAAACAACTTGACTATAAAGCACTGAAAGCCGACCTCAATAAACTGATGACCGACTCGCAGGACTGGTGGCCCGCCGATTGGGGCCATTATGGTGGCCTTTTTATCAGGATGGCATGGCATAGTGCCGGTACTTACCGCACCGCCGATGGCCGCGGTGGAGGAGGTACCGGAAATCAGCGCTTTGCGCCGGTGAACAGCTGGCCCGATAACGGCAACCTCGACAAAGCCCGCCGCCTGCTTTGGCCCATCAAACAGAAATACGGAAACAAAATTTCCTGGGCTGACCTCTTTATTCTCGCCGGTAACGTGGCATTGGAGAGTATGGGTTTCAAAACCTTTGGTTTCGGTGGCGGCCGTGAAGACATTTACCAACCGGAAGAAGACATTTATTGGGGAAAGGAAACCGAATGGCTGGGCGACAAGCGCTACAGCGGTGACCGTGACCTGGAAAACCCGCTGGCTGCCGTACAGATGGGATTGATTTATGTGAATCCCGAAGGCCCCAACGGCAACCCCGATCCCGTGGCAAGTGGCCGCGATGTGCGCGAAACATTTGCCCGTATGGCGATGAACGATGAAGAAACCGTTGCACTGGTGGCCGGTGGTCACACCTTTGGAAAAGCCCACGGCGCCGGTGATGCTGCACTCGTTGGGCCTGAACCGGAAGGAGCACCAATTGAGGCTCAGGGTCTTGGCTGGTTAAGTGCTCATGGTTCGGGCAAAGGCGCAGACACCATCACAAGTGGTATAGAAGGTGCCTGGAAACCCAACCCGACCAAGTGGGACAACGGATATTTCGACATGCTCTTCGGTTATGAGTGGGAACTGACGAAAAGCCCTGCCGGAGCGCATCAGTGGGTGGCTAAGGACTGCAAGCCTGAACACATGATTCCGGATGCCCACATCCCCGGTAAAAAACACCCGCCGATCATGACCACGGCTGACCTGTCGCTGCGTTTCGACCCGGTGTATGAAAAAATATCCCGCCGCTTCCATAAAGACCCGGAGGCTTTCGCGGATGCTTTCGCCCGTGCATGGTTCAAACTGACTCACCGCGACATGGGACCAAAGAGTCTCTACCTCGGTCCGGAAGTACCAAAGGAAGACCTGGTATGGCAGGATCCCGTTCCGGCGCTCAACCACAAACTGGTTGATTCAAAAGACATCGCCGAATTGAAGTCCAAAATATTGGCTGTAGACCTTAGTGTATCAGAATTGGTTTCCACCGCATGGGCTTCTGCGAGTACCTTCCGCGGCAGCGACAAGCGCGGTGGTGCCAACGGTGCACGCATCCGTCTTGCCCCGCAGAAGTTCTGGGAAGTGAACGACCCTGCACAACTTGGCAAAGTGCTCAGCAAACTCGAAGGCATTCAAAAGGAATTCAATGCCGCTGCCAAGGACGGCAAAAAGGTTTCATTAGCCGATCTCATAGTGCTCGGTGGTGCAGCAGCCATAGAAAAAGCGACCAAAGATGACGGACATACACTGACGGTGCCCTTTACGCCAGGCCGTATGGATGCCTCTCAGGAGCAGACAGACGTGGAAAGTTTCTCCGTACTCGAGCCTCAGGCCGATGGCTTCCGCAATTACTTGAAGAAAAACTACAGCGTGAAAGCCGAAGAAATGCTGGTGGACAAAGCACAACTGCTCACTCTGAGCGCACCGGAAATGACCGTGCTCGTTGGAGGGTTGCGCGTACTCGGCGCCAATAGCGGTGGCTCAAAACACGGCGTATTCACAAACCGCGTGGGACAACTCAGCAATGACTTTTTTGTGAACCTGCTCGATATGGATACCACCTGGACACCCTCCGGCGAAAACACCTACGAAGGTCGCAACCGAAAGTCCGCTGAACTGAAATGGACAGGCACAAGGGTTGACCTCATTTTCGGTTCCAACTCTCAACTTCGTGCTCTCGCTGAGGTGTATGCCCAAAACGATGGCAAGGAGAAGTTCGTGTATGACTTCGTCAATGCATGGACTAAAGTGATGAACCTGGACAGGTTTGATTTGTCGTAATCATTGGCCGGAAGGCTAATAATGAAATATTTCTTAAGAGGCGATCTGATGTGAGGTTGCCTCTTTTTTTTGGGGAAAACTGAAGTGCGGCAGCCTGTAAAAATTGAAACAGCACTTTAGAATCCTACAGTGGTATTACCCGCGCAAAAGCAATACGCATGCTACTCTTGAATGGTATGTCCTGTAACAGGATAAAAATATCTTATTAAGAATTGCACTTAACACCTATATTTGCAGGTAATTATTCATACGGCAGTTTGCCAGTAATTCTCACTTTGAAAAAAAGCTAAATTGAATGGGTTAATTGAATAAAAAAAACCCCTAAACAGAGCTTTGGTTTGTGCGATTTTAAGGTCAACTTTCCTT
>CAYRDX010000110.1:256-7501 GCA_964423205.1 uncultured Saprospiraceae bacterium | reverse complement strand
CTGCTGACAATCCAGAGGATCTGGCCACTGTCAAATCAAGTCTCGTTCAGGACACATCATTTAACTGAAAACTCACTAATTTCATCTCCTTTTTTCACATCATGTCAGTCTAGCCCTTACTCGTGACCCTCGCATAGGTTCGTGGCAGTTTTATTTTGCCGGCTGTTTAGCGGCTAGCAAAGCAATATTCCCACACTGCTGCAGTTATTGCACTTTAGTCATTTCGGGTAAGACTATTAACTCCTTTCCGAAGTGGATAACATGGAAGATCTCAGCTTCGTAATCGTGTCAATCAGATCCTCTTTGCAGGTATTTCCCGGTGCATTCAACCACCAGGTGACAACGCCCAGCAGCATACCGATCGTTGCTTGTGCGGCGATTTTAACGTTCACGTCGTTTCTAAAAACACCTTCTGATATACCTTCTCTAAATCGATCGGCCTGCTCTTCGACAAGAATCGTTTTGATGACGTTCCCAAAATCCTCTCCAAGTACCAGCCGGTTGACAATGATATTGAACACACCATGATTACCCTCAATAAAGTCAACCATGGTTTCCGTATGGTTTCGCAAAGATTCCTCAATGGTTTTTGTAGGAATCTGGTTTGAGGCTCTTAATCTTGTATGCATTTCAGTTAGGTAATAAAGCGCAATTTCCCGAAAAAGACCTTCCTTGCTGTTAAAATGAAAAAAAACAGTACCTGTTGCCACTCCGGCATCTTTCGCAATGGCGGAAATGCTGGTTCGCTCGAAGCCATTTTTGGCGAACTCTTTGGCCCCTGATAAAAGCAATCGCCGCCTCGTTTCTATTCGGCTTCGCTCTCTGGCATTGATTTTTCCTTCGGTTTTTTCGGATTGTCTGATGAGTTCATCCAGCATCAAAATCTCCACAACAAATTTTGTTCATTGACTAACGGGGGATCCTTAAATCTTATTTGTATCGAATAATTTTGACAATCAACAACCTGCCAAGTCAAGTATTTTTCTCCGGTCCCTGGATTGAATAAAACCGTCTATGTAAAGTTTTTTGGTTATTCATGCGCGTATCCGCCTATTTGAGCGAGCGCCATGCTCCCGGGGCTAATGGGCTCAGGGTCTGTCATAACGTTGATACATGCGACTTTTCCAGTTGAAAACGCTTTTTCCAGTGCCGGACGAATTTCTGATGCCTTGTCAACGTAAAATGCTTCGCCCCCGAGTTCCTTCACGAGGTTTTGATAGTTAATTTTTCCGATCACCGTGCTCTCTTCGATGACATGACCCAATTTCAATTGTTGCGCATGCCTGACCATTCCCCATCCCTGATCATTGCCTATCACAACGACAAGCGGTATGTTGTGCCTAATGGCAGTTTCAAACTCCATGAAGTTAAACCCCACGGAACCGTCTCCAATAACCGTTATAACTCGACTGTCCGGATGGAGCAACTTTGCGGCATTACCATAAGGAATTCCCACGCCAAGACAACCAAAAATTCCTGTTTCCAGATAGTACCCCGAGCGCCTGCAGGTTCTTCTCAGGCTCATCCAAACCTGCATATCTCCCCCATCGGCGGCAACGATATCATCATCTCGATCCATAAACAGGTCGATTTCCTTTGCCAGCCGCCAAGGATGAATACAGTCTTCTGTCCCGTTCCAGTTGACTTCCGCTTCCGCGATCTGTTTTTCGGCTTCTTTGCTCAACGACAAGCGCCAGGCTTCAAAGCGTTGAATCGGTTTCGCCGTATCGCCTTCTTTTTCAAGTTGATAGATGCATTCTGAGACAAAGGCGTTGATATCGCTTAAAACACCTAAATCTATGGAGCGATTTCTGCCAATCTCTTCGGGTTCGATATCAACCTGGACAATTTTCGCATTCGGATTAATGATGTCTCCGAATGCATACAACAAGCTGATCCTGTTTCCCAACAGCGCAACAAGATCCGATTCGATCAACGCCAAGGATGCCGCTCCGGGTTTGACAAACAAAGATGATGTAAAACACATGGGGTGAGTGTCTGAAATAACCCCTCTACCCTGAGTGGATGTAAATATGGGCGCACCGGTTTTCTCTGCAAATGCCATGATTGCTCTGCCTGCATTGGAATAATGTGCGCCGCTTCCTGCAACAATCATGGGTTTTTCGGAATCTTTTAACATCTGCAAGAAGGTCGCCGCTGCCTTTTTGTCGACCGACCGGGAACTGGTTTCAGACCAAGGCTTTTTGATGGTGCTTTCTTCAACCTTCCCGCCGAGAACATCAACCGGTATTTCAAGATATATTGGGCCAGGGCGTCCGTTCATCGCAGTACGTAACGCCATATCCATAAATTCTGCAATACGTTCGGTGTTGTGACAGATAAATGCTTTTTTCACCATTGGATTAATAACAGGCAACTGGGAAACATCTTGTAGGTCAGCTTTTTCACGGGTTTTCAACCCCACTGCCCCGGCTATCAATAGTAAAGGTACGTTTGCCATGAAAGCGTTTTGGATAGCTGACAGGCTGTTGGTAAATCCCGGTCCGGCTGTTACAAGTGCAACACCGGGTTTGCGCCTCATCCTGCCATATGCTTCCGCCATAAAAACAGCAGCCTGTTCATGGCGGGTTGTCAGATAACGGATTGAGGATGATTCGAGGCTCTCTTCAATAGGGAAAATATGTCCACCAGATATTCCAAAAATCACTTCGACGCCGCTTTTTTCAAGAGCCTCAACTACGAGTTCTCCACCGTTTTTTTTCCCCATTATCTTCTCCTGTCCCAAGTTTTTACTTATTTATTATGCGTAACTCTTTGATTTTACGAACATAATCAGTTATTCATTCATGTCGATTTCCTCCACGTAACTCCCTACCGTGGATTACAGACCATAAGTTTTTCACAAGGCCATTTCGTAATCACCTGGTGGCCGGTTTCCGTGACGATGATTTGCGATTCGATTCTCGCCCCCGATTCCCCCTCGCCGGCAAAGGTTTCCAATGCAAAGTGCATCCCCGCCTGAACCGGTTCAGGGTTTTCGATGGACGCTACTCGGCTGATGAATGGTTTCTCGTGGTTGCTCAAACCCAGACCATGCCCCACCTGTAAACCAGCAGCCTTGATTTCATCCTCATATCCCAATTCCCGTGCTGTAGGCCATTGTGAAGCAATATCACCCGTTGTGCCACCCGGTTTGACAACCTCAATTGACGCCTGAAGCCAATCATAAGCTTGTTTGTAAACCGTTTCCTGATGGGGGGTGGAGTATGTCACAGCAAAGGTGCGATAATAACAGGTCGCGTAGCCAAGATAGTGGCTGATGATATCAATAAAAACCAGATCCCCGGGGCGAATCATCCTGTCCGAATAGTCATGTGGATGAGGATTGCTGCGAGGTCCGGAGACACAATTCACACCGGTGATACGATCGCACCCGTTGCTGATCAGCCACCCGCATATTAATCCGACAATTTCGCTCTCCTTGACACCAGGTCGAATTGCGTCAACAATCTGCTCGTAACAGGCATCGACCAGGGCGGCGGATTGCACGATGATCTGCAACTCTTCAGGTGATTTAATAAGTCGGGCGTCCCAGAGTGGATCCCAGCCATTCACCACATTTATTCCGGCGCTTTTCAAAGCATCTAATATATAAAGATCCACTATATCCACGCCAACCGGCAGATCCGCAACCTTGTTTTCCAGCAGAACTGATTTCATGTTATAAGCCGCAATTGCTGATGCAAAATCAACAACTGACTTCTGGTTGCCGCCTCTGAGCCAGGGAGTGGAGTGTCGTATGTTTTCCGGTTTTAGCCATGGACAAAGCTTCTTTTTTACTTCCCCCGCCGTTCCCAATTCAAACAGAACCGGTTCTCCTTCCCTCGGTAACACACTCCAGCGCACATACTTGTCTCTTGCCCATTCTGCCAGATTCGTGCTGGTAATATACCGGACATTGTCCGGGTCAAAGCAAATAAGGGCGCCAAGATCATATTTTTGCATCTGTTCTTGCACCCGATTTAGTTTGTACTTCCGCATTGCGTCAAAATCGATTCGCTGTTCCACATCGCTCATCATCATTCCCAGTGTCATATTCCCTCCTTTTCAATCAGGCTGTATTTCACAAAGGGGAATCAAAAAACAGGGCTAGTCTTTCAAACCGGCCTGTAATCGGGTTATTTCATATGTCGCGCTCCAATCCTTGTGCCCCATACCGTGAGCAACCGCCGTTACAAGTTTGTCCTTAACGATTCTTGCGATGCTCGGAATAGCACCCACATCGGTAAATGCTTCTTCAAAAATCGACACGTCCTTTAATCCGCCGATCAGCTCAAATCCAGCGTCATCAAAGTCGCGGTTCTTGATTTTTTCCGCGTACATGTGAAATGTCGGTTCCGCATAGATTAATCGGAACATCATCTGAATAAGGTCTGGATTTAATCCTCTTTTCTCGGCGAAGGCATAGATTTCACCCATCATTTCGATCTGAGTAAGGGCGATATAATTCGCACATACTTTCATTGCGGTGGCAGGAACTGCTGTATCGCCCACCGGCATGTTCATCGATGTATAGCTCCCAATGACAGACTGACAATTTTCAATCGCACTTGAATTACCGGACAGAAAAGTTCTTAGTTCTCCAGATTCTGCAGCTTCCGGCCTGCCCACTACCGGCCCTGCCAGATAGATGCAGCCCTTTTCCTGGTGCATATTTTCCAGTTTTTCAGCGGTCTTTACCCTGATAGTGGTTAGGCAAATATGAATCCCTCCCGGTTTCAGCCCGGCCAGTATTCCGGTTTCCCCCAAAACCGTATCCAGGACCGATTGATCATCCATCAGGCTGGTTAGAACAATATCTGACCTCTCTGCCGTTTCTTTTGGAGTTTTACATCCAAATGCACCGGCTTTGACAAAAGGCTCCATCTTGGATTGCGTTCGGTTATAAACAGACAATTCAAAACCAGCCTTCTGAATATTTCCGCAAATACCAGCACCCATCTTCCCAAGGCCAATAAATCCGATTTTTTTGTCCGAGTTCTCCATCGTTTGCTCCTTTTATTTGATTAATTATTAATGGTCCTGATTGTCATCTGGCAGTTTATCAAGTTTGATCATTCAATGGTTTCTCTTCCGCACCCTACTGCCTCCAGTTGTTGGCGCAGAACGATTTGCTGCGCTTCATCCAATGGAAAACGCCACATTATTAATGCCACTAGGGCGTACATTATACCAGGGAATATCACCAGTAACCACCGAAAGTAATTTAGCGTCTCTGGTGAATTGAACGCCCCTGGCATCGCATCAAAACCGATAAATGCAAGTAATGGATAGCTAATTCCCACAGCCAGACCCGAGGCGACTTTGCTGGTGAGTTGCAGGAAAGACATACAAAGCCCTGTGCGCATGTTGCCTGACTTGACCGCGTCACAATCAGTAACATCCGCCATGATAGCCTGCGGTATATAATTGGCTATGGCCTGATTTGCTCCCAAAAACAAAAAGCCGATACTAACTAGAATCAGATTGCCCGCTGGTAAAACTAAGAACAGAAAGCCGGCTAGTAACTGGTATATAGCAACTATAGAAAAAGCCTTGTGTTTACCTATTCTTTTACTCAAAGTGATGCAAAGGGGCAAGAACAGAAGACCGGAGACCATAAATGGCAAAAGGGCAAAACCAGCCCATTCACCCAATTGAAGAACATTATCAACATAAAACAGATACAAACCTCCAACTACGCCAAGTGTAATGTTGAGAAACAAGTTTGTTAAAAGTACGCGACGAAACGGCACATTGGCCAGTAGCACCCGCCATGTTTTGAGGCGTGCATCTTTTGGGGTAGCAACAATAACATCCTTCTCCGGCGCAGCCCATAATGCCGCCAGCACAGACAGGGTGAAAGCTATGATTAAAACCTTGCCAATCAGTCCGACACGATCAGCTTCGCTCAAGCCCAGAGTTCGCTCTGCAATCGCCACCATCAAAATCAAACCAATAAAGCCAACTAAGGTCGCACCCTGCCTGAAGGCAGAGATACGTGACCGTTCATGATAATTGGTTGACAATTCCGCAGCCCAGGAAATATGAGATAGGCTGGAAAGAGTCCATCCGACATAAATCATAGTCATCCAGAATGCAAAATAACCGCCGCTTACAGGAGCGCTTGGCAAATACACCATGTAAACACACAACGCCATTATCGGCACAGAAGCAACCAGCCAAATTCGGCGCCTCCCCCATCTTGTACGCCATTTATCAGAAATAACACCAAAAACGGGACCGTAGATGACATCCGCCAACTTCGTTAAACCAAAAATCATTCCAACCGAACTTAAACCCAAGCCCAAGTAACCGGCGTAGAAGGGAGGAACAAAAACCACCAAGGACATGATAAATGCCGCCATCGGGACTTCTGGTAATGCAAAAACTGCAAGCCTCAAAGAACTTAAACGCTTATTGTCTTCTACCATTTAAAAATAACCTCCTTCCGTTTTTATTGACTGAATATCAGTCAGTTAATCTTAATATGAGTTTTTCCTCATGTCAAGATTTAATTGCATCGCAGGGCTGACGCATGAAAATACTCACAACCCGTTATATTACGGCGATTTCACAGAAAAATATTGCGAAAAATTATTCCATTCCGGACCCTGTAAGCCTTGATATAGCTGCACTATAAAAGTCATGCGTCAGCCCTGATTGCATCGCAGAGCTGACGCATGACAAAATTTAAAAACATTGCAGGACCGAAATCGTGTTTTTTTAGGTGTTGTGTTTCCTACTGTGTCATCATTTCATCCGGGCCGACATCTCCATTCAAACGTATTTTCCAAAGTTTTTGGATGCGCGAAACCGCATTAAGGTCAGACGGAGGCCGCATCCTTTGCCTTAAGCGGTCAGTTGGTTACGCCGCTGGTCGGTTTGTTTTCCAAATTTAGTTTCCCCAGCCATAGTAAGAAAACTACTTGGCGAAAAAGGAGCAGTTATTGAATTAAAAAGTTTCTCTCGCGAATGATTTGGAGGATTTTGGACGAACGGGAAAGAATTGGCTCCAACCCTTGAGGGCGTGGATTTTAGACGCGAATAAAGCCGAAAAACTGTCGGCGAGCGACAGTTTTCCTGAAATCAATGCATTCGTCCAAAAGATTGGAACGAACCCCATACTTTTGGACAAATCCGTTTCCGTTTCGTTTGGCGAGCCGTGGGATTTTGCCGCGTCCCGCCTTGCGGGACGCGCCCCTGCCAAACGGCGAAGCCGCGAGGCAATGCTTCCGTCTGACT
>CAYRDX010000110.1:0-235 GCA_964423205.1 uncultured Saprospiraceae bacterium | reverse complement strand
ATCTTTCTTGATTTTCTAATTTAACATCCTATTTTCGGACAGTCTGGAGCGAGGCGGCTAATCGTCTTTGGTGGACCTGCGGGGAATTGAACCCCGAACTGGTCAATGCGAATGACCTATTATTCCGTTTAACTACAGGCCCCCACGTATTATATATTCAGCGCTTGCCTGAAGAAATATTCGCCCAGTAGAAAACGTTTTATCTTATTTTTATCTCTACGATAAACTAACGGGC
>CAYRDX010000109.1:0-7843 GCA_964423205.1 uncultured Saprospiraceae bacterium | reverse complement strand
CAGTTGGTTGCTGGGGCTTGGTTATTTTCCAATTTCCCCCGAGCACTCGGGGTCCTTTTTCCTTTTTCCTTTTTCCTTTTGCCTTTTTACTTTTTACTTTTTACTTTTTACTTGTTCCTTAGCTGTCATTTGGCGAAACAATGCAAGGGGCAACAAGCGACTCTGAGCCGTGCCCCTGAGGAAAGCCTCAAGGGCAAGCGGGTGGTTATCGGCATAGATGGTGGCAGAACACGCACCCGTTATTACAATGGCAAAAAGAACATAAAGGGTAATGCCACCCCGAGAACTCGGGGACACCCCATAGGTGGAACCAAAGATGTTTGTCATTGATGTACTCAGGGACGAGGGTGGACAAGTGTGGAAGCGGAATTATCGAATCTGGAATCCGGCATGTAATCAACCTGAGGTTCAAAAACGCCTCTGCATTTTGGAAAAAAGAAAATGTGGAAGGGTTATATTTCTTGCGGGGAATATTACTGTCGTTTCGATGGAATATCATGATGGACAACCTTGTATATCAAGAAATATAGGGGGACAAATCGCTTCTGCACCCCTATAAAGGCAACTTGGTCTTTGCGAAAACTTTCACTAAATCTTCGACGACGTCTTTCTTCCCCGAATACTCGGGGTCAATTCTCCCATTTTTCTTCTTTTTCCTAAAGTTATCCACATTTTTGTTGTCAACGTATTCCATGAGAGAACAAATTTCAGGAATTACTGCAATAATAGCGGCATTATGATTAAAAGTAATTCATTGAGCCTCATTAAGCTTATGAAAGAGAGAAACTACTTCCCTGGCCTCTTTTACATCGTGAGCCCGGAGTATAGAGGCTCCCTGCTGAAGAGCAAACATGTGCAAAGCTGAAGTTCCGTTCAATGCTTCTTGTGCGGTGTTCTCCAGTACTTTGTAAATCATGGATTTCCTCGAAATTCCCACCAATATGGGTAGTCCGGTAATCTTGAATACATGCAATAGGTTTAGGAGTCGATAGTTGTGTTCAATAGTTTTGCCGAAGCCAAATCCAGGGTCAATAACTATATCCTTTACACCTAATTCCCTTAGCTGGCCAACCTTCTCAATGAAGAAATCCAAAATATTGAGAGTGACATCTGAGTATTCCGGATTTAATTGCATGTTAACAGGGCTGCCTTTCATATGCATAAGAATATACGGTACTTGCAGTTGTGCTATTGTCTGAAACATTTCCTTGTCGAACGAACCAGCTGAAATATCATTGATAATACTTGCTCCGGCATTTACTGCCTCTCTGGCTACTGCTGACCTGTAAGTATCCACCGATATAATGGCTTCCTGCAATTTGTCGCGGAGTACACTGATAACCGGGATTATTCGCTCCATTTCTTCTTTTTCACTTATCGCTTCGGCTCCCGGCCTACTCGACATGCCTCCGACATCAATAATGGACGCACCTTCTGAAAGCATAATAGTTGCTCTGTGAAGAGCTGAATCCAAACTCATGTGTCGCCCACCATCATAAAATGAGTCGTCGGTGATATTGAGAATACCCATCACAATGGGTGTTCTTAAATCGAGAATTCTGCCTTTACAATTAAGCGTTTGATGTTGTTGAATCACATTGTCGGTATTGAAAGAAGTCACGGAGTTATACAATTAGTAACATTGCCCAAAATTAGTTAAACAATGATCTTTAATGGATAAATAGGTCGAACAATAAGGCGTTTCAGCTCTTTTAGTCTTAGATAAGTCTGACCAAGTTTCTACTTTATCAATAAATACACATGGCAAACACTTACAACAAACCTAACCCGGAGGAAGGGTTTAATGTCGGAAGGTTTATAGTATTCTTAATTGTTATTGGGATACTTGGATTGTTGGTGTTCAAATACTTTAAAGGATCGGGTTCTTACACCAATATCCCAAAAGAAGTACAGATAAAGTACGTCCCTTCAGATTTTACTTATGAAGTGGATGAAGAATATGCTCTCGCCGTATTATCCAATCCCTACCGATACAGCCGTGAATTCGATAAACTCATTTATGATTTCAACCTGGCACTGATGAAACACGTAGCCAACCGGATGAATTTATCGGATAGTCTAAAGACAGCAGTTGCCTCAGCGTATGAAGAGCATCATCCTTACATAAGTAAATTGATGTTAAATGATTTCCTGGCCTTAAAGGATAGTTCTGCTACAATGTATGAATCATGGTATGAAGGCGAACTGACCAATGCGGTGGATATGCTGAATGAGGTTGCATCCAAATACACCTGTTTCCTTGTAAATCAGATTCTTGGAACACTACTTCCGACTCAGGAAGGGAAAATTTATGTGAAAGGGCAAAAAGTGGATACTCCATGTGGCGTTGCCTTGACGGAAGCACTCCAGCCTATGATTAAGCGGTTAAAGGACAGGGCAGCCATAGACGATTTCAGCCGTGCGAAAGGAATTTTGATGGAAAGAGTGGAGAAAACAATCGCCGAATTAGGAACAATGGAGCTACGCGACAGGAAGGGCATTGGTGCTTCCAAACAGACCAAATTTTTGGGTGTTGATGTTTCCTCGACCGAAATGCAGATGTCCGCCATAAGCATACTTAAAGTAGGTTTCAAGCTGGACAAGTTCTTCGAAGTCAACGTGAGTGGGAAGACCAAGTTGGTTACTATAACCTTACCTGAACCAGAAATACTCAGTCATGAGGTCTATCCAAAAATCGACAAATTGGACATTGGATGGATGCGTGAGTTGGAACTCGCTGATTTCAATAAAAATATGGATTTGCTGCGTCGGGAATTTCGCCAAGATGCATTGGACAGCGATGTAATGGACAAGGCAAAAAAGAGAGCTGTTGAACTAATGGAGATATGGATGTTGCCTATTATAAAAGGATTGAATGGCAATTACTCGCTTAAGGTCAGCTTTAAAAATGTCAATCAACCACTTCCTGCCGAATATAATAATCCACCAGATTCACCTAAAAGTACAACCGATGCTCTGCGGTAGTTTGTGAAGCCTAATTGTCTGTGAAATACCTTATAACAATAGTCTGTGAAACTTTCGGCGTCAAATCAGTTGCTATGGCTTCGAAAGTTTCACTGACTATTGTTTCATGTGGCTCCTATTTAATTTTACAGAATTAAGTGACTGGAAATCACTCCTTCTTCTTCCAGATTTTCCAGTTGTCACCACTAAAAATACCTCCTTCCTCTGCCCTTTTCTTTTTCTTCTTCTTCTTAACCATGTCTTTGTAAACCTTGTTGTCGAGGATGGCATAACGGACTGAAATACCAGTTTGAGGATAAAGGGCTTGTTCTCCACCTTTAATGTTCAGGGAAGGTTTGAAATCATAAGAGATGTTGATTCTGCCCAATGTAATCTCGGCACCACCTACCAACGAAATGCCAAATGGATCTTCAGTTTTACTTAATACAGATTCATTGTCAGAGGTTTGACTTAGCCATCCTTTGTGAAATCCACCTCCAAAATAAATATTGAATCCCCGAAACAATACCGGGTAATGTTGCTCAGCGAGAAGCGTTACCATAACTTCCTCTCTTTTCAGGCTGGACTGAACGATGCCCTCCAAAGTGGCGCTCTTGGATATTCTTTGCTGAACGGTCAATCCCCAATCAGTGCCTGCTCTAAGACCTGCAGAAGTCATGTAAGCCTGAGTATAACCATAATGGCTTAAAGCAATGACGCATATAATTAAAATAACTGCTCTCATGTTTTCATTAGTTTGGTAAACAGGTACAAGATGACTACTCAACGATTTGGTCACACCTATTATTACCAACGCATACACCATGGACCATTAAAAGGAGGTTAAAAAGAAATTGTTGTTTTAGGTTCCTCTTAAAATGTTGAACTATTTTGTGCGCTTTCCAAACCCAGCAATGTGAAAGCCATAAGATTACTCATTCGCTTCCTTCGCTATTACTTTCGGGCTAAAACCCGATATAATGTCCATTCACCTTTTGTCTTTGAATTCATAGAGAAGGTATTGGAGGACGAAAGGGCATTTTATGCTTTTGAAGAAATCGAAGAAATCAGGGATAGTCTTACATCTAACCGGGATAAAATCAAGCTTACTGATTTCGGTGCGGGATCCAAATTTCATTCCGGGAGGGTCAGAAGCATAGGCAGCATCGCCCGGCATACTGCTAATCGCCCTCGCAACTGCCGCCTGTTGTTTCGGATAATTGACCTATACAAACCTTCAAGTATCCTCGAATTAGGAACCTCACTGGGAATCTCCACCTTGTATCAGTCAGCCGCCTCACAAGATGCCAAGGTGGTTACAATAGAAGGTGATCCGGCGATTGCTGACATTGCACTGAGAAATTTTGAAAAAGCCGGAAGAGACGATATTCAGCTTGTAGAGGGTGTTTTTGATGAAAGGCTGCCCGAAGTGTTGAATTCCATGAAAGCAGTCGATTACGCTTTTATCGATGGGAATCACAGAAAAGAACCTACACTCAATTATTTTAATGAATGCCTAAAACATATCCATGATAAGAGCATTCTCGTTTTCGACGATATTCATTGGTCTTCCGAAATGGAGGAAGCCTGGGTGGAGATTAAAGGGCACCCGGATGTTAGCCTCAGTCTCGACTTATTTAATTTCGGTGTGGTCTTTTTTCGGAAAGAATTCAAAGTGAAAGAAGAATTCACTTTGATTAAATGGTCGTGGAAACCTTGGGCAATTGGGGTGGGGGACTATTTTTCTTAAAACAGAGAAGAGGCTGTATCATAAGTTAACTCTGAAATTGCCTTGCGATATTTTTTGCCACAAAAGCACTAAAACACAAAATTTTATAACCAGTTAGTGCTTTTGTGCTTTTGTGGCAAAATAAATTACTGGAGGCGTAAACAAACTATGACTTATGACACAGCCTCTTCAATTTATATCACATATTTTTGATGATTTCATCCCCAAATTCCGAGCATTTCAAAAGAGTAGCTCCTTTCATGAGTCTTTCGAAATCGTAAGTTACGCGTTTATTCCGGATGGCTTTTTTCATTCCTTTCAGAACCAAATCAGCGGCTTTATTCCAGCCCAAATAACGGAACATCATTTCACCGGAAAGTATGACTGAACTGGGATTCACTTTGTCGAGGCCGGCGTACTTTGGAGCTGTTCCATGAGTGGCTTCAAATATGGCATGCCCACTGACGTAATTGATGTTGGCACCCGGAGCAATCCCAATTCCGCCAACCTGTGCGGCGAGGGCATCAGAAATATAATCACCATTCAGGTTCAAAGTCGCAATGACAGAGTACTCAGCCGGACGCAATAAGATTTGTTGCAGGAAAGCATCGGCAATAAAGTCCTTGATCAAAATAGCTCCTTTGGCCAGTGCTTCCTTCTGCACTGCATTGGCTGCGGCTTCACCTTTTGCATCTTTGATTCGGTCGTACTGTGCCCAAGTCCATACCTTGTCGCCGAATTCACGCTCTGCCATTTCATAACCCCAATCCTTGAATTTACCTTCAGTAAACTTCATGATGTTGCCTTTGTGTACGAGGGTAACTGATGGCTTTTTATTGACAATAGCGTACTTAATTGCAGATCGGATCAGGCGTTCCGTTCCTTCCACAGAAACCGGCTTAATGCCCACAGAAGCCGTTTTGGGGAACCTGATTTTTTTGACTCCCATTTCGGCCTGGAGAAAGTTCAACACTTTGTCGCATTCGGGAGTGCCGTGGAGGAATTCAATACCAGCGTAAATGTCTTCAGTGTTTTCACGGAAGATGACCATATCTGTGAGATGTGGTTCTCTGACGGGCGATGGTACGCCTTTGAAATACTGAACAGGACGAACGCAGGCATAAAGGTCGAGTTCCTGGCGAAGCGCAACGTTTAGTGAACGTATACCACCACCTACCGGAGTAGTGAGTGGACCCTTAATCGCTATCAGGTATTCACTAATAGTGTCCATTGTTTCCTGTGGCAGCCAGTTTTGGGTTTTATTGAAAGCTTTTTCTCCGGCAAGTACTTCTTTCCAGACTATTTTCTTCTTACCCTTGTAAGCTTTTTCAACAGCGGCGTCCAGTACACGGACAGAAGCTGCCCAAATATCAGGGCCGATACCGTCGCCTTCGATAAATGGAATTACTGGGTCATTGGGTACTTTCAATTTTCCTTTGGTAATCTTTATTTTTGTTCCGGTCATTTTGAATATTTTTGAGTTAGCGGGTTTTTTGTTTTCGATAAATAAAGGTTTGGAACCATATCCCGAAAACAGGGTTCAAAAAAGCTGCAAATGTAGGCATAGACCAGCTTAAAGAGTAGCAAAAAACAGAAAACAAGCATTGGTATTATGGTAAAACTGTTCATTTATTTTTCATTAGTCATCTTTATGGCCTGCAGCGCTTACCGCCCTGCCGCTTCAAAATGCCGAACCAAAGGTTTGGTAAAAGATTATTCTTATCTGGATGGATGTGCTTTTATTATAGAATTGGAAAATGGCGACCTACTGCATCCCGTTTCGGTTCCCAAAGGATTTGAACTACAGGATGATCAGCGCATTGTGTTTTCCTACAAGGTGTTGAAAGATATGATGAGCATTTGCATGGTGGGAAAAGCCATGGTGGATATCACGTGTATCCGAATTGATACAGATAAGAAAGAATAGGGTACATAGTGAGTTTAATAAATTCTTGTAAACTGAAAGCCGCAGAGATTTTCGACCATCATAACAACTATCATGAATCCAAATTTAGATGCTACAGGGCAAAGTTTGTCCAGCGATGAGAAACTGGTCGAAAAAGCATTGCGACCTAAAATATTGGAAGAGTTTAGCGGCCAGCAAAAATTGGTGGACAACCTGAAAGTATTTATTGCGGCAGCAAAACAAAGACAAGAAGCACTCGACCATGTATTACTTCATGGCCCGCCGGGCTTAGGTAAAACCACGCTATCCTATATCATTTCAAATGAACTGGATACCAATCTGAAGATGACTTCCGGTCCCGTACTTGAAAAACCAGGTGATCTCGCAGGCTTGCTCACAAACCTGGAAGATGGGGATGTACTCTTTATTGACGAAATCCATAGGTTAAATACAGTGGTTGAGGAGTACCTGTACTCTGCCATGGAGGATTTCCGGATTGACATCATGATTGACAGCGGACCCAATGCCCGCAGCATACAAATTGCCCTCAATAACTTTACTCTGGTTGGTGCTACAACCCGCATGGGTTTGCTTACTGCACCTTTGCGCTCACGATTTGGTATCACTTGCCATCTAGACTATTACGGGGTAGACACCCTGAAAAAGATTATTCATCGCTCAGCCGGCATTCTTCAGGTGCCAATTACTCAGGACGGAGCCAGGGAAATTGCTTTCAGGAGTCGTGGAACGCCCCGTATTGCAAATCTTCTGCTCAGAAGGGTTCGTGATTTTGCGCAAATTAAAGGCAATGGAACCATTGATCTGGAAATCGCCAAATTTGGCCTTTCAGCTTTGAATGTTGATGAGTACGGCCTCAATGAAATGGACAATAAGATACTCAGTGCCATTATTGAAAAATTTAAGGGAGGGCCGGTTGGGTTGACCACTATTGCGACTGCTGTTGGAGAAGAAGCGGGCACTATTGAAGAAGTGCATGAACCATTCCTGATTATGGAAGGATTTATCCAGAGAACACCGCGGGGAAGAGAAGCTACGCCAAAAGCTTATCAGCATCTCGGAGTGGTAGCGCCCGGTAGGACGGGTACTTTGTTTGAGTTGGAGGAATAAAATTCCACTTAGGAACAAGTAAAAAGTAAAAGGCAAAAGACAAAAGGCAAAAGGCAAAAGGAAAAAGTAAAAAGGAAAAAGGACCCCGAGTGCTCGGGGGGAAATTGGAAAATAAC
>CAYRDX010000108.1:2589-7978 GCA_964423205.1 uncultured Saprospiraceae bacterium | reverse complement strand
TTTGTGAAGAACTAAGGGAGAGAGCATGGGGATTCATTTGCATTGAGCAATGGCCCCTCGGCTTAGTAAAATCTATAATAAAAGGCACCTATTTTGGCTAACAGGCGAATAATGATATCGCTGGTAGAATTTTCAATCAAATGTATGATACATCCTATAAAAGGATAAATCTGTCCGATTGATTGTAGTTGTAAGTCCACAGATTTGCAGCAACATTACCCGATGGAACAGTCAGGAATTAATTGTTTCTAAGCAAAACGTAAAATCATCATACATCAATTTATTCCTCCCGACCATCCCCCAAAAAACCAACCCCAAAAACTGACCAAAATTTCAACTCAAATTCTTCAACAACAATATTGATTTATCCTGCGTGAAAGCCGGGATACCTGGATTCTGCAATAGAATCAGGCAGGCTGTCTTTTGCGCTTCAAAACATTTTGAGCCATGAAAAAAATTCAAATTAGTTCGGCAATCGTCCTTTTCTCCCTGCTGTTTTTCAGCTGTGAAAAGGACAAGAGTTTCTGCATTCAGAATATCTCTACAAAGACGACTGCGGCAATTGGTGAGTTATCTTTTACGCTTCCGAACGGACAGAAGTACACAGGTTTAGGCGGAGTGCCTTTCCCTCAAACTTTCGGAAAATACAAAGGCATATTTCAGTCCGTGGTCACTAAACAGACTCCAACAGCTACCGGCATGGACATAGAACTGGTTCATTATTTTGACGATGGTAAGGGAAATGCCTTCTGGACCAGCGACAGAGCCACCTTTACTCCCCTCGATAACACATTGACGAGATTTATGGTGGATGATGTGATGACCGTAGTGGACGGTACCGGGGATTTTAAATGTGCCACTGGGAAACTTATCAATAAGGGACCTATTGACTTTGTAAAAAACACCCTCGAGGTGAATATGACAGGTAACGTCTGTGGTGGGTGCAAGTAACACCTAAATCCTGAGTTGCAATTGCTACTTTTCTTTTTTCAGAATGGCGCCGAAAGAATACAATAATTGATGGCTGGTTCAGAGCAAAGTTTAGTCAGCAAATGTCACTCAGGGAGTTTTATACTAATTTGAATCCTAAGCAGGAATTTTCAGTGGAAGGGAAGTTCGTTCAGATGTCCTGGTAAGCAACTAACATTGCATAATTTGACGGAAGTAGGTCATCTTTTCCAGGTGAAAATCCTGCTTATTTTCTTTACTCAGGAACGACTAAGAAACAACTTCACGAATTGGAGGCCTAACGGTTACTAAACTACCACGTTAACAAAACTTCCAAAAGTTGTATCCATTAAGCCCAATTCAAAGCCCCAGCGGGGCAAAATATTGGTAGAAAAACCAACACACGGAGCAAAGCCCCAGCGGGGCGGAATATTAAATTGAAAATCACGCTCCGCTGGAGCTTAAAAGCCTGCTTAAATTTTTCTACCTATATGATCGCCCCGCTGGGGCTCTTTAAGGCCAAATAGATACCAAAAGTTTAGTAAACGTAAATCGTGAACTTAATTTTTAAGCGTTACTCAGGAATTGGAAACTCAGATGAGTTTGACTTATTGGAGTGCCAACTAACAATCAAGTTACAAGGGAATCCTGTTTAGGTGCATAGATTAGTTGGTTGCAGAAATTTCAGATTCTAAAGAAATTAAATTCCCACGAAGGCACGGTTTGCTAATACAGGTTCCAGCCTGTTAGCAGGTTTTTATAATTCGGTAATTCGCTGGGTTACATCCAGACTTTTAGAACAGTAGAGAAATTTATACCTGGCTATAGGTAAAAAGACAAAACTGTCTGATATTTGTTGGGTTGAATACTGGAATGTTCACTTCAGATTATTAATGACTAAATGTTGGCCCCTGAGAGATACCGTCTTTTCAAGATTGCAGTACAGCCGTCACTGCATGCTGCCGGGCTTTTTCCTGTCCGGACAAAGGGGGCGGCCATTTTATGGCCTTCGTTTTCTTTTTTAAGCCTGTTTGTCCTGCTGTTCTTTTGTCTGTTCATTACCCGAACAACGGGCCAGCAAGTGTGGCTCGTTCAATCCGCTGTAAAGGAATACGAATACCAGGGTTTGGAAATAAGGCGAATCATTCAGGACAGCAAGGGATTTCTTTGGCTGGCCACTCCAAACGGATTGGTCAAATTTGATGGATACCATTACCAGATGACTCAGTATGATGTGTCCAAACCCTATGGATTGAGGCATAATCTGGTTACAGACTTACTGGAAGAAACCAATGGCGATGTGATTTGGGTGGCAACTTATGGCGGGGGCCTGCACAAGTACCATAACCATATTGGGAAAATTGAAGCATTGTCATCCAATGTGAATGATACGGATATCACCGCCATGAACTGTTTGGTGGACGATGGTGAGGGCAATATCTGGATGGGGTCAAATATCTCTTTGCTAAAGTTCAACAAGAAAACACAGAAGTTTGACCAGATCAGCAGAGAACCCGGCAATAACCTGTGGCCCAGCATTCAGGTTATTCGAGTGATAAAACCGGGCAGAATCTGGGTCGGTACGGTAAAGGGTTTGTTTGAAATAGATACCCGGTCTGTAATGATTTCACCTGTAGCTGTTGCTGCCGAAAAAAATGTCAATGACATTTTCTTCAAGGTTGATTATGGCAGGATTGTCTGTTTCAATAAAGAATTACTGGTCTTTGGTCAGTCTGCGACTGAAAACCCCAAACGCTTTGATTTCCAGGCTTACCCTTTTTCCACCATAGCAACCATTGCAGAGTATGCCGATGGTCAGTTTTGGTTGGGAACAGATAAAGGGATTTGGCAGTGGGAATATGGGGCAAATACGCTCCGGCCGGTCATTTTATATCACCCGATACTCAAAAAAGCTGACAATTTTTATGTCCAAAATATGCTGAAGGATAAACTGGGGAATTGGTGGATAGGAACCAGATACTCCGGTTTATGGCAACTGATGCCTGAAAATTTTGACCCGCTGCCGCAGCGATTCGAGCCACGGATTAACCTCAGGGACCAAACTGTGACGAACATTTATCTGTCCGATGAACGCTTGCTATGGATAGGTACCCTGAAAGGACTTCAGCTTTATGACCGTAAGTTGCAAAAAGAAATCGTGCCGCTGGCTCAGCAGTCTCAGGGTCTTTTCCAAAAACGCATCACCTTTGTTTTCAAAGATTCAGGAGGCCATTATTGGGTGGGTACTCATGGAGGGGGTTATTACCGGATTCAGTCCATCGACGATTTTATTCAATCCGGCAAACTGGAGCATTTCGACCTGACGGACAATTCGGGCAGAAAGCATCCGGTCAATGCAGCCATGAGGATACTGGAAGACAAGCATGGCAATTTGTGGATTGGGTCTTTTCATAACGGCATCCATATTCGGCGGCCAAAACACAATGATGTCGTTTTAATAGAACAATTGTCTGGAGAAGATGAGGGAAACAAAGGTTCCCTGATCAGCAGCCTCGTTCAGGGCAAGGATGGAACGATTTGGGTAGGAACCTATGATGCCGGCGTGTTCAGGTATATGAGCCCGGAATCAGAGACGCCAAAGAATAATTTCCAGCGCTATGGAGCAGCCCCCGGAAACCTGAACCGCCTGACACATGATGTCGTGTTGTCCCTGTACCCGGATTCCAAAGGCATTATTTGGGTAGGGACTTTCAGTGGCGGACTGAACCGCTTTGACCCAAAGTCAAACACCTGGAAGCATTATACCAAAAAGGATGGCCTGGTTGATTCCAAAGTGTACAGTATCCTTCCCGATGAGCATGAGAATCTTTGGCTTAGCACCGATGTTGGGCTGATTCAATACCGGATTGGTGAAAACAGGTTCATCAGTTATTCCGAGCGGAACGGTATGCCATTCAACCGCCACTATTTCTTTTCAGCTTTCCGCAATGCCGGAACCGGAGAGCTGTTCTTTGGAGGTGTCAACGGCCTGTACTCATTCTTCCCCGATAAACTGAATATTCCCGATACTCCTCCCCTCTGCCAGATTACGGGATTTAAGCTGTTCAACCAAGCCGTACAGCCTTCAGAGGATGGTATTTTGAAACAGGACATCAGTTATGTTTCGTCCATCAGACTGAAACACAATCAGGCAGTGATTGAATTTCAGTTGTCGGCACTCAGTTTCCGCTATCCGGAGCAAAACCAATACGCCTATCAATTGGTGGGATTTGATCCGGACTGGAATTACGTTGGCAATAAAACAGAAGTCACCTACACCAACCTGGATCCGGGCAATTATACCTTCCGCTATAAGGCTGCTGATTACAGAGGGATTTGGGGAAAGGAGTCAGAGTTGAAAATCAAAGTATTGCCACCCCCCTGGGCGACATGGTGGGCTTTTACCCTGTACGGCCTGCTCTTGGTGGGCATTGTCCATTCGATTTATTCCTTTATCCTCCATCGCCGGCTTGAACATGCTGAAGCCTCGCGGCTAAAGGAACTCGATTCCTTCAAAACCCGTTTTTACACCAACATCACCCATGAGTTCCGCACACCTCTGACTGTCATTACAGGCATGGCAGAACAGGTGAAGAATAACCCGCGGGAGTGGTTCAATGAAGGACTGGTTTTAATCAAGAGAAACAGCAACCAATTGCTGCAATTGGTCAATCAAATGCTGGAACTTTCAAAACTGGAGAGCGGAAAATTGCCGCTTCAACTCCGACAGGGGGATATCGTGAACTACATAAGATACCTCATGGAAAGCTTTCAAACCTTCGCTGAAAGCAGGGGAGTGAAAATTCACTTTCTTTCAGACTTTGAATCCATGACCATGGATTACGATGTGGTTAAACTGGAACAGGTCATCATGAATCTGCTTTCCAATGCTGTCAAATTCAGCCAGGAAGGAGGTCATGTCTATGTGTCATTGAGGCATCACAACAGCTCCAAGGACAGTAACTCCATCATAATTACCGTGAGGGATACAGGTATTGGCATTTCGGAAGAGCATCTACCCTTCATTTTTGACCGCTTCTATCAGGTTGATTCTTCCAATCTCGGCCCGACAGAGAGTACAGGCATTGGCCTTGCGATGGTAAAAGAACTCGTCAAACTGATGGATGGTGAAATAAGGGTAAGCAGCAAACCGGGCAAAGGCTCTGAATTCAGGCTGAAACTGCCGGTCCATAACAAAGCACTGGAGGACCCCGCCCCGGTTTGGGAACACCTGGAATCAACCAATCATGTTGTGGGTGAACCGCATAACCCAATCCTTGAAACCATTTTGAAAAATGCCGGCACGTCCACTGCGCAATCAAAACCACTGGTCCTGATTGCCGAAGACAACAGCGATGTAGTAGCTTACCTCGCGGCCTGCCTTGCCGATGAATACAAACTGGCGGTGGCAAAAGATGGGCAGGAATGCTGTGATATTGCT
>CAYRDX010000108.1:0-2579 GCA_964423205.1 uncultured Saprospiraceae bacterium | reverse complement strand
ACCTGATCATCACGGATGTCATGATGCCCCACAGGGATGGCCTGGAAGTTTGCAAAATCCTGAAAGAAGACGAACGCACCAGTCATATACCCATCATCGTGCTCACCGCAAAAGCCGATATCGACAGCAGGCTGGCAGGATTGGAAAGAGGGGCGGACGCCTATCTGTCAAAGCCTTTTCACAAACCGGAGTTACTGGTGGAAATCAAAAAATTACTGGAATTAAGGCAAAAACTCCAGCGTCATTACCGTGTAGTGGCCGGTATAGAACAAAATGTAGCCGGCGAAAAAAGTATCCAGGAGGTACCGGTGGTCGAAGATTATTTTATCATAAAAGCCAGAAGGGTGGTGGAAAATCACCTCGATGATTATGAGTTTACCGTTGAGGCCATGTGCCGTGAAATGCGAATCAGCAATGCACACCTGCATCGCAAACTCTCAGCACTGACGGGGCTTTCAGCCAATAAATTCATCCGACAGATCAGGCTCAACCGTGCAATGGAACTGCTTAAGGAACCTGAAAGGACTATCACTGCCGTGGCATTTGATACCGGGTTCAATGATCCGAGTTACTTCGGCAGGATATTCAAAAAGGAGTTTGGTATTACGCCGAATGAATTTCGTTTGAAAAATCAGGTGGTTGGAGATGGTGTAAGATAACCTTGTTATTTTAAATTCTCTGCTTACCTTTTTTTTACCACGGAGGCACGGAGAGCACAAAGTTTCACGGAGTTCTCTCTGTGTTCCTTAGTGCCCTCCGAGTCTCCGTGGTAATAATAGGTAAAAATTTTGAGCAGAAGTTAGGTCTATAAGGAGTCATTCTCCAGCACCATTTTCCTTATCAGAGAGACCTGCCCCAGGTGGTAGTAGCTGTGCTCAATCATGCCCTCTATGTTGCGCCGGTAATTGCCGTATTTCTCATCGACGAAGGCTTCTTCCAGCTTTTCATCTGGCATGAGTTCGATGTGAAGGGCAAAACTCTCGGCATTGGTCAGGAGTTCATGTACCAGCGCGTCCCATTTTTCCTGAGAGTCAATAACAGGCGCATCAAAGCTGTGCTTGTCCCTGATTTCCAGTGCGCCCCCTTTGAAGACATTGAGCACGCCGGCTATGTAGTAATTGATGTGGAAGGTCAGCGCAGCAATGGTGTTCAGCGACCCGATTTTCTGAGTGGCCTGTTTCCAGGTAAGGCCCGATATTTTTTCCTGCCAATTCGTATTGGCTATCCATTTACCGTTCAGGATGACTTCCCGAAAACGATGGGCTATTTGTTTTGAGCTTTCCATGGGTGGTGGGTTGGTGATTTGTTTTTGGTTGGTTGGGGGGAGTTATAGGAGAAAAAAAGTTGGTGGTAAGAAAGGTGCTGATTACGAAAGGAGTCCTTATCAAGGCACAACAGAGCTTAATAGATGCGAAGACCTTGAATAACTTACTGTCCCGGTAATTTTTTATACAGCGTGTTGTAGCATGTTGATTTTCAGGTCAATCAGGCTAATAAAATTTCAGCGGGTATCTTTAATCCTTTGTAAAGTGATTTTATCATACCCAAAGACAATTTTCTTTTTCTGTTAAGAACTTCACTTACACGACTTTGACTGCCAAGATATTTTACCATATCAGCACTGGTCATTTCCATTTGCTCCATACGAAATTTAATCGCATCAATCGGGTCAGGTGGTGCTATGGGATAATGTTTCATCTCATAAGACTCCACTAAGGTCACTAATAAGTCCAGTTCATCACCTGCAGGACTATCTTTTTTTGCTCCCCACAATTCTTCAATTCTGCTTATGGCAGTATTGTAATCTTGTTCTGTTTTTATTGGGCGAATATTCATAATCAAATCGTTTTAGCGTCAATTTTATCGTATTGTTTGTGTGTTCCAATGAATCTGATGAAAATCACTTGAAAGTCATAATCAATCGCAACCACTAATCGGTAATCATTGCCTTTTATATTGAAAACTACTCTTCCGTCTCCTACAATACTTGCATTCTTATATTGCTTTTTCAACTCATTTGAGTTTTTCCAGTCTGCTGCTTTTGCATCATGATACCAAGCTCTCAATGAAACCTCGGAATCAGCGTATTCTGGTTTTTCAAAAAACTCTCTCAGAGTTTTAAATGCAATAATTCTCATGACACAAAGATGAAAAAAACGATCAATAAATCCCATTTTGGGATAAAAATCTTATTGTGTTGATAAAGTGAATTTATTCAATGCGTTACACCGGTTTGCAGATTTGCGATAGGCGGGCTTTTTACCACAAGTGTTGATTGTGTAGGGTCAGCGCAGCAATAGTGTTCAGCGACCCGATTTTATGAGTGGCCTGTTTTCAGGTCAGGCCCGATATTTTTTCCTGCCAATTCGTATTGGCTATCCATTTACCGTTTAGGATGACTTCCCGGAATCGATGGGCTATTTGTTTTGAGCTTTCCATGGGTGGTATATTAGCGATTTGATTTGGATAGGGTGGGGTAAAATTTTGGGCTAACGGTTCGGGGCTTGGCGATGGCGGGCATTTAGAAGCACTAAACTGTCGGCAAGCACAAATGTAAAATAGAAGCACAACACTTCAAT
>CAYRDX010000107.1:0-8147 GCA_964423205.1 uncultured Saprospiraceae bacterium | reverse complement strand
ATGATACACAGCACCCCGAAATAGTGTAGCCAATGACTCATAGCGAAAGCTGACAAAAAAAGCTTGTGGTGTAGTTTGTAGAGTTTTCCCGTTGTGAAGTGCCTGGACTTTTGAACGAAATAACTTTTCCAGGTCATTTTTGGTGTGGAAAAAACAAAGGTGCCAGGGTTAAGCCTGATGACAGTATTGTTTTTATCAGCCACCTCATTGATAAACAGGTCATCGTCGCCGGAGGCGTGATGTTTGTGTTTTTTGAATCCACCAACTTTATGAAACAAAACCTTTCGGTATGCCAGGTTTCTCCCGACTCCCATGTAGGGGAGCCCGGAGAGCGCAAAGGACAAGTACTGCATGGCAGTGTAACAAGCCTCATACCTGACGAATTTGTTCAGGGGACCAGGTAATTCAAAATAAGGTGCAAAGCCGAGTACGATGTCGGTGCTTTCTTCAAAACCAGCGACCATGTCGCGGATCCAGAATTCACCAGCCGGCACACAATCGGCATCTGCTAATAAAAGGATGTCATTCTTTGATTGCTCAATCCCTTTGGCTAAAGCAATTTTTTTTCCGGTTCTTGGGTCATCGCATTCGACCACCCGCAGGTGTGAAAACTCACTTTGCAAATATGCTAATATATTTTTAGTTGTGTCAGATGATTTATGGTTCACTACTAAAACTTCGTATGAACGGTAGTTTTGATTTAGGAAACGGCGCAAATTTTTTTTCAGGTTCTCTGCTTCGTTGTGTGCGCAGATGATTACGGACACGGAAGGCGGGTTGTTTGGGGATGGATTTTGCTCAATTTCTTCCCACTTGTAGCCGGCTAGTTTTCCAAAAAAAAATACCCAAAAGAAGACCTGTACCAATGTGGAAAGGACAAAAAGAATGATAACAACCACTTCGAAATTAGATAGGACCAGCATTCAGGGTCTAATGATTGGGTATCCTGGTTATCCAGGAAACTATGTAAAGCTCCTACGATGTACAATTTTTAATGAAGAACCATTTAAACATTATTCCTTCATTGCTCATTCTTCATTCCGCTGTCCGGACATACAGATTCTCCAATACGGCCTTTCTAATACTCAGCAATTGTTCCTTTATTGCAGGGTTGACCTTGATGATGTTGCGCTGCTCTTTGAAGAATTTCCATTTATTGAGCCACCACTCGGCTATCAGGCCAGAGGGAATCAGTGTAATAGCATAGCCGATTGCCAACCATAAGTCACCGCTAATTTTATAGATAAACCATGTTTGAAGCACATAGAAAATAGGGAATGTAAACAATCCAGCTACCAACTTATAAGTCGGGATAAACGATTCAGTGTCGTTGAACTTGTCATTGAAAAGCTTTGGCAGCCAACAACATATAAAATGGTTTACATAACCGAACAGAAAAAATGGGAATCCTAAAACGAGTTGAATGGCATTCATCTCTGATTGCTGATTCAACAGTGCAGTTGTGGTAGATTTCAGTGCTTTTAGGCTTTGGGCATAACTTCTGGCATTATCGGCAAACTGATTAAACGCATTCAGCTCTTTCGATTTCCATTCAGCCAATCTGGATTGCAGCCTTTTGGTTCTCCATAGGTGAGCTTCCATTTCCAGATGCTTTTCTGATTGCTGTATGTCCTCAATTGCCAGCAACAGATTGTTTTCTTCATCATCTTCGGTAACAATGGTAATATCAGTCAGACGTTGCCGGATGGTATCTGTCAAGGCGCGAACAGCCTCCCTGTCATCCTTTTTATACTCTTCTTCGAAATCGGCAACCCTGATGGGTTCACCCAGAATAATCATACAATCTGAGCGGAAGCTTAGCTGGTCGCTGTAAGTAATGCCTACAGGTTGCAGGTGAATGCCGAGTTTGAAGTCGTTCCGGGCTTCAGCGTACAATGAAATTCTCGCTGTGCCGGTCCTGATTTTCCGAAGCCTGCGTTCCACCTCACTAAATCCTTCTGGTGCAATATGCAAACAACCACCCCGTTCCATTAACTGCATAGCAGATTCAAAGTTGGCAGTGTTATTCAATGGTTGTCCTTTCATGTCTATATGCCGTTCGATGGGTATGCACCAAAGCTGGTCGAGGAACCAGGCTCCGATTTTGGTGCGAAACAGACCTATATTGGCCAGAAAGTGAAAATACCTTTTGATGGAAAGTGCGGAACAAAGAGGGTCCATCAATGTGGCCGGGTGATTACAATTGGCAATCATCGGGCCGGTCGCGTTGCGCCTTTCTGGGTTTACGATGATGACTTTCTTAAAGTACGTTCTAAACCCGGCCTTAACCCATGGCTTCAATGTATGATAAAGTGCTTTCTTTAGGATATTCATCTGAACTTGTTTAGTTGTTGGTGGTTTATCGTTTGTCAAAATGCTTTTTCGCATCTAGCGCAAATCACTTGTAGCTACAAAAATAACAGCACATGAAATTCAATTCACTTTTACGGCCTCTTTTATGGATTTTACTTCTGGTCTTTGGTTTTCTCGCTGGGTCGGCATGGAACAATAAAGCTCTGCAGGACGCTGATCAGACTCCGGAAAATGTTGACCAGGATCAGCCTGCAAGCTCCGCTGCCATCCCCGATGTTAACACAGAAGAACTGATGACCGACTATGAAAAGGCAACCATAAAGTTATTTGAAAACTCGGCTCCGTCCGTAGTATTTATCAATACCTCACAAATCAGACAGGATTACTGGACCCGGAACGTGTTTGAAATTCCACAGGGCAGTGGTTCCGGATTTGTTTGGGACAACAAAGGTCATATCATCACGAATTTTCACGTCATTCAGGATGCAAGCCGCATTCAGGTTACACTTTCCGACCGCACCGCTTATGATGCCAAGTTGGTTGGTGCAGCACCTGAAAAGGATATTGCTGTTCTGAAAATAGATGCTCCGCAACGTGCATTGAAGCCCATTCCTCTTGGCGCCTCGTATAATCTGCTCGTAGGACAAAGCGTATATGCCATTGGCAATCCATTCGGATTGGACCAAACCCTCACAACGGGCATCATCAGTGCCCTTGGCAGGGAAATAACCTCAGTGAGTGGCATTCCCATCCGCGACGTCATACAAACCGACGCCGCCATTAACCCCGGAAACTCGGGCGGGCCTCTTCTTAATTCAGGTGGCAAGCTCATAGGGGTGAACACCGCAATTTACAGCCCTTCCGGTGCCTCAGCAGGAATTGGATTCAGTATTCCGGTGGATGTAGTAAAATGGGTGGTGCCGGATTTGATAAATTACGGAAGAATCATGCGCCCGACTCTGGGAATTGAATATGCCAACCAACAGATAATGAGTCGAATCAATCTGGAAGGAGTACTCATTACACATGTTGTAGAGGGTAGTGCTGCTGCCAAAGCCGGACTTCAGCCAACATATCGTGACCAGAGCGGAAGAATTCAGTTAGGTGACATCATCATAGCGATGAACCGGGAAAAATTGAAGTCGGGAAATGACCTTATACTGGCACTGGAGAAATACAAACCGGGAGAAACCGTTCAATTGACCATCATCAGAAATGAAAAGCAAAGGGAAATAAGTCTGAAACTGGATGGAAGCCGTTAGTTTGCTGTAAAAATAATTGACCGGACACTTCCATTTTTAAATCCTATTACCCTATCTTTGCCGTCCTTTAGAAAAAAGGTAGATGGATGACTCGTTCATCCGGTTTTGATTTGACAAAATTAAATGTTCGTTTTGTAAATGGCACAACACAAATCATCAAAGAAGCGTATTAAACAGGACGCCAAGAAGCGCTTGCAGAATCGTTTTTACAAAAAAACTGCCCGCACTGCTATCAAGGCATTGAGGGAAATGACTGAGAAGGAAGAAGCTGAAAAGTTCCTCCCTGAAGTGGTCAGCATGATCGATAAACTGGCGAAGAAAAAAACCTGGCATCCTAATAAAGCTGCCAACCTGAAAAGCAGCCTGACACTGCAAGTCAATCAGATCCAGTAGTTCAGGAATTTTCGTTTTCCCTCCTTTTGGAGTGAATAAAAGTGCATTCGTGTTCACAACATGAATGCACTTTTATTTTTTGTGGATGGTATTTTCTATTCAAGTTTAACCCTTCGGGTTATTAGACTTAGGTTTATTTATTCCTGCAGTGAATGACGGGGTGACTCGCAGTCACCCCGTCATTAGGGACAAGAAATAGCTTACTTCTTGGTCAGGAAGCTGTATTTCTGTGCGTATTCCAGCATTTGTGCAGTAAAATCATCCGGATATTCCACTTTCACATCAGTGATGTTGCCTTTGTCATCAGTAACCGGCACCAAACGTGGGTTAATGAATCCACCGTAAGGAGGAATTTGCAGCTTTTCGGAACGGGAGAGCACTTCATCGTGAATGGTTTTGTCCACTTGCACCCCATAACCCTCAATCAATGCTTTACCAGCCTCAAAATCCCCGGTTGACTTGATACGCTGAATTTCGCCAAGCAACTCGCCGAAGATAGCCCTCAACTTGTCATAGTCCTTGATGTCAAAATAAGTCTTGCCATCACGAACCACCTTTTCTATGACATTTTCTGCCTGCCCGCGTTCAAAGGCCCAGGAAGCAACAGTTTTGCGGTTGCGCATGTGGGCTTGTTCCACATTGTCGCCGGGCTTGATGCGGCGAAGTTGCAACATCATACCGTTTTTAATGTATTGGTCGTACTCAGCTTTACCCACTTCGAGGGATTCCATGAGTCCCAGTTCCACGAGTTTCGGGTCCATGATATAATATAGTGCAAACAAGTCGGCACGTGCTTCTTCAAGCGCTGAACTGTATCCTGGAAGGGTCTGAGAAGGCTGTCCAACGCCGGGTTCCAGTTGGCCTGAAGCATGGCCAAGCACTTCGTGTAATGCGGTGTGCATTTTTCCTGCGAGGTCACCATACTTCTTATACCGCTCAATTTCTTCCTGGTCGTGGGAAAACTCATCCAGCAGGCCGGGGCCACTCGATTTGTTGTAGGCATCCTCGATATTGCCGAGGCTCACAGATTTTGAGCCATATTTGGCGCGGATCCAGTTGGAGTTGGGAAGGTTGACACCAATCGGCGAAGATGGGCTTGCATCACCGGCTTCGCCAGCAACAACCACTACTTTGTAAGTCACGCCCGTAACGTTCTTCTTTTTGTGATTGTCCTGAAGGGGCGCATTATCCTCAAAACATTGTGCGTTGTCGCTCAGCTTCTTCATGCGGGCAGAAGCTTCGAAGTCGTTGATTTGAGTGATGCTTTCATAAGAACCTCTGCGACTCATTGGGTCGTGGTACACTTCCACAAAACCGAGTATGTAGTCGATGTCACCTTCAGTAGCCTGGCTCCATTCGATGTTGTACTCAGCCCATTTCTTCAGGTCACCGGTTTTAAAATACTCAATGAGGATTTTCAGTGTATTGCCCTGTTTTTCATTTTCGGCTACGCCAACAGCGAGTTCCAACCATTTAATCACTTCGTCCAGTGCAGCACCGTACAGGCCGCCTGACTTGTACACGTTTTCAATAAGTTTATTACCGGGGCCTCTTTCCAATCTGCTGTTCAATCCCAGTTCCAGTGGTTCCGGATCATTTGGATTTTCAAGAGCAGCGTAGAATTTTTTCACCTCATCGGCTTTTATATCCGGGCCGTAGAAATTGACTGCGGAGTTCAGCACGTTGTCCACATCAGGGCTTTGGTTCACCCTTTTCGGGTCAACAGTGGGGTCGAACATGGCGGTTAATTCATCATCGGTCAAGTTGCCTCCTACTTCTGCCAAAACGCCGGCAAACCATTCCTGGCTGAATCCAGGCATAAACTTGTCGTGTGAATAGTGGTGATGAATACCGTTGGAGAACCACACGTTTTTGGCATAAATCATCAGTTCTTTCCAGTCGTTGGATTCCTTGTCACCAGCATAATTGGCGACAATCATATCCAGTGCATGGCGGATGGCGAGGTTATGGCGGTAGTTTTGGTCGTAAATAATGTCACGACCCGACAAACCTGCCTGAGTCAGGTAATAGACCAGCAATTTCTGGTTGAGAGTCAGGTTGTCGAAACCAGGCACCTGGTACCTGATCATCTTTTTGTCGGAGAAGCTTTCGGTAGTCCACACGAAATCTGCGTCAGGAGCAGCAGGCTGGTCCTTCTTACAACCTACAAAAAGGTAGGATGTTAGCAATAAGAGTAATGTCAGTCTTTTCATATTTGGAATTTGATTTAAGAAAAAATTAGCCGCAACATAATCCTGCAGAGGCATTGTAATACGGCGTGTCAGGGCCATAAAAATTGACCCGTGAAGTTAGGCAAAGGCTGTTTATAGGGATAATTTTTCCTTCAGAATGAAAGCCAGGTTGGTAAAAATCAGTGTATGGTATATTTCTCAGCTATGCGGTCAATGGCCCGGGCCAGGTCGTGGTCTTTCTGTGTGACCTTGTTTCGTGCAATGTGGGTGTTTAACTCAAAATGCACCTTATTCCAAACGTTGGTCCACTTGGGGTGGTGGTCCATTTTTTCTGCGGCAAATGCCACCTCGCATAGGAAGGCGAATGCTTCCGTGAAATTCCTGAATTCAAAATCGGCCTGAAGGGCATTGTCTTTTTCTATCCACATGATCGTGTGTTTTTGAAGAAGTGACACCTTTCCGAAAAGGCAGGGCTGATTGGTTCTGGTTTTTGACTGGTTTTTGATTGACGATATATGATTGACGATATGTCCTGTCCTAAAATAGGTTGACCTGAGTGAATAAATCATCAACCGAAATTGAATTCGAGTTGAAGTGGATTGACACTATTTTGGTTATTTACGGTGTAGATTTCAAGTTCAGTTCTTTCTCTGTCTTTTAGTTCTTTGATATACGCTTCAAAAGCAATTGGAGTCATTTTTTGAGGTAGGCTCTGATGGGGTCTGTTATTGTAGGCTGCTATGGCCTTGTGGACACTATGGAACAAATGTTTTTCATCCGGAATGTTCCAGCGTTTCAGGTAGTCGTTCTTAATGGTCCCATTGGCTCGTTCGATGTGTGCATTTTCATACACTTCATTGCACATGCTGATGAGAATGCCATAAGCTTCCAGCAGGTCTGTGTAATCATCACTGATGTATTGCGAACCTTTGTCCGAATGATGAATCAGTTTTCCTTCAAAATCGGACACACCACGCAATGTCAGTGCCATATGAAGGGCAGCCAGGTTGTTTTCTGCCCGCATGTTATCCGCAACGCTGTAACCTACTATGCGCCTGGAATATACATCCATAATGAGCACTACGTAATAGTGTTTTGCACCTACCTGGAAGTAAAACAAATCGCTGCTCCACACCTGGTTGACATCTGTAAACCGCCGACCACCCAGTAAATTGGAATATCGGCGGCTCTTTACGCTCAGGGTGGTGCGAACCGGGTTGCCAACTACTGCCAGGCGGAGACCTTCACGAAGCCCCAAGGCTATGAAAGCATCTCTACCGATGCCTTCCGGCTGAAAGTGCTCGTACATCGTACGTAACCCTATGCCAGTGTGTATTTCCCGTACCTCAAGCATGAACCCTACGTAAACTGTTTCCTTTTGTCTAAGTACTTGTAAACGCTCCATTGCCTGATGATGTCCCTGCTTGCTGATACCACACAACAGGTAAATGGACTTCATTTCGTAACTATGCTCGGTGGAGTGACTTCTAAACCACTCGATTGTTTCTGTGCGATATTTTTTTTTATATCGTAGTCAAGTTCAACCGAAGCTACTTCTATGAGCTTGTTGGCATAATCCAGTTCCAATTGCTTTTGGCCCACTATACGCTCCAACTCGGCAATCCGTTGGAGAAACTGTTGGGTTCTGTGTGCTTCGCTTTCCATTTGTACGACCGTTTTGACGCCGGAACTGTGGTGCGGGCTGTATAAGTACAACCATTTGTAAACCGCAGCCCGACTGATTTGGTAAAGGTCGCATAATTGTTTAATGCTCACACGTTTTTCAACAAGGTCCTTTATCTTGCTACGCTTAAACTCTTCGCTGAAAGTTCGATTGTATTTACTTTCAATCTTGAACTGAGGCGTTTTGTTTAACTTTTTTGATGCCATTGTAAATTGACTTTTGAGGTCAACTTATTTTAGGCACGCACAATATCAGATTTTTGATTTTCCGAGACAAGAACCGGCCGTTTGCGTCCCGAAAAAT
>CAYRDX010000106.1:0-8947 GCA_964423205.1 uncultured Saprospiraceae bacterium | reverse complement strand
GGTTGGCGGTTGGCGGTTGGCAGTTGGCAGTTGGTTGCTGGGGCTTGGTTATTTTCCAATTTCCAATTTCCCCCGAGTACTCGGGGTCCAATTTCCAATTTCCTTAACGGCTTAATTGATCAGGAAATAACCGATATTTTTGGAAGAACAGTATGGAGACAACAGCAAACAGTAGCTCTGCATGAGTTTACATTGGAAGTGGATATACAAAATATGCAATTGCCAAAAGGACTGTACCTGCTGTCCATACGTTCAGCCAAGGGTAATCAGGTAATAAAAATTGCAATGAAGTGAACAGGCTTATTTGTTCAAATTATCCAAATAAGCGACCACCTGTTGGTAAACATGTTCAGCTGTAAACCCGAATTTTTCATCCAGCACTTTATAGGGTGCAGACTGGCCAAAACTTTCCATTCCCCATACTTTACCATGGGCTGGCATCAATCCACGCAAGGTGGATGGTAACCCGGCAGTTAGTCCGAAAGCAGGAACATCGCCTGGAAGGACAGAATCTTGATAAGACTTAGATTGCTTTCTGAATAGTCCTTCCGAAGGTGCTGAGACTATTCTTATTTTCAGCCCTTTTTCAGCTTTGAGTTTTTCTGCTCCACCCACGAGTGTGGATACTTCCGAGCCGTTGGCCAACAGGATAAGGTCGGGTTTTCCTTCGCAATCCATGACGATGTATGCACCTTTCCTGGCATTTTGAGCCTCACTAATCCTGGATTCTCCCGGCAGGTCATTTACATTTTGGCGGGTCAAAATCAAGCCAGCTGGCGTGTGATTGTTTTCTAGAATCATCTGCCAGCAAGCTGTAGTTTCCGCAGCATCAGCGGGTCGGAGTGCTAGAAAAGCGGGTTCGCCACTGTGGTTCTTCAGTTGTTCCAGCAATCGCAGTTGTGCTTCCTGTTCCACCGGTTGGTGGGTAGGTCCGTCTTCGCCCACCCGGAAAGCATCGTGCGTCCAGATGAATTTGACGGGTTGCTCCATCAGGGCAGCCATTCGCAAGACGGGTTTCATGTAATCCGAAAAGGCAAAGAAAGTAGCACAGACAGGGATAACTCCTCCATGCAGAGCCATCCCGGTTGCCAGGGCCGACATGGTCAATTCGGCAACACCAGCATGCAGAAAAGCTCCAGAAAAATCGCCCGGCACCATGGCTTTCGACTTTTTCAGAAAGTTTTCGGTCTTATCGCTGTTGCTGAGGTCGGCAGAAGCCACGATCATGTTGTCCACGTTTTCCGCAAGGAAGGAAAATACGGTACCCGATGCACCGCGCGTGGCGACATTGGGTTTGTGAACGACCTTGCTCCAATCGAGTGCGGGTAGTTTTCCATCCATAAAATTCTGGAACCTGCTTGCCTTTTCCGGGAACTGATTAGCCCATTTTGCAAAGCTTTCCTTTCTCTGGCCGGCAGCTTGTTTTTTCTCCTGTAAAACCTTCTGATAGAAAGCTTCCACCTCCGGGAAAATGCGGAATGGATCTGCAGCATTGCCGCCGAGATTTTCAATGGTTTTTTCGAAAGAGGCTTTGCAATTGCTGATGGGCTGACCATGCAATTCCACCTCACCTTCATAAGGTTTTCCGTCGAGGCCTATAACGCCTTTCCCCATGACCGTTTTACCGATAATCAGTGTTGGGCGCCTGGTTTCATTGATACCCGCTTTCAGAGCCTGACGAATCTGGTCATGGTCATTACCATCGATGGTCAGCACATACCATCCCCAGGCTTCATATTTCATGGCAGTATCTTCACCTGTAACTTCTTCCACCCTCGTTGAAAGCTGAATGTCATTGGCATCGTAAAACATGACGACATTGCCCAAACCGAGGTAACCTGCTATCCGCCCAGCACCCTGGGAAATTTCCTCCTGTACACCTCCGTCAGATATGTAGATAAAAGTCTTGTGCTCAATTTCCTCACCAATTCTGGCCGCTAGAAAACGCTCCGCAATGGCAGCGCCAATACCAAATGTATGTCCCAAACCCAATGGACCTGAAGTATTTTCAATGCCCCTTTGCACATCCAATTCAGGGTGGCCCGGTGTGGGGCTTCCCCATTGACGGAAGTTTTTAATGTCTTCCAGATTGTAATTTCCCAAAAGGGTAAGCACACCGTATAACATGGCCGACATGTGGCCAGCATCCAGAAAAAAGCGGTCGCGCAGGGGCCAGCTCATATCACTGGGGTCAAAGCGCAGGAATTCGGTGTACAAAACATGGACGAAATCGGCACCACCCATGGGGCCTCCCGGGTGACCTGATTTGGCTTTTTCAACCATCGAAGCGGCGAGAATGCGGATATTATCGGCTGCTTTTACGGAAAGAGTCTTTGTCATTTTTGGTAGCGTAGGTGAATGTTTGAAACCCTGACAAGGATTGGATGAACAAAGTGCAAAGAAAGGCAATGTAGCGTGGATGGGAAGCAAGAAAGGGAAATTCCTGCTGTGATTTTTTTCCACAATTAAAGATAAGCTTGCGCACCATGGAGGCCGATGAATTACCTCAAAAGATGAACGCCGCCTTCAAATAACTCCGTTTGGCCGTCAACAAACTCAATTTGTGCAAACCAGGTGTAGAGTCCGCTGTTTACTTTGTCGCCCCTGTGAGTACCATCCCATCCCATATTAAAATCGTTGGGCAGGAAGTCATAAGCCTCGTACAATAGGTTACCCCACCGGCTGAAAATCTTGAAAGTATTGACTCTCAGCACTTCCTTTCCTCCAAATACGACGAGTTGGTCGTTGATTCCGTCGCCATTGGGAGAGAATGTGTTGGGGACAAAGATGGTACGAGCCCGGTTAACGAAAATGGTGATGCGGTCCGTCACTGTACATCCCTTGGCATCGGTGGCAACTAAGGTATAAGTGATATCCCGGTTTGGATTCCTCACCACGGGATTTGCACAATCACTGCAGCTCAGAAAGTCGCTGGGAGACCAGGCCCATTTGGCAGGTGTGAACGATGTCTGTGGTTTGATGGTATAATCCTGCCCCAGCGGCACGGTTACGTTTGCCCCCAATTCCAAAAGCAGCGTTGCCGGTTCGTCGATGAGAATATCCTGTGCGATGGAAACGCCAGCGTTATCCTGTATGGTGAGTTGCTGAATCCCGCCTGTAAGGCCTGTGTAGGCGAATGGGAAACTGAATACCTGTTTGGAGTTGGCACCATTCAGGGCAACGACAAAGGGCTTCACACCTCCGATGATGGTATCGATGGTAATGGAACCATCCTTCCGGCCTCTGCATAGGGGGCTTTTGACTGTAATTTTTGGTTCAAACAATCCCGCAAACCGCAATTGAACGGCTACTGTGGAATCGCAACCGGTATAACTCCCGCCTTTTATCACTTCAGAGCCTGAAGTTTTTTGCTGGCTATACACGGTATTGTTTACAACGAGGCTTTGGCCAGGTTTGAGGGTTGTATCAATAACCCCGTTTACTTTTGGGTAAAAAGCAAGGCTGACATTTACGATGGAGTCACAACCCAAATAGGAGCCACCCGGGAAGGTATCCCTGCCAGTTGGTTTAAGTGAAGAATACCATGTGTTTTTAACCCGGATGGAATCACCATGGCAAAGCGTTCGGTTGAGATTGACGATGACTGCACTGCCATAAGTCAGGTTGATATTGACAACCGAGTCGCAACCATTGGCAGCGGCTTTTTTCAAAACTTCCGTTCCTTTAGGATTAAAGGCGTCGTATTTCACATTGTTGACCACAATAAGTCCACCCGGACACAGTTGCCGGTTAACGTTGTTCACCACCGGAGTAAAGAAGGTGAGGTTGACGTTTACTGTTGAATCACAACCGCTGGCATTTCCACCTTTTATTATTTCGGTCCCGCTGGGCTTGAGTTGATTATAAACCTTTCCATTGACCAATACGGAATCACCCGGACAAAGCCGTGGACTCAGTGTAGTAGTCGATGTGCTGCGCAACGAAAGCGATACATTGATAGTGGAATCACATCCCAGGTAAGCGGACTTTTGAAGAATTACAGTCCCGGTTGCCTGATTTTTTTTGAAAACCCTTCCATGCAGTTCTATGCTGTCGTTTTCGCAAAGGGTTTGACTCAGGTTGTGAATCGCCGCCGGAAAGAAATTGAGTTGAACATTGACAATGGAGTCACATCCGTTGGAGGCTTTACCCTTCAATATTTCGGTTCCGCTTGGTCGGGTGAATTTGTAAGCCACTCCATTAACGACCAAAGAATCACTTCGGCAAATGGTCTGGTTCAGATTCCTGATGCTGGGTGCGTAAAATCCGGGACTGATGTAAACTGTGGAATCACAACCATTCATCCCTGCTCTCCGCAAGATTTCTGTTCCTGAAGGATTTGTCTGATTGTAAACTTTGCCGTTAACTACTAAGGAATCTCCCGGACAAAGTGTCTGGTTGAATAATTTGGAAGGCGAGGGGTAAAAGCTCAGGTTGACATTAACTATGGAATCGCAACCGTAGTGATTTTGTTTTGGCAAAATGACTGTCCCGTATGGCCTGGCTTTGTTGAAAACCTGCCCCCTTAAAATGACAGAATCCTCCTGGCACAGGGTTAGATTCATATTCCTGATAGTCGGGGCAAAAAATCCTAAACTGACGATAACAGTGGAATCGCAACCCAGATAACTGCCACCAATTATCTTTTCAACCCCAGTGGCATTGGAGATGTCGTATTTCTTACCATTGACTATGACCGAATCCGTGGGGCATAGGGTCTGGCTCAACATATAGCTGACATTACTGATAAAGTTGAGGTTGATGTGCACAATGGAATCACAACCCGTATAACTACGGCCCTTTAATATCTCTGTCCCTGTGTGCTTGGTCTCATCATAGGTCACTCCGTTGACAACAATGGACTGACCCTGACAAAGTGTAGAGTCAAGCCTGTATTCAGCCGGGGCAAAATATTTTAGATTGATATTGACGATGGAATCGCAGCCCCAAATGTTTTGTCCCGCCAAAACCTCTGTTCCACTTGGATTGGCCGCATCGTAAACCTTGTTGTTGACTACCCTGGATTCTCCGGGGCACAGCCACTCGTTTAGGTTATATGTTGTCCTGGGATTGGAAACTAAGGTTCTTATGTCATTGGTTCCGGGTACAATCGCACAATTCATATCCTTAAACTGGAGCGGGGTCAGTACTATAGTGCCCGGCCCGACTGCACAAACTAAGAGTCTAAATGTGTTTGAATCGGTAGTGATAGTATCATTTTGCGGGAAGCCGTTGGAATTCAATTCATAGACCAACTGAAATGGTGCGACTCCATTGAAAGTAAAGGTATAATAATGGCAACTACCCTGACAAACTGTATCGCCAGCACTCACTGTAAAACTGGGTTTATAAAAAGTAACAGGTACTCCCTGTGAAATACTCAAACAGGGATCACCCAGGTCGAGACTGTCGCTTCCAATTTTATCACCCGCAACTGCCGAAACGTAATAAGTTGTTCCTGAGACAGCAGCATTAGGATAACTGAAAGTCGGGATTTTTGATTTGGCCAGAACATTACCCAGGGTTGTACCCGGGGCATCATGCAACACAAAAATCAAGGTGTCATTGGGTTCCAGAACATTGTTGCTGTTGTGCTTTAGAATCACATTGGAGCCTTCGCAGAATTTGAAAGGAGATCCGGTAAAATCCATCGTACCAGCCGAAGTTATACAACTGCAGTTTGCGCTTCCGGTCAACACAACGGGTTTGCATCCGAAGCGGTCGTCCACTGTGAATGTGTAAGTGCTGTTGCTGGCTTTCGGAACCGATGTGTAAGTTTTACCGGAGGGCACACCATTTACCTTGTAACTGGTGGAATCACCCGATTGAATGCTGAATTGTACAGTGTATTGCTGTGTGGCGGGATTACAGTTTTCCGTCAATCCTGCTACCATCGGTGCAGAATTCACTTTGATGATGGTTGAACCGGTTTCCGTGCAATTCAGGCTACTTTGAAAAGTCAAAGGAATATTCCCTGTTAAACCTGCAGGCGAAAAAGTATCATTTTTCACCCCCAATCCGCCCCAGGTGCCAACTGTGTATGCCGGATCCAATAATTTTGATAAAACAATGGGAGAGCCGTTTTGACAAAGTGTGTCTTTTTTTAATTGCGGGATGGCTGGAATCCTGACACTTATTTGCGTTTGGACGGGGGTAACACAGGAGGCTGACGAAGTAAAGGTCAGGGTATAATTGCCAGCCTTTCCAGCAGGGTTAAAAGTGTTGGTTGTGGTATCTACTCCGATTCCTGACCATTTACCGGAAGGGTAAGCCGGGTCAGTCAACTTGCTCAGGTTGATGGGCGCTTCTGAGCGACACAGGTCGGCCGAGTCCAGTTTAGGCTTAACCAAAGTGCTTACAAATACCGCAATGGTGTTCGTGTCCGCGCAAATTGTACCTGTTGGCGTAAACTTAAGAACCACAGTATCCTTAAGCCCGGCAGGGTTGAATTTGTTGGTACTGACACCAGATCCGGACCAGGTACCGCTTATGCCACTTTGGATGGTGGGTAGAACCACAGCAGTGTCTCTCTGACAATAGTTTTGGCGGACTCCTGTTATTACAGGCTTCACGGGTACTTTGATGTATATCTTTTTGTTTGTGGGAGAAGCGCACTGACCCGGGTTAGGAGTAAAAAAGAGGAAATGCAAATCACTTAGTCCGGCAGGGTTAAACTGATTTCCACTTACACCGGTACCACTCCATTGTCCACTGAATCCGCTCTGAGTGGTGGAAAGAGCCAACGGAGCAGCATTTCTGCAAATACTGTCCAGAACTCCGGTGATGCTGATGGTGCTCAGATTTTGCACAAAAACAGAATCCGTATTTGCAGTAACACACGGCCCGGCAACAGGAGTAAACGTCAGTCCAACTTTTCCTGAAAAGCTCAGAGGCGGGTTAAACACGCTGTCTGAACTCACGTAATTTCCGCTCCATTTTCCTTTGACGCCGGATTGGGTGGTCTTAAGAATGTAAGTACCTGTAGAATTACAAATCGAAGAAGGCAGGTCGGTAAATACTACTGGTCCGGGATTGTTCAAAGGCAATGATACTGTTGCCGGTAAAACACAGGCACCTGATGCCGTGAATGTGAGCGTATAGGAGCCCGCCGGCATGGCGGTATTGAAAAAATTACCTGAGCCATTTATGGGCCCGGTCCATGAAAATGTACCTGATAGGAAGCTGGAATCTCTTAATGTCCGAAGGTCAAAAACACCTGTGTTTCTGCATAGGGCAGTAGTTTTGATGTTGGGGATTTTACTCCTTGAAACATTTAACCGAACTGGAACTACACTGGACTGACAACCTGAATTATTTACCCTTGCATACACGATCAAAGTGTCAGATACAAGAAAAGAATCTGGTCTGGCTATGGAGTTTGTTGCGCCCCCGTCGAAATACCAGTTAACGATACCGGGACCATTGTTTTTAACTGGCGCATCGTAATCACGGAGATTCAAATATATTCCAGTTCCGGAATTGCAAATAGGAGGAGTGTTATATGAAAAAGCCTGTGGTTCCTGGTTTATCGTTACGGTTGTTGATGCGGAACTGGTACACCCGCCTACTGATACCATAACTGTATATGTACCAGACATGAAACTCGCTGCCGGACTTCGGGTAGGATTTTGAATACCACTACTAAAAGAAGCCGGGCCACTCCAACTGTAACCTGCGCCGCTGATGGTGTCAGCAAACAAGAGCAAAGTTTCGCCCCCGCAAATTGGGCTATTGTTCGAGGCCGTCACAGGAATGCTGGGAACTACTTTAATTACCCAGTTGGCCGCTCCACCGCAACTCGTGGGAGTAAAAGTTATTTGATTATCACCCAGCAAAACCGGGAAAAATTGGTTGCCCACTACATTGGTACCTGACCAGTTACCCGTTGTACCGCTAACCGTCGTGGGGAGAGTGAATGGTCCGGCTGTGTTGCAGATTTGATTCGGAACTCCGGTTATAGTAATTGGGGACGCTGTAAATCCGCGAACAAGGATATTGTCGAAATAGTAGAACTCATCGTTAGCTTTGTTAGCAGCAGAAATCCTGATTCGAATATTGTTGCCGTTCAAGCCTGTGATGCTGAGTGATCCGGAAAAAGAACCACAGGCAAAATTTGGGAATCGAGTAAAGGGGCCTCCATTGAGGCTATATTCTCCAACTACTTGATCCTGACTGTTATCAGGAGGGGTTGAAGACATACATGCAAAAATAGGACTAACTACGTTGTCGCATTCCATCGGGCCCGCTGAACTGACATCGAAAGATATGCTGATGTTGCAATACCCTGAGATGGTTATAAGCTCTGAGGTCCAGTAGTTTCCATTGGCTCCGCCCTGCGTACAACATGGGGCTCCTTCTATGTCATTAACCGTAAACCTGCCCCCATTTACCCCCCAATAACTGCTTCCTAATACTTGTAGTATCGTTCCATCATCACAATCCGTAGCTGTACTCGTCCACTTGGTGGCATTCATGGTGCCATCTAAATAGGAATTAAAATCCTCCGACCAAATTGTCACCTGTGAGAAAACAATGGAAGAATAAAAGAGGCCCGCAAAAAGTGCGCAAATTAACTTTGGCCAGCTGAGTCCAACTAATCTTAAACCACTAATTTCACCGGCTTTTGCGAGCATACATTATCACTTATTGGATGAGTGGGCCTAAAGGTAATCAAAGATGTTTTGCGAAGAGTAAACGTAAATGGAACTGCCATCATTGTAAAGCGCTTAAATGACAAAAAGCAAGCTGTAAAACGTTTTGATTTTTCTCCTTTAGGAAATTGGAAATTGGACCCCGAGTACTCGGGGGAAATTGGAAAATAACCAAGCCCCAGCAACCAACTGCCAACCGCCAACTGCCAACCGGCAACAGCCAACCCCGAAGGGGCAAGCAGCCAACCGCCAACTGATTTTCAAGTGGTTAAGAAAACAATTTGGCAACTTTATTT
>CAYRDX010000105.1:0-9089 GCA_964423205.1 uncultured Saprospiraceae bacterium | reverse complement strand
TCTAATACCATAGTGCAACGGTATGTGTTAGAAATTTTACTTACCCCCCACTTAGAAATTTGTCCAACAAAGACCTCAGAAAGGCAACTTCTGATTCCAGAGCCTGAGGAATTTGAGCATCCTTGATTTTAAGTTCCATCTTTTTTTGCAGTACTTCATCTACTGAGGCTTCCAATGCCTCGGTCAGGCTTTCTAATCTCTCTATCGTCAGCTTGGTCTTGCCTCGTTCTATTTTGCTGTAAGCACTTTGGGAGAGGCCAAGTTTTGCGGCCATATATTCCTGAGAATAGCCTTTTTCTATCCGGAGTTTGCGGAGTTTTTCGGAAGCGTTCATTTTGAAAAGGTTTGAGGTTTGGTCTTTTTATTCCTAAAAGTTCTGATTTAGAAACAGAGGTTCTGATTTAGAAACAGAGGTTCTGATTTAGAAACAAAAGTTGTTGTGCCAGCTTTCCCTTTGTCCTAATTTTGAAAGGCAAGAACTAAGAAATCATCCGATCGGCATTCTTCAAAAGCGTCTAAATACATCCAAAGATAGGATATCCAATTGATTGTACAAGCGACTGTACCGATTTCAGTTTTTAAAATTCTAAAAAATCACAAGTCAGGTTGTGCCAACGGAAAACTTCTATTGACTCAAGCTGGCATAAACAATTCCGATCATGAAAAGACTATTTACCCTCATGGTGGCGTTCTTTGTATTGCTCACAATTTTTTACCCTAATAACATGGATGCCCAACCAACAGCAACCGGAGGATGTTCAACTGTCAATGTAACAGGAACACCCGCATACTATCACAGCTACTTTTTTGGATGCTTCTACTATTATCAAGAAAATTGTGCCTTGTTTGTGTCTCCTTCATTCTGCCCACCAAAACAAGCACAGTACCAACTTCAAAGGGCAACTGATACTGGTTGGACCAACGTTACCTCTTGGCAAAGCAGTCCAAATTTTTCCAACATTGGTACTCATGGCACTTACAGAGTTGCCGTTCAAATTCCAGAAGCTTATATTGTCAGTGGTTGTGAAGGCGGATTGAGGAAAGTTTATGATATTAGTACAACCCAGGTCATTGGTTATTTTGGTCAATGGAGCGCAACAATGTACACCAACGCGGTTCCTGTTGGCAAAACAGTGGGCTCCGACAATAATTATATTTTTACGGAAAGCAATCCATCCGGTTCTCCCTATGCTATGGATTTGAATGAGATTGTCGGCCTTGATGCCAGTGCCAGTAAAAACTACAATCTCTGGTGGCTGGCAATCTGTGAAAACAGTTTCAACAATTGCACGAGATACAAGTCCAATGGTTGGACTTATGGAACCATCGGTCAATTTAATTTAACAAATTTTTGGGCCGATGGAACAGGCTGGTCTTTCAATGAATGGACAAGTTATGATGTTCAATTCGTTGTCGAAAACAGCCAATGTATCAACGATGTTTACTGGAACGTTAACTACAAGAATTTCTTTATTTGTGCGCCCGGCTTTAATTGCAGGCCCGGGATGGAGGAAAGCGAAATAAGACTTGGCCCGAACCCGGCCAAATCTTATGTTCATCTGTATAATTTCAGGCCAGACCCTGGGAATCAATATGAACTGCTTATTACCGATTTGGCAGGTAAGAAAATAAAGGCACTCCAGCTTCAAAATGACCGGGTGGACATTTCAGATGTACCAGAGGGTATGTTAGTGGTTAACATATTCCGTGACGGAAGGTCAATCTTCACTTCTAAACTCATAGTACATAACAAATAGAATTCCTAAAACTGCCCATCCTCTATCGCTATGATTGAGGATGGGCCATTTCAATTATGAAGAGGACTTTATGGATATGGACCTTACTGGCTGCTTATTTTTCCAACGGACAGAACCTCATTCCAAATCCGGGATTTGACGATATAATTACCTGCCCTTGGAATAAAGCTCAAATTTCCTTGGCTAAACCCTGGAAATCAGCTTCAAACGGCACTCCCGATATATTCAATAAATGCTCTTCTGTTCCTCTTATCTTTCCTCCTTTTGCCCCACATCATGGAAGTTACCAACAGCCAAGAAGTAGTGCGGGTTACGCTGGGATTTTTGTATTTTCTAATTATAACAGTTCCATAGGTGTAAGTGAATATATAGAAACCCCTTTAAAGGCTCAAATGTCAAAAGGCAAAACCTATTATCTACGATTTTATGTCTCCCCAGATATTATTCCAAATGGTTTTAGCTGGATGTATCAGGATGCTATAGGTTTGGCGCTGACCGATACATTTTATTACAAGGAATTTAAAGACAAGAATGGAGTATTGCCGCTAAATCCAGTTATTGAGAACAGAGGCACACTCATTAAAGACACGCTCGGTTGGACAAAAATCAACGGTTGTTATACTGCACGAGGTGGAGAGGAATATGCGATTATCGGTAATTTCAGACAAGAATCACAAATGCTTATAGAAGTAGGCAATCCTGCTTTTATGTTTAATACCAGCTACTTTTACATCGAAGATGTCCTCATCCAAGCCTTCGACCCTTTACCTGACACACTGCTGTTGTGTGAGGGGCAGCCCAAGACCCTGAATGCCGCCTTCCTCGAAGCTACCTACCTTTGGAATACTGGCGCAACAGACAGCACCTTATCCGTTATTTCCCCAGGCACTTATACCGTTGAAGCCTCCATCGATAATTGTGTCCTAAGGGATACTGTGCACATTTTGGACACAAGGATGAATATTTATCATACTGATACAACTATATGCGCGGGCAAACCCATTCCATTAAAAGCACCTCTTCCCGGCACTTATCTTTGGCCGGATGGCTCCACCGGACGTGAATATAAAGTTTCGTCAACTGGCACTTACACCGTGACTGTGACAAACGATTGCGGACAGTTCACTTTCACAACTCAAGTCAGGGCAGAGGACTGTGGCTGCCGGGTTTATATTCCTTCTGCTATTTCACCCAATGGCGACGGTATCAACGATGAACTTCAGGTCTATATTGACTGCGACTTCAATTACCAAATCCTGCGTTTTACAGTGTTCGACCGCTGGGGAGGGCTGCTGTACTCTTCCGGGAGAGGAGAAGAGCCAATTTGGAACGGAAGTACTCAGAACAAAACCGCTACACCCGGTACTTATGTTTGGTTGTTAGAATATGAAACATTGCGAAACGGAACCGCAGAACGACACCTTGAAAAAGGGGAGCTTACCATTTTGCGCTGAATTTCAAAACTGCACAGTACCATGGCACTCAAATGCCTTTTCTGTCTTCTCGTAGCTCTTAGGTTTTGTGCGAACGCACAAGGCCCAATGTGCGGATCGCAATGGCTGGAAGAAAAGCAGAAAAGCAAAGGTGTTAAAGTTGACTCAATCAAAGCAAAATTCCAGGATAGACTCAATAGTGTACTCCTTCTTGAAAACAGCGCAGTGTTATTAAGGTCAGAAGTCATCATTCCGGTTGTCGTTCACATCGTTTGGAATACACCTGAAGAAAACCTGACCGAAGAGAAAGTTCTGGAACAAATCGAAATTCTCAATCGGGACTTTAACAGCGAAAACATAAGCATGAAAAATGTTCCGAAAGAATTCCATCCTTTTATAGCCAATAAGAAAATCCGCTTTTGCCTCGCCGGTGAAACACCCGAAGGACTCCGAACTAACGGGATTACTAACAGAAGAACTTTTGTAGAAAATGTCGGTATAAAAGAAGAGCTGTACCATATTTCCCCAGCATGGGACCCTGAAAGATACCTGAACATCTGGGTGGCTAACACCGGAAATTTTTTGACAGGAACGGGCACTTACCCGGGTCTGGTCCCTACTTACAAACAGGGTGTTGTAGTTCATCCCAAATACTTTGGGCAGAACAAATCCATACGCTATCAATTGGGCAGAGTAGCAGTTCACGAGGTGGGTCACTTCTTAGGTCTAAACCATACCTGGGGCAATGATGAAACATGTGAAACGGACGATGGGGTTGAGGATACACCATTACAACAACACCCATATAAGGGGTGCCCTATTCATCCGCAAACTACTTGTGGTAGCCCCGATATGTTCATGAACTTCATGGACTACGTGGATGATGCCTGTATGTTCTTTTTCACTCATGGACAGATGGAACGAATGTTGGCAACGATAGAAGTGTTCAGACCAGGACTGGTCAACCATAATATTTCGTGCATAGAGAATGTGAACGGTAAGACTGAAGTTGGATTCACCATTTATCCCAACCCGGCTACAGGTGAAATAAAAATAGATTTTGGTGAACAAGTCGCATCAGCTGGTTGGGTTTTTATTTTTAATTCGCTGGGACACCTGGTGTTGAAAGAAAGACGGGTAATTTCTGATGGGATGAGAATTACTTTGCTCAATATTCAACCGGGTATTTATTGGATTAAAATAGGTGATAAACAAACAAAATTCGTAATACAATGAAGATTTCAGTGTACAAGGCAACTAATTCTCTTTGATTACCGGGTAAACGAAATTGATTCCACCCGCTGCAAGGAAACCTGATCACTTACCCCCACTGCTCAGGAATTTGTCCAACAAAGACCTCAGAAAGGCAACTTCTGATTCCAGAGTTTGTACGATTTGAGCATCCTTGATTTTAAGCTCCATCTTTTTTTTTGTACCTCATCCACCGAGGCTTCCAATGTCTCGGCATAGGAAAATATTCCAAAATGGAATAATTTAGAAACAGAAGTTCTAATTTAGAAACAAAAGTTGTTGCATGCCCCTTTTAGGCACTTTATTTTTGCTATGCACATAACAAAGATGTTCCGGCGATTTTCTATTAAAGGATTTCAAATTTAAAGGCACTATCAGTTTCATTGATAAGTTGGCACAGACTATTTATAAGCATCATTAAAACTGGTGACGAAGCCATTGATATTGCAATTTCTAAGTGTTGATAATTTTGAAACACTCAATCACAATTTGAAAACCATTTATGGCTGGCTTTCAATTGCAGCAAAAAAATAAAATCAAACAGCTTTTCGAATAAAGGCAGATTGAGGAATCCGGAAGTTCACGGCAAAACCAGTAATCATCTTCCCAACTCACTGCCACTCTGTTTACAGAAAAGGAACCGCGTGATGAAATCAAGCTGCTGATTAGGAAACTGTTTCCGGGAGTTTTTCCCAAACCTGCTCTAAAAGGCAGGATAACTTTTTAAATTTTCTTATCATGAAAAACCTGATTTTGGCATTTTTGTTTATGCTTGCAACGATGAGTTTCAGGCCAGCGGAAGAAGTAAATATTGATTGTGCTAACTTTGCAAGTGCTTGGTGCGCAATTTCTGAAAGGGAATATGGCCGTTGTTTTACAACTGAGGAGTACAATTTTATTTGGAACAACGCCAAAAGGATGTGTGAAGAAGCGACCCAGTAACAATAAACTTTCAAAATTTAGACAAAATGGATTATGTGTCAACAAGCCATTTTGTCTATTTATTTTAATAATCTCCATTATGAAATTTTGTTTCCTTATTTCCTTTTTTTTCTTTAACCTGTCGCTTTACAGTCAACAACCATTGTATCATATTACGTATAAGGTGGGATTTGCCGGGCTGGAAAATACCAAAATCGATGACCATGAAAATAAAATGGCTGTAGAAATGGTCAAAAGAACTATGCAGGCTGAAAAAAATATAGAGTTGGAGTTGTATTTTAATGAATATTCAAGTGCTTTTAGATTAAAAGATAAACTCATACCTGAAGGTGAAGAATTTATATATCGAATGGCGTCAATTACAGCAGGGGCTTTAAAGGGGGATGTTTACTATAAAAACATTAAAACCAAAAAAAAACTAAAACGATCAGAATCAACAGGGGAAGTATTTTTGATTGAATATCCATTTGAACAGTACAAATGGGAAATTACAAATGAAACTAAAATAATCCATGGGTATAAATGTTATAAAGCAACCACACATTGGGAAGAATTTGACTATTCGAGGAATATTTTGTTAAAATTTGACCCAGTAGCATGGTTTACAAATGAAATACCATTTCCATTTGGGCCCAAGGGACTGGACGGCCTTCCTGGGTTGGTTCTGGAAGCATCATTTGGTGGCAGAAGCTTTCTATATGTAACGGAAATTAAGTCAACAGAAAAAGTTAAAGAAAAAGTACTGGCAGAGCCGACTAAAGGAAGAAAGATTACACATGAAGCTTATCTAAAATTATTGGCTGAATTGCGCCCTATTAGAAAATAATCGAATCGCTCATGAGAATTAGATGCCTGGGATTATTCGTTGCAGTATTGTTCAGTATGCAGTTATATGGGCAAGTTAATATCACTTTGACCGGTGTAGTGACGGACTCATTGGGAAACCCGCTTGAATTTGCCAATGTATTAGCCATACCTCGTTCGGGTGAAAAGAACATTGCATTTTCCATTACTGAAGAGAAAGGGCGGTATAATCTTTCATTACAGAAAAATGTAAGCTATGATATAGAAATAAGTTTTGTAGGATTCAAAAAAGCAACATATACAATCGAAGCCGCTGAGAATGCCCTGAAAGACTTTATCCTAAGTCAGGCCAATGAATCATTAAAAGAGGTAACAGTGTCTGATAAATACATCCCGGTTATAGTAAAGGAGGACACTATTATCTACCGAATATCGGCATTTGCAACAGGTGAAGAAAGGAAACTTCGGGAGGTCCTGAAAAAACTACCGGGAATAGAGGTAGATAAGGAGGGGAATGTTACAGTGAATGGAAAAAAGGTCGACAAGTTGATGGTAGAGGGGCAACCTTTCTTTTATGGCGGCACTAAATTGGGGGTGGACAATATCCCGGCAAATGTTGTAGAGAATGTAGAGGTGCTGAACAATTACTCCGATGTGCCATTTTTGAAGGGGTTGACTGACGAGGATAAAATGGCTATGAATATAAAATTGAAGGAAGGTAAAAAAAGGTTTGTTTTTGGCGATTTGGAAGCCGGGGCAGGTGTTAAAGAGCGATACCTTGGGCACCCAACGTTGTTTTATTACAGCCCAAAGACAAGCGTTAATGCAATCGGTGATTTGAACAATACAGGAAACAAGTCTTTCACTTTTAACGACTACATTAATTTTGAAGGAGGGCTTACCAAGTTCATTGAAAATCCGGTCAATTACTTCAACCTCGCAAACAGTGATTTTGTGAAATCACTGATAAACAAAGATATTACAGCAAGCAAAGATAAGTTTGGAGCTTTCAACATTCACCGTCAATTCTCACCAAAAATCAGGGTTAATGCATACAGCATACTAAATGATAATGTTACGGAAGCAAAGGAGGAAAATAATTATGGTTACATTTTGAACAACCAGCTTGTCGATGAAGAGAAAAGGCATGCTGCGTCAAGGTCTGACAATAAAATATCCTTGAATAAATTAGAATTCGGCTTTGTTCCAAACGCAAATGAAGATGTGAGGTTTTCAACTACATTGAAAACCAGCGATGGGAAGGCAAGTGATGTGCAAAAATCTATGAGTTTGCTTTTGAACAATAATATTGATGCCAATCTTACAACTGATTCATGGGAGTTAAAACAGGATTTTGGATACAGCAGGCAAATATCCAATAAACACACCACAACATTCAAGGCCGCTTTTCAAGGGTCGAAAAATAACAATGCGCGAGTCCTGAATACTACCTGGCCAATATTTCCAGAGGTAATTCCAGTGAATGGAAGTGAGCACTTTACTTACTTACAGGATATTGAGTCAAGAAACCATAACTTTTCGCTTGGCTTAAAGCATTATTGGTCTGTAAATAATTATAACCATGTCTATCCTGTCTTAGGATACAACTATTCCAGTCAACAATTCCAATCGACCGACTTTCAGTTGTTGGGTGAACAAAAAGAAAGCTTAACTGATGTCGGATTTAATAATGAAACTGTTTTTAGTTTACGCGACCCTTATGCCGGAATCCAATACAAAGCTAAAGCAGGGGACTTAAGTATCAGGACGGGTATGATTTACCACCAATATTTCTGGAACATAAGTCAATTCGGAGTTAATCTTCACAAAAAAACTAAAACCCAGTTATTACCTGACCTTTTAATCAAATGGGATATTAAAAGCTCCGAAAGCCTTGATTTGCAATATCGTCTCACATCACTTTTTAATGATGTCACTTATTTTGCCAACCGGTTGAGTATGGGCAGTTTCAATAGCTTGTACCGCGGCAACTATCTACTGGAAAATTCGCTTACCCATGAAGCCTCAATTTATTATTATAGGTTTAATCAATTGCGAGGGATATCCTATAACATGAGAGCAACCTACAGTCAAAAAGAAAAGTCAATTCAAAATACGACTGATATTGACGGAATTAACCAGATCAACACGTTCTTATACACTGAGCTGCCTGACAAAAACTTACGCATGAGTGCTGCTTTTTCTAAGACTATTAATAAATACAAATTATCAGTCAATAGCAACGGTTCGTTATCCGATAATATAAAAAGCGTAAATAGTAAAGACGTAAATTACAGGTCAAGAAATATTGGGTATATAGCTAAAATGGAAACTAACCTAAAAAAATATCCAAACTTAACAATTGGGTTTACCCGGAATTATAGCGTCTTTTATTCCGAATCATTCAAAAACAGTTTTATTCGCAGTAAACCGTTTGGGGAGATTCGATACCAATTTCTGAAGGATTTCAATTTAAATGTAAACTATAGCTATGAATCAGTATTAAATAAGGATAAGAGCACAAGCAGTATTTTTCATACATTCAATGCCTCACTGTATTACAGGAGGGAAGATAGTCCGTGGGGTTTTGAAATTGAAGGGAACAATCTATTTGATACAAATTACAGAAAGGAGTATTTTGCTAACGAATTTATTGTTTCCGATACGAGAATATATGTCTTACCAAGGACCTTGCTATTCAAAGTATCCTATAAATTGTAACGTTCCCTCTTTAGCGCATCAGAATTGTCGATAAGGTAATAATCCAGCCAAACTAGAAGTGTGTCCATAAACCGAAACAATAGGTGCAGCGGTGGAACGGAGTTTGGCTCTAATCTTTCTTACCCCCCCCCCACTTAGGAATTTGTCCAACAAAGACCTCAGAAAGGCAACTTCTGATTCC
>CAYRDX010000104.1:0-9155 GCA_964423205.1 uncultured Saprospiraceae bacterium | reverse complement strand
TTTCAATTGGTTAAGCAAACAATTTGGCTATTTTATTTTTGACTCATTACTAAGTTCCTTTATCCTGTCCAAGTTAGATTCAATTCCTTGTATTTCAGCCCGTGTTCTTCGGTTAAATAACCTGCACTGGCCCTGCCGCCAAGATACTCCTTCGCAATCTGGCGCTTGAGTCCTTCCGGATAGCGCCCTTGAGGTTTAACTTTTTTCATTTGCCCTGTCAAAGCTTTACTTATTTTTGTGTAAAGCTATTTCAGGACGAGTCATGGCCATTTGGGAAATATTTGGGCGAAAAAATAAATTCTTGTAAATCAATGACTTACAAGAATTCTTGTAGTCCCGTGAGGAATCGAACCTCAATCTCAGGCTCCGGAAACCTGCATACTATCCGTTGTACGACGGGACCAAAACCACGGCTCTTTGGGCCGGCAAAGTTAACAACTTTCTTTTCAATTAGAGGATGCCTAAAAAGCGCCAGATGTATCATTTTGTTAAATTTCCCTTTTTAGTTTCCTTTGTGGATATTTGGTTTCTGGTTCATGGATGTTGGCCGCAAGACACTGATTGTATTCAAGACTGGCATGATAAAAAGCAACCATTCAGTTGGTAATCCATCAGAATCATTCAGATAAACAGAGTTGAATTGTGTAACCAAACTGATTACCCAAACAGTCTAAACTGAATTTGTGTATTGCGGACATGACCCAGTAAGTAATGAGTCAAAAATAAAGTAGCCAAATTGTTTTCTTAACCAATTGAAAATCAGTTGGAAAACTTTTGCCTTTTGCCTTTTTACTTTTTACTTGTTCCTAAGCTTAATTTTCTTACCTTTTATCTTTGAGCCTTACAACGATTAATTTACAATACATGGAAATAAATGATTACAAGCCAAAAACATTTTGGCAAAGACCAGAGGGAATTACCGGGGTTATTTTTCTTGCAGCTATTGTTATAGGCGGTGGATTCCTGTTGGCTACCGTACTGCCAGTATTAATCGCCTTAACTACAAATGCCGTTTACCTTACTATCATGTTGATGGTACTGGCTGGTCTGATTTATACGGTTTTAGACCCCAAAATGAGAGCACTCATTGGCTTCGGTTATAAAAGCGTCATGCGTTGGATTACCTCGCTTTTTGTAAAAATAGATCCTATCGCCATTCTGAAGTCTTACGTTGAAGACCTGCAGGACAACTTGCGCAACATGAACAAGCAGATAAATAAGTTGCGCGGACAAATGCATCTACTGAAGGAAATCATCGTCAAAAATAAAAAGGAGATAGAAAGTAATCTCAAACTCGCCAGCAAGGCTAAAGAGCAGGGCAGCGAAGCTATGATGGTTCTGAAGAGCAGGAAAGCTGGCCGACTGAAAGACTCTAATTTCAGACTTGAAGATTTGTATAAAAAAATGGAGGTCTTGTATCGCGTACTCTCCCGCATGTATGAAAACTCTGAAGTCTTGATGGAAGACATCAAGGACCAGGTTTCTGTCAAAGAGCAGGAAAGAAAAGCCATACATGCTTCCACTTCTGCAATGCGGTCAGCAATGAATATCATTACCGGCGATAAAGACAAACGCGCTATGTTTGATATGGCCCTTGAAGCAGTTGCGGATGATGTGAGTCAGAAAGTGGGAGAAATGGAACGTTTCATGGAGGTGAGTGCCAATTTTATGGATTCCATTGACCTCCAGAATGGCGTATTCGAAGAGGAAGGAATGGAAATGTTGGAAAAGTGGGAAAAAGAAGGTATTTCAAGATTATTAGGCACTGAAAAAGAATCATTGATTTCAAAAGCAAATGATGACAATGAAATACTGGACTTGAATGAACCCATAAAGGTGCCAGAACGTTCTACGCACAGGAACCAATACGACAGTTTCTTTGAATAATACTCCAGGCAATTCTGCCTCTGCGAATGGTTTATAAAAGCATTAACTAATTTTCAATTTCAAATAAAATGGCACGACTAACTCCTTTTTCAAAACTTCTTATCACTGTACTAATCGTTGGTGGAGTGGTACTGGGAGGGAAATGGCTTCTCGATAATACAGACATTGGAAGTAACCTGAAAAAACAGGCCAAGGAAGAAGGGTCGGACTCCAGTAGCCGTACTTCCGGAGACGTTATCAATATAGGTGTAGTAACCTGGGGAGGTTATGCCGGTGGACAATACTACAACGAAGGATTTAAAGCCAATAAAAACTCCAGGTTTTACAAAGACTATGGCTTTATGGTCGATTTTAAAGTACTGGATGACTTTAATGCCAGTCGTGAAGCTTTTAGACGCGGTGACGTGGATCTGCTTTGGGCAACGATAGATGCTTTTCCGACGGAGGCAGGAGCACTGGCCGATTATGAGCCGCAGGTTGTTTTTCAGGCTGACTGGTCGAGAGGTGGTGATGCAATAGTTGTCCGTAGAGGAATTACAAATGTGGCTGGGTTAAAAGGCAAAAAGATTGCCGTAGCTGAATTAACACCCTCCCACTCTTTTTTACTATGGCTCCTGGAAGCTGGAGGTCTTTCAGTTAAAGATGTCGATATAGTTGCTCAAGCCAGTGCTATTGACGCCGCCGAAGCTTTCAAAGCCCAACAGGTTGATGCAGCAGTAGTTTGGAGTCCTGACGACGAGGCCTGTCTGTCAGCCGTGGCTGGTTCCAGAATCCTCGAAAGCACCAAATCAGCATCCAACATCATAGCGGATGTCTTTATTGCCAAAAAAGAGTGGGTCGAGAAAAATCAAACCCGGGCCCAACAATTATACGAGGGCTGGATGAAAGGGGCAGCTGAAATAAACAGCAACGACAGCAACAAACGCAAGGCTGCGAAAATTTTATCCGAAAATTTTGAAGGTGTAAATGAAGAATGGGCTTATAAAGCCATCAATAATGTCCGTTTAACTACCCATGGAGATAATCTCAATTTCTTTGGTTTTAATACCGACTATAATGGAGTAACTGGTGACAGACTTTACGGACGCATGTCACAGGTTTATGCCGACTTAGGTTATATTGAAGGACGCACCCCTGCCTGGCGTGAAATTGCCAACTCCTCACTTGTCCGGTCCACGAACCTTACTGGTACCGGCCACGAGGCTGAAGGTCAAAAAGCTTTCACAGAGGTTACCAATCAGGAAGGTGCAGGCAAAGAAGCCATAGCAACCAAAAGGGTGAGCATCAGCTTCCGCACAGGTGAATTCCGCCTCGACGAAAATGCCAAATATATCATCGACCGTGAATTTGTAGAAATTGCCAAAGCCTTTGCCAATGCACGCATTCGCATTGAAGGAAATACCGATAATGTTGGTAGCCGCCAAACAAATATTGCTCTCTCTCAGAAAAGAGCGGAAGCAGTTAGAGACTATTTAGTGGCTGACCACGGTATGCCACGCAACCGTTTTATTGTTATTGGAAACGGACCAGATAAGCCAGTTGGAACAAACGACGACGAGACCGGAAGAGCCAAGAACCGACGGACTGATTTTGAATTAGTCAGAGAATAATCTATCCATTTTACTACCTAATTATTGGTATATTTAAAAAGCCCGCAACTAATTTCGTGCGGGCTTTTTTTGTGAGTTATGGTTGATTATTAGTATATCATGTTGAATTTGGCCTATTCACGATTGAGACATTTCTCTGATTTTCTATGCACTTAATTATTGTGAATTGCAGGCATATAAAAATATAATACTTTTACCCTGTCACAAAGTCTATTTAAATGGTTTGACTTTTTGCTGCCATCCCCATTTTGACTTTCAATGATTAAATCAATACTTTTGTAGCCTCACTCAATTACAAGCACAGACTACTTATTAACACTGGTCTATCTCAGACCGTTTGTGCCAATTATCCCTCTGCCGGTTTTCTCACTCAAAATTTTAATGATACACCCTCACACGGTTGTATGTCTTGCATTTTGAAAAAGCAAGAAAGTTAACTCATAAGAAATTCCCCCAATGAGGCTGATTCTTGATGAATCTGATCTCAATGGGGATTTTACGTATAGACAGCACTATAACTCAAAACAAGCACTAATGAACAGTCACTGTACACCCAGTCGTACCTGTGTATCCATTTACCCTTCTACACACAGGATTTTCCATCTTTTCCAAATTATTAATTCAACTATCCTGTTATTAGGATTATTGAATACCTCAGTTTTTGCTACAGGAGGTGGAGACAATTGTTGCCAATCCGGCGTAAAAATCAAATCTGTTACGGTTCAGTACACTGGACAGAGTTGCTCTGCTACCAGCCATACCCAGGATCCATCAAAGGTTTATTGTTCGGGTGATCCGAAATCGGCAGCTACTGTGAAGATCACAGCTAATAGCAGCAGTACGCCCACCAGTGGGAACATTTGGTTCAATGGACTTGTGGGCCTTAACACGACATTTAAAATTGATGCAGCTGCATTGGGTAAGTCAGAATTGAATGCTGATACCTGGGTTCATATTTATAATTCAAGTGGCAGTTCTCTGTTGCAGGTAGTTCGATTCCATACCTCCTGTTCCCAACCCATTGCAGTTGGGAATCAGTTCGGTTCTTTGAAAATAGTCTCTATTGAGTTAACAAACAAAACGATATGTGGACCGCCCCCTCCACCCCCCTGTATTCCTTTGGAGTGCGCTGGAGAGATTGAATTTGATGAAGTGGTTTGTGGGCCTTATGACCCACAGCGAATAGTAGAATCTTTCCAGCCTTGCATTCCTGGTCTCGATACCATCTGTTTTAAAATTGATCCGCCAGTTAGCGGTTCCAAATATGGTATCACTTACACTGTAACTAATGAAAACGGTTCTCCTACCTATCTGACCGTTACTGGGAATAATGTCGTAAAAGTTGGAATTAAGGGTGGGCCTAATACTGCTGTTTATACTACCCCCCCATACACTAACCTCACAGCCCCAATTAATCCAAATACCGGGAAGCCCTATGCCATCAGCCATTTTTATATCTGCATTTATTCACCACCACCTCCGGCAAATTGCTGTGGTCCGGATGGTGCTGATAAAATTGCCACCATTGTGGCCAAATACACTGGACAAGATTGTTCCGCTACAAAGCACAATCAGGATCCTTCGAAAGTATCCTGCAGTGGCAATCCGAATTTTGCTTCTTCCGTAAGAATCATTGTTAACGATAACTCCAGCCCCACAAGTGGGAAAATCTGGTTTAATGGCACGGTGTCATTAAACAGTACCTTTGAGATAAAAGCATCCAATGCCGGTGCTACTGAACTCAGCTCCAATACATACGTTCACATAAGAAGTCTGACGGGTACCACCCTTCAGACTATTCTGTTTCATACCTCATGCTCACAACCCATAACTATTGGTAATCAATTTGGGGGAATACGAATTGAGGAAATCATAGGTAAGAATGGCAGTGTTTGTGGAAGCACAACTCTTCCTGATCAGGACTGCTGTGCCGACGGTATTAAACCGGTTAAACTCAAGCTGCAATACAACGGTGGAAGTTGCAGCTCCTCCAGCACTAGCCAACCTGCTGACAAATGGTCTTGTACTGAATATGGCACAGGACCAAATAAAAAATCCTCTGTTTATATCATTGTGAGTAGCGGTGCCAGCAGTGGCTCTGTATATTTCCAGGGCACTGTCAAGCTGGATAGCTCTTATACCGCAAGTGCTTCCAATGCGGGTGAAACTAAATTCCCATCCAATATTTATGTCCGGGTCTATGGTACCCAAGGTGGCACTTTGCTGCAAACCGTAAAGATCCATACTTCCTGTTCAGCACCCATTGTTCTGGGTGACAAATTTGGTAGTCAAACCCTCCTCGGTGCAACCTATTCTGACGGCACGGCTTGTGGTCAGCCCACCGGTGGTGACAGCGGTGTTAGGGGCCCCGATTGTTGTGCAGATGGCATCAAGCCTGCACAATTATTCCTTACATATCAGGGAGGTTCCTGTGCCAATTCCAGCACGGTTCAAACATCTGACAAATGGTCCTGCACTGAATTTGCAGGCGGACCCAACAAGAAATCAACCGTTTATATCATTGTCAGTAGTTCCTCAACTGGCGGTTCAGTCTATTTCCAGGGTACGGTTAGTCTCGATAGCGAATTCGTAGCAAAGTCCAGTCTTGCCGGGCAGACTACTTTCCCCTCCAATACCTTTGTCAATATCTTTACTCAGCAGGGAGGGACACTTTTGCAAACCGTCAAAATACACACCTCCTGTTCAGCACCACTCGTTTTAGGAGATCGCTTTGGAGGCGTAACCCTTCAAAAGGTTATATATTCTAACGGAACCACCTGCTCCTTCCCTGAACCACCACCGTCTGACCTGGAGTATAAGTGGTTGAGATCAACAACCGGATGTCCCACTGCTCTTAGAGACTCAATTCCCGGTGCAAATGGTCCAACGTATGATCCGGGATTGATCACCCAAACAACATGGTATGTGCGTTTAGTGCGGACTACTGGTTGTACCCATGACTCGACCTGGCATTACAGCAACTGCGTCAAGAAAGAAGTGCTTCCAAAGCCAACCATCACAGTCCATCCACAAGGCAAAACCATTTGTGTTGGTGAAACATGGACCATGAGTGTCACGGCCAGTGGAACGGGAACTTTGTCTTATCAATGGCAGAGTAGCCTGAACAACTCGACCTGGACCAATGTGGGATCCAATTCTTCCAGTTATACCACATTACCTCTTACCAATACAACTTACTTCAGAGTTATTGTAAGTTCATCCAATGCTCAATGCCCAAAAGACACTTCCAACGCCGCTACTGTTATTGTACAAAATTGTAAGGCCGCCGTTGGTGACTTCGTCTGGAATGACCTCAACCAAAACGGCATCCAGGATGCCAATGAACCTGGTGTGGATGGCATCAAAGTCGAATTGTTTAAGTGCAACACCACTACGGCCATTGCAACGCAAACAACAGCCGGAGGTGGTAAGTACCTGTTCAGCAACCTTGACCCAGGCAGCTATTACATCATGTTCTCCAACCTGCCCGCAGGTTATCAGTTTACACTGAGGGATGCTACAACCGATGATAAAGACTCAGATGCCAATCCTGCTGATGGCAAAACCATCTGCTTTACACTCGTTGCCGGCCAAACTGACCTCAACTGGGATGCAGGGATTTACAAACCATGCAAAAGCACCATCGGCGATTTTGTTTGGCATGATACCAATGTCAACGGCATTCAGGATAGCGGTGAACCCGGCATCAAAGATGTCAGGGTAGAATTGCTCCAAAACAATGTGGTCATTAAAACTACCCTCACCGATGCCAACGGCAAATACCTCTTCACCGATCTGCCAAACGGCACCTATGCCGTGCGAATCGCCGCATCCAACTACACCGGAACCGGCGTATTGGCTGATTCCGACATGATGAAGTGGTATGCCACCAAGAAGAATCAGGGTACCAACGACAACATCGACAGCGATGCACTAAAGGGTGAATCCGTCAGTGTAAGCATCTTCTGCAAAGACGATATTTCCATCGACTTTGGTTTCTATAAAACCTGCGTCAATGTGGTGAAAACCGCTGACAAAGAAACTGCCTACCCGGGCGAAACCATCACTTATACTTTCACCGTTACCAATTGCGGTGATTTAACCCTGAGCGGTGGTGTCGATTTCTACGATGCCCTTATCAACCCCGTTGCCCCGCACAAAATCAACAACATTACTCCGGTAACTCCGGGCTCAACTAAGTCATTTACCAGAACCTATACCGTTCCATCCAATAAGTGCGGCGATCTGGTCAACATCGTAAAAGCTGTCGGTCATCCAATCGATGGCTCCGCCATGGTGACCCACTACGACACCGTAACCGTGAAAATAATATGTAAGGCCGCCGTTGGTGACTTCGTCTGGAATGACCTCAACCAAAACGGCATTCAGGACGCCAGTGAACCTGGTGTGGATGGCATCAAAGTCGAATTGTTTAAGTGCAACACCACTACGGCCATTGCAACGCAAACAACAGCCGGAGGTGGTAAGTACCTGTTCAGCAACCTTGACCCAGGCAGCTATTACATCATGTTCTCCAACCTGCCCGCAGGTTATCAGTTTACACTGAGGGATGCTACAACCGATGATAAAGACTCAGATGCCAATCCTGCTGATGGCAAAACCATCTGCTTTACACTCGTTGCCGGCCAAACTGACCTCAACTGGGATGCAGGGATTTATGAAAAATGTGTTAAACCAACATTGACTGTTGCTCCTGGACCTTGCAGTGGACCTTTCTACAGCTTTACATTCTACAGCAGTGTTCCAAATGCGAACATTACTGTAAGTCATGGAAATATTTCCGGGAACTCCGTTATCAATATTCCGCTTGGGGCTGTTGTAACCATAAAAGCTACGAACGGCTTCAATTGTGAAACCATTGAAAAGGTCTATTCACCGACATTATGCCCAACAGGTTGCATTTATCCTAACCTCTCAGTAGGTCAACCCATTTGCAGTGGAACAGGCACTTATTCCGTCAGTTTCACCGAAACCACTGGTGCCACTATTAATCTGAATGCAGGTATTATTAGTGGGAACTCTGTTGTGAATATACCAATTGGTACAAACCTTATCATTACGGCAAACAACGGAGCCTGCACTTCTAAAGTCGAAGTAGTTAGGCCAAGTAACTGTACTGACCAATGTGAGAATCCGGCCATCAGTATAAGCGGCCCTTACTGCTCAACAGGTTCAACCTATGCAGTGAACTATATTTCTCTGCCTGGTGCAATTATTACAGCTTCAGCAGGAACTGTTGGGGCTGGTGTAATTACAGGAATTCCGAATGGTTTGAGTGTTACGATTACAGCCTATATTCCTGGTTGTCCGAAAAGAGTTGTTACTGTGCCGGCACCTTATGTCCCTATTGCCGGACTTACCAAGTCCAATGACCTGAACTGCAGGCTCACCTCGGCTACCCTAACTGCTACTCCGGCTTCAGGTGTTACCTACTCCTGGAGTGCTGGCGCTACTCCGGTGCCCAATACCAATACGGCTACTGTCGTTGCTCCGGGTACTTATACCGTAACCGTAACCAGCACGACAAACGGCTGTACCGCTACGGCCTCGGTGACTGTTCACCGGGATATTACTCCGCCTCATGCCGGACTTACCAAGTCCAATGACCTGAACTGCAGGCTCACCTCGGCTACCCTA
>CAYRDX010000103.1:0-9691 GCA_964423205.1 uncultured Saprospiraceae bacterium | reverse complement strand
ATCCCTCATCATCCCTCATCCCTCATCATCCCTCATCCCTCATCCTTCATTCATAGTTTATTCTTCATCTTACAATTAAAATTTTAGCCACTTCCACGTCGGGACGATCGTATTGGCGGCTGGTAGCAAAAACGAGATAAACTCCGGAACTGGCTTTCCTGCCATTGTAATCACGCCCATTCCAAATCGCCTGACCACCCAGAGACTCAGTTTCATAAACCAGTTGGCCGTTAATGTCCGTAATCTTAACCACCGAATCGGTAGCCAGACCTTTTATGGCAATGGGGCCATCATATTCGGGCCGGACAGGGTTGGGATAAACCAGCACATTGCCGGAATGAAAATCGTGGCTTCCAGTTGCTTCTCCTCTGTAAGAAATAAGGCCCTTTTGTGTTCCGATGAATACCTCGCCGTTTTCATGATTGAAAGCAATATCTGTGATGTTGTTATCAAACAAGGGGCTGTTCGAAGAAGTGAAATGGGAGATTTGTTTATTTCCTTCCGGGGACATAACAAACACCCCTGTCCCCGTACCAAACCATTTCCGGTTAGCACCATCCACCCCAATGGTGCGTACATCCTGGTCTTCCAGCAAATTGGCACCAAAGCCATCCACTTCAATAAATGGTCTGCTGCCCGGACACTGATGATCCAATGGATTACACTGGAAAACCACTGCACCTGATTTGGTGCCGACCCAGACAGCTCCCTCCCTGTCTACTTCCACTGTGTTAACTTCATTAGTAGGTAATATGCTGTTGGAAGTATTGATAACCTTGCAGCGATCATCAGCAGTGGTAGCTGGATTGCCTTCATCGAATACGATTAGGCCTATACTGCTGTTGTCTGTAGTAATCCACTTGTAGCCCTGATTATCGACTGCAATTTGAAGAACACCGTCAGCAGGAGTGCACGGCAGGTCAAAACTCTGCCAGCTACCATTGGTTCGAAGTACGGAAAGTGGCTTGGGAGCATGGTTATTGGCAACCCACAAGGCCCCGTTTTTATCAAATGCAATTCCAGCCACTCTGGTCCTCGTTGGGTCACCCGCTGCCACCTGCAAGGTTGAGTTGTTTTCCCGATATACTTTAATTTCTCTGGTTTTTGGATCAAGACTAACCAGTGCATCCAAAAATGCACCTGTATAGACCTTCCCCGTTTTGGAGTCAACCTGTATGCTATAAAAATCATAAACAGGATCGCCGCTTGACAGTGCAGGCTGGTTCCAGAGATTGTAAACTGACCACTTGCCATCAACAAAGGAAAAGAATCCATCGGATCGGAATAGTGCGCTGTACTGGAGGTTGAGCCCACCGGAAGCAATCCAGACCTGTCCCTTATCTACAGCTATCTGGTTGATGTTGATGGAATAGGGGCCATTTACGGTAATCAATTCACAGGTGTTAGCGCCTTTAGGTTGTGTACGATAAAGGTTGAATGCATCTGCATACCATAAGGCTTCTGATTCATCCTCAATGGCATACCTGGGCCGGCTGATACAATTTGCCGGTGCCAGCCTTGATTTATGCTCACTGTCGAACAAGAAAACTCTGCCATCGCAATCACCCGGACAGCGGTATCCGGCAATCAGGTTTTTGCCTTCAGCAGACAGATATTGAATTTTGAAATTACTGTGATGATGAACGTATGCAGCCTTACTCCCATCGAAAACATACAGGCTATCATTTACATCCGCGTATAATTTCCCATTGTACAATACAAGGGCTTTTGAGGAGTAGTCGAGCGGGAAGCCCTGTTGACTGTTCACCTCCGTCCAATTGGCAAAATCATCTGCGTTCTTCCCGGAGGCCGGATTAAATGTGTAGATACCTTCTGAGGTTGCTGCGAACAATTTGCTTTTGAAAATCTGAAAATCGCGAACCTCAACGGGTGATTTAATGGTATTTTGAAAAAGCCCGCTTTTAAGATTGAGCACTGTTATGCCGAAATTGGCAGACAGATAAACGAGGGAGTCGTTCACCATCGTGCCGCTATAAATCTTTTTACCCCCTAATACAATGTTGCTGGCAGGTATATTTATCAAGGTTCTTATGCGCTTATCTTCCACCAGGTCAATGATACCGTCGTTGTACACAACCATGAGGATTTTACTGCCACGGCTGTATTTTATAAAATTAACACCTACCCGGCTCAGACCTTCCACTTTGGTGATCCTGCGAATTGCCCTGTCTGATTTGGCGATCGACAAAACTGCGTACTCCGTACCGTAGAAAATGTGTGAATTGCTTTGTGTAACGGAGATCCCATTGTTAAATGGAAGATGAGCCCGCCATTGGCCGATAGCCAGTTCTGACTGTCCCCAAATGCTTAGCACGGGCAGTGATAATAAAAAAACAAACAGATAACTCAGTTCTTTCTTCATGGTCAAACGGATGTGTTTTTCTGTAACCAACTGCTAAAACTAATATTGTCAGGAATTGTGCTTTTAAAAGGAATCTGATTAATCATTGATTAACTACGGTACATTCCACTTTCCTTCAGGTATTCATATACCTTATCAGGAACCAGGTATTGCACCGATTTACCCTTTCTTAACAGTTTGCGAATGTAGGTCGCAGAAATGTCGAGAAGGGGTGCATCAAAGTAGTGAAGTGCAGGGTGATTGGCTAACTCTCCGAGGTCGTGTCCTGGTCTTTTGTACAGGTAAATCTGGTAATCTCGTAAGAGCAATTCATAGTTTTTCCATTTATGGAAAGTCGACAGATTGTCACCACCCATGATTAACACAAATTGCCTGGAAGGGAATTTCTCTTTCAGATAGGTCAATGTATCGATGGTGTAGGATGGTTTAGGGAGGAAGAATTCGATATTGGATACAGCTATTTTTGAATTGTCACCTATAGCCAATTCCGCCAAATGCAGACGGTCGTAATCATTGGCCAGGCTTTTCTTTTCTTTCAGTGGATTATGCGGACTAACCACCAACCACACCTGGTCGAGATCGGTTTGAGTAGCCATAAAGTTGGCAATAATCATATGCCCCACATGGATAGGATTAAACGAACCAAATAACAAACCTGTTTTCATACTTCATTTTGAGAACGTAAAGTTTCGGAATTTTGGTTTTTGCGGAAACGATTTCCAAAAAATGTTTTTTTGAGTTTTTTCCTACCTTTGGCGCCCATTTTAAACCTGTTAGTATAAGAGAAGCCAAACCCTGGTTACTTTCAACAGTGCTCCGGCCTGTTTTATTTAGAATCATTTTTATTCAGAATCAAAATTATACTTATCGGGCTTCAACGGAAAAATTTGATTTTATAAGGCGTAAGTTAAGCAGTCCTTATCTGAATCAATGTTTTGCGTAAAGTTCGACCCGAAATTTATTGGGTGCCGATATATTAAAGTGAATGTCAACCCAAGGTCTTTAAACTAACTAACTCTATGACAAAGATTTGCGTAGCTATAAAAGGGGTACACGGTTATGTACCTGAATTTGTTTTATCCAATGCCCTGTTGGAGAAAATGGTAGATACCAATGATGAATGGATAGTTACACGCACTGGCATCAAAGAGCGCCGTATTTTAAAAGATAAAGACAAAGCTGCCGCTTATATGGGTGTCCAGGCAGTTAAAGGCCTGTTGGAGAAAACAGGTACCAAGCCAGAAGAAATTGAATTGGTGATTTGTGCCACAGTTACTCCCGATATGATGTTCCCGGACACAGCCACTCTGATAGCATACGAACTGGGTTTGACGAATGCCTTTACTTTCGATCTCACTGCAGCATGCTCTGGATTTCTGTTTGCCCTTTCAGCAGGCACGAAATACATCGAATCGGGTAGCCACAAAAAAGTTATTGTAGTAGGTTCTGACAAGATGTCCGCCATCACTGATTATACCGACCGTTCAACCTGTATCCTTTTTGGCGATGCAGCAGGTGCTGTACTTTTGGAACCAGCAGAAGAAGGTTTTGGTATAATGGATTCTATTCTCAAAAGTGATGGCGTTGGCGGACAGTTTCTGTACCAAAGAGCGGGAGGGTCTTTGAATCCTGCCTCTCACGAAACTGTTGATGCTAAACAGCATTTCATTTATCAGGATGGTCGCCCGGTTTATAAAGCAGCCGTTGCTGGCATGTCGAAAGTTGTGAAAGACATCATGGTAAAGAATAATCTTTCTGCCGATGAAGTAGCCTGGGTCGTACCACATCAAGCCAACTTGCGTATCATTGAGTCTGTAGCCAAATTTGCGGACTTCCCGATGGAAAGGGTGATGGTCAACATCGACCGCTACGGAAACACGACAACAGCCACACTTCCCCTTTGTCTTTGGGATTATGAAAAGCAGTTAAAGAAGGGTGACAACCTGATTCTCACTTCTTTCGGAGGTGGTTATACCTGGGGTGCCACATGGATAAAATGGGCTTATTAGTTTCAGCGTAAAGAAGTCGAACATTTGTAACATGCATAAGGGTAGGATTGCTTGTCATTTACTGTGTGCTCATTGGCTCTTTTTCCTACCTTTGCCGCGTTTTTGAAACGCTTTGAATCACTATTGTAAAACTCTAAATGATTTTCGCATGGCAACCACTTCAGATATACGCAATGGAATGTGTATCGATATGAACGATGACATCTGGACAGTCACGGAATTTCAACACGTGAAACCTGGTAAAGGAAACGCTTTTGTCCGTACCCGTCTCAAATCAGTAACGAAAGGGAAAGTGGTGGACTTTACCTTTCCTGCAGGACACACCATCAATGATGTCAGGGTTGAAAGAAGAATCTTCCAATATCTTTATAAAGATGAAATGGGTTTTCATTTTATGAACATGGAGACTTATGAGCAGGTGATGCTACCGGAGCACATGGTGGAAAGCCCTCAGTTTTTGCAGGAAGGAATGCAGGTGGATGTTCTATTCCATTCTGCCAACGATACTCCTTTGAGTTTGGAGATGCCAGGATCCGTAATCGTGGAAGTTACTTATACTGAACCAGGTATTCGAGGAGATACGGCAACCAACACCTTAAAACCTGCCACGGTTGATACAGGTGCTGAAGTTAAAGTGCCATTATTTATCAGTCAAGGTGAAAAAATCAAGGTAGATACGCGCACTGGTGCCTATCTTGGCCGGGCCTGACCACTTAACCATGCTTAGGCCATTCTGATAAAGACTCCAATCCAAACTCAATTTATAAATAGTTAATGGCTCAATTCGACTACTATGACATTTAAGGAAATTCAGGAACTCATTAAACTTATTGGAAAATCCAATCTTGCGGAATTCAAAATGCGTGAAGGAGATTTTGAATTATCAATCCGCACTGATTTATATTCGGACACAAAATCGACTAAACTAATTACTTCACCGTCAGTAGTGCCTGTTGGTGCTTCACCAATTGTAAGTGCTCCTCACCCAATGGTTCAGGCTCCTGTCCAGGCTCCAATTGTCGAAAAGGAGGCAGCACCTGCTCCTGCCCCGGCATCCGTTGCCCCAAGTGAGGATACTAATCTTCTCAAGATTAAGTCACCAATGGTTGGAACATTTTACAGGTCAGCTTCTCCTGAAAAGCCATTATTTACCGAAATTGGTACAAAAGTGAAGAAGGGCGATGTAGTCTGTATCATTGAAGCTATGAAGCTGTTCAATGAAATAGAATCGGACGTTAGCGGCACTGTAGTAAAGGCCTTGGTGGAGGATGCCCAACCTGTGGAATACGATCAGGTGCTGTTTCTGGTAAAACCTGATTAATCCAGGTTGTGGGTTAAGCACTTCATGTCACCTTTTTTGCATTGACTTAATCAGCATTGTAAAGCATGTTTAATAAAATTCTCATAGCCAACAGGGGCGAAATCGCTTTGCGTATCATACGCACTTGCCGTGAAATGGGCATAAAGACAGTTGCCGTTTTTTCTACTGCCGATGCCGACAGCCTTCACGTGCGTTTTGCCGATGAGGCAGTTTGTATCGGTCCACCAGCCTCTAAAGATTCTTATCTGAATGTACCGCGCATCATGGCAGCCGTGGAAATCACCAATGCCGATGCTATTCATCCAGGTTATGGATTCTTGGCTGAAAACGCTGATTTCTGTGAAATCTGTACTGAGTACGGTATAAAATTCATTGGACCAACTCCAGCCCAGATCAGGGCCATGGGCGATAAGATTACTGCCAAAACGACCATGAAAAACGCTGGTGTGCCTGTCATACCTGGTTCGGATGATTTGGTCACTGATATAGAAGAAGGCAGGAAAATCAGCAAGGAAATTGGTTACCCTGTTATGCTGAAAGCTACAGCTGGCGGTGGTGGCAAGGGCATGCGTATCGTCAAAGAGGAGGCAGAGTTTGAGAAGAATTGGGAAATGGCACGCAATGAAGCCAGGAATGCTTTCTCAAACGATGGCATCTACATTGAAAAATTCGTTGAAGAGCCGCGTCATATTGAATTTCAGGTTGCTGGCGACCAGTTTGGCAAAGTAGTGCACCTGTCAGAACGGGAATGCTCCATCCAGCGTCGTCATCAGAAACTGGTTGAGGAGAGCCCCTCACCATTCATGACACCAGAATTGCGCGATAACATGGGCCGAGCAGCCATCCTGGCAGGAGAAGCCATTAATTACGAAGGAGTAGGAACTGTTGAATTTCTGGTAGACAAACACCGGAATTTCTATTTCATGGAGATGAACACCCGTATCCAGGTGGAACACACTATTACCGAGGAAGTCATTGACCATGACCTGATAAAAGAACAGATTAAAATTGCTGCAGGTATTCCTATTTCAGGAAAGAACTATTTCCCCGAAGCTCATGCCATCGAATGCCGCATTAACGCCGAGGACCCTTACAACGATTTCCGTCCCTCACCTGGTAAAATACTCTCCCTTCATACGGCTAAAGGACATGGAGTTAGGGTAGATACCCATGTTTATGCTGGATACTCCATTCCTCCACATTACGACTCCATGATTGCCAAGTTGATTTGCCGGGCACGTACCAGGGAGGAATGCATTACCAAAATGGAAAGGGCATTGGAGGAATTCATTGTGGAAGGTGTTCGCACCACCATTCCTTTCCACAAAAAACTGATGAAAGATGAGCGGTTCAGGTCTGGTGTCTTCACTACGGCATTCCTGAACGATTTCAAACTCGAAAATCCCGACGATTAATACAGAGCATCCGGTTTTTCATTCATTTATACATTGACCAACCTGGCTCCCACTGCGCAGTCGAGACAGCGTTTTCTGTCGCAATACTCATTTTTCAGATGAATCAATGATTGAGAAATGGCTGCAGATTTCACCGGCTCACCAATGGCTTTCCAGCCTTTTGTGATGTTGTTTTGTTCAGCTGGAATACTTTCCAATAGCGACAGTGCTTTTTCCTTAAATAATTCTTCACCGTGTTTCTTGCCATACAAATAAAGAAACGGAGCTACCGTATTGATGGTAATGAGTTGGATGGTACTCTTGCCAAGAGCTTTGGGCGAAGGGGTTGATGGCTTGTCGAACTGAAAGTGATTGGTCCAGTATGTTCCGGCCTCAACCGAGAGCAGGTTTTGCAGGTTCTTGAAGTCTATGGTTTCCAATATTTGGCTGAATAAGTGACTGGATTTTTGAACCAGTGCTGAAAATTGAGCCAGGCGGATGGTTGGGAAATTGGCAGGATGCAGTCTCAGGAATTTCCAGATTGAAGGGTTCAGAGAAGATAGTGCATATTTCTGACGGAGTATGATAAATTCCTTTTTCAGTTGATTCGGAAAGGCGTCCTGAAAATCAGCATCCAAGAAACCAGCAACGCCAAACAGCAGGGCGTCAATGTTTGCCGGGTTATTCCGGTTTCTGGCAAGGATAGACTGGGGCAACGCCCTTGCCAGCATTTCGAAAGGCTGCGTATTTATCTTCAGCCCAAAATTGCGGGCAATAAACTGGTAAAAGGTTTCTTCCCAGTTGTTTTGGTTTTGTTTCAAAACCGACTGGATTGCAGCACACTTTCTTTCAAGTCTTTCAGCCAGCAGCCGGTCGTACCATAGGTTCTTGATCAAACTTTCCACACCTGCAAACTGGTCTTCACAGGGTATCCATTTTTTCGCAGCCATGAGTTCGTAATACTTTGCCTCAATACCGGCAGGAATTCTTCCTTTCATTTCAAAAGAGGGTACTTTTCGTTGATCAACGGTAACAATTGGCTTATCCTCTGTCATCACCACATGCAGAATCACATTATCGTAAGCCGGGTCATTTCCGTGTCCATGATGAAACCAATCTGATGACTTAAGGTGCATTTCAACATTGCCAGCCCATAGTACATCTCCGATTCTGATTTTGGCATTCAGGAAGTCAGGACCAGCATGGGTATTGTGCTCTCCGGGATGCAGAATTTCAATAGTCTCGCCGGAAGTGGTTTGGAGACTGGAAAGATCGAAGCGGCGGGTTATCCAAATAAAATGGAGTAAGTTTTCAGTCATATTATTTGGTCTGTTGAAGGTTTGGGTATAACCACCTATCAGGTGGTAAGAGCATGGTAAATATACTTTTAAGTCAGAGCTTTTTTACCAGTTCTGCTCAAAAAGAAAAAGCCGGCTTGAAGCCGGCTTCCACAATGTACAAACGTGAATCACAGTGTGTGGTTTGGGTTAGGGAGGCCGAGGGGCCCTGGATTCTTGGACGTGTTCATCGGAATGACCATCCGCAACTTGCTAAAACTCAAGCCCCTGCTCACCTCCTTATTTTCTGGCCTTAGTAATGAGTCAAACATAAAGTAGCCAAATTGTTTTCTTAACCACTTGAAAATCAGTTGCCAAACTTTTGCCTTTTGCCTTTTTACTTTTGACTTCTTACTTAGTCGTACCTCCGCGTGGTGTCGAGGTAAGAAATACCACCATTATTTTTCATCAGGTTAAAGAGCATCTCCTTAGCCCTGAACAATTGTGCTTTCACTGTGCCGAGTGGAATATTGAGCTCGGTGGCTATTTCCTCATAACTGAGTTCTTCGTAATACCGCAATTCAATCATGTGGCGGTATTTTGTGCTCAATTGCCCAACCATATACCGCACCATTTGCAGCCGCTGTCTGCGAATGATTTCTTCTTCCGGATTACGGGCTCTGGCTTTTAAAAAGCCTGTATAGTCGCGGTCGCCGGAAGGCTCAATCGGCTGGTCGATGGACATGAAGTGGAGCCGCTTTTTCCGGATATGGTCGATACAATTGTTTACTGCAATTTTGAACAACCAGGTTGAAAAAGCGAAATGTGGTGCATAGGTGGAAAGCTTGTTGAAAGCTTTTCCGAAAGCTTCTAAGGTCAGGTCTTCAGCATCGTCATGGTTTCTGACCATCTTGAAAAGGTGGTTGTACACCGATGGTCGGTAGCGTTCCAGTAGTGCAGCATAGGCTTGTTGTTCACCACCGATGGCTGCAGTGACCAATTGGTAATCTTCATGTGCTCGTGGTGAAAGCCTGGGTTTCGATAGTGTCAATTCCATTTTTTGGTGTTGATGTTCATGAGAATTACCGGTGAGAACATCATGTAGAAAAAGACAAGTGAGGCGTCGAGGGCAGGAAGCCAGGGTACCAGATTCTGGTGATTAAACTTCTTTAAAATCCTTCTGCCGATCATCATTACCACACAAATTCTCACCGCATATCCGACTATAGCAAATATTATGCTAATTTTTAATATGATACACAGCACCCCGAAATAGTGTAGCCAATGACTCATAGCGAAAGCTGACA
>CAYRDX010000102.1:0-9747 GCA_964423205.1 uncultured Saprospiraceae bacterium | reverse complement strand
AATTAGGAGATGTGCTAATGTCGCGTGTAGGTTATGTTTGAGTCTTGGGAAGCAGGGAATAATACCGCATTGTGCATAGGAAAATTTTCTATTCAATTCTTCACCACAAGGGTAACCCCGTCGCTAACCGGAAGCAGACTCATCATTACGCGGCCGTCGTCCCGGATTTTCAGGTTCATCGCCCGAATAGCTCGCGCTTCCGGGTGTTCAGAATCTTCGTCCAAAACTCTTCCGCCCCAGAGCATATTGTCCAGCATGATTAAGCCGCCGGGACGCAGAAGCTGAAGGCACAATTCATAGTAATCGTCGTATCCGGGCTTATCAGCATCGATAAAAGCAAAATCATAAGTGCCGGATTCACCCTTTTGAATCAGCGCGTTCAAAGTTTCAGCAGCCGGTGCGATGTGTAGGTCAATTTTGTGTTCCAAACCTGCACGTTTCCAAAACTCCCTGCCTATTCCCGTCCATTCTTTGCTGATATCGCAGGCTGTGATGCGGCCATCTTTGGGCAATGCCAATGCCACCGCCAGAGAGCTGTAACCCGTAAATACCCCGACTTCAATCGTCTTTTTTGCTCCCGACAGTTGAACAAGAAGTTGCATAAACTGGCCCTGCTCAGGTGAAATTTGCATGTTGGCTTCTTTCATCTGACTGGTTAATTCCCGGAGTTCTTTCAAAAGTGGGTACTCCCGCAATGAAACATCCAACAAATAGGCGTACAATTCCGGGGTAATGGACAGGGTTTGGTTTGACATGTTGTACTTTTTAAAGATTATCGTTTCTGAAAGGCTGATTCCACTACTCCCATCATTTCAGCATACACAGCCTCGTTACAGGCCACCATTTCACCGCCAAAAAGATAGTTGTCACCCGCACTGAAACCGCAAACCTTTCCGCCGGCTTCCTGCACCAACAGTACTCCGGCAGCTACATCCCAGGCAGCCAGGCCGTATTCGAAAAAGGCATCAAAGCGACCACAGGCCACATAGGCGAGGTCCAGCGCTGCTGCTCCCAGACGGCGGATGCCACGGGTACCGCGCATGAACTGGTGGAACGCGTGGAAATAGGAATCAGACCTGGAATAGTCGCGGTATGGGAAACCCGTAGCAATTAGGGCGTCCTTGAGTTGGGTTGTTTTGGAAACGCTGATGGGTTTTTCATTGAGCCACGCCCCACCCTCTTTCCAGGCATAAAAGCATTCCCGGCGATTGGGTTCATAGATGATACCGATGGCAGGAATGCCATTTTCGTACAGGGCCACACTCACAGCAAAGCAGGGAACCTGATGCAGAAAGTTGGTGGTGCCGTCCAATGGGTCGATAATCCATTGAAACACACCTTTTTGTTGCTCGACGGTTTCTTCTTCTGTCAGAAAAACAGAACCGGGAAGTAATGTGACCAGGCCGTTTACCAGCATCTCCTCTGCCTTTTTATCGACATAACTGACTAAGCTGTTCAGGCTTTTTTCTTCAATTTGTTCTTTGGAAACACGGCCTGTTTGCTCCATCAGGAAATCGCCTGTTTTTAATACTATGGCTCTGCTTTTTTCACAAAGCAGTTTGAGTTCGTTTTGGTTCATAAGATTGGACCATGATAATTGAGAGTTCAATATTTTGGTTTTCTTTTTTTTTCACCACGGAGACACGGAGAAAACTAAGAGACACGGAGAATCCACTATGACTTTTTTTTAAATACGGAGACACGGAGAACACTAAGAAACACAGAACTAACTCCGTGAACCTCCGCATCTCCGTGGTAAAAATGCGCTTTTAATCAATGCGATGGGGGAGTAACCAACTGATAAATATCCCGCAGGTTGCGGCAAAGCCCGTCGTAATCGAGGCCATAACCGACGACGAATTTATCCGGTATTTCGAAACCGAGGTAGTCAATTTTCACCGGGAAACGCAGCGCTTCGGGTTTCAATAAAAGGGATGCCACTTTCAAGGATGCGGGATTGGCTTTTTGCAAATCGGACAGAAAGAGGTGCATGGTATGCCCGGAATCTATGATGTCTTCTACAACGATGATGTCCCGGCCACTGATGTCAGCATCCAATCCCAACACCGTAACCACCTTTCCCGACGATTGAATTCCTGCGTATGAAGTAAGCCGGACAAAAGCCACATCACATTCCAGGTCGCACTCCCTCACCAGGTCGGCTCCGAATACAAAAGAGCCATTCAATATGCAGAGAAACATCGGTTTCTTGCCATTATACTCTTTGGTTATTTCTGCGCCAAGTGCTTTCACCCGACTTAAAATCTCTTCTTCCCTTATAAAAGGCTCAAAGCTGAGGTCGTGCGCTGTTATCAATTTCTTCATGGAAAATTGTTGCGATGCTAGAGATTTAGCTATTCTGGGCTATTTTATCAAAATAGTTAAGTAATAACCTGACCCCGTACCCGGTTGCACTTTTCTGTGAGGAAAACTCTGAATCAGCTACGGCCATGCCGGCAATGTCCAGATGCGCCCAAGCAGGATGATCGACGATAAACATTTCCAGAAACTTGGCTGCTGTTATGGCTCCGGCAGAAGGGTTGCCACTGAAATTTTTTACATCGGCCACGTCGGACTTCAGTTCTTTTTTATAATCATCCCATAGCGGGAATCGCCAAAGCCGCTCACCTGTTTCTTCTCCGGCTTCCAGAAGGTGTTTGGAAAGTTCATCATTGTTGGAAAAGAGACCGCCTGCATAAGTACCCAGCGTACGAATAGTGGAACCAGTCAGTGTCGCCAGGTCAATCATTACATCGGGTTGGAATTCTTTGGCACAATAGGCCAGACCATCAGCCAATATCAGCCTGCCTTCCGCATCGGTGTCGATGACCTCAATGGTTTTACCCAGATAAGAACCTATCACATCCCCCGGCTTCACGGATTTGGCATCGACGGAGTTATCGGTTGCAGGTATCACGCCCATGATGTGAAAAGGCAATTTCAGCTTGGCAGCCATTTCCACCGTACCCATCACCGCAGCGGCACCTCCCATATCACTTTTCATGTAGTGCATGTTGGTGGAGGGTTTAATGGAAATGCCACCAGTATCAAACGTAACTCCTTTGCCCACCAGTCCGATTTTCTTTAAGGCTTTCCCCTGGGGCCTATACTCCATTACGATAAAAGTAGGTGGATTTTCACTCCCCCTGTTTACAGCCAAAAGTGCCTCCATGCCAAGTGCTTCAATCTTTTCTTTATTGAAAACCTGAACTGAGTAGCCATGTTTTTTTCCGGATTCGACTGCCCAATTTGCCAATACTTCAGGTGTTTTCTTGTTGGAAGGGGCGTTGACCAGGTTGAAAATCTCAACATGGGTTTGAGCTATGGATAAACCTTTCCGGGCTGCAGATGGTGCGGTGTTTTCAGTGCCATCCTGAATCAGGATATCCAGGGATATTTCCTCAGGTCTGATTGCACCTTCTTCTTTCTCGGTAGTCTTATACAGTCCAATATCATACAGTCCCAACATAATGCCATTGACGGCAGCTTCAATCCAATCAGAGGGATTCTCCGGGGCATTGCCGAACCCATAAGAAATGGCAAATGTGGTTGGCAGGTTTTTCTTTCTTTTGAAAATGAGTGCACGGAAGGCGTTCAATACATCTATAGAGCGCGGGTTTTCACCCATGCCCAGTAAAAGAAAGCGCTTGCTTTGACCTTTGTACGAATAGTAAAATTGAAAAAGTTCTTTCGCGTTGGCTTTGAAATCACTTTTTAAAAACTCAGAAGGAACATGTGTGACTGCTGAAATCTCCAGAAGAATTTTTTCCAGGTCATTGCTTTCAGCAACCGGCACTATCACTGTGTCTGGAAATTCACTGGTTTGTGGATGGACTGTAACGTTCATTGATGTTACTTTAAAAGCCTTTCTGAGGTCTGGTGTGTGAAATGATGTCTAATTCCGTTCGAAGGAAAATATTCTTAAGGAAAAAGTAAAAAGTAAAAAGTAAAAAGTAAAAAGTTTTCCAACTGATTTTCAAGTGGTTAAGAAAACAATTTGGCTACTTTATTTTTGACTCATTACTAAGGACAATAGTTGTCACAACCCATTAACTCTTCGAACCTGTCTTGTTTCTGAGGCAAAGATAATATCCTTAGTCCGAACAGAAATGCAGTAGTAGGTATAAAGCATTCAGAATTAACCAAAAAAGAGATGTTTAAACTTGGTGATAGCTAACCCAGGATTCTGAAAAGTGATTGGTAAATCCTAAAAGCTTATCACAATTGAAGTAGTACCTTAGTACCTTAGCAAGGTGAATTGGCACAGGCTCTGAAATACTTTTGAACGGAATCAATTCTTTCTCATGAAAAAACATATTGCGATTTTTGCTTCAGGCACCGGTAGTAATGCAAAAAAAATCATCGAGTATTTTGAACACGATGAAGAAATCACCGTATCTCTCATTGTCAGCAATAATCCGAAAGCTCCCGTCCTGCAAATTGCGGAGCAATACCACATCCCAACTTTAGTCATCAAAAGGGATTTTTTCTATCAATCAGATGATATTTTAAAAATTTTTAATGAATATTTGATTGATTTTGTGGTATTGGCGGGTTTTTTGTGGTTAGTGCCAGATTATTTAGTCAAAGCTTTCTGGAAGAGAATGCTCAATATTCATCCCGCGTTGTTGCCAAAGTACGGAGGTAAAGGAATGTTTGGAATGAGAGTACACGAATCGGTAATAGCTGCAGGGGAACAGGAAAGTGGAATATCGATACATTACGTCAACGAACAATACGATGAAGGTGATGTCGTTTTTCAGGCAAAATGTCCTGTTTTTGAAAATGACACTCCGGAGTCTTTGGTAAGCAGAATACACGAACTTGAACACAGGTATTTCCCTGAAGTCATCAGAAGAGAAATCCTGGAAAAACTCCCAAAGTATAGCAAAACAGCAACTTGAGAATCCCGGCAAAGTTGCCAAGAACACAATCCAAAATCATGAAGAAAGTAATTATTTCCTCCCTATTTTTCCTTGCTATCCTGTCCATTAGTTTAAATGCACAGGATAATTTCAGCTGGAAAAAACACCTGAAACTTGCCGACATGTTGTACTCCAAAGCACAATACAAGGATGCAGGTGATCACTATCTGGCCGCCTTTAAAAAGAAAACCAAAAAAACGGAACTGGCTTACAAGGCCGGTGAATGTTATTACATTGTCCGTGATTACATGAAGGCGTCAGAAGCTTGGACCCATGTTAAAGACCTCAACAGTAAATACCCTTTGATTGGTCTGCGCTACGGCAGGGCACTGAAGCAAAGTGGTAAATACGAAATGGCGAGCAGTGAACTGGTCAATTTTATTGGAAACTACCAGGGGCAGGATAAGGCACTCGTTTCCCAGGTCGTTCAGACTGAATTGCGTGGCTGCGAACTGGCAGCACAATTTGCTGTAAAAGGCGAACAAAAAGATATCCGAATAGAGTACCTGAACAATAACATCAATTCTCCTGAAACAGAGTTTGCGCCGTTTCCATTTGGCGATGAAGCACTTTATTTCTCATCGACCATTTCAAAAAGAGCAGCTATTTACCGCTCTTTGAAAGTTCCTGGCAGTGATTGGGCCAAGGCAACACCGCTGGATAATTTCCCGGTTATTGAATCCGATCACTTCTGCAACGGAACGCTCACTCCGGATGCTTCCCGGTTTTATTTTACCATTTGCAAATCAGAAGAAAATTGGGGTGGACTCACGACCCGCTGCCAAATCTATGTTACGAAAAGAGCTGGAAAATCCTGGTCGGCACCTGAGAGACTGCCAGATTATATAAACGAAGCAAACGTTACAACCACACATCCAAACGTTGTTCATGAAAATGGTACGGAAATCCTCTATTTCTCCTCCAACAGACCGGATGGAAAAGGTGGTATGGATGTCTGGTACGCTACGCGCGAAATCAAAAGCACCGCCAATGATTTCACTCTTCCGGTGAATGCTGGCTCACAGGTAAATACCTTGGGCGATGAAATAACTCCCTATTATGACGCAATGGATGGCACCTTGTACTTTGCCTCCAATGGGCAAATCACCATAGGTGGTTTTGATGTGTACAAAGCAAAAGGGGCCAGAGCAAATTGGAATAAGGCTGAAAACATGGGTTTACCCATTAATTCACCTGCTGATGATTTCTTTTACATCAAGACAACTTCCGGAAAAGGTGGTTTTTTCGTCTCAAACCGGCAGTTTGATTTATTGAAACCCAGTACTACGGACGAGGACATTTTCTACTTCGAATTCGATAAGCCGGTCAGACATTATGTGGCAAGAGGCGAGGTTTACGACAAAGACACCAAAAACCCGCTGAACGACGTCGAGATTTCCATTTATGAAGTAGCTGCAAATGGCCAGAGAAAATTCCTGACCTCCACCGACTCACCATCGGGTATCTATGATTTTCCTGTTGAGCCATCAAAGAAGTACTACCTGGAAGCTGTGAAAGACGGATTCATGCCTAATACTTATGAATTTGATACCTACGACTTTGCCAACTTTACTGATTTTGGAGCGCCTATTTATCTTGAATCCTCGGCATTAAGTGAGTCGGGTAAGGTAAATCAGCAAAAAGAAAAACCGACGTCAGTAGTCGCTTCTCAAAAAGTGGGTGCAGAGTTGTTGAGAACCAATACTCCACCAAGCACTGAGAAAGTAGTCGAAAAACCGGTTGAATCAAAAGTCACCCCTGAAGTGCAGGCAACAAAAGTGAATCCTGCTGTTGAAACGCAAAAGACAGAGGTTGCCAAAGAACCAACCAAATCAGAGGACGTTGCAGCTACGAAAGTGAAGCCGGCGAGTGAAGCGGTCGATGTTAAGCAGCCTACTAAGGCAAAAACAGAGACTGTAAGCCAGCCTGAGGAACAGGTCTCTTATAAGAAGAAGGAGGGCTCTGAGGAAGCACCTTATGTGTCAAGAGGAAGATCAAAAGACGATAACCTCAAGATTCTGACAGAAGCTCCAAGAAAAAAAGGAGTTTATTATAAGATTCAATTGGCGGCTTTGGTTAAGTACGATCCGAAACAATCCCGTTATGTGAAAATGGCACAGATGGGTCGTTTGGACACAGAATACATCGTGGATCTCCTGTTGTACAGAGTACTTCTCGCTGATTTTGAGACATTGGAACAAGCGAGAGCAGCCTTGTCAAAAGTCAGATCCAATGTTGATTTCAAAAGCGCTTTCATCGTCGAGTACAATGATGGTGAAAGAATAGGATTGGTGAAATAACAATTATAAGCCCCCATCACAATAAACTCCCGGAAGTCACTGACAGCCGGGAGTTTTCATTTTTTAGGACTCTTAATGCCAAGGGCGTTTTATTTCACATTATTATCCAGGTAATGTATCTGAATCTTTCTGGCCAAATCTACTGGAACAATAATCATTTTCCCTGCTATTTCTATATCAATATGCTTTTCACCCTTCTTGACAACTTTGAAGGGAATTTCCGGTGGAATTCCCAATTTCCACAACTTCGCACTGATGGTTTCGCCAGGTTGATTTTTTGCGATTTGAGCGATACTGCCAATTGTCATTTGCAAAAGGGCTTTTTCAGGCAAACCTTTTCTGGCGGGGATTGGGGAGCCATGTGGGTCTTTGGTTGGGTATCCCAATGTTTTGTCCACTTCTTCCAGCATTTCATCTGTCAGAAGGTGTTCCAACTTCTCTGCGTCGTCATGTATTTGTTCCTCAGAAAGCCCAACTTCCTTTGCCAGGTAGGTTTCCCATAGGCGGTGGGCCCTTACCAGACGTTTAGCTTCTTCCTTTCCACTTTCAGATAGCTGCATGGTGCTTATCTCCAACATTCCTTTGTCATGCAAGAGTCGCAATTGAGCTTTGAGTTGCGGTGCAGTAAACCCCAAACTCTGCAACAGGTTTTCCATGCTCATAGTATCTACCAGCGAAAGATGGTACAATTGTTTTAGTGTGTCCTCTTGCCGGATTTTATTTCTCAATGAACGCTGGTTAAAGAATTTGAAAACCAATCCTTTGCTTGGTGAAAAAAATGCAGCGACCAAATAAAAAAGTGTCGCCATGACAGCCATGGCAGGACCGGGTGGTGTTTCCAATACAATAGCTGCCAATAAGCCAAAAAGGGCTGCAAATAATCCCAGCATTGCTGCTAAGATTAGCACCTTTTCCAATCGGTTCGATAACAAAAGAGCAGTAGCTGCGGGAGTAATGAGCATGGCAACTACCAGAATGACTCCAACAGTCTGAAGAGCAGCTACAACAGCAAACGAAAGTAAAAGCATCAGAAAATAGTGGATAGCTTTTACTGAAATGCCCATTGTTTCGGCAATGACAGGTTGAAACGTAGTTATGAATAAATACCTGTAAAAAACCACTACACTTGCCAGAACGTAAAGCGTTATAACAAGGGTGAGGTAAAGGTCGTCGTTGCCAACGCCGAGAACATTACCGAACAAAAAATCTTTGAGGTCGAGGTGAACCCCCGGCAGGCGACTGATTCTTGAAATGCCAATAACACCCAAAGAAAACATAGCGGTAAACACTATCCCAATGGCAGCATCGCCTTTTGTTTTTACATTTAATTGTATCCAGGTAATGAAAAAGGCAGAAAGCAAACCAGCGAAAACAGCTCCCCCAAAAAAGCCAAGAGCACTTTGTCCGACGAGAATAAAAGCAAGAACAACTCCCGGAAGTATCGCATGAGAAAGGGCATCTCCAATGAGTGCCATATTTCGCAGGACGATAAAACACCCCAAAACACCGCACATAACTCCTACCATGCAAGAAGCGGCTAATGCTCTCAGTGCCCAGGGTTCAGCAAATTGTTGCAACAGCTCAATCATAAATTCAGAGTGTAGGTCATAATAACATTCATTCTGTTTTAATAAAGGTCCATCAGTGAGGGTGATACAAAAATCACAATTTTTCGCCTCTTGCCAACCTCCCTTTTGTAAGTTGACCTCATACTTCGTTAATAACAAGGTTTTCCCTCAAAACAAAAGCCCTTTCCGGTTTGACCAGAAAGGGCTATTATTCTGAAAAATGAATTTTATCGTTTGCTGACCCTTTGAGTAGTAAGGATCTTATTCGTGTTGTCAATGATTTGAACCAGATACATGCCATTGGGCAGGTCGGTTACATCATATTGCTGTCCTTTAACCACATTGGTAATAGTCTTAAGGTTTCTGCCGAGCAGGTTGAAGAACATAATCTGCTTGATGTTCTCATCCTGATTGATGCTGATGTAACTGGTAGCGGGATTTGGGTAAATGGAAATTTTGTTTTGCCGAAGCCAGGGATTATTAGTGGAGCCATTGTCACCACTTTGCTGAGCAAAGGCCGCAGCGGCAAAAAAAGTGAAGAATAGAATGAGTAGAGTATGCTTCATAAGTGGCTAATGAAATTTTCGCTCAGTTAGCGCTGCAAAATACAGTCAAAATGGCAATAACACAAGAACGCTTGCGAAAATTTATGATTTATTAACAGAGCTGAATGTATGTTTGTCTGAGGCAATGATTATGCCGATAGTTAAATTCTTAATATGTTTTAATGGAGTTTAACTTTTCAAAGCCATGACTATTTCAGTGCATTTTCCTTGAGAAGTTTCTTTCCCTTTCTGGCCTTGGTCCTGATTTCTTCATAGTATTCTTCATACTGAGGGAGGATGTGTTTGATATCAAATCGCTCGGCCTGTGCCAGGGCTCCTTTTCGGAATTTGGCTAACACTTCATCATTTTCCAGAATGGTTATTGAATGGGCAGCCATGGAATCAATAT
>CAYRDX010000101.1:0-9841 GCA_964423205.1 uncultured Saprospiraceae bacterium | reverse complement strand
AAAGAAAATCCAAATCAGGGCGAACCTTTTAAGGTGCGAAGTTATTTAGTAAATCAGTTCATCCCCACAACTTAATTGAACTGTCAGGGTACATTCTATTAAAGCACTCCCATTCATTTGCAAGCGAACAAAAACCACAATGGATTCTCCAATTTTATCACAAGAATTAACGAACACTGAAAGCAATCTATCGGACCAATCTGGAAGGGTAAGAAATGCTGTAATCCTTGCAGCGGGTAAAAGCCAGCGTTTCCGAGAGAACGGTCAAAAGAAACCAAAGGTTCTGATGAAGTTGGGTGGGCTGCGATTGTTGGAAAGGAGCATCCTGACGCTAAAGGCTGCAGGTGTCGAGAAGTTCAGAATAGTATTAGGAGCCTATAAAAATCAGATAAAGCAGGAAATGCTCCAACTTCCCAGGTTGAAAGGGCTGGATATAACTTATGTGGTTAGCGAGCAGTACGAGTTGGGAAATGGCGTCTCCTTCAGCGAAGGGGCAGTAGGCTTCGATGAGCCATTTTTGCTCACTATGTCCGACCATATTTTTGCACCAGAAACCATAACTGATTTTGTGGGGCATGCTGTCAGACAACCTGACATGCCAGCCCTTGCCTGTGACGGAAATCTGGGTGATGTTTTCGATATAGATGATGCGACCAAGGTTGATTCATCAAAAGGTCTTATCCGAAACATTGGAAAGGAAATCACTCAATACGACCTGGTCGATACCGGGCTGTTTTACTTTCCTGCGTTCACAGGAAAGAAAATTTGGCAAAAAGCCCAGGACGGTGCGCACTCCGTGAGTGACATCATCCAGCAACACATTGATGAAAAAGGCGTTAGGGCAATCAGGCTGGAAAATGCCAGGTGGCAGGACGTTGACAACCCCAGCATGAAGGCAGAAGCTGAACGCCGGCTGAAGCGCATGTTGGGTAGGCCGGAAGATGGCTGGGTTAGTCGCAGTATCAACAGGCACATTTCCACTCCATTAAGTTTTCTTTTAGCAAAATGGGGTGTTTCGCCGAACGTCATAACTTCATTTGTACTGATACTCACCCTCATTGGTGCCATTCTCGCAGGCTCTGGAATTTACCAGTGGATAGTGCTCGGTGCATTTATTTTCCAGTTATCATCCATATTGGACGGCAGCGATGGCGAGGTGGCGCGGCTTACGCTTAGAACCACCAGGTTTGGAAGCTGGTACAGCAAGTTCAGCAACAGTTTTCGTCATGTAGTTTTCTTTGAAGCCCTGGGGCTTAGCGCTTACAAAGCAACTGGTTCCAATGTCTATCTATTTGCCATGATGGTGCTGGCAGCCCTGGCATTATACAGTCTTTCTCAAATGGCAGCTTTTGCATGGAAAAGGCGTAATGATTTCGAAGAAAACCTGGTGCCTGAACCTATAAAATCTTCTTACAATTCTCCCGTAACAGATGGATTTTTCAACTTCTGGAGAGGCTTTAACAAACCCGATGTTACAGCGTTGTTGGCATTCTTGCTAAGTGTTGCATTCTTGTACCAAGCCGTTTTCTGGCTGGCTGTGTTAATGATTTTTACTTCCTCAATTAAGTTTTCCAAATCCATTCATGCAGAATCTCTCGCACAATCAGGTGCCAATATTTTCGACAAGATTGACCCCATCATTTTCTATTTGTTGGGTGTAATCATTCTGGCGGGGTTGATTTTCAATCTGGACCTTTATATCGTATCGGAATCCCTAACCGTAGTGGGAAATAAAGTTTTTATCATTTTCGGTATTGCGCTGCTTTGGATAGTGGCAAATACCCTTTGCATTATGGTCCTGATTCGGGGTAAGATTCCATTTTTGGATTTGCTTTATCTCCAGTTCGTGGCCGATGCATACAATACCATCATACCCCTTGCCGGACTTGGTGGTGAACCACTCAAGATGAAGCTCATGACGAACTGGGTGGATTGGGGAACTGCCAGCAATACTATAGTGACTGACCGTCTTATACATGCCATAACCGGTACTTTTTTTACATCGATTACGGTGCTGATTACCATTCTTTTTGTTGACATGGACCCTAGACTTCACTTTATTCTGACTTTGGTGAGCATAATTGTAGGTGCTGTCGGATTAGGCATTTTGTGGGTTGCATTAGCAGGTGCTTCCACAAAGATTTCCGGATTTTTCCTTAAGAAACTAAAAGTCGTCAGTGAGTATCGAAACGATCCTATTCCAGTTCCAAGGTTTTTTGCGGCCTTTTCGTTTAAAATGCTCGGAAGGGTTTTTGGTTTTTTGGAGTTGTTTGCATTGTTCAGCATTTTAGGTTATAGCGCCAGTTTGCTCGATGTCATATCGATTTCAGGTATGATTGCCACCAGCGGTGCTGTATTTTTCATCATTCCGCAAGGTATCGGCGTAAACGAAGCGGGAATCAGCACAGCAATGACTTTCCTTGGTTACAGCGCAGCTCTTGGCCTTACTTTCGGACTTGTCAGAAGAGCACGTATGATTTTCTGGGCTATTTTTGGGGTTGCCTTACATCTCGGAATGTCGCTATTCAGGAAGTTTGCTATGGCAAGGGCAACCAGTCAGGCTTAATTCAGCCATTTCTATCTTAACCAGGGGAAGTTGGGGGCCTCTATTGGAATCATAAATCATTAGTGAGTGTGATTTTTGAAAACAAGTCCTAAGGTTCTGTTAATACACCTTCGCGGCACTGCTTTTGCCTTTACTTTTGCACATCGAAAATCTTTTTTTGAGAACAACTGCCTTACATATCACTTCGTTCCTGCTCGCCGGTATGCTTTTCTATACTTCCACCGGTGTAAGCGTGCATAAAATGTACTGCTATTGTAAGTCGGAATTCTCTACATCGCTTTTTTGTATTGAGGATAATTGTGCCGATGAAGCTACGCCTGAAGAAAGTTGTTGCGGCAACGGCATTTGCGGAAATTCTGGCGAAGGTGGTGATCACAATTGCTCAGACTGCGAAACGGAAACCGTAATATTTGATGCGGATTACTTCCCTCTGACCTCTAAATCCGAGTTTCCAGTTCCTCATGATGTTGTCAGCGCACCGGCACTCTTCAAGAACTTCGCCCCTCAAACCCTTACTATTTTCGTCTTCCAAGATACCGGCGCCTCAATTGATTACGATAGCCAGGAACTTTTACCCTTTCTGCAGACTTTTCTTTGTTAGTGCTTTCTGGATACTTCTTTTGATTGGTTTTTGCATAATGGATTTTGATGCAAAAGCACACCAACACATTTTCTACTTTAATTTTTCAATTCCATGAAATCACTGATAAAATTTACAATATTCAACATATTGGCATTTTTGGCGCTTTCGGCTTTCGGTCAAAACAAGGAGTTGACTGGCAAGATTGTAAATGAAAAAGGCGAGCCATTAATCGGAGCTACTGTTATTTGGGAAGGAACCAACATAGGAACACTTGCCGATGAGAATGGGATTTTCACTATACCAAGAATGACCAAACCTGCCAATCTTCTTATTCGGTATGTAGGGTATGAACCAGTCCTCGTTGAAATACTTTCTGACGCAAACGATGTGGAAATTCAACTGGAGGGCGAATCACAACTTCAAACAGTAAATGTCACTGGCCAAAACCGTGATAATTACACCTCCACTCTTGCCACCATTAATCTGGAAAGCATTTCAAGCTGTGAACTCAAAAAAGCAGCCTGTTGCAACCTGGCGGAAAGTTTTGAAACAAACGCAGCGGTTGATGTGATGCAGCCGGATGCCGTGACGAGCACCACTGAGGTGCAAATGTTAGGGCTAAGAGGTGTGTACACTCAATTGCTGATGGAAAAAAGGCCGGTTTATACAGGACTTGGCAGTCCATTCGCTCTTGAATACATACCCGGAACCTGGGTTTCGGATATACAGATTTCTAAAGGAGCCAGTACGGTACAAAACGGTTATCAGGCCATCGCTGGCCAAATCAACGTTGAGTTGGTCAAACCATGGTCCGACAAACCAGTTTTTGTCAATTTGTTTGGTTCGACCAAAGAGCGCGGAGAAATTAACCTTCATTTGAACAAAGCCTGGACGGAGGAATGGAGTTCAGGAATATTATTACATGCCAGTGCCAATCAGGGTGTTTTCGATAAAAACGGCGACACCTTTATGGACGCACCTCAGAAGAAAAATCTGGACGGTATTTTCAGAACCTTCTACCGAGGCGATGTCATGAGCGCACAGATCAACGTTCAGGCGCTGGTGGATGAACGGGATGGGGGGCAAATTGTCCCGGACAATGCCAATCCTGACAATTACTTCAGGATTAACCAGAATAACAAAAGGCTGGACCTGTTCGGGAAAGTTGGTTATTTCGGTTTTGCAGAACCCAATACTTCCCTTGGGTTTATCTACAATGCTTCCTGGAACGAGACCAACAATATCTTTGGCAAGCGCAATTATAGAGGTGACCAGAAAAACCTTTATGCCAATCTTTTATATACAACAGCGTTGCCCGATGACAGCCACTGCCTGAATTTTGGTGCAAGTTATCAGTTTGATGACTATACGGAGTACCTGGATGATTCCGATTACAGTAGGGAGGAAAATGTTGGTGGAGTTTTCGCTGAATACGTCTATGGTGCTAACAATTCAGGGGGTAGTTTTTGGGAAAGTCTTGGAATTATCGCTGGTATCAGGCTCGACAAACATGACCAATATGGTTGGTTATTCACTCCGCGCTTTAACGCCAAATACAATTTCACTGATCAAACCGTGGCGAGGGTCAGTGCCGGAAGAGGGTTGAGGGCCGCTCAGGTGTTGTCGGAAAATATTTCCGTACTCGCCAGTAACCGAGTCGTGAGAATGGCAAACGACCTGAAAATGGAAGATGCCTGGAACTTTGGTTTCAACTTTACCCATAACTTTAAAATTGCCGGCAAGCCTGCCACTTTTGTGATTGATGCTTATCGTACTGAGTTTGTGAACCAGGTGGTTATGGACATGGAATCTCAACAAAACAAGGTGCTGTTTTACAACCTGGACGGCAGGAGTTATTCCAACAGCATTTTGTTATTGGGGTCATTCCAACCGGGCAAGGGCCTCGGCATGAAGCTGGCCTACAAACTCAATGATGCCCATGTTACTTATGATGGAGAGCTCAAAGAAAGACCAATGAATGCACGGAACAGAGCCCTCTTAACTTTAGACTACGAGAATCCTTCGAAAACATGGATGTTCAACACGAATATACAGTACGCCGGAAGGCAGCGTTTTACGGCGGCAGAGCATATTATGACTCCCATACAGGGTATAGAAAACTTTGAGGGATATTCACCTTCTTATGTTGTGTTGAATGCGCAGGTTACCCGTCGTTTCAAAACTCTTGAGATTTACCTGGGTAGTGAGAACCTATCCAACTATACTCAGAAACATGCTATTATCGACTGGCAAAATCCATTCGGAGAAAACTTCGATGCTATGCAGGTTTGGGGACCCTTACTTGGTATCCGCGGTTATGTGGGTATCAGGTGGTGGATAGATTGACCATATTGAAAGTCAAAAAGTTTTAAAAAAAGCCGGGAGGAGCCTCCCTGCTTTTCTGTTTTTGGAATAATCGCAACGTCAGAATAACTTTGCAGCCTTCGATTTTGAAGTACCACCAGTATTTGAGTCATGAAAATCATCATTGCCGGTGCAGGCAACCTGGGCTACCATCTCGCTGAATTATTGTCTTTTGAAAATATGGATATCACCCTTATTGACAACAATAAGGAAGTACTCGACCACGCATCGCTGCACCTCGATGTTATGACCGTGTTAGGTGACTCTGCCTCTATTGACCTTCTCGAAGATTTAGATGTGGCAAAAGTACAATTACTTCTCGCCGTGACGGCACATGAATCCACCAATCTGATTACTGCAATACTGGCCAAACGGATGGGGGTTAAACAGGTCATTGCCAGGGTGGAAAGCTCTGAAAACCTCACCGAAGAACGCAAGAAAATGTTCCAGGAACTGGGTATAGACTCCATCTTTTCCCCAAAGTACATGGCGGCAAAGGAAATTGTGAGACTGCTTGAACGCTGTACCTTCACTGACATGTTTGAATTTGAAGGAGGAAAGATATATCTGGTGGGTATCACGCTCAATGAGTCATCCCCCTTGGTTGATAAACGCCTCAATCAGTTGCACGATTTGCAGGCCGGATTTGCACTTCGGCTGATTGCAGTACACAGAGGACATCACACGATTATCCCGGATGGAAATGAAATTCTGAGGCGAAACGATCATGTGTACTTCATTTCTACCAATAAAGACATCGATAAAATAGAGCAATTCGTAGGTGGGGGTAAAAAGGAGGTTAAGAATGTCATGATGTTGGGTGGTACTGGTTTAGCCTATGAGACAGCCAGATTGGTTGAAAATGAGTACAACATAACCATCATAGAAGGCAATAAAGAACGCTGCAAGTTTCTTTCTGAAAAACTGACCAATACACTGATAATTCATGGCCGTCCTGATAATTTTGACCTGATGCGGACTGAAGGCCTGGATAATATGGATGCATTTCTTGCACTGACCGCCAATGCCGAAACCAATATTATCGCCTGCCTGAATGCCAAAAATGCAGGTGTTTACAAAACTATTGCTCAGGTTGAGAATAAGGAATATACCCTCATTTCCCAGAACATTGGCGTAGATACCCTTATAAATATCAAGCTGGTAGCAGCAAATAACATTTTCCGTTACGTCAGAAAGGGTAGGGTGGAGGCCCTGACTGCTCTGCATGGAGTGGATGCAGAAATCATTGAATTTTCTTTGACTAAAAACAATCAATTGACCAAAAAGCCAATTAAAGACTTACATTTTCCCAAACAGGCCTTGATAGGTGGTGTGATCAGGGGAGAGGAGAGCTTTATTCCGGATGGAAATTTTGAAATGCAGATTCACGATAAGGTCATCGTATTTTCTTTGCCAGAAGCTATAGCCAAGGTGGAGAGTCTGTTCCGTTAAAATTGAAAGCACATCACTGATAGACATGATAAACTACCGTCAGATTGTAAAAGTATTGGGTGTTTTGCTTTTCATCATTGCCTTTCTCAAACTGACGGGCCTGCCATTCTCTTTTTACCATAAGGCTGGTGATCACATGTCTTTGATTATTTCCGCTGCCATTTCATTGGGAATTGGAATCATTCTGTTCTTGGCTGGCGGCAGGCGCAAAGGCATTATAGTTAACAAAAGAGAGGGTTATCTGATTGTCGGAATTGGGTGGCTCACCATGGTGGGATTCAGCACACTGCCATATCTGATTAGTGGTGAAATCCATCACTTTACAAATGCTTTTTTTGAAACCATGTCGGGAATGACCACTACAGGCGCTTCCATTCTCACGGATATTGAAAAAGTACCTGAAGGCATTCTGTATTGGCGCAGTATGACACAATGGATTGGAGGGATGGGCATCATAGTACTCACTGTGGCTCTTTTTCCATTGCTGGGAATAGGAGGTATTGAGTTATTTTCGGCCGAAGCCCCCGGGCCTACTTCCGATAAGATTCATCCCCGCATACAGGAAACAGCGAAAAGGCTGTGGCTCATTTATGTGGCATTGACTTGCCTGCTTATTGGTCTTTTGAAATTAGGTGGTATGTCGTATTTCGACTCTGTTAACCACGCGCTAACTGCTATGGCAACAGGAGGTTTTTCTACTAAGAATGCCAGTATTGCCGCCTTTCCTTCCCCTTTTATCCAGTACACCCTCGTCGTGTTTATGTTGCTGGCCGGAACCAATTACAGTGTCACCTATCTGGCACTTAAAGGGAGGTGGTCGAGGGTGAAAGGAAACGATGAGTTCAAGTCCTATTTCGCATTCACTGCCTTAGTTGTTTTGATTGTAGCCTTTTCCCTGACGCACATCCGAAGCGAAGCCGGTAAGATTGCAGATTTTGAAACTGCCTTTCGCGACAGCGCTTTCCAGGTGGTATCGGTGCTTACGACTACGGGTTTTGTTTCGGCCGACTACACGAGCTGGTCGCCCGGCCTGACTATGTTGTTTTTTATTCTTCTGTTTTTTGGCGGAAGCGCAGGGTCAACCAGTGGTGGTATCAAATTTATCCGCCACCTCGTGTTCTTCAAGAATTCTTATCTGGAGTTCAAACGCTTACTTCACCCCAAAGCTGTACTTCACCTCAAGTTGAATGGTCAGGTCGTCGCTCCGCGGATCATGACGCACGTCATCATCTTCCTGCTTTTGTACATGATGATATTTATACTTGGTTCCGTCGTAATGAGCATTTTGGGATACGACTTCATGACTTCAGTTGGTGCTGTCGCAACATCTTTGGGCAACGTCGGTCCGGCAATAGGTAAGGTCGGACCAACGGACAACTTTGCCCACCTGTCAGACGCAGCAAAGTGGCTCTTGTCTTTCCTCATGTTATTAGGTCGATTAGAATTGTTTACCATCCTCGTATTGATGTCGCCCTATTTTTGGAAGTCGAATTAGATGTAAGAGTTAAGCAGAGTTTTGCGGAGAAGCGATGAGTTGCGCGGAGAATTTGGGCATACAATCCCGCGGACTATTTGTAATTTTTTAGTTTTCAACTCCTCAACTCCTCAACTTCTCAACTCCTCAACTCCTCCCATCCTCATTCCCTAACCCTCTTCTCCAAATCCTCCCTCGGAATCCGCAGTTCCCTTCCCAATGGTTTTCCATCCCGGAAAGTCTGAGCCCTCAGGCTAAGATTCCCCGGGGGAACTTTAAACGGTCCATCGTATTTCTTGCCAAACTGGACGGGATAAGTGTTGTCAATGCTGTAATAAATCTCGGTTCCGGGAACTGGACTCCGCAGGGTGCAGATTAATCCATCTCCCATTGACATGGTGATAATAGGTTCATAAACAGCCCTGCTGATGTTGGTTTTGGCTGCATCAAACCGGGCAAAATGCACCTCTGTACGGCGCATAAAACTTGCCCAATCTTTGGCATTTCTCTGACTCCAAAGTGTTTCGGAAAGAGCGAATGCCCGTGGATAGGCCATGTAAAATGCGAATTGCAGGTTTGGAATGACTTCGGTCCACAAATTACCCTGACCGCCAAGGATGTATTTCGGGTCAACACCGTCGGGTATGGGCTCAAAAGAATAGGTCTTCTCCAGGCTAAGGTCAGCATAGATGGGATTTTCCAGACTGTGGTCTCCCTGTTTATAATCCAGATAGGCATGTGTGGTGGGGGACATGACGACTTCATGGCCCATTTTTGCAGCTTCTATTCCGCCGGTCATTCCCCGCCAACTCATCACTGCAGCCCCTTCAGCCAGCCCGCCTTCCAGAATTTCATCCCAACCGATCATCTTTTTGCCTTTACTGCTTATAATTTTCTCCACCCGTTTCACAAAATAACTTTGCAGTTCATAGCTGTCGTGGATATTGTTCTTCTTCATGAACTCCTGAACTTCCGGGCTTTCTTCCCAATAACCTTTATAACATTCGTCGCCACCCATGTGGATGTACTGCCCGGGAAAGAGTTCGGCAATCTCCGTAAATACTTTGTCTACAAATTCATAGACCTTTTCATCGGCGGGATTCAGGGTGTTCTCAATCAGCATTTTGAATTTTCCTCCACCATACCACTCTGCAAACTTCGACCCCGGATTCACGAATTTGGGTTCCTTCTTCGTGGACAATTCCGGATAGGCTGCGAGGGTCGCCATGCAATGCCCCGGCATGTCAATTTCAGGTACAATGGTGATGTTCCGCTCTGCGGCATATTTCACTACATCCCTGATTTGCTCCTGAGTATAATATCCACCGTAAGTAGCTTTTTCACCTTCGGCGGGGTAGGGGCGGGATTCACCAAAACGGCCATATCTCGGAACCCGCCATGC
>CAYRDX010000100.1:0-9934 GCA_964423205.1 uncultured Saprospiraceae bacterium | reverse complement strand
GGAAAATAACCAAGCCCCAGCAACCAACTGCCAACCGCCAAGAGCCAAGAGCCAAAAGCCAACCGCCAAAAGCCAACTGATTTTCAATTGATTAAGGAAGCGATTTGGCAACTTTATTTTTGACTCATTACTGTGATATGGATTTGACGATTACTGAAAATACTGGCAGGAATAAGATTCACCCATACAAATTCGCTATGTGGGTGGCCTGTGGTTCATTACTCATGCTTTTCGCCTCGCTAACCAGCGCATACATAGTGCGCCAAAGTGCTGGCAACTGGCTGGAATTCAGCCTGCCATCGGCATTCAGCATCAGTACAGCCATCATTGTATTAAGCAGTATCACTCTGCATCTTTCTTATTTGGCTTTTAAAAAAGGAAAGGAAGGACAGTATAAAGCGCTGCTACTGAGTACTGTATTGCTGGGAATATTGTTCTTTGTTTTTCAGTATCGCGGTTGGGTTGATTTGTCAGAAAGCGGAGTGTATTTTACGTTGAATCCATCAGGTGACTTCGTGTATGTCATAAGCTGGGTTCATGGAATGCATGTAGTTGGGGGACTTGCTGCATTGGCAGTGGCTTTGATTCATGCTTTTGGACTGCCATTCAGAGTCACTTCAAAGCGAAAGCTGCGTTTCGAACTCACTCTGACTTATTGGCACTTTGTGGACGTGTTATGGGTTTACCTGTTTTTCTTTCTTTCGATATACCGATAATGGCACCCGACCCCAGAACCGTAAATTAAACCAGGACGATTAAGTTAAAAATTGCATTATACAATGTCAGCAGAATCAGCAACATTAACTCAGACCCAGGAAAACGGGCAGGATTCCAACTTGTGGGAAGGAGGGAAGTCTCCTTTTAAGGCCAGTTATGGCAAATTGATGATGTGGTATTTCCTGCTTTCCGACGCCTTTACCTTTGCAGGATTCCTAATCGCCTACGGAGCACTGCGTTTTAGCAGTCCTACCTGGCCAGTTCCGGATTTTGTATTTTCGAAGGTGCCTTTTGGTGGTGATGCCAAAATGCCACTTGTTTTCGTAACCTTTATGACCTTCGTGCTCATAGCCAGTTCTGTAACTATGGTACGTGCGGTGCAGGAAGGTCATAGAGAAAACAAAAAAGGTGTTGTCTTTTGGTTGATTTTGACCATTTTGGGGGGTATTATATTTCTTTCCAGTCAGGCGTGGGAGTGGACTGAACTCATCGCTCATGAGCATACCTCGCTTACAGAGAATCCTTTCGGAAGGCACACTCAGGATGGAGTTTATCTGGAGGATTCATTTGGAAAACCTTATGCACAGGGTGTGACACCAGAAACTTTTAAGGCAGGTGACAGTTATCTTATACATGCTGACCATGAAACCGGAGAATTTATTCACAGAAAATACCAGTCCGGAGAAACGGTTGGCCAACTGGAACTTGGTCCCCGGGCTTTTGGTTCACTGTTCTTTTTTATAACAGGCTTTCATGGTTTTCATGTTTTCTCAGGGGTAGTATTTCTTTCTATTGTTGCCATTAATGCTGCAAGCGGCATCTATGCAAGGCGAAGAAATCGCTACGAAATGGTAGAGAAAATAGGCTTGTACTGGCACTTTGTAGATCTCGTCTGGGTTTTTGTATTCCTCGTTTTCTACCTGCTTTAATGAACCTCTATCCCGAAAACTAAATAATTTTTGAAAAAAGCTAACCTATAATAATATGGCACACGGGACTTACGAAGAGCAAAAGGCACTGGTTTTAAAAGGCTTTATGGTTTTGGGTGTAATTACCATCATAGAAGTATTGATTGCTCTATTGGGCAACGGACATTTAATAGAGGGCTTCCATTTGCCAAAACTGGTAATGTATCCTCTGATGATAGGCATGAGCTTGTATAAGGCTTATTTCATTGTCTTTTATTTCATGCATTTGGCTTATGAAGTAAAAGCACTGCGCTGGAGTGTGCTGTTACCCACACTGCTGCTGGTCTGGGCCATCATTGCATTTTTCCAGGAAGGAAATGCCTGGAAAAACAGCAGGGAAAGAATTCAAAAACAAGACAGCGAAGGTTATAAACCTGCTTCAGGTTATATTGAGCGGGAGGATACCTGCCGCGAACTACTCACCTGATAATTATGGAAGAAACAGGAAAAAGCCGGATGAACCGCTATCTGATAGCCGCGCTTACGGTTGTCATTTTGTTTGTATTGCCCGGTATTTCCTGGTTTTATTTGAAATCGGGATTGGATTACCACAAGCAAGCCAAGGCAGAGCTATCGGATTTGGGTAAAGTTCCTTCATTCAGTTTGCCAGACCAAAACAACCAGACAATTGACCCCGCATCTCTTTCCGGAAAAATAACTGTTTTCCAATTCCTGCCCTCTGACATTGAACTAGCAAAACAACTGATCAACAGACTTTCGAAAGTTCATCAGAGTTTTAATGAATCTGATGATGTATTGTTTATCACGGTTTGGCGGACCGATCAGACAGACCAGTTGCTCAACTATGCTGTTCAGTTGGGCATCGAAGACCATAAACAATGGTACTTATTGGGAGCCAGTGGACAGCACTTGTCCGATTTGATATCGGGTTTTAATCTTGAAAATGCTGAATCTTCCATAATTTTGGTCGATGGCGAAACCACTGTCCGCAAAGTGTATAATATTAATCAGGATACAGAAATGGGACGACTTGTCGAACATGTCGCCATTCTTGTACCAAAGAAAAGAAGCAGATAATCAAAAGCAATTCAGTCCAATGCCAAATCTTGAACCGGATCATCAATTAGCCAGAAAGCTGAATGTTTACGCATGGATAGCAACTGTGGTAGTTTTGGCTGTCGTGGGGAGTATGCGACACATTCATTTTGAAAGCGATATCGATTTTAGTTTTCTGCCCCCACTCTATTCAACCTTAAATGCCATTACGGGATTAATACTCATGATGGCGCTTTATTTCATCAGGACGAAACAGGTGAACCGGCACAGGCAGTCTATGACTTTGGCAGCGGTGTTGTCTCTGCTCTTTCTGGCAGGGTACGTTATATATCATACCACCACCCCTGAGACCAGGTACGGTGGCGAAGGCGGCATACGTTATGTTTATTTTTTCTTATTGATTACCCATATTATCCTTGCTGCCATCATTTTTCCGTTTGTGTTGTTTACTTATATCCGTGCATTTACCAGGCAGTTTGACAAACATAAGAAATTGGCACGTTGGGTTTACTGGGTGTGGTTATATGTAGCTCTAACAGGTCCGGTGTTGTATTTTATGATCAAACCCTGGTACAATCAGTAAAATCTTATGAAGAAAACAATTGGCATCCTAAGTTTGGTATTCCTCCTTTTCGCGCTCGCACCAACAGCGTCGGCACAATGCGCCATGTGTAAGATGAGCCCACAAAGTAATCTGGACAATGGCGGTTCAGCTGGTCGTGGATTGAATGGCGGAATTCTGTACATGCTGGCTATGCCTTATTTGCTGGTAGGCTCTCTCGGATTAGTCTGGTACCTGAACCGCCGTAAGGAGACTTCAACTGAGCAAAATACTGAGAATTGATGCTTACATTTCCGGTATCCCTTTATCCTTAGTAAACTCCACCAGCCATAAAACGAAGAATACCGCTGTTGCGATGGCAGCACCTGAACCGAGGTAGTTGAAAACTGCTGAAATACCGCCCAGGGCAAAGAATACGATGGTGGCCACCAGGAAAATGCCACACCAGATGAGAAATTTCCTTCCTGCAAAATCCGGAATCCAGCTTTTCATCTTCTTCACCACCTTTTTTGAAAAGGCAAAGAAGCCAGACAGGAAACCTTTTTTCTGTATGAATTGCTTTTCAGATTTATAAGCAATCACTTTGGTACTTGAATCATTTTTGTTGTCAATACCGCTGCTGTAAGGTGATTCAATTTCCGGAGAATTGTGTTTACTGGCTCTGGCCGCCGCAATTGCGTCAACCGAAGCAAAAAGCACCAGCATACTCAGAGTGATAAAGAAGTACCTAGTTTTCATTTTACAGTTCATTTAAGAATTTCCATTCTAACTTTTCTCCCCCTTAGTTTTACGTTCATCCAACTCAAACAACCTTCAAACCACTCAAACCACTCAAACAACCTTCACCCCGAGTAATCAGGGCGAACAACTCAAACAACCTTCACCCCGAGTACTCGGGGCGAACAACTCAAACTCCCCAAACAACCTTCAAACAATATTTATCCCCTTACCCTGCCTTCATAAAATTCAACCACTCTTTCGTCGAGCATGATATCCCTGGGTTGTATTTTATATTTAAGCACAATGCCGTCAAGCGTTCTGCACCTGCTCAATGCAACATAAGTCTGCCCAAATTCAAATGCCCCTCTGTCCATATCGATGATTACCTTGTCAAACGTCTTTCCCTGTGACTTGTGTATGGTAACTGCCCAGGCAAGTTTAAGCGGATATTGCTCAAAAGTGCCAATAACTTCTGATTCGATTTCTTCCGGATTTTTTTGGTTTTGCTTGTACTTGATTATTTCCCATAAAGCCGGAAAAACTTCAATTTCCTGCGGAACACCCTTTTCTTCCGAATACACTTTAATGTATTCACTGTTTACGTCGGACACTTTTCCAATGGTTCCGTTAACGTAATTGCCCTCCGTATCGTTTTTGATAAACATCACCTGGGCACCTTTCTTTAGCTTGAGATCAGCTTCCGATGGAAATAATCTGGAGTCAAACTCTCCTGCTATGGTAGCTTTGAACGAAAATTCCGATACCGGTATGTTATCCAACTCCCGTTTGTTAATGGCATCGACTTTAGCGTTTCTTGGTGAAAGAGTTATGTAATAATCAGGTGGATCAAAATGAGGCTGGTACCTGGTATTCAGGTCCTCCAAATCTTCATAATCAACCTGATTGAGGCGAACTGCCTCCAGGAGCCTCAAAAAGTGCATATTCTCCTGCCGGTAAACCTTTCGTAGCTCCAGCATTTCGTACTCAAATTCCATCAACACATTGGCTGAGAAAAAATAAGGAGATTCATAGGCCAGCTCAAAAATTTGCTGTTCCTCTTTGGTGGCGACAATAGGGGGTAGTTGAAACAAATCGCCAATCATGACCACTTGTACGCCACCAAAGGGTTCGTAGTTGTCGCGGTGAATTCGCAATGAACGATCAATGGCATCCAGCAGATCTGCCCTGACCATGCTGATTTCATCAATGATAAGCACCTCTATTTTCTTAAACCATTTTCGAAAAGGGCTTTTTCGAATATCCCTGGCCTGAATGTAACGCGGAGGAAATCCAAAAAGACTATGAATAGTCTGACCCTTCACATTCAGTGCAGCGATACCCGTAGGTGCGCATACAACCGTCTTTTTTTTGGTAGTTTGTCTGAAAAGCTGAAGCAGAGTGGATTTGCCCGTACCTGCCCTTCCAGTTATAAACAGGCTTTTGCTGGTGGTTTCCAGAACCTGAAGAGCATACTTGAAATCTGAGTTTAACTCGAGAGGAGCTTTGTAATGGGCCATTTCTAATTAGTGCTTATCAAGCAAAAATAGGAAACGGCCCGTGAAATAAGCCAATTAATGATTTGAAGTTAATACCAGTGTGTTCATAGTTCATGCCTGTTCATAGCAAGTGTTCATAGTTTTTGTTGACGGAGCGCGAGTTTGTTGCTATTCCGTCATTGAAAAGGGCAATATGATTCAGATTCATGAAAGCATTTTATCTCATTCAAACCAGATTATAAAAGTACAAATTAAGGGGTACTCAATAATGAGGGTTTTGTAAAGCTACTTTAACGGGGGAAATTTTAATAAGAAGGGGAAATTTGATATGCTTTGATGTATAGACCAAGAATTGTTCCAGAGTGCAGAAAAAATAGTCTGTCAATCATCATTTTAATTCCTCTTTAATTGGAGTTAAAATCCTTATATCCAAAGCCTTCAATTTCTGCACAGTTCATATTTCTCTTACTAAAAAGACATAAACAGCAAAGTGATCACTGTATCCGGCAATATAATTATCGAAGTCAAAAGTTCGAAATGGGTAGCCTTTATACTGTCCTGTTTTCTGTATCAGGTAGGGTCTGTTATGGACAACTGCCTTAATAAATTTGTAAGTATCTTTCGATTTTCCAACCAATCCCTCCGAAAGAATTATCTGGTCAAAGAGACTCCAGGCATCCTGATAGGCAAGAGTGCCAATGCCGCTTCTGTAGAGGTCGTACCATGGATTATAGAAATCACCTTGTCGGACCTTATTTATATCAGTCTTGCAAGCCAGCACATCCTTAACACTTGGGCTAATAGGGTCATCGTTCAGGTCGCCCATGACGATGACTTTTGCATGGGGGTTAATGGTCAATAGAGAGTCTTTAATATTCTTGCATATAAGCGCACCGGCATTGCGCAAAGGCCTGGTTGCCTTTTCACCGCTTCGGCGACTGGGCCAATGATTGACCAATACATGTACTGGCTCTCCATGCAACTCACCGCTTACATACAGTATGTCTCGTGTATAATTGCGTTCACCGTTTTCGTCGTAAATAATCAGTGGGATAGGCCTGCTGTCCAATACTTTGAAGTACTTCGGCTGATATAACAAGGCCACATCGATACCCCTCCTGTCCGGTGAATCGTGATGGACAATTTCATAATTTCGTGAAGCGACTGCCTTTTGCTTGATAAAATCTTCCAGGACTCGCCTGTTTTCAATTTCCGCAACTCCCAGTATAGCCACTCCATCCGGTGTGAGTTCATGGCCTATTTCCGAAACCACCTGAGCCAGGTTGGTCAGTTTTTCTTTATACCGCTCCATGGTCCAGGCTCTTAGGCCATTTGGCAAAAACTCCTCATCGTTGATGTTTGGATCATCGTAGGTGTCGAAGAGGTTTTCAAAATTATAGAAACCCACACATGCAACAGTAACCTGTTTGTTTTGAGCATTTGATCCGAAAGAAAGAAGTACGAGAAAAAGAGCTGCAGAAAGTATAATCATGATTAACCTTGAAGTACAAAACCGTATACAAAATCGCAAACTTAAATAGTCACCAGCCAAGTACCTTAATTGTGTTAAACACAGATAAGGAGTACGTCATTATTCCATGCTTTCGTGGCAAAACTAAAGCTTTCTTCTAATTTTGCCCGCTCAACAAAACTGTATGAAACGAGTCTTTTCTTTTTTGATTTTCACATGCCTTTTATACGGATTTTCCTTTTCCCAAAATGTGGTCATTTCCGGTAGCCTCAGAGATGCTGCGCAAGGTCTTGCATTGGAAGGGGTGCGTGTAAAAGCCCTGAATTCCAGTACAACAACCAATGAAAAAGGAGATTTCCGCCTGGAAATAATCACAAGCGCTAATTCGGTGATGCTTATTTTCGAAGCTGAGGGATTTCAATCTCTCAACAAAGTAGTCACTATCAGCGGGCAATCCAATGAAGTTGGAGAAGTTCTATTGACTTCTTTGATTGGAATGAGCCGGGAATCCATTACAGGTGAAGACCGCATCCCGATTATCACTCTTTCCGAAGATGAGGCTGAAAGTGACCTGGGCAGTCAGAATATTTCCGGTATTCTATCGGCTTCCCGTGACCCTTTTGTTGCTGCTGCAGCATTTAACCTGAGCAGCGGAGGTTTCGACATCAGGGGGTATGAATCTGAGTCGGTGGTGTTTTTCAATGGCATTCCGGTAAATAATCTCGAAAATGGGGCGGTTTATTGGAGTGTGTGGGGCGGACTGAATGATGTAACCCGGAACAGAGAATCAACTATCGACCTGAGTCCTACTGGATTTTCGTTTGGTGCCATTGAAGGTGGAACGGCATTCGACACCCGTGCTTCAGAGCAACGCGTGCAGAAGAGAGTATCCTACATGTTTTCCAACCGCTCCTATACCAATCGAATCATGGGAACATGGAGCACAGGAATGCAGAAAAACGGTTGGGCTTACTCTTTGTCCGCATCCAAACGCTGGGCACAGGAAGGCTATGTACCCGGTACTTTTTATGATGCTTATTCCTACTTTGCTTCTGTTGACCGTAAACTTGGCAAGAATCACCTGGTAAATCTGACTGCTCTTGGCGCTCCTGTACGGCGCGGTCAACAAGGGGCCGGAACAGAAGAGGTGAATGAGCTGGCTGACACCAGGTTCTACAATCCCAATTGGGGTTATCAGAATGGAGAAAAGCGAAATGCAAGAGTGGTTAATTCCCATCAGCCCCTTCTTATCCTACGCCATGATTGGAAAATCGGGAAGGATGCCAATCTGACCACGGCGGCAGGCTACCAACTGGGTTATTACGGTCGAAGTGGATTAGACTGGTTTAATGCACCCGATCCACGGCCAGACTACTACCGGAATTTACCTAGTTATGTATCATTGGATAGTAAGGGTGAAGCGGAGAAAGTTAGGCAGACCTACCTGTCAAATCCAGATCTGCTGCAAATCACCTGGCATTCACTCTATGAAGCAAATGCCTCGAATGGCCAGTCATTCCGTGGTGAACAAGGTAAATGGTCACAATACGTTGTTTGCGAACAAAGGTCGGACACCAAAAAAGGAAATTTCAGCACCACCTATTCTAGTGTCATTTCCGATTTCCTAACCGTTCATTTTGGTCTAAACTACCAGCAGGAAAAGACCCATTATTTTAATAAATTGATTGACCTTCTGGGAGGTGATTACTATGTGAATCTCGACCGTTTTGCCATGGATGACAACCTTCCTGCAGAATACAACCTTGAAGATCCAAACCTCATAGTACGGGAAGGAGATACCTACGGGTGGGATTTTGACATCAATACCAGAAAGTACGGCCCATGGATTCAAGGTCAGTTCAGCTTTCGCAAGATCGATTTCTTCCTTGCGGGCGACATGTCCTTTACAGACTTTTGGCGGACAGGTTACTATCGAAATGCACGTTTCCCCAACAGCTCGTTTGGAGATTCTGAAAAGCAGAACTATGCAAACTATGGCGTAAAAGGTGGACTGACATTTAAAATAGACGGCCGTAACTACCTTTATGCCAACGCTGCCTACCTCAACAGAGCACCTGACCCGCGCAACGCCTATGCTTCATCGAGAAACCGGGACCAATTAGTTCCAGGACTTACTGATGAAACAGTGCTTTCGGCAGAGGGTGGGTATCAAATGCGGTGGCCCGGCATCAAAACCAGACTTACAGCCTATTATACAGAGTTTAAGGATGGCCTTAAAATTAACCGCTTTTTCCTGCCTGGCGATGTTTCAAACTTTGGAACGTATATCCTTACCGGACTCGACAGAAGACATGCGGGACTGGAATTGGCGGTGACTGCCAAATTGTCGACAACACTTACAGCCAATGGAGTTGCAGCCATAGGTGAATACATTTACACCTCAAGACCAAACGGCATTTTCATTCAGGACGACGACGGCATTATCCGCGATCGTGGTACCGTTTTTATCAAGAATTTCTATGTGCCCGGTACTCCTCAAACCGCGGCCAGTTTTGGCCTCGACTACCGCTCACCGAAATTCTGGTCAGCCAGTGTTACGGTGAACTATTTCGACAGGAATTACATAGACTTCAGTCCTGAAAGAAGAACTGCAGATCAGGTATTTGGATTGGATCCAGAGGCTGATTTATACAAAACAATTGTCAACCAAAACCGGGCAGATGATGCCTTTACGGTTGACTTGTTTGCCAATAAGTCATTTCAGATCAATTACCAAACCTACCTGTACCTGACTGCCGGGATTACCAACCTGCTCAATGCCAAGGTTGTAACCGGCGGTTATGAACAGCTAAGATTTGAAAGAGCCAACGTGGAAAAGAAAGGTATTGACATTTTTCCGCCAAGATACTTTTATGCTTATGGCACCAACTTTTTCATCATGGCAGCCCTGAGATTTTGATAAGTAATGAGTCAAAAATAAAATAGCCAAATTGTTTGCTTAACCAATTGAAAATCAGTTGGC
>CAYRDX010000099.1:0-11391 GCA_964423205.1 uncultured Saprospiraceae bacterium | reverse complement strand
GTTTAGTAACCGTTAGGCCTCCAATTCGTGAAGTTGTTTCTTAGTCGTTCCTAAGCAAAAACAAAAAACACTTTAAGCAACATGAAAGCATACATTTTCCCGGGTCAGGGTACTCAGTTTGAAGGAATGGGCAAGGACATGTACGACAGCAGCTCAGTCGTGAAAAAGTTATTTGACGAAGCCAATGAAATTTTGGGGTTCAGCATTACCGATGTCATGTTTGAGGGAAGTGCCGAAGACCTGAAGCAAACCAAGATCACGCAGCCTGCTATCTTCCTGCATTCCATGGCCAAAGTGAAATTGGCAGGTGACGACTTTCATCCTGGAGCAACTGCCGGCCATTCATTGGGTGAGTTTTCCGCCTTAGTAGCGGCAGGTGCCATGTCCTTTAAAGATGGGCTGTTATTGGTGCAACAAAGGGCAATGGCCATGCAGAAAGCCTGTGAGGCAGTGGAAAGCACTATGGCAGCAGTGCTTGGCCTCGATGATGATGTCGTTGAAAAAATATGTTCTGAAATCGAAGATGTAGTGGTTCCTGCCAATTACAATTGTCCGGGACAACTGGTCATTTCCGGCTCTGTACCTGGCATTGAAGAAGCCGTGCGTCGCTGTCAGGAAGCAGGAGCATTGAAAGCCGTAGTTCTGCAGGTAGGAGGAGCTTTCCATTCACCACTGATGCAGCCGGCACAGGACGATTTGAAAGTGGCTATTGAAAATACCAAATTGTCTGCCCCGGTTTGCCCGGTTTATCAAAACGTCAATGCCCTGCCGGAAAAAGATACAGACAGAATAAAAAATAACCTCGTAGAGCAATTAACAGCACCAGTAAGATGGACCCAAACCATGCACAATATGATAGCTGACGGTGTACAGGAATTCGTGGAAGTTGGTGGCACCGGTAAGGTCTTGCGCGGGTTTGTATCCAGAGTGGACAGGAGGTTCCCGTCTTCTGCCCTGTAAGGGACGAAGGATTGAAGGACTGAAGGATTGGAGGGTGAGAGCAGAGTCGATTGGTTCTAAGTTGTAAAGGTTTTTTGATTTCAGATTTCAGATATGAGGCGTATCCCGATAGCTATCGGGATTTGATTTTCCGGTTGGCAAACGGCCGGTTCTCGTCCCGGAAAATCAAAAATCTGATTTCGTCAATCTTGTATTGTCAATCAAAAACCAGTCATAAACCAGAACCAATCGACTCTGGGGTGAAGGGGGCGTATGACTTTGTATATTCTTTGGTTGAAGGAGATGTCTTTTGCTTATCTTTTTGCTAGCTTGCAACAGTTGACTTTTAGGTTTAGTTCCCGCATATTTGGCGGTAATCAGTAATTATGTCCAGAATCAGAATCAAGTCTGGCAAAGTGCTTCTGGCGGAGCCGTTTATGCTTGACCCTAATTTCAAAAGGGCAGCAGTTCTTCTTTGTGACCATGGCAAAGAAGGCAGTATCGGGTTCATTTTGAACAAGAAACTCGATATGAACGTGGAGCAATTGATTGCTGATTTTCCCGACTTCAGCGCACCGGTTTATTACGGTGGGCCTGTACAAACCGACACCATTCACTATATCCATAACTACGGCGACCTCCTGGAAGAAAGCCGTGAAATAGGCCAGGGAATATGGTGGGGAGGCAGTTTTGAGAAACTGAAATTCCTCATTTCTACCGGTATGATTGAGGCGTCCAATATCCGTTTTTTTGTCGGCTATTCGGGATGGTCAGAGGGCCAACTCAGAGAGGAGATGAACATCGGTTCCTGGGTAGTTGCCGATATGGACCCGAACTACCTCTTCAAATCCCGGTCTGAAGTCCTTTGGCAACAAATCATGTCAAATAAAGGACAAGCCTATTCTGTAATTGCAACCATGCCTGATTCAGCCACCTGGAATTAACCTTTAGCGGTTTTTTGGGTCTTGTCAATTTTCCCTTCAGCCCAACCTTTTCACAATACTTTAACGTCTTCGCTTTTTACAAAATCGACTTTGAATGAGTTGGCCAACAAGGTTTTAGATACTTATACTTTCGTTTTTTGCTGTTCAGGTACTGGCTCAGAAATCTGGAAAAGATGTCGTTTATTTAAAAAATGGTGACCGTTACCGTGGTGTTGTCATTCAGAAGAGTAGACAAGTCGCTCCAAATAAGATGACAGCTATCAAAAGTGGGCATTCCCACGACGGTAGATGCTGACGGAACAAAACTGTCAAAATACTTGGGATTATGAAAGCTGCAAAAGATGATTCAACCTAAGTAAAGGGTGTAATGGCACCCCTAACGAAATAATTGCAGTACAGCAAAGGCATGAATTACTGAACACCGCTTTAGTATGTTCTTTTGTATGTTCAGAAAATTGCTAAAACATTTAAAATTATCATACAATGAAAAATTTTAAATTATCTATTTCATTTTTAATAGCTTTTATTTTATCAGCGTTAAGCTTACAATCACAGGTGTACACTACTCATTTAACAGAAAAACAAAAAATTCAAGACTTTTTTCCATATCCTCTTGAAAAAGAGATGGAATATTACAGACTGCCAGACATCAATTTTGAACGGGTGCTGGAAGAAGACCGGCGCAAAGGAATTACACTTCACAGAGCAGCGGTAAAGGTAGATCAAAACTACACTTTAGAAGACGGTGTATGGGCTCAGCATGGAGATATTATGATATGGCAGATTGGATTTTCGGCACCCAAAGCACGTTCTTTGAATTTTTTGATCACTGACTTGGTGTTGCCGAAGGGATCAGAGATGTATATGATCTCAAAGGATCAGAAAATTGTGCATGGGCCAATATTACCTGAAATGATCTACGAGAAATCGTATGCCTCTGATATTATTGAGTCGAAAGATGCCCGAATTATAGTAAAGACAGATATTCAAAATATGAAGAATTTTTCTATTAATGTTGCGGGCGTTTGTCAAGGCATTCACGCTTCCAATGGTTTAAGATGGTTCGGTGATTCTGCACCTTGTAATTTTGATGTAAACTGTGTTCCACAAGGTGATAACTGGCATCTTGAAAGAGATGCAGTGGCATTGATAATTAAAAATGGAGAATGGTGGTGCTCTGGTGCTTTAATAAACAATCAATGCCAAAATTTAAGAGGTTTTTTTTTAACAGCATTCCACTGTTTAGATGATAATCGAGATGGACAATTACAAGCAGGCGAACAAAATTTAAACTTATATACTTATCGATTTAAGTATGAGGCTGGAAACCCACTTTGTCCTGGTCAGCAACCTCCCGGTGGAAATCAAGGCAACTGGTTTGTTATTCCTGGTGGTGCAGTTTTTAGATCTGCTAATGCAGGTTCAGACTTTGCATTAATTGAGCTTAATGGAAATATAAATCACCCCCAAATTGCATTAGCTGGGTGGAACAGGGCAAATCAAGCACCAACTTCGACAACAATTATCCACCATCCTGCAGGGGATGCAAAAAAAATAACTTTTGACAACAATCCTGCTGCTCAAGCCGTGTTTTCAGGGGCTAATTGTTGGAACATAAATTCTGATGTTGGTGGATTAGAAGGTGGTGCTTCTGGTGCACCATATTTTGACCAAAACAGAAGAGTTATTGGACAGCATTTTGGTAGAGCCCAAGATATTCGTTGTCCAGGGGTAAATCAATTTGGGGGCCGATTTGATTTATCATGGGCAGGAGATGGAAACGATGCCACAAGATTAAGTAATTGGTTGGGGGGTGCAAATCCTCCTATGACAATGAATACCATCAGGGCAACAAATATCTCGCCATTTGTACCAAACAACGGAGCAGAGTATGTGTGTACAACAAACAAACTATTCACACTCAATGATCCAATACCCGGCACAACAGTCACATGGAGTGTGTCTAATCCCGCACTTTTCGCCACATCTGGAGGTGCATCAACATCAGGCACCGGTACAAATGCAACACTCAGGGCAGCATCAGCAGGAGCATCAGGAAGTGCTGTTTTAACTTTTACGATGAACGGTGCCGGATGTGGCAACCCTATTAATATCACAAGACAAATTTGGATAGGAAGACCAGGATTGCCTGTTACATCTCCATCGGGCACCACACCTGTTGAGATAGGTGTATCACAATATCACACAGTCTATCTAAGTGCCACCCCGGGAGCATCTTCTTTTACTGCTGATTGGACAGCCAGCGGAGCAGTATCAAGAATTGGTGGTAATGTCCCTGCATCCTATGCAACATTTGTTGGTAATTATGAGGGTACCGGCAATTGGCAGGTTACAACTTCAAATGTCTGCGGAACCAATTCTAATTTTGGGCAATATAATGTAACAAATAATTGTAATCCATGTCCACGAATCATTGTAAATAATCCGGTTCAAAATGAGCTTATCGCCGTAATTTCCGATTATCACTTTATAACTGATACACCCGACAATACTCCTGAATTCGTTGGTGATTTTATGCTCTTTGACCAAAATGGTATGACAGTTAAATCAGAAAAGTTTAATGGTAATCAACACACTACCAACGTACAGGGCATAAAGTCCGGACTATATATCTTGAAAATGAAAAGTAAAGACTTTGATTTGACAGAAAAAGTGATTATCATCAAATAACAATATTAAGCAGATGGCACTAAAATAAGTACCATCTGCTATTTTTATTTTATCTATAAAAAATAATATAAACATCATGATGCCAAAATGGATTTTAATATCGACGCTTAGCGTGACGATGGTATGTTTATGCTCCATTCTGATTGGACAGAACAGTAAACACAGCTTATCTCTTTATACTGGATATGCTGATGGAAAACCAGATACCAGATATGAATTTTTAATTGACCAATTTAATTCAGAAACTGCTCTGATGGTGATGCGAAAAATAGAATATACCACTAATGATGATGAATATGCGTTTGGATTTACTTATCGTTACAAACCAATTAATCGACTGAATATTGGCATGAATTTAGGCTATGCTCAATTAGTTCAGGACTTTTTATTACCGGCTGATGGAAATGGGTATTTTGGGGCTAAAATGGATCCATTTTTTTGGAGAGATGTATCTTATTATCATATAATTCAGATAAGCCCTGAGATTTCTTTGGACGTTTTGAAATACAAATTCTTTTCATTTGGAATTAATGCAAGAATATTGAGCAATATTTCATTTAGAAAAGAAATTAATAACTTTAGACTGTCTGCAAATAAAACAGAATACTTTGCAACTGAATTTTATCCGGGCATATATGTTGGAATAGGCAGAGTCAGATTTGATGTGCATTATCGAGAGATGCATTGGAAATACCGAGATGATGCCATCGCCAATAATGGCCTGAATCCAGATACTTACAATCCTTCAAAATGGAGGTTCTTACTGAGTTATGAGTTTTGGAGATCTAAGAAAAAGGAATGAACAACCAGATGACAACACAGGCTCTGATGTACATGCCGGCCTATCGGGACGGCACGTCACATAGCCGGAACGTTTGCTGCAATGAGAGTAACCATCCGTCCAAGCCTATATTTCTTATGCATAATTTCTGGATTAGCTTTGCCTGATTTACTTATTGGCCCTGTATCCCGGCACCAGAGTGTGTAGTTCCGGTTTCTCGTTAGTATCATTTTTCCCTTCAGCCCAACCTTTTCACAAAACCTTAACGTCTTGACTTTTTACAAAATCGACTTTGAATGAATTGGCCAACAAGGTTTTTGATACTTATACTTTCGTTTTTTGCTTTTCAGGTACTGGCTCAGAAATCTGGAAAAGATGTCGTTTATTTAAGAAATGGTGACCGTTACCATGGTAATATCATTTCGTGGCAAAAGGATAGTTTCATGGTGTTCAGGTCAACAGAAGGAATAGAATTGACCATTCCCGATGCCATGGTGGTGAGGATTCAAATGGGTAGCGAAATGAGTTATGAAAAGCCGGCCCTATCCAAATTGAAAAATAAATCAAAACCGGGAGCTCTTTCAGGGCTGTTTGTTCAGTCTCAATCCCAATTAGCGTTTGGCGGATCTCATAACGGAGATTTACTGGTTGGAGCGGGATTGCATCTCATGGCCGGTTATCAATGGAAGCCAGCTTTGTGCACTGCACTGGGATTTGGAGTGGACAGTTACTCCACTCCAGAGACCATGTTGCCCTTATTTGCAGAGGTGAGAGGCTACTGGCCTTTGAGCAAAAACTGGTTGACTTACGCCGGTTTTGCCGGTGGATATTCATTTGCTCTTACAAATGAAGAATATGCAATCGATGTGGCGGAAGGAGGATGGATGTGGCATCCCTCTATTGGCCTCAGCAAGATTACTGACAACGCGTCTGTCAGTTTTGATTTGGGAATGAAGAGGCAGAGCTTGTATTATGAGAGAAACTTCTCAGAAGATTATTTTGAGAAGGTTGACATACTGTTCAGAAGAATAGCATTCAGATTCGGTCTGACTTTTTGGTTGAAGAAAGATTAATTTTGTGTGTTTCAATGTTCAAAGTGCTGAAGCTATAAGCATTGGTGCGTATTGTCAAACACTCCAGGATTGAGGAAGCACACCCATACCGAAGAAGAATTGGTCAAGGGATGCCTTGACAACGACCGCTCTGTACAGGAGCAATTGTACCGGCGTTTCCTCCCTGCCATGATGCAAATGTGCTTGCGATATACTTCCGACAGGGACGAAGCCCTCACGATAGTGAATGATGGTTTTCTGCGGGTTTTCAAAAAAATCCATCTCTATGGCTTTAAAGGCTCCTTGGAGGGATGGATTCGAAAAGTAGTCTGGCACAGTTTATCAGATTACTACCGCAAGAAATCAAGATCACTGCAGGTGATGATGCTCGAGGAGAGGGATGCACCAACAGTGGCTTCCGGAACTTCGATACTGTATGCTGAGGACATTATGAAATTAGTGGAACTATTACCACCGGCTACAAAAGAAGTGTTCCGCTTGTATGCCATAGAGGGCTTTTCCCATGCTGAAATTGGCGGGCAATTGGGTATTTCAGATGGCACCTCCAAATGGCACCTGTCCGTTGCAAGGCAAAAACTGAAAGAACTTTTGGAGAAAGCTGATTTGAGTTGAGTAAAAAACAATTTCCTGATAGTCGCAAACTGAACAATAGACCAGGTATTTAAAATTGATGGACCACAATAAGTCACATATCACTCCTGAATTTGAGGACCATGGCTGGGCTGAGATGAAGAAACTTCTCGACCTCGAAATGCCTGTTGTGCCTCAAAGAAGGCGTCGTCCCGTTTTTTGGTGGTGGGCACTTGCCGGAGCAGGCATTGCTTTGGTTCTGGGCTCTTTGTGGTTGTACCAACAGAAATCGGATAATAAAGTGCAGCCTGACCCAAAACCTGCTGTTGCTCAATCTGAATCTCAAAAAAGATCATCTTCTGAGGCAATCAAACCTGCAGAAACTGCAACAATCATAAAAGAGATAACTGTCAAAAAGCCAAGTCCTGAGTCAGATCCAAGAAGTCTTCAATTCCGAAATGTTGTGGTAGCGCCAGAAGCCATACCAGCTTCTTTGGAACAGTCTGCGGAAGTTCTGGCTCCTGTCGTGGGGAAACCAAATGTAGATTTAGCCGTAGAACAAGTTGCAGCTCCTGTAGCAAAGCGACTTGCCGGGCTCGATAAGTTGCCGCTTTTGAGCCTGTCTGACTTTGATACTTTTGACAAGCCCCATCTATCTGTCCCAGTAAAGTCATTTAAAGTAAAAGAAATGCCAGGCCTGAGTATGTTTATCTCCGGTCTGGCCAGTTTTGATAGCCAGACAGAAGGCATATCAACCGGTTTGCTGCTCCACTATCCAAAGCGGGAATCTCTAATCAGGCTGGAAGCAGGGTTGGCTTACACGTTTCAAAGGCAGCATTTATCCATCCTCGTGCCGACACGGGCTGGGTATGTCGGCCCGGTGACTTCCAAAACGGCGGGCACAGCAATATTGTCTTTTGAGGACCTTCATTCTCAGGCAAATAGTCTGAACAGGAATTATCTCCTGGCTAATCAGGACCTGGGACTTCATTATCTGGATATCCCCGTTGGTTTAAGCGTGAAATTGATAAAGAACCTGAGAACTTTTGCTGGACTCAATACCGGTATTCTGCTGTTTTCTTCACCTGACTATACCCGTGGTTCTTTATTCTCTTTCAATACGAGTGATTTTTCCCTGGATGCTGACCCCATGGAAAAGAGCGGAGTAGCTGCATCTTCATTTTCAGTTCAGCTGACCAGCATCAATTTATCCCTATTTGCCGGCCTTCATTACCAACTGTCCACACGCGCCGGGGTGAGAGTCTCTTACAGAAATGGCCTTAACGACCTTCTTCAATCCAATATGGGTTCTGACAAAGTCAGATTGTGGCAACTGACGGCCACTTACAGGTTGCAGTGAAATAAAGTTTCAGTTGTCGTCACTGAGTTTAAGCGGTCATTCTTCTTACCTTACCCGGAAAAATACATCCATGTTAAGTTGTCAGAAAGACCTGTTCAGCATTCCTGAAGACATTACTTACCTCAATTGTGCTTACATGGGTCCATTGCCCAAAGTGGTCGAACAGGCAGGCATTGAAGCATTGTCTGTCAAAGCACAGCCTTACAATGTTCAGCCGATTGACTTTTTCACCAGTGCTGATAAATTGAGAAGTCAGTTTGCCGGACTCATCCATATTAACGATCCGCAGAGTATAGCTCTGGTGCCCAGTGTTTCCTATGGTTTTGCCAACGTTATCAAAAACTGCAGGCCATCGGGAAGTCAAAACATCATCCTGGTTGAGGAAATTTTTCCGAGCAATTATTATTCATGGAAAAGACTGGCTGATGATACCGGTGCGGAATTGAGACTAATCAAAGCACCCACTCTGGGGGCAGGAAGAGGGCGCCTTTGGAATGAAGCAGTGATGAACGCCATCGATGAAAGCACTTTTGCCGTCTCCCTCCCTCAGGTGCATTGGGTGGATGGAACCTGGTTCGATTTGGAGGCTGTCAGAAACCGGACAAATGAAGTTGGAGCCATGCTCGTTATTGATGGGTCACAGTTCATCGGGGCCATGCCATTTGATCTAAACATAATCAGGCCAGATGCATTGATTACAGTTGGCTACAAATGGATGTTTGGAGCTTACGGTTTTGGATTCGCTTACTACAATGAGCGTTTCGGCAATGGAGCACCAGTTGAAGAAAACTGGATAAACCGCCTGGGGTCTGAGAATTTTCAGGGTTTAGTAAATTACCAACCTGCTTATAAACCTGGAAATCAACGCTACAATGTTGGCGAGTACAGCTCGTTTATTGCGGTAGCCATGCTCAACAAATCATTGGAGATGATTGTGAATTGGGGTGTAGAAAACATCCAGCAATATTGCCGACATATTTCGCAAAACTTCCTCTCAGAATTATCAGAAAGGGGCTGCACCATTGAAGAGAATGCATTCAGAGCTTCACATCTTTTTGGTGTCAGACTGGCACATGGAATAGACATGGAGAAGCTAAAAAAGGAGGCATCGGACGCCAATGTATTTGTTTCCGTTCGCGGTAATGCCATCCGCATTTCACCACACGTGTACAATTCCGCCGAGGATTTCCAGAAATTACTCAAAGTATTTGACCGGGTTCTTTGAAATTAGAGTGATTTCTGTTTTGAAAACCTAAATTTCGCAATTTCCAGTTTGTTGCCTTCCAAACTTAATTGATAGAAATGCGATAGTGACTGGTCTCAACTTAAGACCGGCTAATCCGGTTTTCAGTCATCATTGTAAAAGAATTATTAATTTGCATGGCGAATAATTATTGACTATGCACCACCGCAAACTCCCTATAGTGCTGTTTGTTGCCTGTTTGATGTCTGGCCTTTTCGCACAGCCCAGTTTGCGCACGTCAAAGGAGCTTCAAAAAGTTGATATACCCTTTGAGTACCAAAACAACCTCATCATAGTCAATGTCATTTTCAATCGCATCCTTCCACTGAAATTCATTTTTGACACCGGCGCTGAGCACACTATTCTGGCAAGGCGAGAGATAACGGATCTTTTTGCCATTCGGTATGAAAGGGAGTTCAAGCTGATTGGTTCTGATATGAAAACGGAGTTAACGGCCTATCTGGTGAGAGGCATTCCATTCGAAGTTGGGAACATGCTTTTGCCTCGTCACTCTATGCTGGTACTCAAAGACGATTACTTTCATTTCAAACAGGTGGCTGGAATTGATATTTACGGCATCATCGGTGCTGATGTATTCCGGGGAATGGTGGTCCATATCAATTATGAACGGCGGGTTATTTCACTTATAAAAAGCAACTCGTTCAAAACTCCTCCCGAAAGTTACAAGCCAGTGCCGATAGAAGTGTATCGCAACAAACCCTACCTGTTTACAAAATTGAAAATAAAGGACGATACCACTGTAGTCAAATTACTAATCGATACTGGTGCGGCTTTGGCTTTTCTGGTTAATACGAACACAGATTCATCACTCACACTTCCACCCAACACCATAAAAGGTAATGTGGGAATTGGCCTGGGCGGATTCCTTGAAGGATATCTCGGTAGGGTTAAAAACCTGCAAATCGGTGACTACAATTTCCGGGACGTCATCACCACATTTCAGGACCTCGATGAAGCTATCGACAGTTCATTTGTAAACAGCAGGAACGGCATCCTGGGGAATCAAATGCTCGATCGTTTCAGTGTGTATATCGACTATCCCCGTGAGACCATGTATTTGCGGCCTAACCGTTATTTCAAGGACAAATTTGAATTCGATAAAAGCGGCCTCTTCGTTGTGGTTGCCGGTAAAAATCTGAATTCTTATGTAGTGCATCAGCTGATTCCAGGCTCGCCAGCAGCAGACGCGGGTGTATTGCCGGGTGATATCATTAAACGAATCAATTGCGCCACTTCGGGATTGTTGTCCCTCCATTCCATTCATAATTCCTTCCGAAAAAAGGAAGGTAAAAAGATTACCATGGTTGTTAAGCGTGGCAAAGAGAGGGTTAAGTTTGTATTTCACCTTCGTAACCTCATTTGACCTGCTGCCTCCTTATCAAGAATGATTTTCTCTATTTAATTATGTTATTGCTCAACCAGGTCCCTTCTCCGTTGCAGGAATTGCATCATCCATTGTTCCTCTCCAGAGAGGTTAAGTTGTTAGTAAAAAGGGACGACTTGCTTCATGAACACATTTCAGGAAATAAGTGGCGTAAACTAAAATTCAATCTTAAAGAAGCCCGGGAAAAGGGTTTCCACCAACTGGTAACTTTCGGTGGTGCATATTCCAATCATCTTTCCGCGGTAGCTGCTGCCGGTGAAAAATTTGGGTTTGAAACCATTGGCATTATTCGCGGTGAGCCTCATGAGAAACTCAATCCTACACTTTCTTCTGCGGTTTCGCATGGTATGCAATTGGTTTATGCCAGCAGGGGTGATTTCGGTAG
>CAYRDX010000098.1:0-11449 GCA_964423205.1 uncultured Saprospiraceae bacterium | reverse complement strand
CAAAGCTACATGCCCTTATAATGGTTGGCAAGATGGGGTTTACAGGATGCTTACTGAACAGTTACTATTTTACTTAATTCTGCAATACAGGCCTCTTTAAGTAATGAGTCAAAAATTAAGTTGCCAAATTGTTTTCTTAACCACTTGAAAATCAGTTGGAAAGCTTTTGCCTGCTTGGCCCTAAGAGCCTTGCCCCTTTGGGGTTGCCTTTTTACTTTTTACTTGTTCCTAAGTTGATAGTGTTTAAACGGTGCGTATTAGACTATGCGTGCCTCCTTGAAACTCAGCTTAACTTGGTTAAAACAACGCCCCCTCCACCAATTCACAAATAATATGGCCAATCAGAATATGGGCTTCCTGGATGCGGGGAGTGTCGCAACTCGGGACCTTCAACAGGTAATTGCATAAGGGCTTCATCTTGCCGCCTGTTTCACCGGTCAATCCAACTGTGGTAAGGCCCATCTCCATGGCGGTCTCCAATGCTTTCAAAATATTGGGAGAATTACCGGAAGTGGAAATGGCAATCAAAACGTCTCCTTTTTGTCCCTTCGCCTGCACCATTCTCGAAAATACCTCATCGAAACTATGGTCATTGGCAACGGCAGTCAGGAACGATGAATTCACATGAAGTGCCTCAGCGAACAATGGTGCCCTGTCTTTGTACAGTCGCCAGGATAATTCTGCTGCCAGGTGTTGTGCATCTGCAGCACTGCCACCGTTCCCACAGAAAAGGACCTTGCCGCCAGCTTTAAATGCTATGATGCAGGCGTTGGCTATATCTTCCACGTTCTGAAGAATATCCTTATCCGCGAGCAGTCTTTGTTTGACTTCCAGGTTGTCTTGTATTGCCTGTTTGATTCTTTCCTGCATATTTTTTCATTAATTGTTACCGAATTCCGTTTGAGGTTAAAACCCCTTTTTCTGTTGTGCCCAGATCCCCCGCATGAATGCGGGGGTTAGTAGAACACGAGGTCCAAGTGATGTTAATGACGTTTTTCCTTAATTTAGAACACTGAACTCACTAAAGGGCTGTATCATAATTAATTTTCCTGCAGATTTCGCGGATTTTACCGCTAATTTTCGCAGATGATTCGCTCTGCGGAATCCGCGAGTCTATTTGCGTAAATCTCCGGGAAATAAAGTTTCGTTTTACAAGAAGAAAACACAAGGGTCTTTTGACACAGCCTTAAACCAGAACCAATTCATGAGGGGTTTTAATCCCGGCTTTATTCAAAAGCTCTGAAAACCAAAGTCAAATAGAAACGTGAAAGTAATAAATGTGTGGTGCCTTCAACGAAAATTGATTGGACACCTGACACATCATTTGTTACCTTGACCCTTAATGAGTGTGCCATTTGATGATGCGTGAATTTATATCAACCGGAATGAATGGAAAGGAAGCCGACATATTATGGAACTAAGAGATTACCTTTCCTCCCGGGTATTGAAGCGGATGAAATTTGTCGTAACAGCCGAATAATTCGAAGGAACCATTTCACTGAGATGACCTATACAAATTTCTTCTTCAGAATACATTTTGAGAAACAGAAATCTGCCAAAACGATCAACTTACAACGAACAACAAACAACTTTTCAATCAGTATCCAATGCAAAAAATAATCGACCCATTCTTACAGGCCGCCATCGAAGAAGCGCGTTTAGGATACGCCGAGGGAGGCATACCCATCGGCTCCGTGCTGGTCCATAATGGTAAAATAATCGGTCGAGGCCATAACCGCCGTGTACAGAAAGGCAGTGTGGTGTTGCATGGAGAAATGGACGCCCTCGAAAATGCCGGCCGACAAAAAGCCAGCGTTTACAAGGAGTGCATATTGTACTCCACACTTTCACCTTGTCCGATGTGCTCGGGTACTATTTTATTGTACGGGATTCCAAAAGTTGTCATTGGAGAAAACCAAACCTTTCTGGGTGAGGAAGACCTTTTGAAATCGAGGGGGGTTCAGGTCATCGTAGAGAATAACCCGGAGTGTATAAAATTGATGACCCGCTTCATCAATGAACAACCGGAATTGTGGAATGAGGACATAGGTGAATAGTAGCCATCAGTTTGACCTTACAAATTACTCCACTTAAGTTTAATCAGGTAAATCAGCATTTGAAAATTTATCCCAACATGAATTCAGAGAACAGTGTGCTGCTTCGCTCCATCATTATATCATCCATCATACTCGGAGGATTGTTCATTGGCATTTTCTTTCTGGAGGACAATTTGGTGAATTACGTCGGCAGGCATGGTGGCAATGTCGCTACAGGATTGAAATTGCTCAGCCTTTGGCTTGTAGTAAGTGCCACAGTTCGCAGCATTTTAAGTCTCGAAAAAAAGATACCAGGTTGGAAGCTACTACTGGGAGGTGTTGCGTTAGCCGTACTTTCTGTCTTGCTTTGTACATTTTTCCTGAGCCTCTATCCTCAATACAGCAAAGTGGCAGGCATAGAAAATCCGTTCAAATCGGCAGGAGCCAGCATAATGGTTTTTTCTGCATTAGGTTTCATCACATCTTTAATGGCAGTCATCAATGCACGGGTTCGCAACCGCCATTTAGGGAATTTGCTCGAATTACTCGTGCTCATTGCTGCCGCAGGTCTCTTCATCTATTTTGTCACGCGCTAGAGCATTTTTGGGCTAAAGCTCCTTGCTTTGGCAGTTTTTTCCTTTTTTTGGGACAAACAAGTCTTGCGTGATAAAAGCATAACCAACTAAATAAATTTCCAAATGGGTAAACTCGCACTGCATTGGCAAATACTTATCGGCATGGCTGCCGGTATATTGTTTGGCGTTGCCGCAGTCGCTTTAGGCTGGCAACAATTCACTATAGATTGGATAAAACCTTTCGGTACCATTTTCATCAATCTTCTCAAACTCATTGCTGTCCCTTTAATCGTTGCATCCCTGATGAAGGGTATCTCTGACCTCAAAGATGTTTCCAAACTCTCCGCAATGGGTGGGCGCACCATTGGCTTGTATATACTCACTACTGTAGTGGCCATCTGCTTGGGACTGATTATAGTAAACATTGTGAAACCAGGGCATCTGGTGAAAGAAGAAACCCGCACCGAAATGATGGAAAAATTTGGTGGTGATGCTGCTTCCAAAATCGCTGCTGCAGAGCAAACCAAAGGTCGGGGCCCTCTTCAACCTCTCGTGGATATTGTGCCGGACAACATTTTTGGTGCTGCCACCGATAATGGCAACATGCTGCAGGTTATATTTTTTGTTTTGTTCTTTGGTATAGGCATGATACTGATTCCGGAAGAACAATCCCGACCCGTCAAGGAATTCTTCGACGGTGCCAATGAGGTCATTTTGAAACTGATTGACCTCATTATGCTCGGAGCACCCTTCGGCGTATTTGCCCTTTTGGCTGCACTTGTTGTGGAATTGCCAACCATCGATTTGTTTCTGGCCTTACTAGGATATGCTGCATGTGTCGTGGGTGGGCTTATTATATTGATTACTTTGTTTTACCCAAATATTGTCAAACTGGTTACCGGTAGGAATTATGGGTTTTTCTTCAAAGGTATTTCCCCTGCTCAGTTATTGGCTTTCAGTACCAGCTCCAGTGCTGCCACGCTTCCCGTCACCATGGAACGGGTGGAGGAACACCTTGGCGTGGATGAAGAAGTAGCCAGTTTTGTACTGCCCATTGGAGCTACCATCAATATGGATGGCACAGCACTGTATCAGGGCGTCGCTGCCGTTTTTATTGCACAGACTTTTGGGTTGAGTCTCGACCTGGGCGCCCAGCTCGGCATCATCCTCACTGCCACATTGGCATCCATTGGCTCAGCTGCTGTGCCTGGTGCAGGTATGATCATGCTGGTTATCGTACTTGGTCAGGCGGGAATTCCGGAAGTTGGGCTAGCGCTCATTTTTGCAATAGACCGGCCACTCGACATGCTTAGAACGGTTGCCAATGTGACAAGTGACGCCACTGTTTCCATGGTGGTTGCTAAAAGTGCCGGCTTGCTGGGAGAACCGAAAGCGAAGGAATGGGATGACCATTATAAGAAGTAGTTTTATAGTCGTTTGAAGGTGGTTTGAGTTGTTCGAATTGTTTGAAGGTGGTTCGAAGGTGGTTTGCCCCGAGTACTCGGGGTGAATTGTTTGAATTGTTTGCACTGTGTATTCGGGGTGAGGAGTAAGAATATCTACAGTTCAAAAATATCTCTGCGAAACTCCGTGTCGCCTCTGTGGCCCTCTGTGTAACTGGTTATTATAAGGTGCTGTCGGAATCAAAACACAGATTCTTGAACACGCTCAAAATAAGTTTACCATAACTTCTTGATAATTGAAAAAACTGCCTCTCCATTGGAAAATTGTACTGGGCATTGTGCTCGGAATCGGTTTTGGGCTATTGGCTGTTAGCCAGCAATGGCAGCAATGGGTAGTAGATTGGGTAAAACCATTCGGGAGCATTTTCATCAATTTGCTCAAAGTCATTGCCGTTCCTCTGATTATCACTTCTCTGATAAAAGGCATCTCAGACATGCGGGATGTTTCCAGCTTGTCCCATATTGGTGGCAGAACGCTGGGTTGGTTTCTTATTACCACCCTATTCGCTATCGTGCTTGGGCTGATTCTGGTAAATTTAGTGGAACCAGGAAAGGTGCTCAGTGAGCAGAGCCGCACAGAAATGATGGAAAAATACGGTGGAGATGCGGACAATAAAATAGCTATTGCCCAACAACAGAAAGGCAGAGGGCCTTTACAGCCACTTGTCGATATGGTTCCCGACAACATCTTTGCTGCAGCCTCCAAAAACAACACGATGTTGCAGGTTATCTTTTTCGTCATTTTCTTTGGCATTGGCCTGATGCTCATCCCGGCAGATTTATCCAAACCTGTCAGACTCTTTTTCTCGGGTGCTTACGAAGTGGTGCTGAAAATGATCGACCTGATCATGTTGTATGCTCCTTATGGGGTATTTGCACTACTGGCGACGCTGATCGTAGAAATGCCGACGCTGGACCTTATAAGAGCCTTACTGAGTTATTCCTTAACCCTTCTACTGGGTTTGGCCATTTTGGTTTTTTTGTTTTATCCCTTGCTTATCCGGTTTTTCACCAAAAGGAGCTATCGCTTTTTCATGAAAGGTATTGCACCGGCACAATTGGTGGCTTTCAGTACCAGTTCCAGTGCAGCTACATTGCCCGTAACCATGGAATGTGCACAGAAAAACCTCGGAGTTGATGAGGAAGTAAGCAGCTTTGTCATGCCCATAGGCGTAACACTGAACATGGACGGAACGGCGTTGCATCAGGCTCTTGCGGCAGTGTTTATCGCACAGGCTTTTGGCATAGAATTAAGCCTGGCAACGCAACTGGGAATCCTGTTAACTGCAGTATTATCGTCGATAGGCGCATCGGGGACACCCAGTTCCGGATTGATTTTATTGGTGATTGTCTTGGGGCAGGCTGGAATTCCGGAAGCTGGTCTGGGACTGATTGTCGCTGTTGACAGGCCTTTGGATATGTGTCGGACTATTGTGAATATCAGTGGCGATGCAGCTGTTTCCATGCTGGTGGCTAATGGTGTCGGCAAACTTGGCAATGTGGAAACCAAAGACCAATAAAAGAAATGCTATTGATTCGAATTTCAGAACAATTATAGGTGACAAGTCATCCTCCCGAACACAGTTGTTTATGAATGGAGTTTCCACAAAATTATTTTGGCCATCCCCTGTAACGGCTATTGCACGGATGAATTGATTTACTTTCCTTTGACCGTCCTTTTCCGGACACAGCGTTCCTAAGTAATGAGTCAAAAATAAAGTTGCCAAAATTTTTTCTTAAACACTTGAAAATCAGTTGGCTGTTGGCGGTTGGCTGCTTGCCCCTTCGGGGTTGGCGGTTGGCTGCTTGCCCCTTCGGGGTTGGCAGTGGGCAGTTGGCAGTTGGTTGCTGGGGCTTGGTTATTTTCCAATTTCCCCCGAGCACTCGGGGTCCAATTTCCAATTTCATTTTGCCTTTTTGCCCCTTCGGGGTTGCCTTTTTACTAAACATCATTTCACCACTCCGTTCCCTGGAACATTCCGGAGCCTCTCACCGATTATGACTAACCCAGAGTTATGGTCATGACACTCCACGGTTTCCTTCGGCGGCACAATGCATCATTATGCGAAAGTTGGCGCTTCACTGGCAAATTCTGCTCGGCATTCTTTTAGGCGTTTTATTTGGGCTGCTTGCCGCAGCCATGGGTTGGGAAAAACCAGTCACAGACTGGATAAAACCAATTGGAACCATTTTTATCAATCTGCTCAAGCTGATAGCCATACCACTCATCATCACTTCTCTGATTAAGGGTGTGTCCGATATGAAAGACCTGAGCAGCCTTTCTGTGATTGGAGGCAGGACTTTTGCGCTATATATTTTCACCACCGCCTTTGCCATTTCTGTAGGTCTGGTTGTGGTCAACATCATTAAACCGGGAACTTTTCTGAAGGAGGAGACCAGGACTGAGATGATGGAAAAATTTGGCGGTAATGCTGCTGATAAGATAGCCCAAGCTGAGGCACAAAAGGAAATGGGGCCTTTGCAGCCTATCGTCGATATTGTTCCCGATAACATATTTGGCGCCACCACTTCCAACGGGAACATGCTTCAGGTAATCTTCTTTGTCATTTTCTTTGGTATAGGCATGGTTCTCATTCCTGCAGATTTAGCACAGCCCGTTAAGCAATTTTTTAATGGGGCCAATGAGGTCATTTTGAAAATGATTGATTTGATCATGCTGAGTGCCCCTTATGGTGTATTTGCACTGCTTGCCGCACTGATTGTAGAAATGCCCAATGTGGACCTTTTTAAAGCACTACTTGGCTATTCCGCGTCTGTATTGATTGGATTGGCCATCATCATTTTGTTCTTTTATCCAACCCTGGTTAAATTATTCGCCAGAAGAAATATCGGCTTTTTCTTCCGAGGCATGGCACCTGCCCAACTCGTTGCGTTCAGCACCAGTTCCAGTGCGGCCACACTGCCCGTGACCATGGAACGCGCTAAAGACCACCTTGGAGTGGATGAAGAGGTAGCGAGTTTCGTTTTGCCGGTAGGCGCAACAGTCAATATGGACGGTACAGCTCTTTATCAGGCGGTTGCTGCCGTATTCATCGCTCAGGCTTTTGGGATGGAACTCGACTTAGGTACTCAATTGGGAATCATTCTAACGGCAACTCTTGCCTCCATTGGTGCCGCCGCTGTACCGGGTGCCGGAATGGTAACCCTGGTAATCGTGTTGGCACAAGCAGGAGTGCCAGAAGCTGGGTTGGCGCTCATTTTCGCAGTGGACCGCCCACTGGACATGTGCCGAACCATAGCCAACGTGACCAGTGATGCCACTGTCTCCATGCTCGTAGCTAAAAGCGTAGGAAAATTAGCCAAGGTAGAGGATATTAAACTTGCTGAAGAGTTGGGAGCATAACCTTTTGGGCAGGGTTGATTGGTTCTGGTTTTTGACTGGTTTTTGATTGACGATATATGATTGACGATATCAGATTTTTGATTTTCCGAGACAAGAACCGGCCGTTTGCGTCCCGAAAAATCAAATCCCGATAGCTATCGGGATACGTCTGATATCTTAAATCTGAAATCAAAAAACCCTTATAAAACAGAACCAATCAGCCCTGCCTTTTAGGGTATAAGAGGATGGGAGGATCATTAGATGACGATCCTCCTATCCTCCCATTTTCATATCCTCATTCAGACTTTGAAATCCAATAAAAATTCCCTGACTGCCTGGTCAAAACGCTGGGCATCATCTCCGTGGAAATAAACTTCAACAGGTAGCACTACCACCGGTAATTGCTTATCGATGAGCCATTGACGGTGCAATTCCAGCCTAACTGCATCCTTTTCCGTGGTTAGTATTAATCTTTTGGGATAAGTAATTGCCTTGAACCGCCGCTCCATTTCCTCCAAATCAGTTTCTTCAAAATAATGGTGGTCCTCATATTCGAGCACTCTCACTCCATGAACCTGGTTTTCCAAATACTCCAGAAGATATTTCGTATTTGCGATAGCACAAACCAACAGAACTTCTACCTCTTCGGTCAACTCAATCCGATAGTTTGGATTTAGGATATAGTATGGCTTCAGGTACCGGTAAGCGGAAAAGAAGACCAGTTGGGAGGGAAAAGGATTTATTTCACGGACTAATGCCTCTCTCTCTTTGGTCGGAAGTTCATCCGGACATTTTGTTACAATGATAAATTGGGCTCTTTGATAAGCAGACCTCCACTCTCTCAGTCGTCCGGAGGGCAACAGTATATCCCGGGTAAAAGGCAGGTGATAATCAGTCAGTAAGATATTTAGCCCGGGTTTCACTGAAAGATGTTGAAAAGCATCATCCAGCAAAACAACCTGTACCTCTGCACTGTGCTTCAAAATCTGAGGGATGCCAAGGGCCCGGCTTTCACTGACTGCAACCAGTATATCAGGGAATTTTCGGAAAAACATCAGTGGCTCATCACCAATATCGTAAACCGTACTCTGAGGTACTGCATGTTGAAAATCCTGTGTTTTGCGTCTGTAGCCCCGGCTTAACACAGCAATATTCAGGTGACTATTCAATAATCGAACGAGATATTCGATGTGCGGTGACTTCCCTGCACCTCCGATGGATAAGTTGCCAACCGATATGACAGGGATGTTGAACTCTACACTGAGCAGCAGGTTCTTGCGGTATAGAAAATTGCGAATGCTTACCCCCAGTCCGTAAAGCAATGAAAAAGGCAACAGAAGAAATCGAATAAGTGGATCCTGAAACACGTGTATATCTTTATTACTGCCAGAGCAGATTTCAATGTTTGCCGTGGACACCTTTGAATTGACAGTGAGGCAAATGTAGCCAATTGAACCACTTGAAAGAAGTATCTTCGCAGCTCGTGAACCAAAAGGTAAAAATAGTAAACACTGCCAGGGCGTTGGGCCATTACCTCCTCCTACCAATTTTGGTAATGTTTTCATTACCTCAAGTTTCCTTTTGCCAGAATGGTTCCACAATTGAAGCTTTTACCGAAGAATCTCCAGCCTTTGTCACCATTGAAAACATAACCGTTAGTGGGAACAACCGAACCAAAACAGATGTCATCCTGAGGGAACTGGATTTCACCTTCGGCGACTCTTTCCTCATTTCCGATATAACCATTCGCCTGGAGAAAAATCAGTACAAGCTACTGAACACCGGCCTTTTCTCTTTTGCCCGATTCAATTTTACGTCCTGGGATGCTTCCACCAACATTGTTTCACTCCATATCACTGTGACGGAAAGTTGGTACATCTACCCTTTCCCCATTTTGGAATTGGCCGACCGAAACTTCAACGTCTGGTGGGAAACCTACAATGCCTCACTGCAAAGGCTTAACCTGGGTGTCCGTTTTTACCATACCAATGCAACTGGCAGGAACGATGAATTGAAAATGGTGTATCAGTTTGGATTTTCCAGAAAATACGAACTGGACTATACCCTGCCCTATTTCAATAAATACCGTTCTTTTGGCCTCAACATCAATTTGCTCAACACTTACGAAAAGGAAATTGGTTACACTACCCAAAACAATGAACTCCTTTACAACATTGACGCTGACCGTACTTTGCTGAAACGCTTCAGAGCCGGCGTTGGTGTTTTGTGGCGCAGAGGACTCGACCTCTACCACCGATGGGACCTACAGTACCATCACAACTATATTCATGAAACTGTTTTAACAGAGCTGAATCCCGATTTCTTTTTATCGGGAAGGCATCAGCGGTTTATGGAGCTGAAATACGTATTCAACTTCGACAAAAGAGATATGAAGCCCTACCCTATGAGGGGGTATCAAATCATTGCCGGAGGCACTAAAAAAGGTTTTGGCGTTTTTGATGACATCAATAGTCTGGAGGTGCACGGCGCTCTGAAGCAGTATTTTACCCTAACACCTAAGTGGAGTCTGGAGCTGAACAGCAAAGCCAAAGCCCATTTGATACGCCAAAAACAACCTTATTACAACAGCGCTGCGCTTGGGTACCTGCTCGACTATATCCGTGGCTATGAACTGTTTGTAATTGACGGTATGGATTACGCCTATCTGAAGAGTGGCTTGCGTTATAGACTATTGGATAAAAAAATCTTCTGGGGTGACCTGATGTTGATAAAAGCTCTTAAAGAAATGCCCATCAGGATGTATCTGACCGGCCGGAACGAAGTTGGGTACGTCAATAATCCAGACTACAAAACGGGTAATTCGCTCAGCAATGAATTGTTGTGGGGTACGACTCTGGGCATAGACCTCGTTTTGTACTACAACAAAGTTTTTAACTTCGAAGTTAGCCGCAATCACCTTAACCAATACGGTTTTTTCTTACATTGGACCTTTTCTTTTTGAGTTCAGATGTCATGTTTCCGGGCATAACACACAACCCAACCTATGCAAATAGCAGTTTACAGCGGTTATCTCAAGTCAGATGATATTCCTTACGTGCAGGTACTTTTCGATACTCTGAATGAAAAAGGAATTATACCAATGGTGTATCAGCCCTATCTCCAGGAAATGAATGGCGCCATCAAGTTTAAAAAGCCTCCCCCTTATTTTAACACCCACGATGACCTGCTCCAAAAAAATGTCGAGTTGGTGATTACACTGGGAGGTGATGGTACCATATTGTCTGCATCCACCTTGGTCCGGGGCAGCGACATTCCAATATTGGGAATAAACCTGGGCAGACTTGGATTTCTGGCTACAATTGGCAAAAGTAGCATCCGGCAAGCCATTAACCTCATTGCCAAAAAAGAATACACTGTTACACGCCGGAATACTATATGCCTTGAGTCCAATCCTCCCTTATTTGGAAACGCCCCCATGGCATTGAATGACTTTGCCATATCGAAAAGTGAAAACTCTTCGATGATAACCATTCACGCCTTCTTAAATGGTGAGTATTTGAATTCCTATTGGGCTGATGGAATCATTCTTTGTACTGCGACCGGCTCTACAGGTTACTCACTCAGTTGCGGGGGGCCCATCGTTTTTCCAAACTCAAACAACTTTGTAATCACGCCTGTAGCTCCACATAACCTCAACGTCCGGCCATTGGTTATTCCCGATTCCTCCATCGTTTCATTCAAAGTGGAAGGCAGGGCATCCCGCTTTTTGTGTACTCTTGATTCGAGGCATGAGGTCATAACATCTGAACATGAGCTTACGCTGCGAAAAGGTGATTACCAAATCAGTATCGTTCAGGTCATGGACATCAGTTTTCTCGAAACGCTCCGCAATAAGCTAGCCTGGGGCACGGATATGAGGAATCATTGAGAGGGATGAGATATGAGATATGAGGGATGAGATATGAGATATGAGGGATGAGGGATGAGGGATGAGATATGAGGGATGAGGGATGATGTGTGTCGTCCTGAAAAAACTTTACAGGTTAAAGATAGTCCGGCTGGAATTTTACA
>CAYRDX010000097.1:0-11892 GCA_964423205.1 uncultured Saprospiraceae bacterium | reverse complement strand
TGATTTGTCATATCTGATTTAGGTTTTTTTGTCAACCTATTTCAGGACAAGACAAACAACTAACCAATTAACCAATTAACCAATTAACCAATGTTCCTCGACATCATCGCCGGCGCCCGCCCCAACTTCATGAAAATCGCTCCCATTATCGACGCTATACAATGCTATAGCGACAATGGGAATTGTATCGAGTACCGTTTGATACATACCGGTCAGCATTACGACAAGAATATGAGTGACAATTTTTTCACCCAGTTAGGTATTCCTGAACCAGACATCAATTTAGGGGCTGGTGGTGGTACACAGGCAGAACAAACTGCCGCCATAATGATTGGATATGAGCGTGTATTGAATGAGAAACCTGCCGATATTTGTCTGGTGGTGGGTGATGTGACTTCTACCATGGCTTGTTCGGTTGTGGCGAAAAAGAAACAGATGAAAGTAGCCCATGTCGAAGCGGGCATCCGTTCATTTGACCTGAGCATGCCGGAAGAAATCAACCGTATGGTGACCGACAGCATAACGGATTATTTCTTCACAACTTCCCATACTGCCAATGAAAATCTGCGCAAGACCGGAGTAGCCGACAATAGCATTTTTTTTGTCGGCAACACCATGATTGACACGCTTCTAAAGCAACAGACCCGTTTTCAAAAACCTCCCATTTGGGATAAATTAAACCTAAAGAAGCGCGAATACCTAGTGATGACCCTTCACCGTCCTGCCAATGTTGATCAGGCAGAAAAATTGCGCCAGCTTATCCATGAAATCACCTCCAATGCAAGAGGCCTGCCCATTATTTTTCCCATTCACCCGCGCACAGCTATAATTTTCAAAGAACTGGGCATTTCGGCGCCCAATCTGTTTACCCTTGAACCACTGGGTTACCTGGAATTCAACTACCTCGTGGAACACTCCAAATGCGTGATTACCGACTCCGGCGGCATCACCGAAGAAACCACTGTGATGGGTGTGCCGTGCATCACACTCCGCGATAATACAGAAAGGCCAGAAACGGTGACAATCGGTACAAATGAACTGATAGGCACCGACCCAAAGGCTATCGCTCCTGCTTTGCAAAAATTATTCTCAGGCCAATGGAAAAAAGGCGGCATTCCGGAGTTGTGGGATGGGCATGCGGCTGAGCGGATAGTGGAGGTGTTGATAAAAATTTTTAACCACTAAGGAACTTTTTTCACCACTAAGGCACTAAGGCACTAAGATTTAGATTACCACTAAGGCACTAAGTTCACTAAGTCAATTGGTTTCTAAGTGCACTAAGTGATAAAAGCTAAGTGGTAAAAGCTAAGTGGTTTAATGATAAAAAAACAATAAACACATAGACTCTAAGCTAATTGGTTTCTAAGTGCTCTAAGTGTCTTAGTGGTAAAAAATATCCTTTGTGCCTTAGCGGTTATAAAATCATGAAGCAGATTATACAAGATTTAAAGTCCGGCGAAACAAGCCTGATAGAATTACCGGCTCCCCAGGTAAAAGCAGGGCAGGTATTGATACGTACGCACTGCTCACTGGTATCGCTGGGTACAGAGCGCATGCTGGTGGAGTTTGGCAAAGCCAATTTCATAGAAAAAGCGAGGCAGCAGCCTGAGAAGGTGAAGCAGGTGCTGGAAAAAATACAGTCGGACGGTCTCAGGCCAACCCTGGAAGCGGTATTCCGCAAGTTGGGAGAGCCATTGCCATTGGGTTACTGCAATGCAGGAGAGGTCATTGGTGTGGGTACAGGAGTATCAGAATTCAAAATTGGCGACAGGGTGGTATCCAATGGCCACCATGCGGAGGTGGTTTCCGTGCCTAAAAACCTGGTTGCTAAAATACCGGATGGATTGAGTTATGAGGAGGCATCGTTTACAGTCATAGGAGCTATTGCCCTGCAAGGCATCAGACTGCTCCATCCCACTTTTGGTGAAACCGTGGTGGTTACTGGCCTTGGTCTGATTGGACTGATGGCGGTGCAGTTGCTGAAAGCAAATGGCTGTCAGGTTTTAGGGCTGGATTTTGATACAGAAAAGGTGGAACTGGCCAAATCATTTGGCGTGCAGGCATTTTGTGTCGGCGATGGTACAGATGTCGTCAACCTGGTGTTGGAACAAACGGTTGGAACAGGTGCCGATGCCGTACTGATAACTGCTTCTACCAAAAGCAACGAGGTGATTTCGCAGGCCGCCAAAATGAGCCGCAAAAGGGGGCGCATCGTATTGGTGGGAGTCATCGGTCTCGACATACAGCGTTCTGACTTCTACGAAAAGGAGCTGACATTCCAGGTTAGCTGTTCCTACGGGCCGGGCCGTTACGATGAAGCTTATGAACAAAAGGGGCAGGATTATCCTTTGCATTATGTGCGTTGGACGGAAAAAAGAAATTTTGAAGCGGTGTTGGCTGCGATGAAGGCCGGGAGTCTGAAAGTGGAATCTATGATCAGTGAAGTTGTAGCCTTTTCAGAGTTTCAAAAGATATATGGCAATATCAGTAGCAGCCGGTCCATAGCCTCCATCCTGAAATATGATGTCACTGATGCTAACAACAATCCGGTAGTTCAGGTAGCATCCAAGAATTTCCAAGGGCAAAAGGCTGTACTGGGCATCATTGGTTCCGGCAATTTTACAAGGGCAGTAATAGTACCGGTCTTAAAGAAACTGGGCGCCGATATGAAATACATAGCAAGCGCTAAAGGTTTGTCCGGTACCCTTACTGCCAAAAAATACGGTATCTCTCATTCCACCACAGATTATCAGCAGGTACTGGCAGATCCGGAAGTGGATACAGTATTGATCACTACCCGCCACGGCCAACATTCAAGGCAGGTCATGGAAGCCCTGCAGGCGGGAAAGCATGTTTTTGTGGAAAAGCCACTGGCACTGACTTTTGAGGAACTCGAGGACATTGGTGCCGTGTATCAGAAAGCCAGTACCTCGCTGACGGTGGGTTTTAACCGGCGCTTTTCTCCTTTTGCCATGGATGCTAAAAAGCAGTTGGGGGCTGGTAATTCACCCATTAACGTCATTGCGACCATGAATGCAGGGTATATTCCACCTGAGATGTGGATACACGACATGGAAAGCGGTGGAGGGCGCATCATTGGCGAGGCTTGTCACCTGATAGATTTAATCACTTACCTGTCTGGCAGCCTGGTGGAAAGTGTGGTGATGAATGCTCTGGGTCCGAATGAGGCAGACAATACGGACAATGCCAGCATCTTACTACGTTATCAAAACGGTAGTCAGGGGGTTATCAACTATTTTGCCAACGGCAGCAAGGCTTATTCCAAAGAGCGGATAGAAATTTACAGTCAAAACCGCACGATGGTGATTGACAACTTCCGGAAGTCTAAATATTATGGCTTCAAAAAATCGGGAATGAGCCGTTCGCAGGACAAAGGACATAAGGAGCAATTTCGTTTGTTCCTCGATCGCATCAAAACCGGCGGGCCTGCTATTATCCCTTATGAGGAAATCATGAACACTTCAAGAGCTGTTATTGCTGCTGTGCAGTCATTGAAGGAGGGCCGGTGGATATTTTTACACCACTAAGGCAATAAGGACACTAAGATTAACTTATCACCTTTGTGTACTAAGTGTCTTAGTGGTAAAAAGAAAATGACTCAAACATATATCAACGACTTAGCCTATAAGATAGTCGGTTGTGCTATTGAAGTGCATAGAGAATTAGGCCCTGGGTTATTGGAGTCCGTGTATGAATTCTGCCTGGCAGAAGAACTAAAATCAAAAAAATTACAGTTGGCTACTCAGGTTGCCGTGCCTGTATGGTATAAAGGGAAAGAACTTGGCATTGATTTCAGAGTTGATATCCTTGTTGAAGACCTCATTGTAGTGGAGCTTAAATCAGTAGAATTCATGTTGCCGGTATTTAACGCTCAATTGCTGACTTACCTCAAACTCATGAATAAACCAAAAGGGTTACTCATCAACTTCAATTGTGAAAACATCACTAAAGGAGGCTTGATTCCTTTGGTTACCCCCCTGTTTGCCAGCCTACCAAAACAATAAGATTTTATTTTGATTCACCACTAAGACACTAAGAGCACTTAGCAATCTCAGTGTTCTAAGTGTCTTAGTGGTAAAAATATAATTCTTAGTGAACTCAGTGCCTTAGTGGTAAAATACATAATTCTTAGTGCCCTCAATGTCTTAGTGGTAAAACACATAAATCTTAGTGCCCTTAGTGCCTTAGTGGTAAAATACATTTCATCAGGAAACTAATTTTATACTACCACACCATCAAATACCTGAAATGGATACAGATCAGGTATCAGATATATTACCGTTTAAGAGGCTTATGGAAAAAATGGACGGGATATCAACTCAGCATTCCGGAGCGTATTCCACCTGTAAACCAACTAAAACTCACAGCTTCCATTCTAAGTCCGGAAAAATGGCTTGGAGAAAACCGCTTCCGGTTTCTTAACCTGGAACACGATTTTGGAACTACCATAAACTGGAATTATTCAGGTCACGGCAAATTATGGATCTACAATCTGAACTATTTTGAATTCCTCGAACAGGAAGGATTGGAAAAAGAAACCGGGCTTAAGTTCATACACGATTTCATTGGTCAAATCCCTACCATAAAAGATGGCCTGGAGCCCTACCCTGTTTCCTTACGGATAATTAACTGGATAAAATTCCTGGCAAAGCATAATATCAGTGATCCGTTAATTGACAGGGCTTTGTTTGCACAAATCCTTTCACTGTCTAAATCACCGGAATATCACCTGCTTGGGAATCATTTGCTGGAGAACGGGTTTGCATTGCTATTCAGTTCCGTTTACTTCCGGGAAGGTAAATTCAAGGTGCTTACCAACAAAATACTCACAGCCGAACTAAAGGAACAGATTCTTCCGGACGGAGGTCATTTCGAACTAAGCCCCATGTACCACCAATTGATGCTTTACCGGGTTTTGGACTGCATCAACCTGCTTCAGTCAAATCCTGCCGAAGAAAATGGAGAGTTACTCGACTTGCTTCAAAGTAAAGCATCCAACATGCTGGGCTGGTTGAAGCAAATGACATTCAGCAATGGAGATAACCCCTTGTTTAATGATGCAACGAAAGGAATTGCACCAGAAAGCAGCCAACTATTTCAATACGCAGATAAACTAAATGTTCCCTTGGAGGAAGTGAAGTTGGGAGAAAGCGGCTACCGGCGTTTTGACAAAGGAAATTATGAGCTGATACTCGATGCTGGCCAGATAGGACCGGATTATATTCCCGGTCATGCCCATTGTGATATGCTGAGTTTTTGCCTGTACAACAACAATAAACCTTTTATTACTGATACCGGGACCAGTACCTATGAAAATAATTCACAAAGAATCGAAGAGCGTTCCACTGCATCACACAATACGGCGATGGTGAGCAATCAGGAGCAATCAGAAATCTGGGGGGCTTTCCGTGTTGGAAGAAGAGCAGCAGCATTTATATCGATAGATAAAACGGAAAAAGTAACTGCTTCTTGTAGGGCTTATAGCAACAAAGAAATCATCCATACCCGTACCTGGTATATTAAGGAAACCAATATTGAAATATCAGACACCATAAATCCGCCTAAACTGGAAGCCACTGCTCATTTTCACTTTCATCCGGACTTGACTGTTTCACAAGAAGGAACATCATTGCATTCCGAATTGGGTAAGCTGAGTTTTGAGGGCGCCATCCGCGTTGAATTAGATGGTTATTCCTTTGGAGAACAATTCAATCATACGAAAACCGGCACTGTGGCAATAGTACATTTCAGGGATAGCCTTAGAACAGTGATAACAGTATGAAAATACTTTTTCTAAGCGATAATTTTCCTCCGGAAGTCAATGCACCAGCTAACAGAACTTATGAACATTGTGTAGAATGGGTAAAAAAAGGGGCCGACATAACGGTTATAACTTGTGTACCCAATTTCCCACAGGGAAAGGTCTATGAAGGATACCGAAACAAGTTATGGCAAAAAGAAGTAGTAGATGGAATTAACGTCATCCGCGTATGGACCTATATCAGTTCAAACCAGGGCGTATTTAAAAGGATATTAGATTATGTCAGTTATGCTGTGAGTTCTTTTTTAGCTGGCCTCTTTTTTAAAACGGACATAATCATAGCTACATCCCCACAATTTTTCACAGCTGTTTCAGGATATGCTCTAGCTCTCATAAAAAAAAAGCCATGGATCATGGAAGTAAGGGATCTATGGCCAGAATCCATCAAAGCTGTTGATGCCATGAAAGATGGATGGCTTATCTGGCTGCTTGAAAAACTTGAGCTAAGGCTTTACAGAAGTGCCAAAAAGGTAATAGTAGTCACTGATTCTTTCAAGACCAACCTTGTCGGACGAGGAATTAATCTCGACAAAATTGAAGTCGTCAAAAACGGCGTACATATAGAATCAGTGTCTCCTGTTAATGCTGATAATGGCTTAAAACACGAGCTCAATCTTAAAGATAAATTTATAGTAGCCTACATCGGGACACATGGTATGGCGCATGGTTTGGATTTCATCCTTGGATGCGCCCCTCAGTTACCTGATGATGTTCACCTCCTGTTTATTGGAGATGGCGCTGCAAAGGATAGACTTTCAGAACTCAAGAATAGTTTGTCCCTGGATAATGCCACCTTGCTGCCGCCCGTTCCAAAAAGTGATATCGCTGAATACATACAATTATCTGATGTCGCTCTGGTTAACCTCAAAAAATCAGACACATTCAAAACAGTACTTCCGTCCAAGATATTTGAAAATGCAGCACTGCAAAGACCGATATTACTCGGTGTAGAGGGTGAAGCAAAGGCATTGATTGAGGAATATGGCGCAGGCTTGTGCTTTGAGCCGGAGAACAAAGAAGATTTCCTTGCCAAATTACATAAATTGTATTCCGATAAAAATCTGTACAAAGCCTCACAGCATGGCTGCCTGAAACTGGCTGAAGATTTTGACAGGAAGCAATTGGCGGAAAAAATGTTTCTGGTAATCAAAGAGACTTTAGAAATTGAGAATTGAGAGAATGGGTGGCTGGTAGCTGGCAGCTGGTAGCTGGTGGCTTGTGGTTCGTTGTTTTTGTGTGAATTCGAATAATTCGTTTCAATTCGTGTTTTGAGTTGCAAAAATAACAATATAACAACCTAACAATCAAGCGATTAACCAAATAACCAGTTAACCATATAACCAATCACAACAGAACAGATCCTTCAAGGATGACAAAAAAGGAAGCAATTGGCAGTTGGCAAATGTTGACAACTCCTCAAATCCTCGTATCCTCAAATCCTCAACAAACAACAAACAACAAACAACAACTTTAGTATTTTTGTAAAAATTGTCCTTCCGTTTTCATGAAAAAACGAGATAATATCCTGAGAGAAGCCAAACAGCGCTTACAAAAAAAATTCGGGGATAAAATAAAAGAAGTTATTCTGTTTGGAAGCCGGGCATGGGGAAATCCCAAACCTTGGTCGGATTGGGATTTTGTTGTCGTCGTTCGGGGCAAAGGCCTATATGATTTCGATATGGAAACGGAAATCCGTCAGGAGATGTATCGTCTCGAGAGTGATTTCGACATATTAACTCAGACCCTCGTCATTACAGAAGGTGAGCTCTTACACACGTTGCGGGGGGCACAGCCTATTTTCCAGAAAGCTATTACCAAAGGTATTTATGCATGATTGACCCGGAGCAACGCCGTCAACTTATCTTTCGCAGGCTGGAACAAGCAAACGAAACCGTTCGAAGTGTCGAACGCCTTATTGAAAGCGGCGATTTCAGTACTGCGATAAACCGGATTTATTATGGTATGTTTTACGCTGTGCTGGCATTAGCCTTACTTGAAAATTTTGAAACTTCAAAGCATGGCCAGCTACAGGGCTGGTTCAATAAGTATTTCATAAAAACCGGTCATCTGGAGCCATCTCTGTTTGGAATGTTACGCATCGCTTTTGACCGGCGCAACGATGCAGATTACGAACTCAAACCCTTGCCTCGCAACTCCGATATAACTCTTATGCTTGAAGATATGAAGTATTTTATCGTCCAGGTTGAAACCTATATTTCCACCCGTCAGAATGATTAATTGTAATTTCATCTTGTCATCATATTTCAGGGCGAGACAAGCACTAAACGATTAAACAGTTAAACAATTACACACCTTTCGCGCCTTCGCGTCATTAGCGGTTAAAAGATAGGAACGCGGATGACACGGATTGGGAAGATTTTCACGGATTTCTTTTCCTGATTTACGTTTAGCAAGAAGCTAGTTAGCGGTTTTGCGTCATTAGCGGTTAATCTTTAACCACGAAGAGCGCGAAGGCGCAAAGAGGTTTAATGAATTTTAGCGGTTTTGCGTCATTATCGGTTAATAACTGTAGGCTGCAGGCACAGGGCGGTGGGCTGAGTATAACCAATTAACCTTTAACCAGTTAACCAAATAACCAGAAGCAGATCCTTACAGGATGACAAAAAATTGCAATCGGATTCAGGTTGTTGATATCACAAAAGAACCCAATCACGCTTTCCCCCGGCTTGCCCCTTTGGGGTATCCCGTTGCACCGTTGTACCGTTGTCCCGCTTCGCTGCAGAACCTTGTACCTTGTACCCTACACCCCAAAAACAAAAAGCGAATTTCCAATAACCTATTAACCACCAGTTGCGTTATACTTATTTCCAATATTATAAGAAATTAGGACTTAAATGATTGCTGATGCAGCGTAAAAGTGTTGTTAAAAAAATAGTGGAAACTATCAGAAATGTAGAACCGGATGCTGAAATCATATTGTTTGGTTCCGAAGCAAGGGGTGATGCGGCTAAAGAATCAGATATTGATATTCTGGTGCTGATAGACAGGGAAATTCTCTCCTATTCGGAAAAACAAGATATTACTTATCCCCTGTTTGAATTGGAACTTGAAACCGGTGTCTTTATAAGCCCGATAGTAAAGACTAAAAAAGAATGGACTGAAAGACCTTTCAAGACACCTTTTTACATCAATGTTAGTAACGATGGCATTTTGTTATGAAAGACAGGCTTGACAAAAAAAGTGTGGAAGCTTTAGTTACATTTCGTTTACAAAGAGCAAAAGATGCACTTCTTGAAGCTGAAGTGCTGATAGACAAGCTTTTCTACAATGCCGCGGTAAACCGGTTGTATTATGCTTGTTATTATGCGGTTTCGGCACTTTTGGTGAAAAATAAAATTGATGCTCGCACGCATGCAGGAGTCAAACACATGCTGGGGCTTCACTTTTCAGTTACCGGTATTTTGCCAGCCAAATATTCAAGGTTCTATTCCCAACTATTCAGCGATAGAATGACTGGCGATTATGACGACTTTGCCATTTTCAACAAGGAGATCCTTCTTGAAATGCTTCCTGAAGCTAAAGACTTCATTTTTACGATAGAAAATCTGATTGAAAAGGGATGATATCCTGGTGAGCAATCAAGCGTTGAGGACTTTGCGTACAAAATTATGGGAACGCGGATGATACGGATTGGGTGGATTTTCACGGAATTATTTTCATGATTTACGTTAAGGATGAAGCAAAAAGCAAGAAGCAAATCAGCGGTTCTGCAGACTTCGCGGTTAATACCAGTAGGCAGTGCGCAGCAGGCGGTGGGCAGTTTAACCAAATAACCCCAAAGGGGCAGGCCAAATAACCAGGAGCAGATCCTTCCAGGATGACAAAAAGAGGCTGTAGGATGCAGGTTGTTAAGGAGATAAAAGAACCCAATAAAGTTTCCCCGGCTTGCCCCTTCGGGGTGTACCGCTACACCGCAACACCGCAACACCGCTACACCGCTACACCGCTACACCGCAACACCGTTACACCATATAACCGTAAAACCACTAACTTTGTGATTGTGAATAAGTCAAAAGAAAATATCCTAAATTCTGTTAAACATAAGTTGGAACTTGTAGCTCCAAAGGCAAGAGTCATTCTTTATGGGTCCCGTGCGAGAGGTGATGATAGGCCTGGTTCGGATTGGGATATTTTGATAATCCTTGACAAAAAAAAGGTTGAACCTGGCGACTTCGATATTATTGCCTATCCATTGTATGAGTTGGGATGGCAGTTGGATGAGCATTTTTCTGTAAAACTATACACTGAAGCTGAATGGCAAAGACGAATATTTACTCCGTTTTATAAAAATGTAGAAAAAGATGGAATAGTGATATGAGTCTGAGTGAAGATGAAAGAAGCGCAATGGTATCTGTTCAAATTCAGAAGGCAAAAGATACCTTAACAGAAGCCTACGGCATTGCTGCTCTTGGGTACTGGAACGCGGTAGCCAATAGGCTTTACTATGCTTGTTTCTACACAACCAGTGCCCTATTGATAAAAAACAAATATTCAACTCAAACACACCGAGGTGTTATCCATCTTTTAGGAATGCATTTTATAAAACCAGGCATTGTATCAAGTAAATCCGGTAAACTTTATACCAAATTATTTGAGCTGAGACAAACAGGGGATTATGATTATTTATCGAACCTCAGCGAAGAAGATGTTAAGCCGTTGCTATCTGCTGCAAAGGATTATTTAGATGAAATTATCGCATTGATTAATGAACTATAAAGATTCAGTGTTTAGGATTGAGGATATGAGTAGGTGAGAATTTGACCCCTATTTTAGGGGAAATGAACTAAGAATTTTTGGCAGTGCACACCCTTTTCCTGGTACATCCATAATTTCGAATGATAGAATCTTATACCATTAACCAATTCACCAATTCACCAATTCACCAATGAATAAGACCGCACTAATAACCGGCATAACAGGGCAGGATGGAGCATACCTCGCCGAGTTTCTGATTAAGAAAGGATATGTAGTCCATGGCATCAAACGCCGAAGTTCTTCTTTTAATACACAGAGGGTGGATCACCTGTATCAGGACCCGCATGTATCGAACCGGAATTTCATCATGCATTATGGTGACCTGACGGACAGTACCAATATCATACGCATCATACAGCAGGTGCAGCCGGATGAGATATACAACCTCGGGGCACAGTCACATGTGCAGGTGAGTTTTGAAACACCGGAATACACAGCCAATGTGGATGCACTCGGCACACTGAGGATATTGGAGGCAGTCAGACTGTTGTGTATGACCCAAAAGACGAGGATTTACCAGGCATCCACTTCTGAATTGTATGGCCTGGTGCAGGAAATCCCGCAGAAGGAAACCACACCTTTTTACCCGCGCTCACCTTACGGCGTAGCCAAAATGTATGGGTACTGGATAACCGTGAACTACAGGGAGGCTTATGATATGTATGCCTGCAACGGCATTCTATTCAATCATGAAAGTCCCATTCGCGGCGAGACCTTCGTTACCCGAAAAATAACAAGGGCAGTGGCGAGGATAGCTCAAGGCATGCAGCAGAAACTGTACCTCGGCAATCTCGATGCCCGCCGCGACTGGGGCCATGCCAAGGACTATATTGAAGCCATGTGGTTGATGTTGCAACAGGACAAACCCGAAGACTTTGTCATCGCCACTGGTGAGACTACCTCAGTTCGTGAGTTTACCAGAATGGCCTTCCGGGAAGTGGGTGTGGAACTGGAGTTTAACGGCAATGATGAAGAGGAAATCGGGGTGGTTGTTGATTCTTACCATCCGGATTATCCGGTTGAAAGGGGCCGAACGGTGGTGGCTGTGGACCCAGACTATTACAGGCCTACAGAAGTGGATTTACTGGTCGGCGACCCTACCAAGGCCATGAAAAAGTTGGGCTGGAAACCTAAATACAATGTCAAGATGCTGGTGGAAGAGATGATTGCTGCGGATATGATTGCGGTGAAAAGGGAGGATATTTTGAGGCGTGCTGAGTGGGAGGTGATGGGGGATGGGGAGGATGGTTAATTGGTTAATTGGTTAATTGGTT
>CAYRDX010000096.1:0-11997 GCA_964423205.1 uncultured Saprospiraceae bacterium | reverse complement strand
CTGTGAAAATCCGTCCCAAATCAATTTAGAAAAAATCCATAGTGAGAATTGCTGCCAATAATCGTATTTGACATAGGTAGATGAAGCCTCAGAAGATGTGGTTTTACGCTCATAGTCCCTTGATAGTCTTCGACAGTTGTCAAACCAGGCAAAGGTTCTTTCAACTATCCACCGCTTAGGCAATAAAACGTATCCGTTAATATTTGGGGCAGTTTGAGTGAAATGGACAGCAGCCGGCATCTACCACAAAACAGGGCTTATCAGCCGGGAGATCAAGGTGTTGCAGTACCTGCTGATTCATTTGGAGCAACATGGCTTCCCGGTCGAAGGGCTTGATTCCCCATTTCCAGTATCCGAAATGAATGTTAAAGGAGGGGCTCCAAAAGCCGTATTCGGAACCAATGGCGTCGTTATGGGAGATGATTGCCGTATGAGCGGAACTCAATTCTTAACTTCTTTTGTTTTCTATCTGCACAAAATGGAATAGCCACCAGACACTAACATTCGATGTGTCTGATGGCTATTTCATTCATCATTTCTATTCATTCGATTATGGACCGGGAGGGAAGTCATCCACATCTTTGCCCGGAGTATTCCAAACTTTTATGAAAAAATAGACTGTAAACACAGTGACGATGCCCTGTGCCAAAACCATTGTGATTAATGCTGATGTATTCATGGTGTATTTCTTCCTTGTTTAACCCTGATGGTGTAAGCCCTGTAAACCAATAGTGCAATTCCGATAAACAGACCGAGCAACAGGAATCTCGCCATAGGAATGTAAGTTAATTTCTTATACTGGCGCTCCAGATATTCCGGATCGGAAGCCTGACTCACCTTCAAAAGTATCTTTTCATACTGAACCTCCAATTTTGCTTTTTCCTTCAAATCGGTGGTGGTTCCAATGGATTCCCGAAGGGCTTCAGCTTCCTGCTGAAGTCTGGGCAAGGTTGCAGGATCTTCGAGTGTAGCTATTTCTTCTTTGATTCCAGCATTCTGCAATTGCTTAATCAGGGAGCTATTATCCAGTTCCCAACCATTTCCACTACCCAGATTTACAAACGCTTTTTGCCATTCATTGCCTTTTGGTGTTATCAAAGAACCGACGAAGACGAAAAGCAAAAGAGTCGGGGTCACCCACTTCATAATGTATTTAAGAATGACAGGCAGCTTGATATCAGCACCGAGGTTAATTTCTTCCCATCCTTTATCAATGCCAAATATCCAGGCAAAAACGATGGTCTCAAATAGCGCAAAGACAACAAGTGATACCGTGCCTGCCCAATAGTCGTATTCATCGAAGACACCATAATTGTAGAAAAATACAGTGGGAAGACCAAGCGCAAGAACCATAAGTCCAAAGGTCACGGCGCCTTTTGTAGTTTTCCAACCGAATTCATCCCGCATGAATCCCATCCAGGGTGTACCCATAGCCAGCGAAGAAGTGATTCCGGCGAAAAAAAGCAGTCCGAACCAGAATAACCCCGCAACGGCTGCAAGGGTTGGCCCCCATTGCTGGAAGAGATAGGGCATAGTCTGGAAGGCCATACCAAAACTGGCATTTTCCTGTACCCATGCGATTCCAAGGTAACCAGCGGCAATAGGAACTACCACTAAGCTACCCAAAACCACTTCTACAAACTCGTTCATAAAACCAGCGGAGACACCATTCAGTGCGATATCTTCTTTCGACTTCACATAAGCGGCATAGCAGTGGATGGTACCCATGCCCACAGATAAGGTAAAGAATATCTGTCCGGCAGCTGCAAGCCATACTTTTGGATTGGTCAGTGAGTCAAATTGCGGAGTCCACAGGAAATTAAGACCATCCCATGCAGAAGCTGTTGGATGTTCCGGTGTGGCTCCGCTCGTGCCTAATGTAAGCCCGCGTATGGCCAGGAATGCACCGAAGAGTATCAATAAAGGCATACCAATCTTCGCCACTTTTTCAACTCCGGCTAATCCGCGGGAGAGAATGTAGGTGTTCAATGCCAGACATAAAATATAGAAGATGACTGCTTCATAGGGTATTCCGGTAGTACTGACTCCAATATCTACATAGTCATTAAAGAATCCTGCAACTTCGCCCTGGGTCATACCAACAAATGTTCCCACCACGGAGTGAAATACGTAGGACATAGTCCAGCTTTCAATGTAGCAGTAATAAGCGGCCACAGCAACGTTGGTGAAAATACCGAACACACCAATGTACTTCCAAAGACGGCCCCGAGCCATGGTATCCAGAATATAAGGTGTGCTGTGGTTTCCGTAGCGCCCCCCATGACGGCCCATACCCCACTCTATCAGCAGAAGTGGGATTCCCATTAGCAAAAAGCAAACTAAGTAGGGAATGATAAAGGCTCCACCGCCGTTTTCAACTGCCTGCACAGGGAAACGGAGAAAATTCCCCAAACCCACTGCATTCCCCGCCATGGCCAGTATTAAGCCGACCCTGGAGCCCCAGGATTCTGTTTTGGTACTCATATTTGGAAGTTTATGTTTTAGTTGGTAATTGTTTGGAAGTTAGTTATTGATGAAAAACCTCCTCCCTTTAGCCGGCATTTTCCGGCAAGAAAAGGCGAAAGGTATTCAGAAAAGTCTTTTAAAGGAAAAAACTATTGGGAAAAGTAGAAAAAGTCACATAGAATGTCTGCTCTTATGCAGCAAGAAAGCAAAGAATATTCTCTTACTTTTTTCAATCGGTAAGTCTAGTGGTTTTTCTTCACAGGTGCCGGCATTCTGATTTTCAGATATTCTGCCAATTGCTGTATGTTGGCATCGCGCAAAGCCCAATACGTCAGCATTAATCCCATTGGGAAAACGATCAGACAATTCATCCATGCAGCCAGTATTGCATCAATGACAAAACGTTCAGCAATGTTTTTACTGAAAATGGTGATGACCACAAAGAGCATAAAGAAGCCAATGGAAATGAGTAATGGCCAACCAAACCCTCCTTTTCGCACAATGGCTCCCATTGGGGCGCCGATGAAAAGGAAAATGAAACAGGCTATTGCCATGCTGAATTTGGAATGATATTCAAACACATGCTTGACACGGGTCTCCTTTGTTTTATTGATTACCAGCAAGGTGGTTTCCACTTGATCAAAAATGTTCTTGGCGCTGGAACGGGCTTTCTCCAGCATGTCAGGCCATTTATCCGGAGGAAAAGTCAGGGCAAAAGAACTGTATTCCTTCAGGTCGCGGTCAATATTTTGCGGCCATGGATCGTCCAGCCTTGCAATAGGCTGTTGAACGTCAAAACCCTCGGCATCAACAGTGGAAGTTGTTGTCACGTGTCCTTGCTCCGGTGCAATCTGATCAAATTCTTCATCAGTCATGGGGCGTTCAGGTGCCTCAATTTCAGTTGAAGCCTCTGACTGGCTTACGGAGGTATCAGTTATTGGTATTTGCTCTTCAGATTCAGCATGCTGTTCTGTTTTTTCAAGCTCTTCCTGTTTCTTTCGTTGTTCTTCAAATGTTCTTTGTTTGCGGGCTTCTTCAAGAAAATAGAAATAACCATCCACCTGATCGGAATTCAAGATCACACGTTCATCCACTACTTTATCTATCGAGTCGATGGCCATCTGCAACTCATGGTTGCTGAGCATGGTATGATGCGACTTAAAAAGGTTCTCATCGGTACGGTCGAGGTTGAATTCCGTCAAGTCAAAAACCTTGGTCCATTGTTTAAAGGAGGTTTTCATCAGTGGGTAATTCCGGACGCCTTCCTCAAATTTCGACTTAGGCATCACATACTGATTGCCGTTAAAAAGATGCATCACGAAAAACTTTCCATCAGGAGTTCCATACATCACGCCGCTGTCGGCAACCACTGAATGCAACCTGCCTTCATTATCGTAAGAATCATCGTAGAGCAATACACCCGTAATTGTCCTGTTGTCCGGTTTTTTGTCGCCAATGCGGATATTGAATCCCTGAAAATCGTCGTTGAACACGCTTTCCTCCATGCTCAGGGTAGGTTTTTGCTTGCGTATGTCGTACAGCCTCGATTTAAATTTTAGATTGGAATAAGGAATAAAATAATTGGAGCAGATGAAAGAAAGAAAGGCTATGCCCAATGTTACAACCATCAAAGGCCTCATAATTCGCCAAAGACTTACTCCTGCCGATTTCATACTTGACAATTCATAGCGCTCCGCCAGGTTTCCCAAAACCATCACCGAAGAAATCAACACTGCCACCGGTAAAGCCATTGGTATCATGGATACCGACAAATAACCAACCAACTCCACCATGAGAAAAAAGCCCACTCCCTTTCCGGCTATATCATCAATGTACAACCAAAGCGTTTGCATGATGAGCACGAAAAGCGCTATGAAAAAAGTGACTAACATCGGGGGAAAGAAATTAGTCAACAAGAGCTTATCGAATTTTCTGAGTACCATACATTATTTCTCTGAAGGACTGCAAATGTAGTGCATCCATTTTCCCTTTTTTTATCTCTTTCACATTCAAATTAGCTAAGTTTAAGCGGAAAACCAGAAATTTTAAAAGAAAAAAGGAGAGTTCTGTAACACTTCAAGATTTCACTCCGTCTGGAAAACGAAATGAACCTGCAAGAATTACAATCTACTGTCGGACTTTTAAAAAACAGGCTCTACCGTTTTTCACTCGGTATCCTTGGCCATGAGGCGGAAGCAGCCGATGTCGTGCAGGAAGTATTCATCAAGTTGTGGAACAGCACCAAGGAAACCGACAACATTGAGAATCCGGAAGCCTGGTGCATCACAGTTACGAAAAACCTGAGTTTAGACAGATTAAGGTCGAAATACCGGAAGATGGAACCGTTAAAAGCAGGATTTGACCTGCATGATGCGAATTCAGGTCCCTTACAAAAAGTAGTGGAAGATGACGTTTTTGAAAAAGTGAATGAGTTAATAAACAGGCTACCGGAAAAACAACAGGAGGTCGTCAGGCTTAGAGAAATGGAGAATTTGAGTTACCAGGAAATTGCAGTTATACTTAACCTCACACTCGACCAGGTAAAAATCAACATCTTCAGGGCCAGACAAAGTCTGCGACAGGGGCTCGAGCAACTGAATCTGACAACCACCAATTAAGTAAAAAGGCAAAAGTAAAAAGGCAAAAATTTTCCAATTGATTTTCAAGCGGTTAAGAAACCAATTTGGCTACTTTATTTTTGACTCATTGCTAACTCAAAATATCATGAAGGAATTATTGGAAAAATACTTTGCAGGAGAAACATCACAGGAGGAAGAACAAAGACTCAAAGACTATTTTCTTTCTGAAAATGTGGACGAAAAACTCCTGCCATACAAGCCACTTTTGGGGTATTTCAACAATGTGCAAAATGCTTCTTTGGATAATGATTTTGAAGAAAAACTCCTAAAAAACATTGATGGTAAAACCAAAATCATCCAGCTCCGGACAGTCAGAAACCTTTTGATACAAATTGCAGCAATGGCTATAGTGCTGCTGGCAGTGTGGTTGTTTTACCAAGACCCTCTTCAATCAAAAAGCCAGGCCATAGACTGGAGCAAATACGAAACACAAGACCCAGAACTGGCCCTGGAACAAACTAAAGCCGCGCTGATGCTACTTTCATCAAAACTGAATAAGGGAGCAGAAAAAACAAAGGAAGGAGTAGCTAAAGCAGAACCAATAGGAAAATACTTAGAGTAAAAGTGAAAGCATATTACAACTCCGTCATTCAAAGCCGGCGAAGGCGAGGTGCCTATGCTTCCAGATTAATACCATTCTACAATTACAATTATTAGTCATGAAATATCTTTTAACATCCATTCTATTCATTTTCTTCTTTCTGGGATTTGTACCTCAGTCCAAAGCTCAGACAAATGAAGATGCCATATCCAAATACTTCTCTAAATACGTCGATGATGAACGCTTCACTGTTGTGTATATCAGTGGCAAGATGTTACAGATGATTAACAAGATGGAACTACAGCTCGACGACCAGGAAGCACAGGCTATACTCTCAGTCGTTAAGAACCTGAAAGGGCTCCGGATCTTGACTACCGATGCCAAGGGTACTTTTTACGAGGACGCACTGAAAGTTTTCAACCGAAATGAGTACGAAACCTTAATGACGGTAAGGGAAGGTAAAAAAGAAAACGTGCAGTTTCTGGCCAGGCAAAAGGGAGATGTCGTCAATGAATTATTGCTTTTGGCCGGAGGCCCAAACACAGAATTTGTGCTGATGAGTTTTATTGGCAATATCGACCTGAATGAAGTGGGTAAACTGTCAAAGGCATTTAAGGAGAAAGAAAAATCGAAAAATTGAAAATTGAAAATTGAAAATTGAGGAATCGAGGATCTGAGGAATTGAGGAATTGCCTTTTTTCTCAGTTCCTCGAATCTTCAAATCCTCAGTTCTTCATAAAATAAAGCATCATGAAAAACATCCTACTACTTGTCATATTATTGGTACCGGTTTTTGCGATTGGCCAGAACCGGGCATTAAATGATTTTTACAGAAAACACCACCACACCTACGAAGTGCAGAATTTCAGGGTGCCCGGATGGTTAATACGTTTTGGAGGCAGCATTGCCAGAATGGCAGCAGAAACACCCGAAGAAAGAGAAGCTTTTGAGTTGCTTCGCGGGTTTGGTCCGGTGCGGGTGATGATTGCAGAACAAGGCAGCCAAATCCCACAAAACGAGATTGAGAAACTTCGCAAGGATTTATTGCGCGATAATTTTGAAGACCTCCTCATGGTCAGAGAAGGAAAAGAAAATGTCAATCTGATGATTCGTGAAGAGGGTAATTGGATAAAAAACCTCTTTTTTATTGTAAACGAAGCTGATGGCGGAGAAATGATGTTCTTTTCAGCGGAAACCAATATTCATTACGATGAATTGCAGAGCGTCATCAATACTTTGCTGAAAGAGGAAATGAAAACCCACCTCCATATAGAACCAGTTAAATCCACCAATAAAAAGACATTGTAAGAACTGAATATTCACGTTTTAAAAGACCCGCCGGAAACATTAGTACTACGGCGGGTTTTTTATTTCGACAAAGCGTTTAGGGCTGTTATGTTTGAATTTCCTACCTTCGCCCCTCTGCTAAATAATCCAATCAGACCTTAAATACACTTTACATGGATATTCTAAAATCAACCCGTTTTCGCACCGGCGTTTTGCACGGTGACGAAGTAACCGAACTATTTAATGATGCAAAAAACCGGCAATACGCTTTACCTGCGGTGAACGTAGTTGGTAGTGATTCCATCAATGCCGTTCTCGAAACGGCCAGTCAGGTCAATTCTCCGGTCATCATACAGTTTTCCAATGGCGGCGGCCACTTCATGGCTGGCAAAGGGCTGCCCAATGATCTGCAACAGGCTGCTATACTCGGATCCATTTCCGGCGCCATGCATGTACACACTCTTGCTCAAGCGTATGGCGTGACTGTGGTGCTTCACACCGACCATTGTGCTAAAAAACTGTTACCCTGGATTGACGGACTGCTCGAGTCTGGTGAGAAGTTTTTCGAAGCCAGAGGCTTCCCACTTTACAGTTCACACATGCTCGACTTGTCGGAAGAATCACTTGAGGAAAACATCGACATCTCATCCAAATATCTCGAGCGTATGCACAAAATTGGCATGACACTCGAAATTGAACTCGGTGTAACCGGAGGCGAAGAGGATGGCGTTGACAATACCGATGTGGATAGTAGCAGGCTTTATACGCAACCTTCCGAAGTGAGCTACGCTTATGAGCGACTCAATAAAATCAGCAACCGCTATACTGTTGCTGCTGCCTTTGGAAATGTTCATGGCGTGTACAAGCCGGGTAATGTGAAATTGCAACCTGTAATCCTGAAAAATTCTCAGGACTACATCAAGGATAAGTTCAAACTCGCTGATGACAAACCCATAAGTTTTGTGTTTCACGGTGGCAGTGGTTCAACCAGAGAAGAAATCCGTGAAGCCATCAGTTATGGAGCAGTAAAAATGAACCTCGATACCGATATGCAGTGGGCTTTCTGGGACGGCATTCGGAATTATTACGAAGGAAAGAAAGAATACCTCCAGGCACAGATTGGCAACCCTGATGGCGAAGACAAGCCCAATAAAAAATATTATGACCCGAGGGTCTGGCTGCGCAAAGGTGAAGAGAGTTTTGTAAAGCGCCTTTTCCTGGCTTTTGAAGATCTCGACTGCATGAATCGAAATGCCTGAGGTCTTGGTTTGAATTGTTTGCCCCGAGTACTTGGGGCAAACAATTGCGGACCGACAAATAAAACCTGCCTCAGTTTTGTTGTTGAAACTTTTTCCAGGCTGCTTTCGCCAAATCAGTGGTCAGCGTTTCGATGAAATAACTTCCCGCTGCCGGATCTTTTACCCAATCCAGATGGCTTTCCAGTTTCAAGATATGCTGGACATTTCTGGCAATTCGCCTGTAAAAAACCAACTTCTCTGTTTCAACTCCGGCAGGCATAACCGTCAACCTGGTCACACCCCCTGTAATGGCAGACATGGCCTGAGTTGTGGCTTGAATCATATTCTGGTAAGCGTCTTCCTTTTGCTCCGAAACAGCAAAATGTGCTTCTATTACAGGCAACTTCGCTTTGTCTTCACCCCAAGCCTTGCGTACATTTGCCCACAGTATCTTGAGGGCCCGAATCTTGGCAATTTCAACAAAATAATTGGTACCAACTAAAACGGAAAACTGGATTTTGTCTGATGCTTTTTCTATCGAATAGCCCAACCCAGTCAATGTCTCAATGAACTGATTTCCAGCTTTTATCATACAGCAAAGTTCATCCACTACCCCATCGACATCCCTGAAAAAATCCTGCCCGTTAACAGTAAATAACTTGAATGACGGAAGTTTTAAGTCGCTATAATCCAACAAAAAGCCCAAATCCTCCGGTACTACGGCATTGGGATATGTCCAGTGAACAGAGCCTCTCAATTTGCTGTTATCCAGTTTGGCTGCCTGAACACAATGGAAAAAGTGTTGTAGCAATTTCAAAGGCGCGGCATTTCTGTTGACCTCATAGAAATGAATGGAAACTTCTTGAAGTTCAATCCCTTCCAGCATACTCTCCATCCGGTGGTCGCCGAGGTTTTCGGAAAGAACGAAACGGAGCGCTTGAACTCCATTGCGGAGTGCGTCTTTTGCTAAACGATTGGCTTTTAATACGTCGGTGGCATCGATGTCTTCCCCAACTTCCCAAGCCACTCCGGAGAATGGCTCTTTTAGCAACTTCAGGTCATCTCTGTGGGGAAACGGGTCGATAATTATTTGCCCAATCCTGGATTGGAGTTCTGACAACTGGTTCCCTTTCAGGTCTTTTTCAATCTTGGCCAACCAATCACTTTTACTTATTGGCTGGAACTCACTGAAGATGTCCGTTGCATTGCTCATATTCTTTGATTTGCGGCTAAGTTAGGTCTTTGAATAAATGCAAGCAACCTTATTAGTCATCTGGGCTCCGATAAATATGTTTGTGGAATTGGAAGAGCCTCTGTTTCAGCCAGCCAATAGATCTGTAAAATCCACCAACGGGTGCCATCATGTAACAATTGAATACTGTTAATGCCTCTGGAAAACGGTTTTTCGTCATTCTTGCTGTGGTATGATTCGTAGGTACTCCAGATGTGGACCATTGAGCCATACTGTTCTTCTATTCTCTTGATTTCCACTTCCACAAAACCATTTTCTTCAAGCCTTTGACCGGAGGTTAGAACATAATCTGATGGAGTCAGAATCCGGTATCCGGTTTTGCCGTCCCTTTTACCACTTGGTATCAACCTGGCTTCCGGAACAAACAAATTTTGAAAACGAGCCCAGTCTCTTTTTTCACTTTTTTCACCAGATATGGAGGCATAGAGGGCTTTTATAGTGCTGTCGAGAGATTCAGTGTCAGCGGAATACTTTTCCTGTGAATACACAGTGAGTGCAAAAAACAAGGCGGCAATTGCAAGTAATGATTTCATGTAAAAAAGTTTTCTTGAATGTACCTCAAGTCAAAACAAATCCAGAGCTGACACCTTTTCGAAAAGGTGCCAGCTCCGCAGAATTCCTCTCTACCGCTTCACAACCGGAATTTTAATGGAAGAAGGATAGGCAGCAGAGTGATGAACAGAATTATTGGCCACCACCCCTTCCTTTTCATCGAAGTTATTGCCGCCAGTGTTCAGGTTACGGTCAAAACGGGGAAAATTGCTGCTCGAAACTTCAATCCTAATGCGGTGACCTTTTTCAAAGTAATTGCTCGTCGCCATTGGAGTCATGTCCACTTTGTAGACCTTACCTTTTTCCATAAATACCTCTTTATCGTAGCCTTCTCTGTATCGGACTCGCTGTATAGTTTCATCCAGGTTGTAAGCGCTTCCATCCGGATAAACATCAATCAACTTGATGGTAAAATCTGTGTCTTTTGCGTCAGATGAAACGTACAATGTACTTTCAATAAAACCTGTAACTTCGATTCCTTCGGTAAGAGGTTCAGAAGTGTAAACGAGGATGTCCTGACGGGTTTCCATAACTCGCTGGTCATAAGAACCTGCCTTCACAGCATTGCCAGTGCAGCAGACATTTCCACCATAAGAAGGAACGGGATTCATGGGGTCATACACAAATGAATCCGGTGGAAGGTTTTTTCCTGGTAAAGCTGAATTCAGTTTTCCATCGCCAAACAGACTGTTGGCCTTGCCATTGCTATGGAGGTAGAAAGTTTTCATTTCAGTTCCCTCAGGTGGGAAAGTACCAGCCGCTTGCCACTTATTGATTCCCATCGTGAAGTATTGTACGCGGGGCAATGTTTTCAGAAATCCTTTGTTTTCTCCTTTGAGAAAATGGTCGAACCAACCATAAATGAGCTCGTCATAATTCAGCCTGGCATCACCCATGCTTCGCTCTCCGACAATGGTATTTTCAGTAGCTCGGGTAAATGCGCAGTGCAAGGTTGGGGCAATAACGAGGTATTGATTTTCCCGAACCTGGGGATCTTTTGCATTGCGGCGAACATGGTTAAACAATTCGATATTAGGGCTGATAGACACATCGTACCATGAACAGAACCAGAAACTGGGAACCCCGAATTCCGTGTTGTCATGGTAAAGCCCTCCCTTGTACCAGTCCGGGTCATTGGGTTTACGGCGAATCATTTTGTCAAATACCTCTGTCTTGCCATTGACATTCTTCAGTATGTCCTGCACCGGAAGATGGCGCAATGCAATAGACATGTCAACTGCAGGATTCTCTGGTGCCAGATCGTAATAACGGCTGATGCGGATGAGGTCTTCCTGAGTAGCCCCAGCCGGAATACGTGGTTTGAATTTGTCGTGCTCCACACCATACAGCCATGCTGTGAACAACATCTGGTGGGCACCACCGCGGTACCAATTACCTTGCTCAAAATACTTCCCTACCCTGCCAACACCTGCTCCATAGGCCTGTGGAACCATAGCTGCATGAGACGGATGGTCGAGTGCAGCAACTGCCATTTGCCATTCTGCAGTGGAAGAGCAGCCCAGCGTTCCAATTTTGCCATTACACCAAGATTGGTTTTTCATCCACTCGAAAGCGTCGTAACCATCCGTGAGAGGCGTGCCCAAAATGTCCCATTCACCTTCCGAAAAGTAACGGCCGCGCTCATTTTGCACCACATAGGCATAGCCTTTCTCTACTACTTTAATTGCGGTTTCCAGTGTGCGGGTTTGCATTTCGCCATCACCCCATGTGTTGAAATTATAGGGTGTCCGGGAGAAAATAACCGGCACAGGTTTATCGGTCTTCGGCCTGTAAATGTCAGTAGCCAAGCGGATGCCGTCGCGCATGGGCATCATCACTTTTTGGTCGATGACGGCAATGGATTCGAGTTTTAGCCAGGTGGCATTGGTGGTCTGTGCACTGACAGAGAAGCTTGCTGCGATTAGCCATAAGAGCAGGTGAATTTTTTTCATAAGTCTGGGTTTGAGTCAGCAATTCTCACTATGGATTTTTTCTAAATTGATTTGGGACGGATTTTCACAG
>CAYRDX010000095.1:0-12213 GCA_964423205.1 uncultured Saprospiraceae bacterium | reverse complement strand
AAGGCACAAATACCGAAGGCACAAATACCGAAGGCACAAATACCGAAGGCACAAAAATAAATCAGCTTTATGGGAATGTACTGATTGAATTGGTTTCCAGAAACAGTCATCCATACTCACTGAAGTTTCAGGTAAACACGTATCATGACCACTTATACAGAAAGGCCTTGGACTTCCATGATATGATGCAGTTAATAACAGAATAACTCACCAGAACTAATCGGAATACCCCCGAATCATTTTCTATATTTGTCCGTCTTTTCAAAGTACATAATCCGGAGTTTATCCGGTGGTCATACACAGCGTTGTGAGAAAACTACACTGGATTCAAAAGTTCTTTTGCTTCGCTGAATTGACTTCTTAAGCAGCGTAATACCAAAAGCAGCTATGTATCCTGACCTATCTTACCTTTTTCACGATTTGTTTGGCACTCAGCCCGATAACTGGCTTTCCATTTTTAAAACCTTCGGCCTCATGCTGGTAGTGGCCATTTTGGGGGCAGCCTGGGTATTTTACCTGGAATTAAAGAGAAAAGCTGATGAAGGTATATATCATCCTGAAATGGTAAAAGTTACCATTGGCAAACCTGCTACAGTTTGGGAAATGGTTTCCAACGGAATTTTCGGTTTCATCATAGGCTTCAAGCTGTTGTATATCTTTCAGAATTTTGCAGAGTTTAAGCAGGATGCAGCCGATGTTCTGCTGTCGGGGAAAGGCAACTTTATTGCCGGCTTACTCTTCGCTGCCATTTTTGCCGGTCTGCGTTGGTGGGAAAAGAAGAAAGAGGCCTTGCCAAAGCCAAAAGAGAAAGCCATGGACGTCTATCCTCACGACCGTATTGGGGACATTACCATTATCGCCGCCATTACAGGAATAGTCGGCGCCAAAGTATTTTCTATTCTGGAAGATCCGGGTGCTTTTTTCGTTGACCCCGTTGGAACTTTCTTTTCCGGAAGCGGATTGACTATTTACGGAGGCCTGATTGGTGGTTTTCTGGGAGTGACATATTATCTGAGAAAACACAAGATTCCTTTTTGGCACACTGTCGATGCAGTTGCCCCGGCTTTGATTATTGGCTATGGAATCGGACGCATTGGATGCCAACTTTCAGGTGATGGTGACTGGGGGATTGTGGCTGCTGCCCAGCCCGATTGGTGGTTTTTACCAGACTGGATGTGGGCTTTTGATTATCCTAGGAACGTGAACCGGGAAGGAATACCTATTGAAGGCTGCGAGTATTTATACTGTAATAAACTTGCTGAGGCAGTATATCCCACTCCTTTTTATGAAACCGTTCTTTCCTTTATTATAGCAGGAATACTGTGGATGCTTCGCAAAAGGCTGAGTATTCCCGGTGTCTTGTTTTTCATCTATCTTATTCTGAATGGTTTTGAGCGATTTTGGATGGAAAAAATCAGAGTAAACATCCGGTACGACTGGCTGCCTTTCAATCCTACTCAGGCTGAAATTGTCTCCATCGCACTTTTCCTGATAGGTATAATAGGAGTTGTATGGCTGTATCGTCGAGCGAGGTGAGGGTTAAAATCGAATATCATTGGTTTCAACAACTCACCCGGTGAGTTCGGGGCAAACGACTTTCAAACAACATCAAACTATTTCTTCCACAACTCCTTCACATAAATCAGGTCCTTTATGTCTTTCCAAAAGGGGGTATCGTAACGGGAGTAAATGACCTTAACAGGAATTGGGAACTTCAGGTCGCCATTGAGGTCAATATCTGTTTTTTCGGGTTTCTCCAGAAATCGGAGCGTGTCGCCTTTGATTTCTATGAACCAACCACCGCACATTGGGCTGGCGCATTTTCGGTAATCAATACCGATCAATTTGCCATCGACATAAAGTTTCTCTTTTATACAGGCACTAAACGAGAGTAGGCTTAAACCGAAAATAAATAGCAGCTTGTACATGATTATAGGATTTATCTGCTTAGACAGCATTTCCGCTTTTGGGGGTTGGGTGCCCTAAGGTTTCACAACCAAAAGTATCAATATTCTCCCTGCCAAACATTGTTGCTGACTTGTGAAAATGAACCAATAGCGTTCAGGGAAAACAGTTACAGAATGAGAAGGCTGTATCTAAACATAAGGCAGCCGGTTTTATCAGGTTTCATTGGCCTGATATTCAGAAAGTAACCTCAGGATTCGATTGAATGGCGTTGGAGTGTGCGGGTTGGAGTGTAATCAAACAAAAAAGCCCCGCCGACGGGAAGATGCTTTAGTTGAATGTGTGGAGAGAAACTCGACCGAATTTTGAGGGAAGTAAATTCACGAAATCGACCGCCAACATTACGAACCCGCCAAAGCCGACTACAACGCCGCCAAAATCTCACCTGCGCAGTTTTTGCCGAAGGAGAAGATTTGGTTAGAGCAGAGGTTGGAAATAGAGAGGAAAGCGAGGGAGTTGATGAGAGTGGAAAAGGAGTTGACTGGTTTTGTTTATCTTGAAAAATAATATACTCGCCTCGTACAGCTTATTTCCGTACATAACCTTGCCTTGTGCGGAATATTACCGTACATTTGTCCTAAATTAATTGAGATGTCAGATACAAGCATTGAAAAAACAGCCAGGTTTGATACCAGATTGCCCGTAGAGCAGAAGAAGCTCTTTGAAAGAGCTGTAAAACTTGGTGGCTTCCGCAGCCTTACTGAGTTTATCCTGGCGGCTGCAAAAGAAAAGGCAAAAGAAATCATCGAGGAAAGCGAAATGATACTTGCCTCGCGCAGAGATGAGGAGTTGTTCTTTTCAGCCGTCATGAATCCTGAGAGTCCAAATGCTGCGCTGAAGGAAGCGGCAAAACTGCATAACGAGCTGCTCAGCCAATGAATTTCCTTACAGAACCCCTCAGCCCCGACCACCCAAAGTCGGACTTTTCCTGTGGAAAAGACTTACTCGATGAATACCTGCACAAGCAGGCTGGTCAGGACATCAAAAGAAAACTGGCCGCCTGTTTCGTCCTGATAGACAAGAAGAGCAAACTCATACAAGGTTATTACACCCTTTCCAATGCCAGCATTCCTTTAGACCAGGTGCCGGAAGCTGTCAGAAAAAAACTTCCCAGGTCATACCGCTATCTTCCCGCTACCTTGCTCGGCCGGCTGGCGACCGATACCCGCTTTCAAGGACATGGCATTGGTAAAATACTGCTGATTGATGCATTGAAGCGGAGTTACCTGGCCAGTGCGACCATCGGTTCAATCGCAGTAGTCGTCGACCCGCTGGACGAAGCTGCCGAAGCCTTTTATTCCAAATTCGGTTTCATAAAACTGCCCGACAGTGGCAAGATGTTTCTGGGGATGAAAACTATAGGAATGCTTTTTGAAAATCCGAACTGACTTTATTATTCCGCTGTTCCGTTTACCTGTCCCTCTAAACCTCGCCAAAGCTGACTACAACGCAGCCAAAATCTCGCCAGCGCAGTTTCTGCCGAAGGAAAAGGCTTGGTTGGAGCAGAGGCTTGCCATCGCACGGAAAAGCTTCGAGCTAAAAGGACTTGAAACTAAATTGCTTGCCATGGGTCTTTGATAGCAGAAAAGCACTATATCTCCACGATATATGCAAGCGATATTATATCTTTAACCCCTCAACCACCTCAAAAACATGAGCACAACCAACCCGTTCCAAGTAATCCTTGCGAAATATAGAAAGTACGCGTTCTCTGAGCACGACAAGGGAATGAAGTTTGAGCGTTTAATGCAGGCTTATCTTCAAACAGACCCGCAGTATTCTAATAGATTCTCTGAAGTTTGGTTATGGAGTGAATTTCCTGCTCGCCGAGATTTTGGCGGGGCAGATATTGGCATTGACCTGGTTGCCAGAACTTTTGATGGGGAATATTGGGCCATTTATGTTTTCAACCTCAGAGGTAATCAGCGCACCAGTGGTGAGCTTTCCAGAAAGGAAGGAGGCAAGATTTTCGGCTCAGGTTCCCGCACCCCCATTGCCATTACTTTTTTGATTAAAAATCCGAAATCAAAAGCTGGCAAAGCTACGATTCATTACTATGACATTGGAGATTATTTGAGCCGGGAGGATAAGTTGAGCATCATTAAAAAATTTGGCTCAGTTGAAAATTCAGGAATGATGTGGAAAACGCTGAAGCCAAATGAGCATGGGGATTGGTTGAATCAGAGAGATGATTTGTATGAATCGTTTATTCCAATTGCTCCAGAGAAGAAGTTTAGCTTAAAAAACCAATCTTTTTTTCTAACACAATCTCTTGGAACCGCTACTAATCGTGACTCATGGGTATATAATTTTTCAAGGAAGGAATTAGGAAAAAATATCGAGCTAACCATTTCTCATTACAACCATGAACTAACCCAATCGATAGAAGGAAAGATTAATGAGCCGAGAAGGGATTCAAAAAAAGGTAATTGGACCAGAGACTGGTTGAACCAATTCAAGAGAAAAAAACCATTTATAGAAGAGACCAACGAATTTAGAATAACTCTATACCGACCGTTTACAGTCCTAAATAGCTATTTTGCTGACGACCTGAACCAAGAACGTTACCAACTTCCAAAACTTTTTCCTGAATATGTGACACAAAACAGAGTCATAAGCATCTGCGGCTTAGGAATTAGTAAAGACTTTTCTGCAATTATAACTGACAAAATCCCAGACCTTCAATTGCAGCCGAATGGACAGGTATTCCCATTATTTCATTTCGAAGAAAAGTCTCAAACCCAAGGAAACCTCTTCGACGCAGCCAGCGAAAGCAAGTACACCCGCCGTGATGCTATCACCGATTTCATCCTGAAGCTTGCTCAAAAGGCCTATGGCAACCGGGTCACCAAAGAGGATATTTTCTACTACGTCTATGGCTTCCTGCACAGCCCCGAATACCGCAGCCGCTTCGCCAATGACCTGAAAAAGACCCTCCCCCGCATCCCCCTCGTGGAGCAGCCCAAAGACTTCTGGGCATTCAGCAAGGCAGGCCGCCAACTCGCCGAACTGCACATCGGCTATGAGAGCGTGCCACCCGCCCCCGGCGTTGTGGTACACGGAGAAGAAAGCGAATTCTTTAAGGTCCAAAAAATGCGCTTCCCTAAAAAGGGACAGACAGATACCATCCTATACAACAGCCGCATCAAAGTTTCCAACATTCCCGATCGTGCTTACGAATACATTGTGAATGGCAAAAGCGCCATTGAATGGGTAATGGAACGCTATCAAGTCAAAGTGGACAAAGCCAGCGGCATCAAAAATGACCCAAACGATTGGGCTACCGAGGTCGGTAACCCCCGTTATATTCTCGATTTATTGCTCAGCGTCATCAACGTCAGTTTGCAGACCGTGGAAATTGTGGAGGAATTGCCGGAGGTGGGGTTTGAGTGAACTCCCATGGATTCTGAGATTCTACATTTACTCACGTAAAATTAGACTCATGTTCGGAACTTTTGGAACATTGCCACTGACCTTCGAAGACCCCATGCCATTTGGGGCTCACCGAAATGTCCTTATTGGATTTATTTATTTGTTCGACCCAGGGTATCTGAATTGGGCTTTGGCTGAAACGGATAGCTTCTGTTTAGCCGATATAGAGAGAATTAGGCAGCTGAAAGTTTTCCCTGTCTTTGACACTAATTCCAGTGTCTTATATGGCTACATAGGTCGTAAAGAAATATTTGAGGATTTTCTAACAAAGGTTAGCCTGCATGAAATCAAGTTCAATGGCACAGATGAGTACTCCTTTTCTAATAAGGCCCTTAGTAATAATGAAAATAAACTCAGAGAGCGTGGGATAAAAGCTTATGGCGGTAGTTTTACTATTCCTCCTTCCAGTTCGATTGTCCATTTCATAAACTATAAACACCCCGCGATTAAAGAAATTGAGGATGCTAATGTTCTCATCAAATACATTGGTTTTTATCAGACCAGCAAAGGATGCAACTATCAAAGATTCACTTTTGACAATAGCTCGGGCATCATCTCAAAATTACCTAATGCAAGTGAAACCCATGTTGGTTTAATACAGCTTGGAGACAAAGAAATGGTGCCCTTGGGGGATACGGGCGGCAGCTATAAATTGACTATCGAATCTAAAACATCAAGTTATAGAATCCAATTGGTCGAGGATGAGAAAAATGTCTAATTGAAAGTAGGGTTAATAAGCCAATGAGCACAATTTCTTGTTTTTGACCAGATGGTAAATCATGTTTAACGTCTCACTCATCCACTTTAAATCTAATAAGGCTCAACAGGTTAAAGCAAAAGCTTAGAAGCAAGATGAAAAATCCTTCATGTGTTTTGTGTTCCTTTTCGCCTCTTGGGTTTTAGTAGAAACCGACCTTAAATCACTAATCATGAAAAGACATTTACTTACAATTTTATTGGCAGTCTTGGCCTTCAACGCCATTGGCCAAATCAACGCAGTAACTGACACAGGCAAAAAGGTAATTCTGTGGAGTGATGGTACATGGGAATATCAACAAGAATCAAACCCAATTCAATCGACCAGCACGGTTCACTTTAATGGGAAAAAACTTATTTCCGGCGAAATGACTTGGGTTTGTGGTGAAGCATCCTTCGATGATTTAAAAACACTAATTTCTGTAGCAAAAGACGGTGATAAAACCATTATTATCTTTTGGCAAGAAACAACTTACCCTCATATAAATTATTCTAACGAGCTCTGGAAAGGCACAGTTACCTTATTTTTAGAAAACGGTGAAACAATAAGTTTGTTAGATAGAGGTTTGAAAGGTCAGAATAAAATTCCCAATGGATATAAAAGCGGATTTTCAACTAAAGACTTGTATCAACGATGGTCTGCTTATTATTTAACTCCCGCTGAATGTTCAAAACTCAAGAGAAGTCGTCTTTCTCAGATAGCTCATCAAACAACTGAAATCAGTGAGCATGGTACAACTTATTTAATAGTAACAGAAAATAATTTTACCATTAAAGAACAACTATTGGCAATTGGCAGGTAACTGGTTGTTTATTAATGATTTGTATGGCTTTCTAACTATTTTATGCAAAAGAAAGTGAGTTAAAAAAATCTCCTCTAATCACCTAATAACTTCTCCGATATGTCCAATAGTAATAATCAAAAAAATCAATTGAGCTGTCAATCAATGCTTTACTTTGGTTTGTTTATTTTTCTAATATTATATATAAGCGCTCGATATGAAGACTGTAATAAGCCTCAAAATGTAAGAGATGCCGAAGAAACAGTACGAGAATATGAACTTCAAAACTATGATAATCAATAATTGGACTTAAATGCTCGGAAACCTCACCTCCAAATCTTGCAAGTCGTTTACTCCTAACTGCCGGATGTACTTATCCACTTCTTCAAGGCTGTGGTGCCGGAGTTGAATCTGTAGTTCCTTCAGGCTTGCCCCCGCCCGGACGCATGCCACTGCACCCGTATGCTTCCAGGAATATAGCTTGTATTCATGTCCGTAACCGCAATCGGTGAGAATCGAACGGAAGCGGTTAAGCAGGTTGTTGACGGATAGAGGCTTCATACTATTGCGACTAAAGAATATGTATTCGTTTGGTGCCCTATATTTCAGGTGTTCCACCTGTGGCCGGAAAGGTCTTGGAATAGTGACGAATTGCTGCTTCTTGTTTTTGGAAATGGAGCCACGAATCAAAATCTTGTTTTCCTCAAAATAGATATCTCCAATTTTCAGCATCCGCAATTCACCAGGTCGGATAAAGCAGTAGTAAATAAACTGACAAGCCAGCCATAGTTGAGGGTCCCTCTCCTTGACTATCTTTTTAATTCTCTCGATTTGATGGCTTTGGAAATACTTTGCAGGATTAGAAACAGCCCTGAGAGGCTCAATACCTTCAATCAGGTGATTTAGTTCCAGGTCTTTAAGAATCCGCTTGAAAGCTACCAGATAAGTATTGTGGGTAGTCTTATGTTTGTTTTCTCTCAGGAAAGAGAAGAATTCTCCAATGGTTTCACGACTGTCTTTCTTCCTGCCCTTCCACTCAATAAAGCAGTCAACTTTGGATTTGTAAGTCTGGTAGGATTTCTTTCGCCAACTGCTCCTTCTTTCCTCTATCCATTCAGACATTTTGGGCCCAAGTCCACTGCTTACAACCACACTTTCTTCAAGCTCAGCGATAATCCGTTGCGCCGCTGCATGTCTTTCTTCAGCCGTCTTAAATCGATTAATCCCGCCTTTTACTTTGATTCTTTTGGTGCCGTCGTAGTAATAGACGAACCATTCTTTAGATAAGTCTTCAGGTGCGTAAAGATGGAACGCAAGTTTTTTTTCTGCTGCCATGTTCAAGTTTGCCAGCAGTTAAATGTCCCGTTTCCTGTCCCGGAAAACCCGAAAACCCTTTAAATACAAGGGTTTTTGGGTGATTGTGGAGATAGTCGGAGTCGAACCGACGACCTCTTGCATGCCATGCAAGCGCTCTAGCCAGCTGAGCTATACCCCCGGGTCAGTTGCAGTTGCAACGATCTTTTTCGTTTGCGGCTGCGAAAATAAATGTTTTTGGGAAATCAAACCTCTTATCCGGGCTTTTTAATAAAAATGGGTTATTTCTCCGGCTCATTGTCCTGGGGCTGTTCCCTGGACAAGCGTTTGGCGTCTTTTAACATTTTCCAGATAATATACTCAATCTGTCCGTTCACACTGCGGAATTCATCAGCCGCCCACTTCTCCAGTGCGGCATAAACCTCTTCATCAATGCGCAGGACGAATTTCTTCTTTGACATTTTGTTGTTCGTTGATGCTTATTCGTTGTCCGTTGTCCGTTGTTTCAAAACAAACAACAAACAACGGACAACAAACAACAAGTATCACTGGTGCAAAGTGCCGGTGTTTAACACAGGCGTCGCTTCGCGGTCGGAACACAGTACAACCATCAGATTACTGACCATGGAAGCTTTCTTGTCGTCGTCAAAATCGATGATGTGTTTGTCAGACAACTGGTCGAGAGCCATTTCAACCATGCTGACGGCACCCTCCACGATTTTGAATCTGGCTGCAACAATGGCTTCGGCCTGTTGCCTTTTGAGCATGGCTCCGGCAATTTCTTCTGCATAGGCAAGATAACCAATGCGTGCTTCCACGACTTCAAGTCCGGCAATAGCCAAACGTTCGGCCAGTTCTTTCTCCAGGTCATTATTGACTTCTTCCATGCCTGAACGAAGTGTGATTTCGCTTTGTTCATCGTCAAAATTGTCGTAGGAATAAAGTCCTGCCATGTGCCTGACTGCTGCGTCGCTTTGTACTTTGACAAAACTCTCAAAATTGTCCACCTCAAAGGCAGCCTTGAGCGTATCGCGAACCCTCCAAACCGTTATGACACTGATGAGTATGGGATTACCCCGCTTGTCGTTGACTTTCACCCGTTCACTTTCAAAGTTGCGGGCACGCAATGAAATGTCTTTTCTGGAGTAAAATGGATTCACCCAAAAGAATCCGTTTGTCTTTACGCTTCCTTTATAATCGCCGAAAAGTGTCAAAACCCTCGAGCCGTTTGGATTTATGTAAAAGAATCCACTAACGATTAACAGGGTGATGATTGTGGCGACGATTGCCCAAATAAAATAGCTGGTAATGAAAAGATAGATACTGGCAGCCAGAAAAATGGGCAATACTATGAGCATTGGATAACCCGAAATCGGAGAAACTGATTTTTCTTTCATGACTATTGATTTGATATTAAATTGATGTCACAAATCTATTAATTCAAATCCAAATAGTCAAGTCCAGATTATAACATCACAGGATGATCGAAAATCGTGTCATCCTGCACTTCTGAAAAAAGAGATTAAGTAAAGTTGATTGGATTAGTTGTACTCGATAATGATATCAACTGTGCCTTGGTAATAACCTGTTCTTTGACCGGGCTTGGTACTAAAATCTCCGTCCAGCACAAAAGATTCTGAACCGGAACTGGACAAGACAAAATTGGAGCCCTGCAGAATGCCACCATTTATGGCAATGTTTGAAATTTTGACTGGTAAACGTGTATTTGATTCAAGACCGTGATTATAATAAACGTAGATATACTTTGGAGAGGAAATGTTAAATGACTGATTCGAGGGCCCCATTATGATATATGTGGCTCCTCCTTGCTTTGCGCCTTCATGATTTGAAAAGTTGTCACCCAGTGGTTTGATGGGAGTATTGCCGGTTCTTCCAGTAAAGGAACTCACAGAGTATTGAACGTGTTTCGAATCGCCTGTAAACACATTTGGCTGCCCTCCAACTGAATTCCCAACAATCAGCACAGCTCCTGCAGTGGTATTGGCATTTGCCGAACTTTGACCCTTGAAAGTGTTCCTTGTAAAAAATTTATGGTCAGTTTTAGCGGCAAATCCTGCATTAATTACTTGAGTGTTATTGTAATGGCCCGAATACCAAGGGTTGTTCGATGCATTTTGTGCATGAAGTCTTGACAGGATAGAAAATGTAATAAGGAGAATGGACGATATTAATACAGGCGCCAGTATTCTCCTGTAAGGTTGTTTGTTCATTGGTTTGATTATTTCATGATTTCACTTACTCAATCCTTACTCGCCCTGCTTGTCGGACTATAAAAACCGGACGACAAGTTAATACGCAAAGATTAGAGTGAAACCACGAAGATTCAGCCGTACTAAATCTTCTTTGAGGCAGGTGTCTATTGATATCGATGAAAATCAAAGCTCAACGATACGAAAGGTTGCACAAATTACAGGTTTTTAGTCGTCAAAGTCAATAGTCACCTATAAAACAGCAGCAAGTCACTAATGTAATCAAAAAAGACATAGTTTTGGTGAGCACTGCAATTCGATACTAGACGGCACTTCAATTTTTTACTTTCACACCTTTCTATTCATTAGTGAACAACCATTTTCCAATTTCTTTAAGGGTTCCCTTTTTACCGTACAACAAGATGCCAACTCGATAAATTCTTCCCGAAAGCCAAACAAAGAAAATGGCAGTACCAGCCAAAATGACCATGGACAAAATGATTTCCCATAAGGGAGGCTCAAAAGCTATTCTGGCAGGCATGATGATAGGTGAAAACAGCGGTATTATGGAGAGCCAAAAAGCCAAAGGGCTGAATGGGTTTTCAATAACCGGCGCCAATACGATGACAGAGATAATGATTGGAAACATTGCAACCATTGTCAAAGACTGCCCTTCTCCCATATCATCGCCCATTGCTGAACCAATTGCCGCAAATAATGAGGAGTATATGAAATAGCCACCAAGGAAAAAGAACAGGAACATGGGTAGGATGAATCCCCAGTTTTGTGATTTTATCAGGTCAAGTGTATCGGCGAATTGAGACATGGCCTCATTTGGAGGCACTTGCTGCATAGGTCCCATGGTGTTTTGCATAGATCCCGGATCTATGGGAAGGAACATACTTGCAAGTGTGGTGAGTCCAATGGTAAGCACTATCCAAATAATCATTTGAGTGAGCCCCACGGCACTAACACCGAGGATTTTGCCCATCATCAGTTGGAATGGTTTGACAGATGAAATGATTACTTCGACAATGCGGTTGGTTTTTTCCTCCATTACTGAGCGCATAATCATCGTGCCGTAAAAAATGAGGATGATATAAATGATAAACCCCGAAATGTACCCAATGGCTGTGGCAATTCCGGCGCTGTTTTTCTTGTCGCTTTCAATCAGTTGTCCCGTTTCATCAAACGCTAATTCCTTCTGGTCGAGAGAAACCTTGGTTTTGAAACTATTTAAGATGGATTCATCATATCCCGAGCTTTTAATTTTATAAGCTTCTATTCTGTCCCCAATTTTGCGCTCAATTGAAGATTTTGTGGAAATGGATAATTGTCCTTCCGAATAGTAAGTAATCCTCAGTGGAGAATTTAGGTCTTCAAACTTTGGAATGAATAATACACCATCAAAGCGGTCATTTTTGTAGGTCAGTTTCAGCTCTTCAAATGGTGAATCACTCAAGGTAAAACTGACATATTCATTGGATTCAATGCTATCTGCAATAATGCCCGACTCATCTTTTACAACAACATTCCTCTGTTCCTTACCTGCAAAAATGGCTATCAAGGCAGGTATGGTGAATAGCGCCACTAAAATGATAGGCGATATTAAAGTAATGATGATAAAACTTTTCTTCCTGACTCTTGTAAGGTATTCTCTCTGAATGATTAGCCAAAGTTTATTCATTGAACTATGAGTTATGAGCTATGAGCTATGAGCTATGAGTTATGAGCTATGAGTTATGAGTTATGAG
>CAYRDX010000094.1:0-12649 GCA_964423205.1 uncultured Saprospiraceae bacterium | reverse complement strand
GGAAAAATTGGTGGGTGATGACGGCATCGAGATTAACATACCCAAGCGCTCACTGGTGAGCGACGAAAGTAAAATCCCAGTTCAGTACGGCACAAAGATTTTGTACGAGTACTGGTTCTCGACGAGCCAGTACGCCAACCTCGCCGACAAGCTGATGGCCAGCACGGCGACCCGTTTCAATCATAATGCTCATCGCCACAGGTTCAACTACCCGGGTGATACCTTAAACTACTTCTTTCAAACCAATTTTAATTTTGAAGGCCGGCAGCATTTTTACCATTTCAGGGACGATTATTTTGGGTTCCAAAACAATACTGAGCGCTTCGATACCTTCGATTTGACACGCATTTTCCTGAATGCAGGAATCCGGTACGAAAAGCCATACGCCCTGAAACAACAGTATGACCAGGTCCTTGACCAGTTGCCCTACAAATGGGCCAACAGCGTTTATTTCAATTCATTCAAAGTATCGTTGGCCTCGGCAGGTAATAAGGAGGTGAACCTGACGGGTAATTTCAGTACCTGGAAAAACCTCACCAACACCATTACAACAGCCACCAGCCTGAATACGCAGTCGCTGACCAGTTTGTTGAAATATTTTGAATCACTCTCGAGACTGGGTGAGGCAACTGGCTTTGCGGGTTACAACAAAAATGGAAAAATCCGCAACGACCTCAACGACCAATGGTCGAACATGCTCTTCCTGCCCGCCGACCCATGGAACTCACTTCAACAAGGCGAAATTGATGGTAAAAAACTGGCGGCAAGCAGCTACCAGGGCGTCAATGTACCAGGCGACCAATACGGCAAATTTACCACCCAGGTCAGCTATGGTCTGATGTTCAGAAATAGCCTTTCGTCCCTCACGGGCCTGCAAACTTTTGCTCTCCGTGAAGTCATAGAACGTGGCTTCGCAAGCAGGTTGAAAGCGGAATTTATTGACAAGTGGAGCGGTTTGACAGAGGCGGAAAAAAACGTATGGTGGAACAATTACTGGAAGTTTTTTGCTCCCATCAATGCTGCTACTTCACAGGACTACACCGGCCTGAACACGGAATACGGCAGCCTCCGGCAAAAAATTGCGCAAGCGCCATACGCCAACAACATGGGCGAGAAAAACGCAGATAACCTCGCCTACAACGATGGAATCCAATTCAGCTTCCCGAAAGTGGCCAACTGGTCGGGTATGAACCAGCGGGTCAATCCAGACCATTTCCAGCGCTTCGAGGTCACGCTTAAGCCGTCGAGAGAATCCAGTTTCAGTGTAAATAGTTCAGCACCTTCTTTCATCAACGCTGCCAATCCGGACGTGGCATTGTTTTACCAAAATACTGCCAACTACGACCTGTTCATGCAGTCTTTTCCAAAGGATGAAAAAATCACGTCAATTGAAGTGAAGTACCAGCAGGGTGGGACTCAGGCACCTTACAAAACCAGAATATTCTGGGATGTGCAACGCCGCGAAGCCGACCTCTATGACAAGGACGGCAAGCGTGCTATCCTCTTCAATGTGGACTTGACTGACGGTGGGCTCTTGAACCTCTCGGACCTTCTGCAACTACCGGGCACCGTGTGGGAAAAACTGTTTAAAGACTCTTCAGTCGTGAAGGTTTTAGTTAAAACCGACAAAGGCAGCTACAGCTTTGGTGGCTACAGGGATGCTTTCGATAGCAGCCTTCCCGGCTACAAGCTACCGCTATGGAAGGGTGTCCAGAATCTTAACGATTTCTCTCCTCGTCGTCCGGCCTACCTGTTCCGTCGGGGAGCGGGCATCCGCGCCAATGATATCACGATGGAACTCATAGGTTCTGGCGCTGTCTACGAATACGGTGGCTGCCTGCTCGTTGACCCGGTGGCCCGTCAAATCGTGGCCTACATCTCACCCGACCTGAAGCTGACCCGCTATTACTACAACGCCAAGGGCTACTCGCAGGTGACTACAAACTACAAATTGGGCGAAAGCATCGCCACTCTCGACCCCACCCGAACGTATAAGTTGTTCGCTGCAAAGAAAGGCGACAACCATTTCACCGCATTGACCAGCCTCGACAAAGATTTTTGGGATGAGAAAACGGGGCGCTTTTTCGAAAGTACATCCTTCGGAAATGAGCCATTCGACCCAGCTTCTGCCCCCACAATTATTAATGCAGCATTCATTGTTCCGGGCGAGCGCTTCGAGGCGGAGAACTTCGGCCGACCCAGCATTGTCAAGGCTTTGGAGGTTTGGGGAAATCCTCCCTACGCCGGTGAGGGCTTTGCATTTCACGACACTACAGAGGACGGACTTGGTATCTATGCCGAGTGCGCTTCCTGTTCTAAAATTTACCAAAATGGAGGAGGCGTAGATGTCATGACTGAGTTTGACCGAAACCTGCCTATATCAGCTGCTATCGCTTTCGTAGCGGACGGTGAGTGGTTGTCCTATAAAATTAATGTTGAGCAAACGGATAATTACACACTGAAGTTTGGTTACTCGGCCATGCAGCAGCGGGGCCGCATCGCCTTTGAGGTGGATGGCGGAATAGTGTTGGACACACTGCTGGGTATCACCAAAAACAGTCCAAAACAATACAACAAACTCGCGAACACCAGTCCTCAGTATCACTTCGTGGAGTATCTGGTGGAAAAAATTAACCTGACCAAGGGCGAACACATCCTGAAAATCAGATTTTTCGACAGCAACCTCCAACTCGACTATCTGAAATTCGAGAAACCGCAGCCCGTAATCAACATTCGAACTAAAGCTAGTGGTCTGCAAATAATTGACAGCAACGCCAACACGACCAATCCTGGCAGTACCTGCGATTTCGGTGAAATTGCCTGCGACGATGCAAGTCTGCCGATCGAATTTACCATCAAAAACGATGGTAACTCCACGCTTGTGTTGCGTGGAAGTCCTCTCGTCCGCCTCGACAACACGGCAGATTTTGAAGTGGTACGGTCACCCGCCGCCCAAATCTTGCCCGACAGTTCCACACATTTTGCCATACGCTTCAAGCCCCGCAGCACTAATCTTGGATTGCGCAAAGCCATCATTAATATTCGCAGCAACACCGCAGAAGTATCGGCACAGGAGTTTACTTTCCGCATCCAGGCAACCAATAATCCTGTGGAAGCAGAGGTGAAATCGGGCATCGAGGTCGTCAAGAGTAGCATTTTGACACCGGGCGTGGGCAGTCCCGGCTATTTTGGGGTGGTGCAGCCCGGCAATAAGAACACAGAATCCTTCGTGCTCACCAACCTCGGAAATGTAGAAATGAAAAATATCTCCTGGCAATTGGAAGGTCCGGCAGCCGGAGATTACAGTATCAGCGATACCCGCCAGACCCTCGGACCTGGCGAAAGTCATGCTTTCACTATAACCTACTTGGCACGTCGTGGAATTGGAGGGCCACAATTGGCAAAATTAGCTATCCGCACGGGTGATTGCGATGAAAATCCCTACTACGTGCCCCTGGCTGCTATAGCGGTAGCGCCGGAGTTGGAGGTGAAAGTTGCGGGTAACAATGTGACCTCTGGCAGCACTGTCGAGTTAGGCGAAGTGAGCGCCGATTCTGCACTCACCACGCTGACCATAACCAATGTGGGAGTGGAGCCACTCATGATGCAAAACATCAGCCTCGCCTCCAACGATCCCGCCAACTGGGGCAACGGCAAATTCAGGCTCGTCAGCAGCCTTCCCGAAGAGGGACTTCAATTGGGAGGCGGCAATTCGACGAACATTTTGGTCAAGTACTTCCCTGACCCTGCCAGTACCAACACCAATGCCGCCAGGTTCACCCTGCAGAATTCGGACAGCGACGAGGGTACCTTCACGGCGGTGTTGACTGGTAAAGCACGACCAAAGCCGCTCGTTGCGCAAGGCGCGCAAGGAACATCAGGTAATCAGACCAGTAGCATAGGCAGTACTTCTAATCAGCAACCCTTAAAGCCTACAGTGAATCGGGCCCTTGCTTTCGATGGCTTAACTTACGTGGACTGTGGCAATCCAACGGCCGTACAGTTGACCGGGACAGCACTCACTCTGGAAGCTTGGGTATTTAGCGGAAAATATGACCAGGAATACAGTATCATTGACAAAACTGGGCCCAACCCGGGCAACGAGGGCTATGCCCTGGTGACTGGACAAAATGCTGCCATTTTTTACATTCAGAAAAGCGGCAAGAGGTATGAAGTTAAGGCTACAGGCCTCAAAACCAACCAATGGTACCATATTGCCGGGGTGTACGATGGGCAACGAATGAAGCTGTTCGTAGATGGCAGTCAAAAGGCTTCCACCGACCAGGCTTTCGGGGCTATGAAAGACAGCGGTGGCAACCTATGGATTGGAAACGATCCATCGGTCAGTCCGGTGGGACTGGCTTTTCCCGGGAAAATTGACGAGGTGCGCATCTGGAACAGGGCCTTAAGCAACGATGAAATTGCATCCCGTAGCGCCTGTGAACTGCAAGGCTCAGAGCCGGGACTGGTCGCCTGGTACAATTTCAACCAGGGAACTCCGGATGAACAAAACACTGGTGAAAACACTCTTTTCCTGAGCGGCGGCGCTGCAAACAACGGAGCACTTAACAGCTTTTTGCTGGCTCCACATTATGACGCCAGCACCAAGAAGTATGTAACTGTTGCGAACTGGACGAAAGGCCGGGAAAGTGTGACAACTTGTGCCACAAACGCTGGTCTTGCAGCCATCGGGTTACAAGGCGGAGTCAATGGCAACAACATCCTGGAAAACTCAAACCCTGTAGAAACGAACGGCACCTACATCGGTGCCCTCTCAACAGGTGAGTATAAAGACGCTGTCTTCACCATCCTCAGCAAGGGCAACGGGGCCCTGACGTTACCACCAAATGCTGTTCAAATCAGTGGTGACCATGCCCCGGAATTCAAGCTGCTGACGCAACCTGCGCCTGGCCCGATGGCAGTGAACAGTACAAGGACTTTCACCATCCGCTTCACCGCGGGTTCAATCCCCGGCATACGAAATGCCGTGGTGACCGTGGCCTCCGACGATCCGCTCAACTCTCAGCATATTTTTGCCATACAAGGCGTTAGCATCAAGTCGGCAGGTATGGCGGTGAAAAAATCCGGCGACAATTCGCTTATCCCGAATAGCACGGTTGGTGCCCTTCAGGATTTCGGTACCGTGCTCGTCGGTGATTCAGCACAGCTTTCCTTCGTCATCCAGAACACAGGAGCCAGTGGCGTGCTGACCCTGACGGGAACGAAAGAAAAAGTTGTGCTCAGCGGCGCCAATGCATCTCAGTTCAGTGTCCTAAAACAGCCCGCTACAAGCATCAATCCGAACATGCCAGAAGTTTTTACGCTTGGTTACAAACCTTCTGCTCACGGTACCCACGGTGATGTTACAGTCAGCATTGCCAGCAACGACCCTGCTAACAGGACATACAGTTTTAAAATAAAGGGAAGCAGTCCTTATCCTGTGCTGACGTTGAAAACGGTAGGCCGAAATATCAACGATGAGGTCAACCCGGTCATGAGCAACGTCATAGGTCTTGATTTTGGCGAATGCAAAACCAAAACGACCCGCACAGTGCAGGTGAGCAACACAGGGTTAGGAAGGCTCGAGGTGAATACCATCACGCTAAGCGGCAGTCATGCCAATTTGTTCTCGGTGAGCAAAAGCAGGTTGCCGGTCATAGCTCCGCAATGTTCTGATTGCGAATCCTTTGAGGTAAGTTTCGACCCTTCCGGCTTGTCTGATCTCGACTTGAAAACAGCCGTGGTTTCCCTTACTAACAATAGCGATGGAGCTACTCAACTTTATGAATTCAAATTGGCCGGTAAACTAAAAGCGCCTGCCATCACGGTATCTGGTAAAGGTGGTAGAGCTATTCCTTTCGGCATCCTCCACGATCCGGCAGCGGACAATGGAACGGACTTCGGAATAGTTCAAATGGAGAACTATGCAAAGCAGGCATTCACGGTCAGGAATACCGGCTATGACAACCTGGCGATTTCTCAAAAACCGCAATTACAGGGCGATGCAGGGTTCAGCTTTGCCAGCGTAGAACCTGGTACTTCCATCTTAATGGATTCTTTCACAGAGCGTATCATCAGGCCGGGAGATTCCTTTGATTTTTGGATTTCATTTAAACCTACTGACTGGTCTCCCAGTCAGAAAATGGCTTTGGTGCTTATCAGCAGCAATGCGGTACCAACCAATAGATATGGTTTCAGGATTAAAGCTTCTGTTTTACCTCCACTGCTATCAGTCAAGGGTGGTAATCCTTTGAAGGATGTCCCCAATTCTATTGAGACAGCACCAAGTCTCGACAACTTCACAATTGTTTTACCAAAAGGTGAAAGGGAGTTTATCCTTGAAAACCCTGGAGACGCAAGCATTACTATTTCTTCCGTCAATATTACCGGGCCGAACCAGTCGAGTTTCAGGATAAAGGATGGACTTTATGATGTTCAATTAGCTGCAAAATCGAACCGGAAAATAGTCATTTCGCATTTGGGTGACGCTTACAAAAAGGAGACTGCCACGGTCAGCATTGCCTACAAATTGGGGGCGGTCAGTAAGACCTACGCTTTTAATATTAAAACTGATCCACTTGATGCTGCTGAGATTCAGGTTAGGATTCCTGAAAAGGACTTACCTATGGAAGCTGTCGCAGACTTTGGCAAGTGGCGAACGGGTATGGTCCAGGGTAAGACGTTCACGATTTCGAATACAGGAGCACTTCCCCTGAACCTCACCGGTACGCCCAACAAACTGACCCTTACTGGAGAACATGCCAATCAATTCGTGCTGGAGACGGGTAATCTGCCCAACACCCTACAGCCCGGGGAAAGCGTTTCCTTTACGGTGAAATATACCCCAAAAAATGGCGACGGTAATCAAAAGGCCACCTTGAACATACCAAACAATGACCCCGACGAAAGTGATTATAAAATCGTTTTATCAGGCACGGTAATCAATGACGGAATCTCACTGCGCTGGAAAGAAAAGGATACGGGCAAACTTACCATCAACAACGATACCATCGCTTTTGGTTTTCAGAACCTTGAAAAACTTTGGATGAGCATCGGTTCGGAAGTTATCGTCGGAGGTATGGCCAATTTCAGCCTGAGCGGACCAGATGCCAGTTTTTTCAACATACAAACCGGAACTTTGCCGGAGAACGAATGCGATGTGAGGGTGAGAAACGGAGTGCCCTATCAATATGTGGGCTATGGTATCCCAGCCTGTTTTAACCTTAAATTTATAGGAAGCAGCACAACTCCCCGCATTTATTACGCCGACCTTACTATAACTTATACGGAGGTCAATGAGCGCCAGGGCATTAGAGCGGTTGAAGTACAATTGCCAAAAGTAGTGCTTCACCTGAAAGCAGTGGTGGACAACAAGCCATTCTCCGGAACACCTGTTACCTTGCCAGGCAAAGTTGAAGCTGAGAATTTTGATTATGGCGGCGAGGAAATTTCATACATGCAAAGATTTTATGGATATTCCACTTACCGTCCAGAGCGCATGCAAATAGATGCCATCGGCACAGGGCAATATCAGCTTACTCTGAACAGGGGCGAATGGACCGAGTACACCGTCGAGGCTTCCAAGACCGGGTTCTATGACCTTACCTACCGCTACTCGGTTCCTAATTGTCAGCCAATAACTCTCAAGCTCGACATCGATGGGAAAGAGATACTTCAGACCAGCTACAACAGTAAAGGTTACACTAATTCAACATCAAAAAATGTGTTTTTGACCCAGGGAAAACACCTCATTCGTACTTCGGCATTAGGTCAGTCATGTCTCATTAATCTGGATTATCTGGAATTTCAATTGTCGCCCATAGTTGATGCTCCGGCTGGCTTCTATGTCACTTCCGGGGATAAGCAAATACCAAACAATTCGAACGCTTTGACCAGTGCCGAAAATGGCACAGACCTCGGCACAGTCGGGTTCCAAGAATTATTGAAACCAAATTTTGCAGTGTCCAATGTACGACCGGAAGATATCAGCCTGGAAGTGAAACGGGGAAGCACCGTCCTGAAAACCCTGACCCTCAAAGCAGGGGAAACTGCGAACCTGGACTTGAGCTTCCTGCCCTCCGGCACAGGCAATATCTCGGAAGCACTGCAAATCAGGAACCTGAGCAGCGGAGATGCCAATGCCGTTTATAACATCAGGGTATCTTATGTTTCCAACAAGTATGAAGTTGAATTTTATCGAAATGGGGTATTCCTGCCCAATGGTTTTACTTCCTCTGACGACCTGGCAGACAATAGAAATATCGTGTTAACGGGTGCCAACCTATCGCAGACATTCCGTTTTAGGAACAACCTGCCAGGCAATCAGAATTTGAGTGTAACAAAAATGGAAGTGGTTGGGGATACGACTTTTACCATTGGCAACCTGCAACGACTCTACCAGGGCACCATGCGTAAAATGATAATTCCGCTAACCTCTGCAATTCCCAATAGCAGTGGTTGCACCGGGAACGACCCAGGTTGCCTGGATGGCGAGTTCACGGTCACTTTCAATCCGCCGCCGAACGATACGCAGTTACATACGGCAACGGTAAAAATCACTTTGTATGGACAAGGACTACCCTTGGCTTTAAGAACTTACACTTTTACAATCAAAGGCAAAAAATAAAGAATCATTGCTCCCTGAAAGGGAAGCAAACGCGGCGCTGTTTTAAACCTTCGCCCACAAAATAGGAATGATGAATATTTACAAATGGCTCTTCGTGACGGGTTTTCTTGCTGCAATGGGTTTTGCCGAGGCACAGGAGTCGCATTACATCAGGGCCATCGCCTATGGTGATGCCATCACCGTGCAGTTTTTTCCCATGAACCCGGCAGAGTGGTCGAGTAGCTTCCCGGCAACCTACCGCCTGGAAAGGGCCGAATTGGCTGCCGGTGAAGTTTTGACCGGCACCAGCACCATAGTAGCACAAAACCTGCAGCCAAAAGATGCCGCCTGGTTTGCAGAGCACAAGGCAGAAGTATCGGGTATGATGGAGGCAATCGGGGCACTGCTCTACGACACGACCCTTCAGTTTCCAGATAAAACGGCGATAGACGCCGACTCTATGCGATGGAATTACCTGATGTTCGAGGCACTGAACCGTCCCGCTATTGGCCTTGCACTCGGTAATTTGGTGCTAGATACCACTACAATACCTGGAAAGTTATACCGCTACACGCTTAGCTCGCCAGGTTTTCCTGGACTTTCGCAAACGCTGGACATACTTTGCGCAGCTGGCAACACGGTTATACATCCGGCAGGAATAGAACTGGAGTTTCGCTTCCCCGGCGACCGTTCGCTCTCCGACATGCTCCCGAAAACGGAGCCAAAACCAGTGCCGCAGGTCTTTGCATTGTCCAAATCTTACGGCGACAGTATCATGGTGCGTTGGGCGCCCAATACGCAGGAGCTTTGGTTCGCCTCTCTTGAACAGGGTTACCTCCTGTTGCGTGCTGAACTGCAGCCAGGTGTTGATTTCCCCCGGTTCGATACACTGGCTTTTGTGAAACCATTGCCTCAGACTCAGGCATTCAATCTCGTGCAGACGAACAGGACTGATAGTCTTGCCGCTCTCGCATCAGGATTGCTTTACAACCAGGCAACACCCCCTGCACCGGGCCCTATGACTGAACAGGCGCAAGTTTTTGAGACAAAATTTGGCTTTGCACTCTTTGCGGCGGAAGGTTCAAAGATTGCCGCACGCATCCTCGGTCTTGGGTTTTCGGATAAACGAGTGCAGCCAGGCAAGACTTACTCTTATCGAATCGTGTCACTTGCAGCTCCCGATTTTTTCAGCCAGGCTGAGACCAGTGTTTTGAATGAAAAAAACCAGGAACTTGCCCCCACGGAGCTTACCGCCGTGCCTTACGACTTACTTATCGAATTGCATTGGCCTACGGAAAATGCACGCCAATTCTCTGCCTACGAACTGGAACGCAGTGAAGACGGAAAAATCTGGCTTAAACTCCACCAAAAACCATTGACCTTCCTCGAAACGGATGTGCTCAGCTTTCCCGATTTCCGTTTCCGCGATTCGGTAACCGCCAATTACAAGCAGTACCGATACCGCCTCAGGGGACTGGATAGCTTCGGCGATTGGAGCAATTGGACTGAAGTGAGCGCCCAAGCGGTTGACCTCACACCCCCTCCTGTGGCCAACCTGACTAAAGCCATATACAACGATACCACCAACATAGCACACATCCAATGGCAGATAGCGGATTTGCCCGATGATTTCAAAGCATTTTATCTCCTGTTGAGTGCTGATATTGTCCTACCAGCTGATACGCTCGTCCGTTTGGGCAAAGAAGCAAGAGAATTCATCTGGAAGCCGAACACATTGCTTTCTGGTAACCGTGGCTACTTCTTCCGAATATTGGCGGCAGACAATCGTGGCAATACCAGTCTATCGCTGGAACGCTACATGACGGTACCCGACCTGGAGGCCCCGGCACCACCGGCCCGTTTGGCCGGGAATATTGACGACGATGGCAATGTGACAGTTGTCTGGGAGCTTAGCGTGGACGCGGACGTAAGGGGCTATTGGATTTATGCCGCAAACGATCCTGGAATCGAGTTCCCTGTTTTAAATAAGGATATTTTAACAGAAAACAACTATACCTGGCAAATTGCCAGCCACAGTCTCAATGAATACCTGTATGTGGTAGTCTCAGCTGAAGACACGCATTTCAACAGGGGGGAGGTGAGTAATATTTTGAAACTTAAACGACCTGACAAAGTGCCACCAGTTCCACCCTTTGTGGAATCGGCCATGCAGGATGGCGCCGCCATTCAGGTGAAATGGAAGCACAGTTCCAGCAAGGATTTGCAGCAGTACTTGTTGCTACGCAAAGAATGGGGTGAAGTAACACAGGATTGGGTTGTACTCGACATATTACAAAAATTTAAGAGCGAGTACCGAGACACCTTCTGCCGCTTTGACCAAAGTTACCACTATTCTATCATAGCTGTGGACGATGCTGGCAACCGCTCCGATACAACCAACATTGTCAGTGCAAATTTTAGCTTCAAAGGGACCTGGGCAGAGGTAAAAAACCTGCAAGTGAAGCAGTTGGCCCCAGAAGTGCCAGCAGTACAATTGAATTGGGATTTTGAAGGCCCACCCGCTAAATTGACACCGGGGGGTGACTACCATTTTCTTCTTTTCCGTTCTTCCGGTAACAACCATCCATCTTACCTCACAACTGTACCGGGAAATCAGGACAGCTACGTTGATAATGACATACTAAACGGGGTGGTGTACAACTATAGTGTTCAGGTACAGTACAATCAGGCAGGAGAGCTTGGTAGGCGGAGCCCCGCGAAGTCGGTCATGACCGTCGGTAAGAATCTTGCAAAATCCAACCGGGAAAAACCAACTGGTACTGCTCCTGCCCAAATGCTCGTACGAGGCAGGGGAATTCTGGTACGCAATGGTGACGACAGTCCTGCAGTTGAGGACAATACCGACTTCGGCCAGGTAGGCACAGGCAGCGTGGCCGCTCACAAATTTGCCATCCAGAACAGTGGAGAATTGGAATTGGAGATTCCCTTCCAGCCTGTTTCTCTTGAAAGCAATGATATGTCGGTCTGGGCAGTCCTGCAACCTAACCGCACTAAAGTGAAGGGCTATGGTAACGCCGAAGAGTTTGTGATTGAGTTTCGACCTAAAAAGGAAGGAGAGCACACAGCAAGGGTGAAAATTGCAGGAAATCAACCCAATGAGTTCAGCATCAAAGGAACGGGCACCAGTAAACCAGAGCTCGATGTTCAGGGCCATGGCGTAACCATACTCAACGGAGACACATCCCCCACACCTACCGACAACACCGACTTTGGCGGCGTGACCACAGGAGTGAAAGCTACCCGAATTTTTGTCGTGAAGAATTCAGGTGCAGCTCCGCTAAGTCTTGTCAGTGATATAAAATTGGAAGGTGCTCAGGAGTTTGCGATTGTCAATTTCAAAATGCCCAAAAATAATATACTGACTCCGGGGATGGAGATTCCTCTTGTTGTTTCATTTCAACCGGTGGCTACAGGTACCCACAGAGCCAATGTAATTATAAACAGCGACGATGATGATGAAAACCCATTTACCTTCAGTATCATGGGCTTAGGCATAGGGCCTGAGATTAGTGTGCTAAGTGAAAATGGCAACATCATCTCGCATGGTTTGGCGAAGGCCAGTTCAGGGCGGGGTACTGATTTTGGAAAGGTCGGACTAAACAGCACCTACGTCCGGCAATTTACCATCAAGAATGATGGTGACCGGGCGCTCAACCTGACAGGGAAACCGAGAATCGCTATCAGTGGGCCAAATGCTTCCAGATTTAAAGTCGTTAACGAGGCGCCTGCAGAGATAAAACCCGGAGGCGGAGACTTCACCTTTTCCATTGCCTTTAACCCTAAAGTTCTTGGAATACATACGGCACAGGTATTCATCGAAAACAACGACTCCGATGAAAGCAATTACAGTTTTACACTGCAAGGGGAAGGAACACAGCCTGCTGATATGTCCTTATCCGGGCGCAACTTTGTTCAAATAAGCCCTGGTGATGATGTGCCGAACTTTGTGGATGGAACCTTCTTTGGTGAGGTCGGTCAAGGCCAATCTGTCAGACAGGTTTACACTATTTCCAATGCGGGGAT
>CAYRDX010000093.1:0-12670 GCA_964423205.1 uncultured Saprospiraceae bacterium | reverse complement strand
TTATTTCCATTCTTATTTGTTAAAGTTAGCCTGATGCAAATGCGAGTACTCGGGGTGCACGGCACCTATGTCAAACTGCTCAATCAGATTGAAAAAATTCCTTTACTCATCCTGGACGACTTTGGCCTGCAGCCCCTGGACCAGACCCTGCGCCTGGCTCTGCTGCAAATACTGGAAGACCGGTACAGCAAAAAACCCGTCATCATCGCTTCGCAGTTACCTGTACGGGACTGGCATGAATACCTGGGGGAACCTACCATCGCAGATGCCATCATGGACCGCCTGACAGCTTCTGCTCACGTGGTTGATCTCAAAGGAGACAGCCTTCGTAAAAAACTGAATAAAAATTAAATTTGACCTGCTCTTTTATCCCTGCTTCAGGGTGGGTCAGTTTGGAGTGAAACGGGTGGGTCAGTTTGAGTGAAATAGACACCTGATATTGGAGAAATCGCTGCCTTCTGCTTCTTAAGCAGTTGAATATTGGCTTGTTGCAGTGAAGAAAACAGTTTTGAAGGAAGCATTTGGCATTTTGGATGTCCCTGAACTCCACGACAGATTGATTGCCGGAACAGCTAAATTGCTCGGCGTGGAGGTCATTACAAATGACCCGAAAATAATAGCCTCGAAGAATATAAAATCAGTTTGGAAGTAACCACCTCATCACCTCCCCCAACCCCGTAAACCGCCGCACCGCTTTGTCATTCTTTACTGCCATGGCTATGGCTTTTTTTGAACCTAAAAGGACAACCAGCTTTTTGCCTCTGGTAATACCCGTGTATAGCAGGTTCCTGAACAACATCATGTAATGACTCGTGTGAATAGGCATGACAATACAGGGGCATTCGCTACCCTGAAACTTGTGGATGCTGATGGAATAAGCGAAGGTCAGTTGGTCAATTTCGGTGAAATCATAAACCACCAAACGCTCATCAAATTTCACAATAAGCTCCTGCTCGCTGCGGTCGATTTTTTGTATGCGCCCCACATCTCCGTTAAAGACATCCTTCTCATAGTTGTTTTTGATCTGCATCACTTTGTCGCCCTCATGGAAGGAGCGTCCCAGCTTCATCAAGGGCTCGTAACTCGGGTTGAGTTTTTTTTGAAGGATTTCATTCAGGTTGCGGTTGCCAATGGTGCCCCGGTTCATGGGCGACAATACCTGAATGTCGTCGAAAGTGTGGAAACCGTAAGCTTTCGGCAGGCGGCTGTCCACAAGATTGACAATCAGGTCGGGTATTTTCTCCGAGTCTTCTTCCGGGATAAAAAAGAAATCGCCCGACTTTTCATTGCTAATATCCGGGAACTGGCCGGTATTGACTTTATGGGCATTGACGATGATTTTGGATGATGCTGCCTGCCGGAATATTTCTGTTAGACGCGTTATAGGCATGGATTGACTGTCGATAAAATCTTTCAACACATTTCCTGCTCCAACACTTGGCAACTGGTCCACATCACCCACGAAGACTACCCGGCAGTGTTTGGGCAAGGCTTTTAGCAGATTGAACATCAGCACTGTGTCTATCATACTGGCCTCGTCCACAATGATTAAATCGCAATCAAGCTGATTCTCCCTACCCTTTTTGAATCCGCCTTTGCTGAAATCAAATTCCAGAAGTGAATGAATGGTACTGGCTTTCAGTCCTGTAATTTCGGACAACCTTTTTGCTGCCCTGCCTGTTGGGGCGGCCAAGAGAATCTTTTGAGTCAATTGATGTGTAATCAACAAAATAACCTTAGTGATGGTACTCTTACCGGTTCCAGGCCCACCCGTTATGATGTGAACCTTTTCAGAAAGGCTGGCCGCAACAGCTCTTTTCTGGTTTTCCGCCAGTATAAGATTCAATTTCTTCTCCGCCCAGCTAATGGCGTCAGAAGCCTTGATTTCCCTTAAAGTGGACTTTGTATTTTTAAGACGCTTCAATTCCTCTCCAATTCCTTGTTCGCATGCATGCAGCGATTTCAACCACACACAAGCTGTTTTTTCACGATCGATATCTAGTGGTTCTGTAACGATTCTTTCTTCTTTTTCAATGGACGCCAATCGAATGGCAATGGAGTTGGAATCCACATCCAGGAGTTTTTGTGCTTCTTCGAGGAATTTATCTACCGGAAAGCAAGTGTGCCCGTCATTGCTTAATTCATTGAGCACGTACTCGACACCTGCATCGATGCGCTGTTCGCTATCCTTCCCTATACCGAGTTTTTGTGCGGTGCTGTCCGCGGTTTTGAATCCAATGCCCCAAATGTCACGGGCCAGTTGGTAAGGGTTGTCTTTAATGATCCTGATGGCTTCGTCACCATAGGTTTTGTACACTTTCTGGGAGTATGTAGGACTGATGCCATACCCCATCATAAAAGTCATGACTTCCCGGATGGCTTTTTGCTCTGTCCAGCCCTTTTTAATCTGCTCCAGGCGTTTTGGGCCAATGCCATCAATTTCCATTAGGATATCCGGAGTGCCATCAATGATATCGAGTGTTTGTTCGCCGTAGCGGGTTACTATCTGCTCCGCAAAATGGTCGCCTATTCCCTTAATCATGCCACTGGCGAGGTATTTCTGAATACCCTTTATCGTGGCGGGTTGTGTTACTTCATAGTCTTGAACTATAAACTGATAACCAAAATTCGGATCGTTTTTCCAATGACCTTGACATCGCAGTGATTCGCCGACCTGAATGGAAGTCAGGGTTCCCACTATTGTGGTGAGGTCCTTTTTCTTTGCTTCCTGCAGGCGTGCAACGGTCCAGCCGTTTTCAGCATTCTGGAAGGTAATGCGTTCGATATGACCGGTGATGGTGTCCATCACAAGGGTATATTCCCATGCTTCTTTTGAGGCAACTTCTCCACCTTATTTTCCAACATGGCAAATGCCTTTATCAGTTTCCGGCGGGTATCTTTTGGGTGAATGACTTCGTCGATGAAGCCACGCTGTGCGGCACGGTATGGATTAGCGAATGTTTCACGGTATTCCGCTTCCTTTTCTGATAACATGGCTTCCGGATCATCGCTGTCCTGAATTTCTTTTTTGAAAATGATTTCTGAGGCTCCTTTAGCACCCATCACTGCGATTTCTGCCGAAGGCCATGCAAAATTCATGTCGGCGCCAATATGCTTGGAATTCATCACGTCATAGGCTCCACCATAGGCCTTACGGGTAATGACGGTAACTCTTGGAACAGTTGCCTCACTGAAGGCATAGAGCAGTTTGGCACCGTTTACGATGATACCATTCCATTCCTGGTCGGTGCCGGGAAGGAAGCCCGGAACATCTTCAAATACGAGTAGCGGAATATTAAAGCAGTCGCAGAAGCGCACGAAACGGGCACCTTTTCGTGATGAGTTTACGTCGAGAACTCCGGCAAGGCTCATGGGCTGATTTCCGACAATGCCTATTGCTCTTCCGGCCAGTCGAGCGAATCCGACAACTATATTTTCAGCATATTCCTCATGGATTTCAAAAAAGCTTTCATCATCAACTACGCCATTGATAACATCCCGCATGTCGTAGGGTTGATTGGCATTTTCCGGGATAATTTCTGTTAGTTGTTCGCGTTGTTCGTCACCTAATACATATAGCTGACGAGGTGTTTTTTCTTCACAATTCTGTGGTATAAAGGCCAGGAGTTTACGCAGTTTTTCAATGCAATCGAGGTCATTTAAGGCCGTCAAATGCGTAACACCCGATTTCGTGGCATGGGTATGGGCACCGCCGAGTTCTTCACTTGTCACCGTTTCATTCGTGACTGTTTTGACCACATTGGGGCCAGTCACAAACATATAACTGGTATGCTCAACCATGATGGTAAAGTCCGTCATGGCCGGTGAATAAACCGCTCCACCAGCACAGGGTCCCATGATGGCAGAAATTTGCGGTATGACACCAGACGAGCGAACGTTGCGAAAAAAAATGTCGGCATAACCACCCAAAGAAACTACACCTTCCTGGATACGGGCACCACCTGAATCGTTGAGACCTATAACCGGTGCACCGTTCTTCATGGCCAGGTCCATGATTTTACAGATTTTCTCGGCATGGGTTTCTGATAGCGAACCACCGAAAACGGTGAAATCCTGTGAAAAAACATAAACAAGTCTGCCGTTTATGGTGCCGTAGCCCGTTACCACACCATCACCAGGAATGATTTGTTTTTCCATACCAAAGTCCTTACTTCGGTGGGTAACGAACATACCTATTTCCTCGAACGAACCTTCATCGAGCAGGAAATGAATCCGCTCCCGGGCGGTCAGTTTTCCTTTCTTATGTTGATCGTCGATGCGTTTTTGACCGCCACCGATAAGGGCCTGTTCAATCTGATTGTTGAGATGCTCCAGTTTGTTATTCATGAAAAAATTGTTCGTTGAAAGTTGTTGGTTGTTCGTTTTCAGGTCGCTGATTGAAAGTTGTGGTGCAAAGAACCAACAATGCTCAATGTTGTAAAGTAAACCTGATTGAAGCAGAAACATAGTGTCGTATCTTTTCAAAACGCATCAAAGGTAGATAGCTTTTTGAAAATTTAGCAAGTGGTTAACCGTAACCCTGGTGCCTCTTTCAAAGATCAAAGCCAATATCCCTGCGGTAGTATTTTCCTTCAAATTCAATAAGTGCTGCGTTTTTATTGGAAATAGCCAATGCATCCCTGAAAGTATTTCCATAAGATGTTACGGCTAATACCCGCCCACCATTGGTCAACGTTTTTGAACCTTCTGCTTTGGTGCCTGCATGAAATACAATGCTGTCTTTAACTTTTTCCAGGCCGCTGATGATTTTACCTTTATCGTAAGATTCAGGGTAACCTCCCGATGCAAGTATAATCGTTGTTGCAGCACGTTGGTCTTCTTCGATAACCACTTCCGATAGCTTTCCATCTTTCACAGCCAACATCAACTCCACAAAATCATTCTTGATCCGTGGCAAAACGACCTCAGTTTCAGGATCGCCCATGCGCACGTTGTACTCGATAACAAAAGGATCATCTCCCACTTTAATCAGTCCAATAAAAATAAATCCATAGTAGTGGATGTCTCGTTCTTTTATTCCCCTCATTGTGGGCTTAATAATGCGCTCTTCCACCTTTCTCATCAACTCTGCATCGACAAATGGTGGGGGTGAAACCGCACCCATGCCACCGGTATTCAGACCCGTATCTCCCTCACCAATGCGTTTGTAGTCTTTGGCAACAGGCAGAATTTTGTATGATTGGCCATCTGTGAGAACAAACACACTGAACTCAATACCTGAGAGGAATTCCTCAATCACCACTTTGCGGCTGGCGGCTCCGAATTTACCGCTAAGCATTTCCTTCAATTCATTCAATGCATGTTCTCTTGTATGGCAAATAACCACTCCTTTTCCAGCTGCCAGCCCATCAGCTTTGAGCACAATGGGCAAGGTTGCACTGTTTCGCACATAACTGAGGGCATGTTGCAATTTACCTTTTACAAACTGTCGGTAATCCGCGGTTGGAATGCCAAATTCCTGCATGAACTTTTTTGCGTAAGCCTTACTCCCTTCCAGCCGGGCGCCCTGAAGTGAAGGACCTATCACAGCAACATGGGAAGTACTGCGCATTTTTTTCAAATAATTCCAAACACCATTCACCAGTGGCGCCTCAGGGCCGACTACCACCATATCAATGGCCTTATCGATGACAAAGTCATAAATAGCGCCATTGTCCTCAATATCGAGTGGAACGTTTTCACCAAGATGGACAGTACCGGCATTGCCGGGCGCTATGTACAATTTCTTGCATAGTGGGCTTTGATTGATTTTCCAGGCGAAGGCATGTTCCCTTCCTCCCCCACCGAGGACTAAGATTTTCATTATGTTCGTTTGAAAATTGATATTGCATTCGGAATGTGGTAAAGATAGCTGTTTACACATTGTCGATTGAACCCAGCTAAAATATTTCACCTAAGAATTCCGCCCTAATCAGTTTAGAACACCTGTTCCAATTTTGAACTTTAGAAACAGAGGCGATTAACAAATTGGAAGGGTGATTTACATAGATTGGCCATTAGTTGCTTTTTTTTAAATAGCCAAAAAACGAATTTTACTCTCATGAAATCTTTACTGCCCATCATCCTGACCGTCATCTGGTGCGTCTTAGCTGCTCAAACTCCCTTCCCCACTTTGCCACATGTTTACAAGGACAATGTGGTTCCCCGAATAGATATCATAATGCCAGCTGATTCATTAGCCAAATTATTTGCACCTGGCTCTCAGCAAAGCGACTACCACTGGCACGCAACTTTCCTATTTGACAATGGTGAAATAAAAGACACTGTGAAAGATGTCGGGTTCAGATTCCGCGGCAACACTTCCCGAAACTCTAAAAAGAAGTCTTTCAAAGTCTCTTTCAATACCTATTCACCTGGCAGGAAATGGTATGGTTTTGAAAAACTCAACCTGAATGGCGAGCACAACGACCCTTCAGTTGCCCGTTCCAAGATTTGCTGGGATATGTTGCGATGGATGGAAGTGCCTGCTCCAAGGGCCAATCACGTTGCGCTTTACATCAATGGTAATCTGTATGGCCTGTATGTCAATGTCGAACACATAGATGAAGTGTTTGTAAAATCCCGATTTGGCAATAACAGTGGCAACCTTTATAAATGCCTGTGGCCTGCAGATTTGACCTATAAGGGAAGCAATCCGGATCTGTATAAATCGACTTCTGGAGGTAGAAGAACCTATGAGTTGATTACCAATACCGAGAAGGACGATTACAGCGATTTGGCAAAATTTATTGACGTATTGAACAACACCCCTATTGCACAATTACCCTGCGAGTTGGAAAAAGTATTCAATGTCGATGCTTTTCTAAAAGCTGCGGCCTTTGATGTACTCAGCGCCAACTGGGACGGCCCACTTTACAATAAGAACAATTTTTACCTCTACAATAACCAGGCGTCGGGCAAATTAGAATACATACCTTACGATCTCGACAATACTTTCGGAATCGACTGGTTTAAAATTGATTGGGCTACCCGCAACATCTACACGTGGCAACATCCTAAGGAACCGAGACCCATTTTTCAAAGACTCATGCAGGTTGATGAATACAGCAACCGGTATTCCTACTATTTCGACAAGTACATAAAGGCGTTTTACAACCTGACTTTTATGACGCCTTATTTGTACAAGTTGCGCGATCTGATTGCTCCAACTGCTCAAACAGATCCCTATCGACCACTGGATTATAATTTTACTTACAGCCAATTCCTGAAGTCTTTTGATGAAGCTCTGCCTGTAAATCATACTCCTTATGGCATCAGGCAATTCATAAATGACCGGCGGATTTCCGCAATGCAGCAACTTTCGATGCAATCGAATCTGAAACCTATTATCCGAAATGTGATTCATACTCGTCCCACCAACTATCAAAACCTGACTGTAACTGCCGAATTGGAGGATGATGCAGGCATCCGAAAAGCAGAAGTTTGTTATTCTCACAACGGACAAAGTAAAGGCTGCCTACCCTTGTTGGATGACGGTAAAAATGCCGATGCTGCTGCAGGAGACGGAATCTTTGGGATTATTCTACCTACAACTGGCACTAGTGGAACTTATGAATTCTATATTGAGGTTACGGATTCCTATTTCAATCAAAGCCGTTATCCGCGTTGCGAATCGTTGACTGTTGGCATTTCCAATCAGGTTATACCTCTGGTCATCAATGAATTCCTGGCCAGTAACCAAAAAACAATCAAAGATGAAGCAGGTCAATACGATGACTGGGTAGAAATACTTAATGTCGGAAAAGATCCGGTTCAACTGGGTACACTTTATCTTTCGGACAGCGAAAACAATCCGAAGAAGTGGAAGTTCCCGGAATTTACCTTACAGCCAATGCAATATCTCATTGTCTGGGTTGATGATGATGCGAATCAAGGACCCATGCATACCAACTTCAAGCTGGATGCCGCCGGAGAATATATTGGAATCTTTGACACCAACGGCTCACTGATAGATGGTCACCGTTTTGGACAACAGCAAACCGATATCAGCTGGGGAAGACTACCAAATGGCTCAGGCCCATTTCAGGCTTTGAAGCCAACTCCCGGATCCACAAATGCTCCGTTAACAAATAATAATACTGTGCACTCTGACGCTTTTCAGGTGTGGGTATTTCCAAACCCATTTAACAACTACCTTCACATCCATCTGAAAGCGGAAAACAGGAAGTCCTTCAAAATGAAAGTGTTTGACAGTTTAGGACGGATAGTTTCTCCGGATTATCTGCCTGCAGGAACCAATGAAATAACATTGGTTATTAACGGAAAGCCGGGCCTTTATTGGGTACATCTGTTAGAGGAAAACGGCCAAAGTGTGGTCCGCAAAGTTGTGAAGAAATAATTTTCAGGGTCAATTTTTGATGCGTTCGAAAGTGGCATATCCGGAAGCCAGATCTCTACCGTGTAGATCGACATGAATGACTTTGGGCCAACTGCCTGAATTATCGGCAAATACCCAGATATATTCCAGTTGACAACGTTTTCCATTGATGGTTAGCAGTGCGACGGGTTTGCCCTTTGAATTTTTGGTTAAGTAGATATCCCTGTCGTTATAGGCCGACAGGGTTATAAAGCAACCGGCCCCGTTTTTATCTTTTTTTGAGGAATAGCCATAAGCAAAAGTCTTTTGTACCCAGGTCAGTTCTTTCCGTTCTCCTGTACTTCCGTAACGAAGCCAATATTCATCTACCGGGCTTGAAGCAAATTGACCGTTTGGTAACAACACAGCATCATAGACAATTGTGTTTTGATTGTGATTGCGCTGTATGTAAAACAAGGACTTATCTGTCTTTGAAGGTGTTATGTAACTCGAAGGGCGGCCATTAGGAATAGAAGCCTTAAGAGAGCCAGCTCCATTTTGTGCAAAGGAAAAAAAGGTCAACAACAACCCAACAACAGTAATAGAAAGTACTTTCAATTTCATTTCTTTTGTTCCAATTCTTTTTTACTAAAAATCAATCTCCTCAGTGCTGTGAGATTGGTCAAAACCGCCATGATAAATATAGGGATAGTGAAAATGGAAATCGTTTCAAAAAATGGAATCGGGATTCCAGCATTCTTCAATTTTACATTGCCACCCAAAATCGAGGAAAATATCCCACATAAAATTGCTGACACACCAATAATGATAACTCTTTCCGGCCTCTGCATCCATCCGATATCCGGTTTGACGCCCAGGCTTTCAGCTCTTGCCCTTATGTAGCTTACCATGACGGAGCCAATCAATGCAATAAAAGCAAACAAGGAACTCAAGAAATAGCTTTGCGCAACGAGGTACCAGCAGATTCCGAGGAACATAATCATTTCACTATAACGATCGAGTACCGAATCATAAAGAGCACCAAATGGAGTGCTTCGGTTAGCCACCCTTGCCAATCTCCCATCAATTATATCAAATAACCCTGCTATAAGTATCACGACCCCTGCCCAACCGACGTACGAGTGATCGTTTCTGTCTCCGTACTCACCTCCGAAAATAAAAATTACAGTTGCTAAAGTGGTTATGAAAAGCCCAATAGTTGTAATAGTATTGGGATTGACCTTCCACTTGACGAGTTGATTTATAATCGGATTGATGGCCTTATAAACCAGTGGTTGCCCGTATTTTTTCAGTATGTTTTCACTCATAGTTATAGGGTGAGTTGCCTTTAACCGACTTTTTTCTCTGTAAATGCAAACAAAACAATGGGCAAACTTAGTAGAACAAGTCGAATGATGCAATTCAATAAAGCCAATACCTTAAAACGATGCTTGCAATTTAATCCTGATACCCAAGCCTTTAACATTAAAAAGTTGTGGCACTTCCGGGTTGTCCAGATAAGTCATCCTTCTAACAAGGTCGATTCTGGCGAATTTCAGAATATTGGAAATGCCGGCACTAATCTCGATATAGGGCTTATCTTCCAGTGTATAGGTAAATGAGTCGCCCTTTTCATCGGTTATAAACTGAATCAGGGATTTATTTTTGTGCGGATTGTTCCCGTCGGTTAGACGTCCGTAAATGCCTTTAAAGGAAATAACCTCTCTTAGTTTTGCTTTCCTGAGAAATGGTATTTTATTGAAAACGAATCCATTGAAATAGTGCTCTATGTTCCATGTGAAGTACTCGTCACTTACAAACTCCATGTAATTCATCATGTTGTAAGAAGTCGTCCGAAGGGAGAAAGTCTGGTTCGCCTTTGGCAAGTGCAACAGAAAGTATGGAACACCATCACCCCAAATTTTACCCACTTCCGTTTCGAAACGCATGGTTCCCAAAAAAGAAAGATAGAATCGTTTAAATAAATTAAGGGATGCTTTTTGATATGAGAACTCCCCTCCGAGCATGTCTTTGAAGCCGAGTGAAGCATTAAAGGTTAATACAGGGTACTTGTTGTAAAATGGTATCCTGTAGGTTCTTCCCTGAACATATTGCTCATTTGGAGCAAAGCGCATGGTAAAATTGAGCTGGCTGACCTGTATTTCCGGAAGTGACTTTAGTTCTGAGGTTTTAGGGTCGTAATAGTTGAAATGGATGCTGCCTATAGGTTTCTGAGAAGTATTTTCAAAGGAAATATCCCATGACAGACTATTGTCCAGTTCCAAATAATATTGGCCTGCATATTTTTCAATAAACAGCATTCTGTCCACTGTTCCTCGTTTAAAGGAGTGCAAAAAATTGTCCTGAGAAGTGAAATGGAGTTTATCGCCGACAAACAGCACATCATTTTGATAGGACAGTTTGAAATAGTGTTTGGGGTTTACTTTGAAATCATCACGAAAAGAGTGCATAACAGATCCACCGTACTTCCACTCTGCATCGTTAAAACCATAAGCAAGGAACCCAGCGAAAGAAGTCTTAGGCAAAAATTTGAGGTTGGTTTCACCGCCAAATTTCAGGCGAAGCCCTTCTACCGGATTAAAACTGTAAAACGAACCCACAGGTCCAACATCAAATGCGCCGACATCCTTATATCCTGTGAACATCAATTTACCAATGTTCATAATGGTGCGGAAGGTGGGAAGCCTTTTCAAAGTATCTATCATTTGATAAATCCCCACTTCTTTCTGCGAGAGCGTATCATGCCGGGCATCTACCCAGAAATCAACCGGCTTCTTATAAGCATCATCAGAATCGATGACATTTTCGGTGCCTATGTAATGGCTGTCATCGCGTGGGATGTTAAAGGAGAAGTCCTTGTAGGAGACAGTGCGGGTTCCGAATACCCCCGTACCTTTTTTTAGCAGGGCAAAGTCAATCACTACCCTATCTTTTTCCATTACCCAAACACCTTCTACCTGCCTGAATTCCTGCAATAAATGAATATCCTGCACAAAGTTCAAGTTGATCTGTTTGGTAATGCCCAAATCAGCTTTGATGACCTGGAAGGAAGAATCTTTCAGAACGTATAAGTCGCCCTTGAATGCCATATTCTGGTTGTTGATGGGCATAAATGACAACTTCATACATTCATGTTCATTAACAATTGCCATTGTGTCGGTGATATAAAACCGGTAATAGGCATTGGCGAGTGGGCTCAGCGGACTCATGAAGGGAATGTCCAGCAACTTGATGTTGTCCTGATAAATGTCAACATTCTGGTAGAGCAGTTCCAGCATGGTGGTAAAATCCTGGAGGTCCACATAATCCTCCATACCAGTTACGTTGACTCCTTCTCTGAACTCTTTCTTTCCTTTAGGGTCTTTGCGGTAAAATACTTTGGATGAGGCTTCCTGAATAAAGAATGGAAGAAAAGGTTTGCCATTTATATCGGAAGTATCCACATAGTCGAGGATAAAGCCGAACTTCCTCAAAAAGCGTCTATTCTTGAGTTTTTCAGGATCGAAATTATTAAGGTCAAACTGGATTTTTTCGTACTTGTCGTATTCATAATATGCCTGCGACTGGATACGATTTTCATCTTTATGTTCCATTACATTTTTCCAGAGCTCTACTGCAGGATTGTCTTTTCTTCTGTACCCTCCTTTCCGGGCTTTAATTTCAACAGTGCTGAGTGCCAATGAAATAGGATTGAGAGCGATGTTTACCTCCTGCCTGACGCCTAACTGAATTTTTATAGTCTGAGTTTCATAACCTACGTATGAAACCTGAATAGAATCAGAGGCCCACTTTGACTCCAATATGTATGTTCCATCAAAATCACTCGTAGTACCAATATTTGTTCCTGAGAAGGCGAGGTTAACAAGGGGAAGGGTTTCTTTGGTTTCTGCATCTATGATAACTCCCTTGACAATGGTCATTTTTTGAGAAAATGCCGTCAGTGCAATCAGGGCAAAGCTGAAGGATAGAATTGGTCTTTTATTAAATTTGAGGAAGCTCATAATATAGTTTTCATCAAACGCTGAAAGGGGCACTTTATTTAATTTGCAGGAAACCTTTCAGGTAACATTACGGTCATAATACCAGAAGTAAATGAACCGTCATTTGTCCGGAATTCACGTTGTGCAAAATAGAGTTGACCAGGGTTTCTGCTACGCTTTACAAAAACTGTCAAGGGCCAAAAAAGTTCTATCTATTACCAAATCCCGGCAAAGCTATCGCATTTTTTATGAGGAATATCGAAACACAATGCCATATAAGGATTAAAGATGACAAACTCTGCCAAGAAGGTGAGATAGATTTTCTTGAGAAGAATCACTTTAATCTCTTTAA
>CAYRDX010000092.1:0-12730 GCA_964423205.1 uncultured Saprospiraceae bacterium | reverse complement strand
AGATTAAATAGAGCTCTGTGAAAATCCGTCCCAAATCAATTTAGAAAAAATCCATGGTGAGAATTGCTGAATAAAATTGCTTTATATTAAAAATATTATAAATTGATTTTTCTAAGGGCAGACAAAGGTATGAAAATGAGCTAATTGAGCCAAATTAAATTTGGTTAAAATTTTCAATTTTTTGGTGTGAAACGCACTTACCTTTGCCTTTTCGTTTGAATGAAATAAGTGATTGCTAGTGAATATGTTAAATCCAGAACAAATAAGAGCTGTTTTGCAATCTGCCTCGCGTACGCTCGAAATTGAAATAGAAGCTTTGTCTGAATTGCGTGAGGGGCTGAATGGAGACTTTTGCAATGTGATTGATGCCATATTTCATTCTGAGGGAAGAGTGGTAGTCACAGGTGTTGGTAAAAGTGCCATTGTAGCCCAGAAAATCGTAGCTACGCTGAACTCGACTGGCACACCAGCCTTATTCATGCATGCTGCCGATGCTATCCATGGTGACCTGGGTATGATTCAGCCCAATGACATTGTATTGTGCCTGTCAAAAAGTGGGGATACTGCCGAAGTAAAAGTATTGGTTCCTTTTGTGAGAAATGCCGGTAATGTCCTCGTAGGAATTGTTGGTAATCCCGATTCATGGCTGGCAAGAAATGCCTCTTTTACTTTGCTGACACCGGTTCCTAAGGAAGCCGACCCAAATAACCTTGCACCCACAGCCAGCACTGCGGCTCAAATGGCTTTGGGTGATGCAATTGCGGTTTCTTTACTGACCCTGCGAGGTTTCACCATTCATGATTTTGCACAATTTCACCCTGGTGGAATGCTGGGTAAACAACTATACCTCAAGGTTGGGGACCTCCTGGCAAATAATGAAAGGCCTATAGTAAAATTGGATACTCCTATATCCAAAGCCATTCTCGAAATGACGAGTAAGAGATTGGGATGCACTGCGGTCGTTAATGGGGCAGAAGAACTGGAAGGCATCATAACTGACGGTGATTTAAGGAGGATGCTGGAAAGAACGAAGGGTGATTTTTCCAGCTTAACTGCTGAGGACGTCATGAGTCGCCAACCTAAAACAATTTCTACTGAAAGTCTTGCTGCAGAAGCATTGGCCATTATGAGACGATATAGCATTACTCAACTCATCGCTGTGGATTCCGGGAAATACAAGGGCATAGTCCATCTTCATGACCTCATCAGGGAGGGGCTTTTATGAAAAGTCTTACTGCCATTCTCATTTCCCTTTCATTTTTCTTTGTTTTCACAAGATGCGTTGAGCGCACTCCAGTATCAAAAGTGTCTCCCGCCTTTTACCATTGGAAAACTGAATTGAAATTGACAGAACGAGAAAGGGCATTACTCGATTCTTTGCAGGTAAGGCAAATGTTTGTAAGATTCTTTGATGTGGATTGGAGTGAGGAACTTCAGATTCCTATCCCGCTGGCAGTATTACAGGCGGACACAACCGGTTTGCAGGGTATGGAAATCATCCCTGTTGTTTTTATCACTAACAGGACCTTTGAAAAAGTACGAGCGGAAGAAATAGACACCCTTGTTGCAAGGATTTATCGAAAAATAAATGAACTGGCTTCAGAACTTCCAGGTGGACAAGTCGTTCCAAATTCAATACAGTTTGATTGCGATTGGACCCAAAGTACCCGCGGAAAGTATTTTGACTTTCTCATAAAATACCGGAGGCTGCTAAATTCTATGAAGCCAACAGATGATCCCCCACTTTTGTCTGTTACGCTGCGCCTTCATCAACTGAAATATCCTGAACAAACCGGTGTGCCACCAGTGGACAGGGCTACGCTCATGTTCTACAATACCGGGGATATCGACAACTGGGATACCCAAAACTCCATACTTGACTTGAAAACGGCCGCACTTTATTTGCCACCTAGTGGAGCCATGGCGAAAGCCAGGTACCCACTACCCCTCGATGTTGCCCTTCCTATTTTTAAATGGGGTGTGATTTACCGGGATGGCCAACTTTGGAAACTCTTTAATAATCTCGATGCCAAATTTCTGAATGATGCTGCCAAATTCAGGAAGCTGTTTACTTCAGAAACAACTGGTCGCTACGAAGTAATAAAGGATACCTGGCTGGAAGGGCATTACCTGGTTCCTGGTGATTTGATACGGCTGGAATCTGTTTCTATGACTGTATTGGAAGAAGCTGCCGGATTATTGCATGACAGAATTTTCAAATTTGCGACCTTTGGGGACGGTAGCCATGGAGAAGAATTCCATTTGGTTTTCTATCACCTTGACTCTACCCTATTGACAAGCTTCCCACATGAAAGACTCAATCGCGTTTTGGAAAAGTTTAAACCTTAATCTTGGTCCCAACAATAGGAAAAGGTTCATTGGGTTCGTGATAACCTCCTTTCTGCTGCTTTTGCCTCATTTTCTTTCACCGGCTTGTATTTATATAGATCGCTCATTTCATGGTTATTCATTTGTTAATCTCGAATTGTTGGATGCTTCCCAGAAAGTGGCACTTGCACCACTTTTTTACAAGTTTGACAAGCTGTATGAAAATTATTTCAAAACAGTTGAAGAGGCCAATAGAAATGAAAACCTTGCTGAATGGCATGAACGGTTTTGCAGCATACTGAAAACAGAAGACCTGGCCTACATTATCTATAAATCACCAATTGAAGAATTGGAGTTGCTGAAACGAGCTACCCAGAGTAAATCCCTCCCGGTGCCCTCACAATTACAGGACAACGAATTTGCCCATTACTTGTGGCGAAACAAGTGCATAGAAACCATTGAGTACCTTCAGTATGCAAAAAAATGCGAGCCTTTTGTCGTCACCAATGATGCATGGCAGGCATTACCAAGGGACAAAGAGCAGATGCAGGGTTTGATAACAGAGGGTAGAAGGCAGTTCCGGAAAACCGGCTCCCATTATATCAGATTGCGTTATGCCTACCAGATCATCCGGCTGGCACATTATTCTGGGGATTATCAACAAACTCTTGCCCTCAATGAAGAACTCCTTCCTCAGGTGGATAAGAAGCTGAGCCGATGGAATGAAAGCATTATTCCATGGTGGATCCTTGGTCATAAAGCAGGTGCTTTGCGCAAGCTTGGACAAAACGTGGAGGCTTCTTACTTCTACACATTGATTTTTCAGAACTGTCCGGGACGGCGGGCCTCTGCCTACCAAAGTTTTTTTATAAAAAACGATCAGGAATGGGATGCCTGTCTTAGGCTTTGCCAAAGTGACGATGAACGTGCAACCCTTTTTGCCATTCGTGCTGCTAATTCTGAAGGCAGGGCCTTGGAGGATATGAAACGCATTTATGAGCTGGACCCACAGAATCCAAACCTGGAAATATTGCTGGTTCAGGAAGTTCGGAAGATGGAACGCAATCTTCTTGGCCTTGATTTCAATGACAAAAAGGAACACAACAGGCGATATTATAATGTGCCCAGACCCTATGCGGGCAGTTATGTTATAGACTTGCAGGAATTTGTCAGATTGTCCAGAAAGGAAGGAAAGGTTAAAAAACCAGAGCTTTGGCATATTGCTGAAGGTTATCTCGAATTTCTTTCCGGCAATTACTATGATGCCTCACGAACACTTAAGGATGCAGCCTCCGGTACAGGTGATGAAATGCTGCGGGAACAAATTGATGCCATAAACCTGGCAATAACCATCACCTCTTTGAGCAAACCTGACGAGCAGACCGAAGACTTTGCCTATACGACAATAAGGGACAATAAACTCTATCAGAAGTATTCCTCCTTTGCCGACTATTTGCGGGACCGTTTGACAGCCTTGTATAAAAATGCAAAGCAGGAAGGAAAGGCTTTCCTCAGCAATTACAGGGTGGCCGACCTGAAAGCAAACCCCAAAGTGGAATTGGCCAATGATTTTCTGGCGCTAACCAACAAACCGGAAAAAACATCCTTTGAGAGAATGTTGCTCCAAAAACTGACAACCAACGATGTACTGGATATCATAGCAACAGCGTACCTCAGTAGAGGAGAAGTTGAGGCGGCTTTGGAAATATTTAAGCGAATACCAGCAAATAACTGGGATGATTATGGGCAATTTGACCCCTTTAAAGACCTGACCAAGGATTGTGTGAATTGTTTTCAGCGAAGAGATACTTCTGTAATCCTTGCACTTAACAAATCAGAGCTTTTAGAACAACTGATCGACTTGGAATACAAAGCCAAAAGTGATATTGAAAACTCTGCAAAGCATTATTACAAGCTTGGGCTTGCTTATTATAATATGAGCTACTTTGGATACGACTGGAAGGCAATGGATTATTTCAGAAGTGGAAGTACCTGGCCACGGTTACACACTACCCGCAATCAGGAGTTCAGTCATCCCCGTTTTAAGTTGGGTAACCGGGAAAATACCGACCTCAGTAAGGCCTATGCCTGCTTTGAAAAAGCACGGATATTGGCTAAAGATCCTGAATTGGCAGCAAAAGCAGCCTTTCAGTCAGCTCGTTGCGAGCAAAAATTCTATTTCATGAGTACCCATTACCAGCCAGAATTATGTTGCAACAGAATTCCCAGAATCCCCTCCGAATATCTCGTTGGGTTTAGTGCACTCAGGACAAACTATTCCAACACTGATTTTTACAAGATGATTATAAAGGAATGCAAATACTTTGCAGCCTATACGCGCCGCTGATATGGATATGTTCTGTTTGCGGAGCTAAGTAAAAGCATGGCTGTTTACATGTTCCTTCAACTTTTATGGATTTAGGTGGTTCACGAATTATCCACATTAGAATTGAGGAACATGAATAGACTTCAGTACGAAACTTCACCTTACTTACTGCAACATGCCAATAATCCTGTAGATTGGTTTTCATGGTCAGAAGAGGCTTTTAAAAAAGCTGCCCGTGAAAACAAACCGGTATTGGTGAGCATCGGCTATTCTACATGCCATTGGTGTCATGTCATGGAAAAGGAGAGTTTCGAGGACAAGGAAGTAGCTGAATACATGAACGGACATTTTATCTGTATTAAAGTGGACAGGGAGGAACGCCCGGATGTGGACCAAATTTATATGGAAGCCTGCCAGATTCTTTCTGGTAGTGGGGGTTGGCCACTGAACTGTTTCCTGCTTCCTGACAAAAAGCCCTTTTATGCAGGCACTTATTACCCTCCAATGCCCCGGCACAACCGGCCCAGTTGGCTGCAGGTACTGATGAATATCTCCCATGCTTTTCACCACAAGTATGATGTGGTTATAGCACAAGCCAACCGCCTTATGGACATGATTGGTAAAGTGGGTGGAGAAACTAAGCCACTTCATTTAAGGGTGGTTGATGAAACTCCTGATGCTTCTGAAGCTATTCTCCACAGGATTTTTGAGCAATTACAAAACAACTTTGACAGAAAAAACGGAGGATTTGGCAGCGCTCCAAAATTCCCGGGCACTATGGCGTTGCATTACCTTCTCGACTATCATTATTTCTTTGGCAACGAAGATGCCTTGGAGCACCTGCATAAATCGCTGGAAAAGATGATTATGGGTGGCATTTACGATCACCTTGGGGGCGGTTTTGCGCGCTATGCTACGGATTCAAAATGGTTGGTGCCCCATTTCGAAAAAATGTTGTACGATAATGCCCTTCTCGTATCCTTGTTGTCTGAGGCCTACAAGTATTCTCAAAACGGACTTTACAAAAAAGCTGTAGAGGAAACTTTAGATTGGGTGCTGAGGGAAATGACGAGTCCTGAGTCAGGTTTTTATGCTGCACTGGATGCTGATTCGGAAGGAGTAGAAGGTAAATACTATGTATGGAGTGCCGATGAGATTGACGAGCTTATGGGGAATGATGCAGCCATTTTTAAGGAGTTTTATGGTGTAACTCCCCAGGGCAACTGGGAAGGACATAACATCCTCCATTTGAATATTGTGGAAGAAGATTTTGCGAAGCTGAACGACTTTGAGGTAAAGAGTTTCAAAGAGATTATGTCAAAATCCAGGGAAAAGTTATTCCAGGTGCGGGAACATCGAATTCGTCCAGGCCTGGACGACAAGATTTTACTGGACTGGAATGCATTGATGTGTTCAGCTTTTGCCAAAGCATACAGTGCGTTTAATAAATCGGAGTATAAAGACGCTGCACTAAATGGTCTTGAGTTTCTTTTAAAAACTTTTATCAGCGATGACGGTGTCAGTTTGTACCATTCCTACAGAGGTAATAAAGCCCGTCATGAAGCCTATTTAGATGACTATTCCTATCTGGTAGAGGCTTTGCTTGATGTTTACGAGATCACATTTGAGGAGAATCTGCTTTTGCAAGCTGAGCGCTATACTGATTATGTTTTGCAACACTTTTTTGACCCATCAGCCAATTTGTTCTATTTTACTTCATACAAACATAATGACCTGCCAGTAAAACGAAAGGACATCTACGATTCTGCAACACCCTCTGGCAACTCCGTTATGGTCAGAAACCTGCTACGATTATCAGGAATTACAGGTAAAGAAAGTTTTTCTGACCTGGCTTCCAGGATGTTAAAGACGATGGAGCAGCAAATTGCCAAATATCCGAGTTCTTTTGGCCGTTGGGCTACGGCACTGCTGCATCAGCAAAAGGGAATACCCGAAATAGCCGTTCTTGGAAAAGAGGCATTGCATTGGGCTGCTGAAATAAAACATAGCTTCATACCAGTTAAAATCCTGATGGCAACTAAAGAAAGAAATGATAGATATCCACTTTTAGTGGGACGTTTTGATGAGGGAAATACGTGGATTTACTTGTGCCACAACTTTACCTGTCAAAAACCAGTTAACAACATAAATGATTTTCTAAAGCAGTTGAAACAGTATCATTAGTGATGAAATACTATTTTTGGTTTCAATAAAATTTTCATGAAAATCCCTGCATACCTGAATTTTACATTTACTGCCTTATTGATGTTGGTAGTCAATGCCCACTTATGGGCTCAGCAACCCGCTCAGTTTAGCTTGTATATGCAAAACAAGTTTGGATTTAATCCCGCCTATGCAGGTCTTGAAAATACTTTAATAGCCAATGCTACTTACAGGAGCCAATGGACCGGACTGCCCGGAAACCCGGTTACACAGAATATTAACGTACACATGCCACTATACATTGTCGGAGGAGGCATAGGGATTTCGCTTGAAAATGAGGCAATTGGGTCATGGAAGCACAGTGCCGGCATGCTCACATTTAATCATCAACGCACACTAAGTAATGGAATTCTTTCTGCCGGCCTTAGCCTCGGAATCACCCAAAAGCAAATCGACGGAAAAAAAATCAAGACCCCCGGCACTATATTTGACGATTTAGGGAATCCTGTTGACCATAATGACGTATTACTTTCAACAGGTGTGGAAACAGGATTAGGACCAGTTATGAATGGCGGCCTTTATTATTTGAGCGAAAAGATGGAAATCGGCTTTTCTGTCATGAATTTGCTAGAGAACAAGATAGATATGGGTTTATTAGCGTTCAAACCGAAGAGGAGCTTTCATGTTTTCACAAGTTATCATTTTGACATCAGCAGGTCGCTTAACGTACGCCCGTCAGTTTTAATAAAATCAGACGTAGCCCAAACTCAAATGGAATTTTCTGTATTAACAAGTTACAATGAAAATATATTTGCCGGGGCTTCGTTTAGAGGTTACCATTCTGAGAGCTTAGATGCTATAGCCATCCTGACGGGTTTTAGATTGAGTGAAAAGATTTCATTGTTTTATGCATATGACCTTACCCTTTCTAATCTGAATTCTGTCAGTAGTGGTTCTCACGAATTGCTGCTAAACTACAATCTGGGTAAACCTATTGGTAAAGGAATACCACCGAAAATAATTTATAATCCCAGGTCGTTGTAGTTTTAACTAATTCAATCAGTGTTCATTTCATATTTTTATTTATCGACAGTGATAGTTAAAAGATTTGAACCGGTTTAAGAAATAAGTTCAGCTCAGGTACACTAAGCTGAACCTGCAAGTCGTTCATGTATGGCAAAATGTTAATTTTGCCGGCCAAATGATACCTTTATCAGGTTGGCGTTTGTAATAATGTGTAAAGAACTATTTTTACGCTTCTTTTTCACGAAGAAGGCAAACTCGGGTGTTTAAAATGAAAAAACTACTGATTTTAACTTTCGGAATCCTTGTAATGGCAATCTTTCTGAGCTCATGTGGCTCAAAAGAAACAGGCCAGCTAATTGGTGTGCAAGAGCGTCCAGCCTGGAAAGGGATTAACCCCTTTGGTATGGTTTACATACCTTCCGGTACACTCCATATTGGTCCAAGTGATCAGGATGTCTCCAATACCTTTATTCAAAGGTCCAAGACAGTATCCATCCAGGGCTTTTATATGGATGACACCGAAATCACTAACAATGAATATCGTCAATTCGTGACTTGGGTATTGGACAGTATAGCACACAGCTATCTGGATCATTATATCGAAGATGATGTGACTGGCGAACAATTTATTGATTGGGAGTATGAAATCGACTGGACCGATGAAACACTGGAAGACCTGTTTTTCCAGGGCAATAATCGTTTTGCCGGCAAAAAAGAGCTTGATGTAAGCAAACTTGTATTTGAGTATCAGTGGTACGACTGGAAGGAAGCAGCCCATGACAGGGGCAGATCTCCCAGGAATACTTACATCAATCGCAAAAAGGTCAATATCTATCCAGATACTCTGGTATGGATACGCGACTTCTCCTATTCTTACAATGAGCCAATGACGCGTAACTATTTCTGGCATCCTGCATTTGATGATTACCCGGTAGTGGGTGTCAATTGGCATATGGCAAATGCATTCAGTTATTGGAGGACAAAACTTTGGGACGCTTACCAGGCAAATCGGAAAGATGGCATTAACTCAGAGGATTTCCGTCTTCCAACCGAACACGAATGGGAATATGCAGCCAGAGGTGGTCTTGAATTGGCTCCTTATCCTTGGGGTGGTTATTATCTTAGAAATGCTAAGGGGTGTCTGTTAGCTAACTTCAAGCCGGGTCGCGGTAATTATCCGGAAGATGGCGGTCAATATACCGTTAAGGCTGATGCTTATTTCCCTAATGACTATGGACTATATAATATGTCTGGTAACGTGGCTGAGTGGACTTCATCAGCATTCTATGAAAATGCCTATTCTTTCATTCACGACCTCAACCCCGACATCAGGTTTGATGCAGCCGATGACGACCCGGAATCACTAAAGAGAAAAACGATTCGTGGAGGCTCATGGAAAGATATTGCTTGGTTCCTTCAGAATGGCAACAGAAGCTGGGAGTTCCAGGATACTACAAAATCATACATAGGATTCCGTTGCGTCTTGTCCTTTATGGGCAGGTCAATAAACGACTTCTAACAATAATGCAGTAAAGGATAGTTGATGATTCAACTATCCTTTACTCACTTGTGATTAAAGAACCCCGGAAACTGACTCCTCTCCCAGAAGACTCTTCGGTTCCGACTAAAAAAGAGAAAAGCTTTGAACAAAGATTTTGAATAAGATTCATTAACCTTAATACATTAAATAAAAATGAGTTTCGTAAGAACAAAAGGATTCAAGTATTTTAAAAACCTGGTAATTGGCTTGGGTGCTGCCACTGTTTTAATTGGTGCTTTGGCAAAATTGGAAAGCTGGCCACAGGCTAGCACGTTGCTGACCATTGGATTGGGAGTTGAAGCTTTCATTTTTGCTTTTCTTGGTATTATCGGACCAGAACCTGATTATTATTGGGACAAGCTTTATCCCGGCCTGGATAATTACAAGGCAAAATTACCCCCTCTTTCAGCCGGCCCAGTAGCTGATTTGGGTGCTCCACTTCATGGCGATGTTATTGAAGCTCAATTAGGTGGCATGCTCACCGAGCTTCAGTCCATGTCTCGAAATCTATCTTCACTGAAAGTACTTCAGGAAATCGATTTTTCCGGCACCAGTGAGCAGATTAAGACTATGAATAACTTTTATACTAAGCTGAACGAAGCAATGGCAGATCTCGGTGATTCTTTGGAAGACACAAAAGCCTATAAAGATCAACTTGCAGTTTTGAATAAAAACCTAGGAAATCTTAACAATGTGTATGGTGGTATGCTTAATGCAATAGCAGCGTACAGGCCAGTTTAATTGTTTCAAATAATTTTTTATCAACACGTGTTAATTTAAAATCATAGCAAATGTCTATTCCAAAGGAACCGCGGCAGTTAATGATAAACCTGATGTATCTGGTTTTGACTGCTTTGCTGGCCCTCAACGTATCAGCCGAAGTGATGAATGCGTTTTACTCTCTTGACAAAGGTTTGAAAAACAGTAATAACATCGTGGAAACTACCAATGATCAGATTCTTACCAATATAGTCATGCAGGCTGATGCTTATAAAAATCCACAGAATGAAGCCTTTCGTGATGCAGCCGTTCGCGCCGATCAAATAACAAAAGATTTCACTGTTTACGTCCAGGGCTTATGGGACGACCTTTTTGAAGCAGCCGGTGGGCCAGATCCTAATCATCCGGAACAACCTAAGAGGTCAAAAGACAAGGACGTCACAACCCGGATGTTTGTATTGGGCACCAATGAAAATCCCAGTTTGCATGATGGGGTAGGTTTTGCATTGGAACAGAGAATACAGGCTACCCGTGACAGTCTGTTGGCATTGGTCGGCGGCGACACGCTGATTGCAAAGGCCATGCCTCTGAAGGTTGAAGAAGACTGGAAAACCACCAAGGATAAAACGAGCTGGGCTGACTGGAAATTCCGTCAGATGCCAGTAGCAGCAGTTTTTCCGCTACTTACGAAAATCATTGCCGATGCCAAGGCATCTTCTACAACAGTATTGAATCATTTGTATCAGCAAGTTAGCGGCGAAGACATCAAGTTTGATGCATTTGAACCGGTGATATCCGCTCCAAAAGGTTACGTAATTAAAGGAGAGCGCTATAAAGCGGATATTTTCCTCAGTGCTTTCAGTACTTCTTCTGCTGGTAATACACGTATTTCAGTTAATGGTGCATCCATTCCGGTCAAGGATGGAAAAGGCACTTATGAAGTCGTTGCCAACCGCATAGGTGAAAACAGATTTAACGTCAATATCACTGTAGTCAATCCTCTGACTAAGGAAGAGAAATACTACAAAAAGGAATTTGTTTATGAAGTTGGAGAACGGTCTGTTGCTATTTCTGCTGACAAAATGAACGTGTTCTACATCGGTGTGGACAATCCTGTATCCGTTTCCGCTGCCGGTATTTCCAGCAACGAACTTAGAGTTAATATCAGTGGTGGTGGTGGGTCGATATCCAGGACCGGAACCAACACTTTCAATGTAACCGTTTCCTCACCAACAGAAGATTGCAATATCAACGTATCAGGTGGTGGAATGAATGCCAGCAAACAGTTCAGGGTAAAACGAATTCCTGACCCTGTGGCCAAATTGGGCAACAAGTCTGACGGTGAAATGGGCAATGGCGAATTCAGGGTGCAGCCCGGTTTGATTGCATGGCTTGAAAACTTTGATTTTGATGCCAAATGTGAAATTCAGGGATTTACCCTTGTAAAAGTCTCCAAACGCGAAGATCCTGTTGAAGCTGTTAACCCTGGTGGGCGTTTTACCTCGAGGGCTGCTGATTTAGTGGCGCAAGCCAAGCCTGGCGACACTTATTATTTCCAAAACGTGAGAGCAAGATGCCCGGGCGATAACGCAGGACGGAAAATTAACTCGATGGTATTCGCAATCAAATAAGTTGATGGACAGAAATACTAAGCAGCGAACCGCAACAGTTCAATAGTTGATTTAAAAAAGAATTTTTAGAAAACTTAGCAATATGAAACTCTCATTGAAATTATTGGGGCTTTGTTTCGGAATGGTCTTAATGGCTATGCCAACCATTGCGCAGCAGCCTACTAATATCCTCACTGAATCAAGCGATCCTTTTGCAGGCCGCCCTGTGGATGACATAGTGGACAGGCGGCTGACCTACGAAAAAAGGGTACTGCCTTATGACCATGTCAGGGAAGCTGATATTTTCTGGGAAAAAAGAATCTGGCGCGTAATAGATGTCAGGGAAAAAATGAACCAGACTTTTACCTATCCGGAGAGGCCGTTTTTTACCATTCTGTTGGATGCTGCCACTAATAATGAAATCACCGTTTACAATGCTTCAGATGACAAGTTTACATCACCTCTGACTCCAGATGAAGTCGCTACCATGGCAGCGGTGATTGATACAGTCACAACCTGGGATCCTGACACTTATGAAGAAAGGATTCAAATAGTGACTAACGATATCAACCCGGAGGACGTCAGGCGTTATCGTATCAAAGAAGTCTGGTTTTTTGATAAAGAATCTTCCACCATGCAGGTTCGCATTTTAGGCATTGCACCACTTCTCGATATTTTAGATGATAACGGCAACTTCCTTTTCGAAAAACCCATGTTTTGGGTCTATTATCCCGAGGCAAGAGAGGTACTTGCACGTGAACGGGTCTTCAATGCCGGAAACGATGCCAGCCCGGTTTCATGGGAAGACTTGCTGGAAATGAGGTATTTCGCAAGCTATATTTACAAAGAATCCAACGTGAGAGACCGCCGCTTGCAGGATTACTTGTCAGGTGTAGATCTCTTGCTCGAAGCCGACAAGATCAAGCAAAGTATATTTAACTTTGAGCACGACCTTTGGGAATATTGATTTCTCATTGTGCCAAATGAAAAAGGGTTCAAGCCGAAGTTGGTTTGAAC
>CAYRDX010000091.1:0-13254 GCA_964423205.1 uncultured Saprospiraceae bacterium | reverse complement strand
TGAAAAATAGTGCTTTTTTTTGAAATTAGGGGATGTGGGGCCAAGTTGGGTTAAAAAGAAAGCCTTTATCCGGGAGTTCACAACAACACACATTCTATCTGCAGAAAGTGATTATTGTTTTGTGAACTTACCCAAACTTATATTGAGGTTATCACCTCTTACGTAAATCCAGTAAGTAGCCGGAGGAAGTGAGCTGATTTCAAATTTTTGAATATTGGCTCCATCCCAAACGGACAGATTTCTGGATTCTATTTTCTTTCCAATGCCATCCACTAATTGCATCACTACATCTTTCTTCTCACCCTGCCATATAATCTCCGCATTTATTACATCGGAAGCAGGATTAGGAAATAGTTTATGAGACTGCACTTTTTGATCCTCTCCAGTGTTGGTCAATGAGCCACTGCAATCACAAATGCTTGGACCGGTAATTCCAATATAAGCATCACCCCTTGCCCCCATAATGGTCAGTGTATTACCAATATTGGCATTCAGACTGTTTGGAGGGAAAAATGGGTCATTGAGATTATCCACAAGCGAAATCTTTCCAGTACATCCGAATGCATTCCGGAAACTGAAAATGGGCAAATCCGTGAATTGTAAATATTCGGGAAAGGCAATACCCTGAATGATCAGTCCGAAGGAGATGTAATCACTCCCTGGTGATTCGATGGGTGAGTTATTTCGGGAATTTGCCTCCCATATCATGCCTTTTGCATGATTTACAATGTCCACTGGGTCAAATTGATTCGATGGTACCTTGATAGTCACCTGTCCTGTACCCGTAATATTTTCAGGCCGCAGATAGGTGGTTTGAGGTACAACTGAAACGGTGTAACGCTGCGTTGATTCGTCGTAATTCAATTTGAACTTGATTTGAGCGTTTGTTCCTGCCACAACTACAAGCAAAAGCAAAGTAGTCAGAATAGTGTTTAATGATTTCATAGCAGATTTGTTAATAATGTTTGTGTGTGTGTATGAACTGCGGTAACTGGAAGCACTGCCCGATGGCAGGGCATTCCACTTACCGCTAAGGCAATTGCTCTGTAATAAAGTAATTCACGAAGAAGGAGGTATTCAGTGGATGTTGCAGGACGTTGAAGAATATGGTTTGGTCAACGTCGTTGTTTAATCCCTGATATTTTACACTTCCATCCAGGTTTGTATCACCCTGTTTATAGCCTTTGGCTATGTGATTGAAACTCGAATTCGTATTGAGGGGATCGAGGAATACTTCAAAGAATATGTGATCGCGGTCAGGCACAGCGACACCACTGCCCTGGAATATCACGTACTTATTTGCATCAGCATTACCACTCCACATAGCCATGTAGTTTCCTACTACTTTTTGTGCATGAGTTCCATAAGTCGGCGTGCTGGCTTTTGTAAAGTCAATGCTGGCGGGGGTAGCTGGTATGCGGTTCAAAGAGAGTGCATTTTTTGACATAACACCAAGGTGGTTCCGGTGCCGTATGGCTACATAGTAGCTGCCAACCGGAGCCACAAACATAACCGGACTGACACCATCCGTGGCAACGATATCGCCATCTCTTTGGAGGAGGGCTGAACGTGTATGCAGCACCACTTTTGGATCAGTATTGCTTCGCAACTCTATGAATACCCAATCAAGTATGGCATTGTTTCCCGTCACTGCAAGCATATTTGCTGCAATCTTTTCACCACCGCCTCCACCTTTGTGTTTGAATGGGAATTTGCCGGCCAATGGTTCTAATGTGGCATAAGGTTCAACGCTTGGGACATAACCCAATGAACGCAGGTTATCTGACATCAGACCTGTTGACTGAACCAAAGGCCCATGCAGGAATACTTTGGCCCGCACGAAGACGAAAGGATCAGCATCCATGTAATCCGGGATTCCATCCTTATCTGTGTCATCGTTGGTAACATCTCTGTCTCCATTGGTGTCTTCATTGATGGTCAAAATGCCATCGCCATCATCATCCGGATTTAGTGGATTAGATTCACCTGGATCGAGGATGCCGTTTCTGTTGGAATCTTCATAACCATCCTTCAGGCTGTCGTCGTCGGAATCCGGATTCAAAGGATCCGTTTCGCCCGGGTCAACCTTGCCATTCTTGTTTTTATCTTCAATGCCATCAGGCAAAAGGTCACCATCCGTATCGGGATTAAGCGGATTCATATCAACACCGGCATTGTACACTCCATCACCGCCGGTTTCAACATTGTCAGGTACTCCGTCACCATCACTGTCGCTATTCCGATTGTAGGGATCAACGTCCTTTGAATCCTCTACACCATCGTTGTCATCGTCCGGGTCGAGACTATTGATTACTCCATCTTTATCAAAATCGCAGATTCCAACTCTGAAGTCAGGGATACATGGATTGTTGTCATCCGGGTCATGGAGGCTATCACCAGGTGGCGATGAACCGAAATAACCATCACGATCAAGGTCTTTAATAACACAGAATGGGTTTTCAGTTGAAGGGCTGCATGGGTTCAGTGGGTCACTGCCTGCAGTTGTTTCGTCGATGTCGAAAATGCCATCCTGGTCGGAATCACTGTAAGGGTTATAAGGCGCTGTATCCTTATTATCCGGCACTCCATCGTTATCATCATCGGGATCCAGTCCATTCGGTATTCCGTCTTTATCAAAATCGCACTGGCCATTAGTATGGTTAGGTACACAGGCATCGTTGTCATCAGGGTCGAACCCTGCATGGTTAGCCGGGAAATTAGCTGCATATCCATCTCCATCTGCATCGACAGGCTTGCATGTCCCGGCACCTGGGTTGGGGTCGCAAGCGTTGAGTGGATTGGTATTTCCAGACTTTTCCTGCATGTCTGTTAGTCCATCACCATCGCTGTCGCTGTTTGGATTATATGGATCAACATCACTGCCATCCGGCACTCCGTCGTTGTCATCATCCGGATCATTTTTGTTAATTAATCCGTCACCATCAAAGTCGCACAGGTCAACCCTTACATCCGGTACACAGGGATTCTTGTCATCCGGATCGTACTTATTATGCCCAACAGGATAATTGGAATAATAACCATCTTTATCTAAATCAACCGGGCTGCACAACTGATTTGAAGGATTGGGGTCACAGGGATTCAATGGGTCAGAACCATTAGTTGTTTCGAGGATATCTGAAATACCATCACCATCGCTATCGCTATTCCGATTGAAGTTTTCGACATCATTATTGTCCTCAACTCCGTCGCCGTCATCATCCGGATCAGAACTATTTGGGATACCATCTTTATCAAAGTCGCAATCAGGAGCTATTGCATCCGGGCTGCATTTATCCAGAGGATCACTTTCTCCAGGGCCAACCACTCCATTCTGATTAGCGTCTTCAATTCCGTCTTTGTATCCGTCACCATCCGTATCCGGATTTAACGGATTCATTTCACCGGGATCGCGCTTGCCATCCTTGTTTGTATCCTCAACACCATCGGGAACGAGGTCTTTATCCGTGTCTGGATCTAATGGATTGGTATCTGTTCCGATGTCATAGACGCCATCCTTACCCGTTTCATTGTTATCTGAAATCCCATCACCATCGCTATCACTTTCGGGGTCGTATGGATCAACATCGTGGATGTCCCTGACGCCGTCATTGTCGTCATCAGGATCTACACTGTTTATCAGTCCATCTCCATCAAAATCACAGATACCCACCGTTTTGTCTGGTACACATGGATTGTTATCATCCGGATCGAAAAGTGAATCATCTGGCGGGAAGTTTTCATAAAAACCATCCTTGTCTTTGTCCACACCATAACATGCAATAATATTTGGATTTGGATCGCAGGGATCCAGAGGATTAGATCCCGTCATTGTTTCGTCTATATCACTTATGCCATCCTTATCGGTATCCGATTTCGGGTTATAAGGATCTGCGTCAAGACCGTCATTTACTCCATCGTTGTCATCATCAAAGTCAACAGAGTTAATGATGCCATCTTTGTCAAAGTCGCAAGTTCCTGCCTTGAAATCAGGCACGCATGGGTCATTATCTTTCGGATCAAACTTCTGATGGTTGGGCGGATAATCAGCAAAGTATCCATCACCATCCACATCAGTTGGCAAGCATCCACTGAAGTTGGTATAAGGGCTACACTTATTGGTTGGGTCGGATTCGCCCGGATCAATAACACCGTTCTTATTTGCATCCTCGACACCATCTTCAATGCCATCTCCATCAGAATCTTTGCTGAGCGGATTAGTCTCGCCCGGGTCGAGTTGACCATTTCGATTCTTATCTTCAATTCCATCTTTTATTCCGTCACCATCTGTATCCGGATTCAAAGGATTGGAATCAATTCCTGCATCGTATTTACCGTCACCTTTGGTTTCTACTTTATCTGTTATACCATCACCATCGGAATCCGAATTTGGATTAAACGGATCAACATCCTGTAAATCGGGCACGCCATCGTTATCATCATCCAGGTCGTTTTGGTTGACTATGCCATCACCATCAAAATCACAAAGCTGTGCTTTGAAGTTCGGAATGCACGGATTGGCATCATCTGGGTCATACAGCGAATCGCCAGGAGGGAAATCAGCATAATAGCCGTCTTTATCCAAATCAACTCCTGTACAGGCCGGGCCAACAGAATATGGTGAACAAGGATCACGTGGGTCACTTTCATTTGGATCAACTATACCATTGGCGTTGATATCCTCTTCGCCATCCATTAAGGTGTCTCCGTCTGTGTTTGGATTGAGCGGATTTGTTTCACCCAAATCGAAATTGCCATTTTTGTTGGCGTCTTCCACACCATCTCTGATGCCATCGCCATCGGTATCAGGGTTGAGCGGATCGGTGTCGATTCCTGGATTGTAAACTCCATCTCCATGTGTCTCAATCACATCTTTAATACCATCACCATCGCTGTCGCTATTGGGATTAAATGGATCGACATCCTGAGCGTCGGGTACCCCATCATTGTCATCATCAGGGTCTGAACTATTGATAATACCATCACCGTCGAAATCACAGAAGCTAAAAGTCTTGTTGGGGCTACATGGATTTAAAGGGTCATTTTCACCGGGATTCAAAAATCCATTTCTATTACTGTCTTCTATTCCATCAATAATTCCGTCACCATCTGTATCAGGCAGCAATGGATTGGTCTCTCCGGGGTCAACTTTTCCATTCTTGTTTTTATCCTCAATACCGTCTTTTAAAAAGTCAGAATCAGTGTCATCGTTCAATGGGTTGGTGTCCACGCCAACATCGTATTTACCATCTCCCTTAGTTTCTACGACATCGGGAATGCCATCGCCATCGCTGTCGCTGTTTGGATTGTATGGGTCTTTATCGTAGAGATCAATAACGCCATCATTATCATCGTCGGGGTCAACAGAGTTTAGCAATCCATCTTTATCAAAGTCACAATTACCAGCCTTGACGTTTGGAATACATGGGTCGGCATCATTTGGGTCGTATTTGGGATGTGTCTTTGGATAGTTACCATAGAACAAATCCTTATCGTTGTCAACTGCCCGGCAGGCAGGTGAACTCGGATTGGGATCGCAGGCATTTAGTGGGTTGCTATCCACTTCAGGATTATAAACTCCATCGCCACCCGTCTCTGAGTTATCACTGATCTGATCACCATCAGAGTCGCTGTTGGGATTGAATGGATCAACATCACTCACGTCGAGTACTCCATCATTGTCATCATCCGGGTCGATACTGTTAATCAGACCGTCCTTATCGAAGTCGCAGTTAGGCCCCTTGGCCAGCGGGCTGCAAATATCCAAAGGATCACTTTCACCTTGATCTATAATGCCGTTCTGATTGGCATCCTCTACGCCATCCCACAGGCCGTCACCGTCAGTGTCGGGTTTCAATGGGTTGGTTTCATTGGCTTGCTTTTGACCGTCTTTGTTGGCATCCTCCACGCCATCTCTGATTAGATCATTGTCGGTGTCTGGATCCAATGGATTTGTATCCACACCAGGATCGTACTTTCCATCACCTTTAGTTTCAACAATATCGGCAATCCCATCCCCATCACTATCGCTGTTGGGATTGTATGGGTCAACATCGAAAATGTCAGGAACGCCATCATTGTCGTCATCCGGGTCGAGAATATTTGGGATTCCATCATTATCGAAATCACAGGTTGGAGCAGATTTCGAAGGAATGCACGGGTCATTGTCGTTGGGGTCGTATTTCGGATGGCTGGATAAAACGTTTGAGTAGAATCCGTCTTTATCAGTATCGGTACCCGTGCAAGCCAGAGCCTGAGGATCAGGGTCGCATGGATTTAATGGATTGGAACCATTCGTGGTTTCATTGATATCTCTTATACCGTCAAAATCACTATCGCTGTTTGGATTGAAATTTTCAACATCCTGAGCGTCAGGTACTCCGTCATTATCGTCGTCGGGGTCGTTAGCATTGGGAATCCCATCGCCGTCCCAATCACAGGAGGGCAAGAATTTTCTCGGATCACAGGGGTTGGTAGGATCAGATTCACCCGGATCTTTAACTCCATTGCGATTGGCATCCTCAACACCATCTTCGATTCCATCACCATCTGTATCCGCGTTGTTTGGGTCTGTTTCGCCGGCATCTACAATACCGTTATTGTTTTTATCTTCCAAAGCGTTTGGAATGCCATCGCCATCGTTGTCTTCACAACTACGTGCAAAGCCATAATTTCCAAAATACACGTATGTAGGAAGCCCTTGTTTCCCTATGTCCAGCACAGCTATTTCATTACCCGGATTGGTGCCGCGGGAGTTGGGGACTTTTGCAAAAGGATCGCTTTGGTTATTGATCAAATAGGATTCGCCATTACAGGCAGTAGTCCTCGTAATGGTGAAGAGTTTGGTTTCATATCCAGCAATGTATTTAATGCCATTGTCGAGTGACAGGGCAAAGGAGATATAATCTTTTGTTGGGTTTTCAATTGGGTTTCTTACCGTGGCATTGGCGGTCCATATACCGTTTACGTTAGTGAAGTTATTGTAAATGAAACCAGTGGGCACTACGAGTGTAATCTGCGCAGAACCTGTAATGGTGTTCATGCTGGGATTGACAGAACTGTGAGGACGGGCATAAACAGAATATGTTTTGCCATCAATATCCAAACCAACGCGAAATTCAATCTGTGCCGAAAGGCTTTGTGTTCCAAAAAAGAACAAAAGCACCAAGGGCCAGAGTGCATTTTTGTGATTAATAATACAGGACTTCATAGCCTTGTTTTTTTCGCCTAAAGGGGGTGAGCAGCGAAATGAGAGCTTGGAGAAACAGTTCAGACTATCCTTTTCGAAATAAAGCTTGAGCTAATGCTATCTGACTTAGAATTTTGTTATCCTTTGCACCTTAGCACTTTGTTGGAGTTTGTAAAGAAGAGAGCTAAGCGTTTCGTTCAGTATCCGGCCTTCAAAGGGAAAAGTGCAGTCAAATTATGTTCGTTTTTGCATAAGCTTATTCTGCCTTAACTCAGCTGCAGCAAACTCAGGGGGGGGCAATAATTAAATGGGGGGATGGTAAAACGGATTAGTCCAATGCAAATGGACAAATACCATACCAACAGAAGTTTGAATTGATTTGCGATACCGATATTGTGACCTCTAAAACAGCAACAAATAACAGTAAAAATGAATGGCTTGATTCTGTAAAATAAAAAAACCCCGGCGAAGTGCCAGGGTTAGTGATTCCGCAGGGATTCGAACCCTGGACCCCTTGATTAAAAGTCAAGTGCTCTACCGGCTGAGCTACGGAATCAAAATTACCTTTTTTCAAAAGCGGGGCAAAGATACGATCGCTGACCTGAAAAACAAGTTGAAGTTCTGTTTTTTAGAAAAAAAAGACTAAGCGCCTGATTATCAAATTCACACAGCCTTTATTCAAGCAATTGTATCTGGTGGTTGTGCCGACTGAACTGATTTGATAAACATATTAATGTCTGAATAGTCGCTAATAACTTCTTTTACCCCTTCTGATTTCAGTACCTCCATATCTCCTTTTCGTCTGATCCCGATGAAGTTGATTCCCATCTGACGCGTGGTCTTCACATCCCAAAGTGCATCCCCGACATAGACTATGCGGTGGATATCAGAATGGATTGTCTGGACTTCTGAAATAAGGTGATTGATAATGGCATAACGTGTTTCATGTCCATCGGCCGCGCCCCAAAATAACTTCTCCGCCGGTATGCCAACATGTTGCAATTTTATCATAGCCGGTTTCAACCAGCCACCTGTACCAATGGCTACAACATAATTTTCATCTCTCAACAAGAGGTCAATAATTTGTCTTGCTCCGATTATAGACTTAAAAAGCCTGGGATTCTTGCGCCTTCCTTCTTCTAAAAGGCTGACGTAATGATCTTCAAAAGTATTCCTTTCTTCTTCGGAAGGTTGGCGGTTAAATTGTCTTTCAAGGGCGGTTCTAAAAATAGTAGTGTCTGTTACATGTGGGTATTGATGCCAGTCTAATGTTGGAAAGCTCTTGCCAAACATAAATTCATAGGTGTCAGCAAAACTCTGACTATCCAGTCTGTCAGAGTAAACAAGGGTTTCATCAACATCAAAAATGATCAGTGTTTTATCCATCAGGTTCAGGGCTTTCTGACCATAGAAGCTATGGTTTCTATCCATTGGGGGTGATCATTCAGACTGGGGACGAGTTGCACTTTTTCACCACCCAAAGCGGTGAACTCTTCCTGGTACTCATGACCAATTTCTATAGTGGTTTCCAGGCAGTCGGCGACAAAAGCCGGACAGAAAACCAGCAATTTTTTATCACCACCCTTAGCCCTTTTTTCGATAATGTCGCTGGTATAGGGTTTTATCCACTCTTCCTTACCTAAGCGCGATTGGAAGCAAACAGTATAATTATCATCATTCAGTTTAAGCTTTGCAGCAAGAGCCTGAGCAGTAGCATAGCACTGTGCTGAGTAGCAAAATTGGTTGTCTGTATTTATCTTTTTACAGCAATCCGGACCTTTCATGCAATGCTCAACTGGGTCAGCTTTATGGAGTTGTCTTCCCGGAAGTCCATGGAAACTGAACAGCACATGATCGTAAGCACCTGTATTTAATTTGCGCCCATTTTCAGCGAAGATTTCAATCATTTCCGGCCGAGTAGGGTAGGAGTTGATAAAATGTAATGTTGGAATAACTTCCTGTTTTGCAATAACCCTCATTACTTCTTCGTGCACAGAGCCTGTCGTGGCACTGGCATATTGAGGGAACATTGGAAACACATTAATTTCAGAAACTCGTTTTTCCATCAATTTTTTAATGGCACTTTCGATGGACGGATTTTGATATCGCATGGCCAATTCAACGGCATATTCATTACCCAGCTTTTGCTGAACTCCTGCTGCAACGCGTTCGCCATATACCTTTAATGGTGAACCTTCGTTTGTCCACAGTTGCTGATAGAGTTTTGTTGAACTTCCTGTACGGAAGGGCAGTATTGCCATTCTGACCAACAAATTGCGGCCAAGCCATGATATATCGATAACTCTTCTGTCGAGCAGGAATTCTTTCAGATACCTGTAAACAGAACTTTTTTCAGGGGCATCGGGGGTCCCAAGGTTGACAATCAAAACGCCTTTCGGGGAATTTTCCATGTTCTTCAATTTTTATTGTGAGCTGTGAGATCTTAAGCTTAGTAATGAGTCAAAAATTAAGTTGCCTGTGTTTTCTTAACCACTTGAAAATCAGTTGGCTGTTGGCGATTGGCGATTGGCTCTTGGCTCTTGGCTCTTGGCTCTTGGTGGTTGGTGGTTGGCAGTTGGCAGTTGGCAGTTGGTTGCTGGGGCTTGGTTATTTTCCCCCCGAGCACTCGGGGTCCTTTTTCCTTTTTCCTTTTGCCTTTTGCCTTTTGCCTTAAGTCTCAGTTATGTTTGATTATTCTTTCTTTTAGGATGAGTTCTTCATTAGAAAACACCTGGAGTACATAAGGCCCTGGGGCAAGATTGGTTAATTCAATTCTGCCGGTTTCCAGCTTTCCTTTTTTTAATGTTTTCCCGTCAAGGCTTTGCAATTTGTATTGTGCCTTTTTCAATTTGTCAACGTTGGTAACATTAATTACTGAGTCAGCAGGATTGGGAAACACTCTTACTCCAAAACTGTTTTCAGCGGCTGTATTAGTTAGTTTGAGGTCTTTGAAAAGCCATTGGAAAGCTGCCGCAAATTCGCGTGCCCAATACCATTCGCTATGTTGGCCATCTTCATGAATAAGAGTCTTGAGTTGGTCAGAAGTAAGACCTTTTGATGAAAGGGTGCTTGCCATGGCATTCACACCTTCCACAAAAGCGGCAGAACCCTCTTTCTGACCCGCGATGATGTAAAACTTCATTTTATTATCAATAGACATATTCTTCGTGTAGTCATTGATTTCGGGGTTAAACCAATAAGCAGGTGAGAAGACTCCGGCTTTTGAAATCACATTTTTAAATTCCAGAATCCCGTAATGCGAAATCAATCCACCCAGTGAGCTACCCATGATGGCGGTATAATCCCGCTCCGGCCGGGTGCGATAATTGGCATCGATATAGGGTTTGAGGGTTTCCACAATAAACCGCATATACTTTTCACCTTCGCCGCCGGCTTTGTAATTGTTATTGTACCACGGAGAAAGTTCATTAGTGCGCAAAGCTTGTCCATTGTCAATAGCAACAACTATACAACCGTAATCCCCTTTTGAGTGCAGGTCGTTCAACGTTTCATCCACCTTCCATTCACCAGCAAAGCTGGTAGCTGCGTCGAAGACGTTTTGCCCGTCGTGCATATACAAAACGGGGTAGCGCTTCTGAGTCTTTTCATAATCCTGAGGTAAATACATCCATATCCTGCGAGTCCGGTTCAGTTGGGGCATATTAAATGCTTTATCCAATGCAAATACATTGGGTGCTGCCGTGCTGTTGGAGCTGCCACCAGCACCGAGGTCTTCCCAACTGGCGATGGTTAATTCTGCTGTAGTCGCAGTACCTGAATAATTAAAAGTGCGGTTGGGTAGGTAGGTACCTGTTGCGTTACCTTCTACTTTAGCCCAGGTTCCTCTGGTGAATTTATATTGCACTTGTCCTGCGGGAGGGGTAATTGTAATTTGGTAAGTGCCATCGAGGTTTTTTGTGAGAATGGAGTTGGCATCGCCGGGATTCCAGCCCTGGAAGTTTCCGGCGACGTATATCTTATTGTCAGGAGGGGTATTGGAGGGAATGGATGTAACCTTCAATGTAAGTTGGGCAAAAATAGCCCAGGAGATGAGCAGCAGGGCAGTTGTGCTGATGAAAATTTTGAGTTTCATAAGGATAAAGGCTATAGATGAATGACAAAAATAATGGCGCTCACGCAATTGGTCAAAAACGGCTGGAAAGGTACCTAATAATGGAAAAAGTAGGATGGTGATTAAGTCACAGTAAAGTCATTCGCAGCTAAAGTCTGGCTGTTTTCATTCTCAACAAATGGTCAGCGAGTACCAGGGCAGCCATGGCCTCTACTATGGGTATTGCTCTTGGAAGCACACAGGGGTCGTGTCGTCCTTTCCCTTTTACTGACGTTGATTCTCCTTTTGAGTCAACAGATTCCTGCTCTGCAACTATTGTTGCTACCGGTTTGAAAGCTGCGCGGAAATAGATGTCCATTCCGTTGGAGATGCCTCCCTGTACGCCACCGGATTTATTGGTGCGGGTTTTAATACTTCCTGCCTCTGAGTAAAAAGCATCGTTGTGTTCCGAACCACGTTGGAATGTTCCGTCAAATCCGCTGCCGATTTCGAAACCTTTGCATGCATTTATGCTGAGTATGGCTTTGCCGAGGTCGGCATGCAATTTATCAAATACCGGTTCTCCCAACCCAACCGGGCAGCCGGTAATCAAACAGGTCACCGTCCCACCGACTGTATCTCCCTCTTTGCGAATTTGCTCAATCAACGCAATCATTTGTTGCGCAGTATCAGCATCCGGGCAACGCACAGGTGTATTTTCCGTTTGGGATAAATCGAGTGATTCCAGGGGTTTGTTCAGAACAATCTCTCCAACCTGACTGACGAAAGCTGAAACTTGAATTCCTGCTTGTTTGAGTAACAATTTCGCCAGCGCCCCTGCCGCAACCCGGGCTGCTGTTTCACGGGCAGAGGAACGGCCTCCGCCTCTGTAATCCCTGTGTCCATATTTTTCAGAATAAGTGAAATCGGCATGAGAGGGTCGGTAGGAGTTGGCAATATGACTGTAATCTTTTGAACGGGCGTCCTCGTTTGGAATGACCATGGCAATTGGCATTCCTGTGGTTATTCCTTCAAATACTCCGGAAATGATTCTGACGGTGTCACTTTCCTTTCTCTGGGTAACCAAATGCGATTGCCCTGGCCTGCGTCTGTCCAGTTCAGACTGAACAAATTCCAGGTCCACCTGAAATCCAGCAGGACAGCCGTCCACAACAACGCCAATAGCCTCACCATGAGATTCTCCGAATGTGGTTATTCTGAATAATTGTCCAAAACTGTTACCGGCCATTTTTACTTAGTTGCGTTGAGTTTTCACGGAAATTGAGGAATTGGTTTTAAACCTGAAAGTCGAAGTTTTTTCATCAGATTTATAAAAATGCTCATTCCAAAGCAATAGAACTGATGGTAAATGCTTTCGGAATGTTCTCATAAATCTTGTCCTTAATGACTTCAGGGGTTTCTTTCTTGAAGTCTATACCCTCGAACCATGCCCTGTAATTAATGGACATAGTAAGTTTAATGCCATAACCAGGTTTTACCGTAAACGGTTTGGCCAGGTTCAGCTCAACTATCCTGTTTTTGGTCAAACTCAGGTCGAGGGCAGCAGATGTCTTGAGCGTGTCGCGGTTGACCCTGAGCACCATCGACCAATAACCAATGACGGGATGATACAACATTGAATCTTTACTGGTGCTGAGTGCGTGATTTACCGGAACACTGGATGGAAGCACTTTGAGCAAAGGTTCATCCAGTCCGACCCGAAATCTGATTTTCGTAAAAGTGCCCTCAGTAATTATGGCGCCGGAAGCACTGGCCTGAAAAATATCCCGGTCCACCACAATGAAGTTATCCGGAACAACTATGGATGAACCACCGGATAGTTTGAATTGAATACTGTCTCTTACTCCCACCTCTTTCCCATCAGCTCTAACAAGACGCAGATAACTAATAAAAAACCGGCTCCTTTCAACACTGATTAAATGATTGGTGTCTAAAGGGGAAGGGTAGGGGACTTTGTACTGAAATGTTTTTGGCGAAAGGCTGTCTTTAGTAAGAA
>CAYRDX010000090.1:0-13478 GCA_964423205.1 uncultured Saprospiraceae bacterium | reverse complement strand
CAGTTGGTTGCTGGGGCTTGGTTATTTTCCAATTTCCCCCGAGAACTCGGGGTCCTTTTGCCTTTTTCCTTTTTCCTTTTGCCCCTTCGGGGTTGCCTTTTTACTTTTTACTTTTTACTTAACCAATATAATCGTCGGGGTTCTAAATTTTATCTAACCAAAAAGCCACCAGAACAGCAGGCATGTACAGCAAAGAACTGAACATGAGCATCAGGGCAGCTTTTCTATTATCCTTTTTGTAAAGATTCCATCCAAAACCGGCATAAATGACAGAGAACAGAATCAGAATAATGGCCGAAATGAGACCGGTTTTATGTTCAATAAACGGCACAAGACCAACTGGAATCAAGAACAGTGCGTATACCATGCTTTGAATTCCTGTATTGTTATCAGGTTTTCCATTTTTTGAAGTAACGAATCTGAAACCCGCTTTGTCATAATCTTCGAATCCCAGCCAGCCAATCGCACCGAAGTGGGGGAACTGCCAAAGGAATTGAAGTGCGAAAAGAGTTAGGCCCAAGTGGGTAATAGCTCCCTGACTGGCAATACATCCGATAAGCATGGGTACGGCACCCGCAAATGCTCCAACTGCAATCGCCGCTGAGGTCATCCGCTTCAAAGGGGTGTACAGGAAAGCATAGGTGAGCAGTGCCAATACTCCAAAAAAGGAAGCAAGCGGATGGATGAGTGCCAGCAAAATAAAGCCACTCAAACTCAAAATTCCCGCTATCAAAACAGCTTCAGAAATACTCATTCGGCCGGATGCTACCGGACGGTTTTCTGTCCGCTTCATCAGTTTGTCGTAATCCCTTTCGAGCACCTGATTCAGTGCGTTGGCTGCACCGGTTACGCTAAAACCGCCTGAAATGATCAAGATGGCGGTAACCCAATTGATATCACCTGTTTCAGCAATAAGAAATGCCATGAACGCCGAGAACACCACAGTCAGTGTGAGTCTGAATTTCACCAACATGGCATAGTCCTGCAGTTTTTGAAAAACCTGGCTGAACGGCCTTACAGTAGCTGTTTTGGTCACTAATTTCACTAAAGTCAAGTATTGTGTTTGAGGCGTTTGGCCTCATTCATTTTCAAATTCAAAAAGTACAAGGACATATCCCCCGGGTCAATGCCCGAGGTCTTTCTCGTCGTCCTTCATCGGTTCAATCTGTGGTATGAACTCCCGTCCATTCTTGCCATAGTCATAAGGCCAACGCTGAACAGTAGGGAGTTTACCGGGCCAGTTGCCGTGAATCGGTTCAATTGGAGTGGTCCATTCGATAGTGGAAGCACCCCAAGGATTTTTGGTGGTCATTTTCTTTCCTTTCCAGATGCTCCAGAAGAAGTTGATGACAAATAGAATCTGGAAGCCAAAGGTGGCGATAGCCGCGATTGTTATGAACTGGTTCATTTCAGAAAAGTGCGAGAAAGTATCGAAGTTGTCGAAACGGTAATACCTTCTCGGCACTCCGGCCATTCCCAGATAATGCATTGGCCAGAAAATGGCATAGGCTCCAATCATGGTACCCCAGAAATGAATTTTACCCATGGTTTCATCCATGAAGCGGGAGAACATTTTCGGATACCAATGGTAAATACCTGCGAACATTCCGAAAAATGCTGCAATACCCATCACAATGTGGAAATGCGCGACTACAAAGTAGGTGTCGTGCATTTGAATATCGATAGCTGAATTCCCCAAAAAGATTCCCGTCAAACCACCTGAAATGAACATCGATACAAAGCCTATGGCAAACAGCGATGCCGAAGTAAACCGGATATTGGCTTTGTACATGGTGGAAATCCAGTTGAACACTTTTACCGCAGATGGCACCGCGATAATTAGTGTAAACACCACAAAGAAGTTGGCGATGAATGGATTGATACCCGCCATGAACATGTGGTGTGCCCAAACGAGGAAAGACAGAAAACCAATGGCCAAAATAGAGTAAACCATGGCTTTGTATCCAAATATAGGTTTACGGCAATGGACGGACAGTACTTCTGACACCAGACCCATTGCGGGAAGAATGATGATATACACTTCCGGGTGCCCGAGGAACCAGAACAAGTGCTGATAGAGTATTGGGCTGCCACCAACATGGTCGAGAGCCTGACCTCCGATGAATATTTCACTTAAATAGAAACTCGTACCCATGCTGCGGTCAAACATCAGCAACAGAAAACCTGACACCAAAACAGGGAAAGAAAGTAATGCCAGGATAGCGGTGACGAAAAATGACCAAATAGTTAGAGGCATGCGCCACAAATTCATGCCCTTGGTGCGCATGTTTAGGACAGTAGTGATGTAATTGATACCACCTAATCCCACCGAAATAACAAACAATACAAGGCTCACCAGCCATAAGGTCATGCCAGCCCCGGAACCATCTGAAGCTTGTGGCAATGCGCTAAGAGGCGGATAAGCCACCCATCCTCCTGAGAAAGGTCCCGTGCTGAGGAAAAGACTGTAAAACATCACCACACTTGCCATGAAAAAGAACCAGTACGACAGCATATTCAGGAAAGGGGAGGCCATATCCCTGGCACCTAACTGTAATGGAATGAGCAGGTTGCTGAAAGTGCCGCTCAGTCCGGCTGTCAAAACAAAAAACACGATAATGGTACCGTGCATGGTCACCAGTGCGTAGTAAAATTCCGGTGAAAGGGTACCCATACCGGTTTCCGGATTAACTTCAATCCATTTGCCGAGAAAGGGTTTTAGCCATGCGAGGCTTTCCTCTGGAAAACCTAACTGCATGCGGAAAACGATTGACATAGCTGCGCCGATGATTGCCCAGATAATCCCCGTAATCAGGAACTGCTTGGCAATAATCTTGTGGTCCATGCTGAATATGTACTTCGTGATAAAATTCGACTTGTACTTGTCACCATGTCCATGTCCGTTCTCATGAAAATGATCGTCAAAACCTAACTCTTCAATGAGTTTTTCTTCCTTGTCTTTGACGCTATTTTTTGTTGTGGCCATATCTTGAAGTTTCTATATTTTTTCAGGAAGAGTTTCTGAATTTCCTTCCGGTTTTTATTGAACTGATAGCGTATCTGTTAGGCTTAAAGTGTCAGAGGGCGGGCCGGTAGTGGACAACCTTGGGTCCTCCGCCTTTCCCTCTATGTTAGTTTTGTAAAATGACTGTTGTTCCTTTAGCCAGGCATTGTATTCTTCTTCCGAAACTATGCGGACAATTTTCTTCATGCTGAAATGCCCTTTACCGCATAATTCCGCACAGGCCAATTCAAAATTAAAGGTCTTCCAAAGTGGGTCGCTGTTCGGGTCATTCGGGTCGGAAGGCTTTTGATACTCCGGGTATTCGCTCAGGTTGCGCCGGTATTCTTCTGTTGTTACTGTTGGTGTAAAAACAAAATAGGTAGGCATACCTGGCACGGCATCCATTTTTAACCGGAAATGGGGCAGGTAGAAGTTGTGAATCACATCCCTTGATGTAATACGCACCCTCACTTTTTTATTGACAGGTAAAACAAGGTCGGTAGGATGAAAATCATCGAGGTTTTTATCGTCCATCCAGTCCTGCCCAAGTGGGTTGGTACCTGTGATGAGCTTAAAATTCCGGGTACCCAGTTTTCCATCAGTACCGGGATACCGCAGATACCACAGAAACTGGGCTCCTGTTGCTTCAACTTCCATTACCTCTTCGGTCTCATCTACGTCTGCCATGATTTCATTCCATGCAACCAATCCTCTCGCCACTAAGAAACACATCACTATGGCAGGAATAGCCGTCCAGATGATTTCCAGGCGGTTGTCGTGCGGCAGGAATGTGGATTTCACATTTTTCTTTCCACGGTATTTATAAGCAAACCAGAACAGTACAATGTGGGTGGCTATAAATACGATACCCGTGAAAAACAGGGTAAGGTTGAAAACTTCGTCCAACTCAACTCCATGCGCTGAAGCCGGGATATGAGGCCCGTAACCGAGCATCCAATTCTTGTAGTGTACCGCCGACCAGATAACAAAAATCAAAAAGGCAAACAAAAATATCAGGAACATCAGGCCATTCCAACGGTTGGTGGAAAGCTGCACTTCCTCTTCACCCTTGATTTTATTCGCAAGTGCGTTGATTTTGCCTATCTGTACTATGATGACGACAATGAGTACGCTACAGGCTAATATGATTAATCCAGTGCTCATTTATAAAATGATTAAAATGTCAATTTTTCTATTTCTCTTGTTTCCAGTCTCTGGTCTTCAATCCGCAGTCTTCAGTCCACAGTCCTCAGTCCTCAGTCTTCAGTCCGCCTCCAAATCTTCCAAAGTTCATATCTCATAGTTCATAGTTCATATCTCACATCTCACATCTCACATCTCATAGCTCACATCTCATATCTCATATCTCATATCTCATATCTCATATCTCATAGTTCATCCCTCATTCTCAATTCTCAATTTCCAATTTCCAATTTCCAATTTCCAATTTCCAATTTCCAATTATTCATACGGCTGCACCTCATGATGCAAGCTCTCTTCGTAAAACGGGTCATTGGTAGCCTGCAGGGGCGCTTCAGCCAGTTTTCTGAAAACCCAAAACAGGAAGAATGCAAGGAATCCGAGCATGATGCCAATTTCCAGCAATCCCGGAATCGTGAATCCTGAAACAAAACCAGTTGCATGATGACCGGCATCATGTGCACCGGCTTCAGCCGCGTGGGCGATGTGTTCTTTAGCGGTAATCAATGTTCCGGGCTTTATCATGTAAAAGAAATCCCACCAGTGGCCGAAGAAAACCAGTATGGAGGTGAATATCAAGGTACCGTAACGGCGCTTGGTCGTATTGCGCATCAGAATGAGGAAAGGCAGCACGAAGTTGATAACCAGGTTACCATAGAACAGAACAGGGTAGTTGTCGAGGCGCTCCTTGAAATAAATGGTTTCCTCACCAATGTTGCCGTACCAAATCAGCATATATTGGCTGAACCAGCAATAGGTCCAGAAAATGGAAATGGCAAACATGTATTTACCGAGGTCATGAAGGTGTTCTATGCTCACTTCTTCCAGGTAACCATTTGACTTCATGTAAATGATAACCAGTATCAACATGGACACTGCACCGACAAACCAACTGGCCATCGTGTACCATGCGAACAGGGTGCTGTACCAATGTGCGTCAACTGACATAATCCATTGCCAAACAAGTACTGGCCCAGTGAATGCTGCTATGGGTAAAAAGATGGCAGCAAATATTCTGGCTTTGCGCTGAAATGCATAGTTCTCTACTGTTTTGCCTTCCTGGTCTTCCTGCAATGAGAGCTGGCGAAACTTCCAGGCAAAGAAGGCCCATATTCCTCCAATAATCAGGGTTCCGAATAAATACCAGTTTCGGTTAAGAAACCCCGACTTGCCAGACAGAATAGCATCATTTTTCACAGCTTCAGTATCAGCCCAGTGATAAAGGTGATTCATGTGAAGATAAACTGCTACACCAATGAAAAGCATCAGAATGATACCTGGAAAGAGGAAACTTGCGAATGCTTCCAGTATCCTTTTAAACGTGATGTGCCAACCAGAGTACGCTGTAATGAAAGCAGCAATCACAAAGGTGATGATGAAACCTATACCTGTAAAATAGGTAGCGTTGTGCAGTAGGTTTGACCAAAACCGGGTGTGAAACCCAGCTTCGCTTATTTGGGAAGGCTCAGCAAGGTAACTGCCGACAAGACAAATCAGGCCGAGAGCCATGAAGCCCCAAAGGAACCTTTTTGTTTTTTCTTCAAAAATGAACTGCTTCATTATGCAGGTATTTTTTGTTTGATTCTTGTTTAGTAATGAGTCAAAAATAAAGTTGCCAAATTGTTTTCTTAACCATTTGAAAATCAGTTGGCTTTTGGCGGTTGGCTCTTGGCAGTTGGCGGTTGGCAGTTGGTTGCTGGGGCTTGGTTATTTTCCAATTTCCCCCGAGAACTCGGGGTCCAATTTCCTTTTTCCTTTTTCCTTTTGCCTTTTTACTTAATCGGTTTCAATTGTCAATGGTTATGGCTATCCTGTTGCACCTGAGGTTCTTGAGCTTGTGGTGCTGGAGCAGCAGGCAGCAAAGCCTGGGCTTTCACATTCGGAACTCCATAAGCCGGATTCAACTCATTCACTTCGTCGTTATAGTTGACCTTTTTGGCTTGTGCCTGAAGCAGCCGGATATAATGTATAACCTGCCACCTTTCTTCAAAACTGAGTTTGTCGGAATGAGGTCCCATGGCATTCTTTCCGTACATAATGGCGTGATAAAACCTGCCATTAGAGGAGTTGACGAATGCTGAATCTGTCAGAATTGCAGGTTGTGCAGGGTATTTTCCTCCGTCTCTGACGAGATAACCTTTCCCATCGCCCTTATCGCCGTGGCAGATACCACAATAGATATTGTACAATTCCTGTCCTTTGGCTATCCCGGCTTTGGAAATAGGGAAAGGATTGTACTTGATTTTTTCAGTTGCCAGAGTGCGCCCCTCCTCAGTATCAGGATAGTAATATGGAACCGCTGCATTGGGAGTGTAGGGCAGTGGACCTCTGTCTCTGATTTGAATTAAAGTTGATTTAACTGCTTCCTCCGCAGAGGCATACACTCCATCAGTAGCTTCCATAGAAGCAAACCCCCTGGGGATTGTTCCATTAACAGGGTTTCTGGGTTGTGATAGCTGACGACGGCTTAAGACACTTGCCTCATCCCATGAATTGAGAGAATACTCCTGCAAGACGTTGGCGTCATAGGCGGTAGAATGTATCATCTCCGGCATGTATTCACTTCCGGTTTTATTACCACCTGCCTGTTGGCAACTTTGCAGGCCTGCAAAAGTTGCTGTGGCGATTGATAAGAGAAGGATATTTTTTAAACTTTTCATTATTTCAGAATGATAAACAATTCACGTTATCCCGGTTAAGTTTTTCAGGGTATCAGATTTCCCTGGAGTGGATTTCAGCAGCACCTGATTCTTTTAAGAAGCTCTTTAATTCACTCACTTCTTTAGTGCTTTTGCCATTTGTTTGAAACGCCAGGCAAAATTTGTCATCAGTGATGCGCTCGTCCAGAATTGGATTTTCCACGCCAAAGCCCAAACCGCAAACTATGAAAAACACCACTGTCATGGAGATTCCTGCAAAAAGTACAGTCGTTTCGAAGATGATGGGTATCATAGCCGGAAGTGAGAAAAAGGGTTTGCCACCGAAAATGGTAGGCCAGTCGCTGGTAAATATCCAGGTCATGGCCAGAAAGCCGGTCAGCGTTCCTATCAAACCAAAAACAAAACCTACGATATGCAGGCGGCTCTCTTCCAGGTCCATCACTTTGTCCATTCCATGAATGGGGAAGGGTGAGTAAACATCCATGATGTCATGGTGCTTGCTCTTGGCGAGCTGAATGGCACTGACCAACTCAGTTTCATCATTATACAGTCCGAATAAAACTTCCTTTTGTTGACCTTTCATTGATGATGATTTTGCTCTTAACGTGAATCCTGCCCGGACAAACCGGGGTCAGGTTTTCAATATTTAGTAATGAGTCAAAAATAAAGTAGCCAAATTGTTTTCTTAACCACTTGAAAATCAGTTTGAAAACTTCTGCCTTCTTGGCCCTAAGGGCCTTGCCCCTTTAGCCCTTCGGGCTTCGGGGTTGGCTGCTGGGGTTTGGTTAATTTCCAATTTCCCCCCGAGCACTCGGGGTCCTTTTTCCTTTTTACTTATTAGTGCGCAGCCTCTTTGGCATGGTCATGATGGGCCTTTGCTTTTGGCCCGATATACTGATCGCCGTAAGACTTCAGAATGTGTTTGATTTCGGCAATGGCTACAACTGGTGCCACCCTTGCAAAAATCAGATATGCCGTGAAGAACAAACCTATGGTGCCGAGATACATTCCAATTTCCACCCAGGTTGGCCAGTAGTAGCTCCAGCTCGATGGCAGAAAATCCTTAGCCAATGTGCTGGCGATGATTACAAAGCGCTCAAACCACATTCCTATGTTTACAAATATGGACATGAAGAAGGTCCACCACAGACTGCGGCGTATTTTCTTAAACCAGAAAACCTGCGGTGATAAGAGGTTGCAACCCATCATCCCAAAATATGCCCAGTAATAAGGGCCGAGTACCCTGTTGTAAAAGGCAAATTGTTCGTAGATGTATCCGGAATACCAGGCAACGAATAATTCAATCAGATAAGCCGAACCAACCATAGTGCCAGTCACCAGAATCACCTTGTTCATACTTTCGATGTGATTCAGCGTGATGTACTCCTCCAGGCCCAGCGTTTTGCGTGTAATAACCATCAGAGTTTGCACCATGGCAAAACCTGAAAAGATTGCACCCGCGACGAAATAAGGCGGGAAGATGGTGGTATGCCAACCCGGAATTATTGAGGTGGCAAAGTCAAAACTTACTATGGTGTGTACGGAAAGTACCAGCGGTGTGGCAATACCGGCCAATACCAATGAAAGGTATTCATGACGCTGCCAGTGTTTGGCGGCTCCTGTCCAACCCATTGAAAAGAAAGCGTAAATCTTTTTGCGCAAGCCTTTTGCCCTGTCCCTGACAGATGCCAAATCGGGAACAAGACCTGTGTACCAGAATAGTAGCGAAATAGTCAGGTAAGTGGATATGGCAAATACGTCCCAAAGAAGTGGTGAGTTGAAGTTTACCCAAAGCGGACCCCTTGTGTTGGGGTAGGGGAACATAAAGAAATCCAACCAAGGACGACCCGTGTGAAGCAAGGGAAATATGCCCGCACACATTACGGCAAAGATGGTCATCGCTTCTGCAGCACGGTTCACACCTGTGCGCCAGCGTTGCCTGAAAAGCAACAAAATCGCTGAAATCAGCGTTCCGGCGTGACCAATACCGATCCACCATACGAAGTTGGTGATGTCGTAGGCCCAGCCAATGGTGCGGTTTACGTTCCAGGTTCCTATCCCAAACCATACAGTCCAGGCAATCGAAAACAGGCCGAATGCCAGCAATGAGGTTGAGACAATGAAAGCCATTAACCACATCCGGTTTGGTGCCTTTTCGGTTGGCCCAACAATATCTTCCGTTATCTGGTGGTAAGTTTTACCACCTTCAACCAGAGGCTCACGGATTCGAGATATTTGTACGCTCATATTTACGGTTTACTATTTCTTGTTTGTGGTTTCATCTGTTGGCCGGGGTACACTAACCCAGCGATTCGTTTTTGTTTACAATCCTTGCCGAATATTGAATGGAAGGCAAGATGTTCACTTCTTCCAAAACGATGTAATTAAGTGGGTTCTTCAGCTCTGCAGCTACAACAGAATTGTTGTCGTTCATATCACCAAAAGTGATTGCTCCTGTCGGGCAGGCCATCTGGCAAGCAGATTTCACTTCACCGTCAACCAATGCACGGCCTTCCTGCTTGGCTGTCAGTTTGCCTTCCTGAATCCGCTGTACGCAGAAGCTGCACTTTTCCATAACACCGCGCACCCTTACTGTTACATCCGGATTCAGTACCATGCGCGTGAGGTTGTCAGCGCCAAATGGAACAGCTTCACCATTGAGTGGAAATTCATTTGAAGCAAAAATATCAGCAGTGGTGTAATCGTACCAGTTGAAGCGACGAACCTTGTAAGGACAGTTGTTGGCGCAGTAACGTGTACCGACGCAACGGTTGTAAATCATTTGATTCAGGCCCTCAGAGCTGTGGTTGGTAGCTGAAACCGGACATACGTTTTCACAGGGTGCATTATCGCAATGTTGGCACAGCATAGGCTGGTAAACCACATTTGGATTCTCGTAATCGCCATAGAAATAGCGGTCGATTCGCAACCAGGCCATTTCGTGATGTCGGTGTACTTCGCGTTTGCCAACAACAGGGATGTTATTCTCCGCCTGACAAGCGATAGAACAGGTTCCGCAGCCAATACAGGAATTGAGGTCGATGTGCATGCCCCAATGGTGCGACTGCTTATAGAATTGTTCGTCGTATTCCTTTACCGGATAAAGTGACTGATCGTTCAGGTGTTGATGGTGCTCGCGCTCATGGTGCAGGTCCTCAGCAAACTTTTCTATTTCTTTGAGGTCGCTGCGGCGTATGATCGAGCGGTTGACGAGTGACCCCTGAAAACCTTTTCCAATGGTCATGAGTGCTACCTCATCCACATTCAGTTTCTCCTCCTTATCTTTTAATGTCCCGGTAACACCCATGGTGTGGTGATACTGAACACAGGCAAATTCTTTGTCAGTGCCCACTTTGCCGGAAACATTGACGGCCGAAGCCCAGTATTGTGTATTGCCATTGGCATCGATGCTCAGCCAAGGATAAACATTGACACCTATATTCTTTCCGGTTGCCCCGGAAACGCTGCGTCCGTAACCCAAAGCCATCGACACCGTGTCTGCTTTTTGTCCGAACTGGCGTACACAGGTGGCTTTTTGTACAGTTCCATTGATGTCCACTTCGACGATGTCTGCTTCTTTGAAATATTCTTTCTGGTTGAGTCCTTTAAACTGGCCAGAACCATCAAAGCGTTTGACGCCATCAAACTCGATGGGTATGGAAAGGTAATTTCCCCAAACACAGCGATGGATAGGGTCTGGCATTTCCTGAAGCCAGGGATTATCCGCATATTGGCCGGCGCCAATATTCACTGTTTCGAAAAAACTGATTTCAAGACCGCTTCCGGGTTTTGAAATCCTGGATGCGGCAGCCAAAACATCTACATTGAATCTGTAACTTCCATAATCCATTTCCGGGAATTCAACCACACCATTTTGAAGGGCATTGTCCCAGAAGGCCTGAAAGGCACTGAAATTTTTCTGCTTCGGATAAACGGTTGCCTGCCAGTTGGCTTTCAGATATTCGTAATAGGGCTGTTCTGCGGATTTGTCCAGATTGCTACTATCTGCCCAAACCAATAAGCTTTGTTCAGCCTGACGTGTGTCGAATAAGGGACTTATTGTTGGTTGAATCAGGCTAAAGAGATTTACTTTTGGTTCAGCATCTCCCCAACTTTCGAGGTAATGATTAGTTGGAGCTACGAAATCACACAAATCTGTGGTTTCATCCGGAATCAAAGCCAAGGAAACTTTCAACTTTGCTTTAGTTGCTGCCTCCACAAATTTGGATGCATTGGGCTGGTCATACGCAGGGTTGGCACCCCAGATAAAAAGTGCATCAATTGAACCGCTACCCAATTCACTAATCAGGTTTTGAATATCCTTATCCGTTCCCTGACGGAATAAAGGCGCATTGGTAAAACTTATTGTCGTTCCGTAATTGCCAAGTAAATTATTAATGGCGTTAATCAGCAGTTGCTCCCCTATATTGTTGGAGCTACTAACCACCAGGCTTCTTCCTTGTGCTGCCCAAAGTTCTGTGGCTGCAGCTTTTAGGGAAGCAGCAGCTTTCTCTTCTATTTTTGGTGCGGTAACCGTTTGAGCTCCGGCCAGGGCAGCTACAGCATTGTACAGGTTTGCAATGGCAGCGCCGGTTTCGGAAGGTTTTACCAAAATTCTGGAGTCGGCGTTGGAACCCGTCAATGTCATGGCGCTTTCTACCTGAATATGGCGCGACATTGAAGCTCCTTTTACATCCCTGATACGACGCTTGGAAGCGTATTGTCTGGCATATTCTACTGGTGAAATCCATGTGCCAAGGAAGTCAGCTCCAAAACTCACGATGGTATCGGCCAGGTCGAAACGGTAGTCCGGCAATGACTTTTTACCAAAAGAAGATTCATTAGCTTCCAAGATGGCAGAGGAGGAAACCGCGTCGTAAGTAACTATTTTGGCATTAGGGTATTTAGCTGTAAATTCTGCCAATGCTTTTTTTGCAGTTGGGCTTAAGATGGTGCCTGTGACTATTCGTATTTGAGAATCAGGGCTTAGTTTACCGGCAATTTCCGCGTCCAGGCCAGCCCAATCCATCTTTTGCCACTTCCCGTCCACTTTCTTAAGTGGAGACTGAAACCTGTTGTTGTCATACAAACTCAGGACACTGGCCTGAACTCTGGCTGAGGTTCCGCCCTTGGTTACAGAAGAAAGCTCGTTTGGTTCAACTTTTATGGGGCGACCTTCTCTTGTTTTCACCAGCACTGCGCAGTAGTCTCCTCCATTTACAAATGATGAGGCATAATAAGTGGCGACACCCGGTACAATTTCGTCCGGCTTAACGACATAGGGTATGGCTTTTTTTATGGGAATATCACAGGAAGCGGCTACAGTTGCGGCTCCAAGTCCAAATCCCAAATATTTCAGAAAGTCCCTGCGATTGGTTTTCACCTCTAAGGTTTCATCCTTTATGGCAGCCATGGGTGTATCCTGAAATTCATTTTCAACGGACTTCAGAAAATGTGGGTCGTTTTCCAATTGCTCTACGCCAACCCAGACTTCCTTATTGTTTTCGGTATTTTTCATCTTTTGTTAAAGAGTGTGTTTTCGATTTTGAAATAAGTCACTATGATGCCGCCCATTAATAATGGCATTTCTGGCACTCCGTGCCACCAATCTCGGCCACGGTCACTTTATCCCGCTTTTTGCCGGCAATCTGTTTGTGGTATAGTTCATAGTAATTATCGTAGTACTTATTGTCTGCAAATTTTACCTCGGTCTGGCGGTGGCAGTTTACGCACCAGCCCATCGACAGGTTAGAGTATTGTTTCACAACATCCATTTGCTCGACCTTGCCATGACAGGTTTGGCACTCGACCTTGCCTACATTTACGTGCTGAGCATGATTGAAGTAAACGTGGTCAGGGAGGTTATGCACACGGACCCATTCAATAGGGCCTTGTATCTTATTGTCGCCAGCTTTTGGATTGGTAAGTGCTTTTACAATGCCTGCCCATTGGTCGTTGATTGTCTTTTCACCCAAATCATCAAGGCCACCTTTGTTTTTTACATAAGTGTCGGCAATCCATTTGGTATAAATCTTTTTAATCTCTTCGTCTGTAAGCTGTTCGTAGTTGTCGATGTATTTATCAGTGTTGGGGTCAAAGCCAATGGATGCGTAAATCTTGGTCAATTCTGCAGTGCCATAAGTGGAACCTTCTTTAATGGCTTTATGGCAGTTCATGCAGGTATTTGCGGCTGGAATCACACTATATTTGCTACGACGGGCACCGTCGTGGCAGTAGTTGCAGTCGATTTTATGCACGCAGGAATGTGTTGTGTGGGAAAACTTGATGGGCTGTTCAGGTTGGTAACCTTGCTGTCTGCCCAAATTGATGGCCTTATGCACAGTGAAGTAGCCACCAATCACAACCACTGAGAATATAATCAAGGAGATAGCGCCTTTGCTGGTCAGGAGTTGAGTGAAAGTCTTTTTTTCAGGGATTTCCCCAGTCTCCTGCATCGTGGAAATTCTGTTCAGATTGGAAATAATCTTGGCCAGGATAATAGCAAGAAGAGCCAGTACTCCAAAAAGAATCAGGTAGGTGTATTTATTCTTACTAATTGCAGTGGCCGGTGGAACACATTCGCTTGGAATGGCTGAGGGGGCACCGGCAACCTG
>CAYRDX010000089.1:6191-13514 GCA_964423205.1 uncultured Saprospiraceae bacterium | reverse complement strand
TCAATCGCTTAGCGCTTCCATTCTACTTTCTTACCAATGAAGTCGGGTCACAATTCTTCAATTTCCAATTTTCCCCGAGTACTCGGGGTCCAATTTCTAATTTCCAATTTCCATTTTCACTTCTTAAGCCCTTCTACCAAAGCAGCGGTTTTGGGAATTGGATTACCCAAAACTCTGTGCCCGTCGGACGTGATGAGCACATTGTCTTCAGTTCTGATGCCACTGAAATGGCGATAAGATTCTACTTTGTCGTAGTTGATGAACTCTTTGAATTTGCCTTCCCCTTTCCAGAGGTCAATCAGTTCAGGGATGAAATAAATTCCGGGTTCAACTGTCAGAACAAAGCCAGGTTCCAGATTCCGGGCAAGCCGCAAATACGCAGTACCGAATATTTTGCTGCGTTGAATATCATCATTGTAACCGACATACTGCTCTCCGAGGTCCTCCATGTCGTGAACATCGAGGCCAAGCATGTGTCCAAGCCCATGAGGGAAAAACAGGGCATGTGCCCCTAGGGCTACTGCCTCATCCATATCGCCTTTCATCAGACCAAGCCCTTTAAGCCCCTCAGCCATTTTTTTTGCGGTGGCCAGGTGAACTTCCTTATAGGTTATCCCTGGTTTCAATGCAGCAATGGCGCTAACCTCGGCATCGAGAACGATATCGTAAATCTCTTTCTGCATGGGAGTGAACTGTGCATCAACCGGGCAGGTACGCGTGATATCTCCTGCATAGTGCATGCCTGTTTCAGCGCCATAATCGCCGAGAACCATTTGTCCACTTTGCAGGGTGTTGCCGTGATAATGGTTGTGAAGTACATGGCCATTGATGGTCAGGATGGTACCATATGCCATCTCACAACCCAATGCCTTGGCGATTCCTTGAATGATGCCGGCAAGCTGTTGTTCTTTAATGCCAGGTTTTGTGGCTTTGATGGCTGCCAGGTGCATGGCACCCGATACATTGATGGCCATTTCAATTTGGGAGACTTCTTCTTTGGTTTTATGGGAGCGCAGGGCAACTATGCCTTTAATTAAATCGACAGATGCCTTTTCTTTCAGTTGGCCAGCAGGAATGTTGAGCATTTCACTCATGAAAAGCATATTGTCGTAGCGGTAGGGCGGGGTAAAATGTATTTTCCGCTTGCTTTTTACTGCCTTTTTCACAAATCCAACCAGTTCTGCAAAAGGCATAGTATTGTTCACACCCGACCGCATCGCCAGGTCCTTAATTGAAGGTTGCGGGCCCGTCCAAACGATATGCTCTACTGTCAATTCATCACCGAAAATGATGCTTTGACCCTCATCAAAATCGATAATTGCAGCAAGTCCGGGCAAGTCAATTCCAAAGAAATAGAGAAAGTTGCTGTCCTGCCTAAAATGGTAGGGATTGGCACTATAGTTCATACCTACTTCATTGTTTCCAATAAATAGGGCTAACCCTGATTCAACAGACTTGGTGAGTTGTGCACGCCGTTCGGTATAGGTGTTGGTTGAAAACATGGCTGTATAATTTTATGGCTTCAAAGTAGAGGTGCTGGTTTGGAAACCAATAAGTTGGTTTCTTTCAAGGCAATTGCAAACATAGGAAGGCCAACAATAGTGCTCCCCATTCTGACGCATATTTTTTTGTATTCCCTGCATATAACGAATTTGACACCAGGAAATAAAAAAGCGGGAAGCCAAAAGCAACCCGCCCAAAATATTCACTTAAACACAATTTATTTTACTGAGGCAACAGAACAGAATCAATAACATATACCATCCCATTGGAGGCTTTCACAGCTCCAAGGACGTTTGCGTCATTGATGCTCAATTTGTCTCCATCCTTCTTGATAGTAGCTTTACCACCATTGGCCATAGCGAGGGTCATGCCATCGCTGAGCATAACCTCAGTAAGTGCCGAAGTGGTAACGTGATACTTAAGGATGTTTGAAAGGTCATTCTTCTTTTCAGGTTTCAGCAAGCCTTCTACTGTTCCTGCCGGCAATTTTTCGAAAGCGGCATTCACTGGAGCAAACACGGTGAATGGACCAACGTTTGCCAAGGCATCTACCAGGTTAGCTGCTTGAAGGGCTGCAACGAGAGTGGTGTGATCCGGGGAGCCAACTGCAACTTTTACAATGTCTTTTTCTGATACTTCATCCACTACACTTGCCTGACCACCACCGGTTGCTTGTGCAGTATCGGCAGCGCCTTGGTCAGTACCTCCTGACTGACAGGAGTATAGCGAAAAGACCAGAAGAAAAACAAGACTTAAAATAATCGAAAATAATTTTTTCATAACCCATGTTTTTTTTGATGTGGACTAAGGCATTTTAAAATCAGACAAAATTATCCTTTTCTAAAAAATTAACCTTCGACTTATCAAAAAATATGGCTGTGATTTTTGTCACCCTATTTGAAAAAACGAAGATAGGATAATTTTGTCTAAAATACCGCCAGGATAATTATCAATGTAAGCAAAATGGCCAGACTAATTATAGCAATGTAACCCGAACCGGCTAACCAGAACTTAAGAACCGTTTTCCAGCGGCTTTGTCCATAAAACCTTCTCAAAGATTTGTGGAGGTAAAATATCATGGATGCGATAGTCAGAAGAATGACCCATCCCGGGATATTATCCCCCAAGATCATCAGTATTGAAATGATAAAGAACAGAAAAGTGTGGGTATGGAATGAAAAAATAAGATGCTCAACGAAGTAAAAATCTCTCCGGAAATACAACAATTTCAGAACCAGAGCTAAGGCGGGCATCATGAGCAGCATCATCCATAGTATGTTCCATATGGCAAAAAACAGGACATCTTCGCGTGATTTCAAAATCCTTATGCTTTGCATAAAAATTTGCCTGTCCCAAAATCCTTCTTTATTGTATTTGTCTGCCAATTCTTCAGGCCGGTATTCTAAAATATCGTCAATGGCTACCTGCCTCATACTTTGGCTGAAAAACGAAGAATCAGTTCTGATCCAGGAAGACATAACTGAGATGCTGTCTGGTTTGCTGAGGTCTTTGCTTTCAGAGAATTGCTCCGGAATCTGTAGTGCTGTCCACACCCGAGGGCAAAGTGGAACTGGAAAATGATTTTGTTTTGGCTATGACAGGCTATTCACCCGATTATGAATTCTTGCACAAATTGGGAATCGAATTTCGCGATGACATCAACAGGACTCCAGTGATGGACCTGGAAACATTTGAAACTAATCTTCCCAATGTGTTTCTGGCAGGGGTGGTACAGGCCGGTTTGGATACCGGGAAGTAATTTATTGAAAATACCCGCCATCACGGAGAGGTAATAACGGGTATTCTTGAAGAACGGTTTATGCATGTTGATTAAGAATCAACGCAACTTTTCAGAAAAATTGCCATGCCTGACCATGCGGACTACTTTTCCTTTAGCATCACGCTCGAAAGTAAGAGTCTCACCCAGTTTGTCATCCGGCAGAATACGTTGAAACACATCTCCCTCAATGTGTTTGAAAAAAGTAAGCGCTTTATCCGGCGAATCTGAAGGAAGGCTCAACGTTACCAGTTTTCCTTCCCAACTTCCCACATACAATTCGCTCCACCATGGTTGCTGGTTGTAATAACCTGAGTAATCCTGAAGATTAAGTTTCTTGTTTTTTTCGGCATCTTCAGGCTTAACAGCTTTCACTTTAGCCAGAATGGCAGAAATTCCATCGATGTATTTAGCAGGATTTCCCCCGCCAGCATTGATCATGACTACATAAGCTCTTTTTGTCTTGGGGTCCATTCGCAGTTCGGAACGATAACCCGGACAACTGCCCCCATGCCCCACTATGGTGTTCTGCGAGGCATCACGCCGCACACTGAATCCCAGTCCCCAGGTTGTGCTCCAATCCGGGTCAGTCCAGTGAACTCGTTGCATATCATTAAGCGTACTCGGTTTCAAAATTTCAGTTACTGAGGTATCCAGTAATCGAAACTGCCAGGACGCAAATTTTCCAAGATCGACAACATTGGAAGCGAATCCTGCTGCCGGATTGATACCGTTGGCCTGGAAGAACGGTAACGTTTCGCGTTTCCCTGTTCTGGTGTTTGCACCATAACCAATTGCCAACTCTTTTCCGTGTTTGTCTTTTGGCATGGACGAATATGTACTTGCCAGATTCAGGGGTTTCAAAATGTTTTGGGCTATGTAATCTTCGTACTTCTGTCCGGAAACCTGTTCGATAATTTCACCCAAAAGAGTAAGTCCCAGGTTGCTGTATTGAAAATAAGTGGATGCCGGATACAGTGTTTCCTGTTTTCCCAGGCCATCCTTAATCTGGGTTTGTGTGGGAAAGTTAAAATCCGGTCTCGACCAATAGGGATGATCGCTTTCTCTTGGCAAACCGGAGGAATGCGTCAGCAACCCCCGGACGGTAATGGGTGCGCTGCCCGGATACTTTTGTCGAAGATTATACCAAGGTAGCAGGTCGTCCACTTCATCGTCCAGCCGCAATTTGCCCTCATCGTAGAGCTTCATGATTCCCACTGACGTGAACAACTTGGAAATGGAACAAATACTGAAAAGGGTATTTGGCGTCGCACTGAGGTTAGCTTCAACATTGGCCATCCCGTAGGCCCCGCTCCACAATACTTTCTGGTCGTCAACGACCAGAGCGGTAAGGCCGGGCAGATTTTCATAATCCTTTTGAGTTTCCAGCCACACTTTTATCAGTTCAAGAGCTTCGGAATAGTCCTTTTTTTCCTGAGAATAAAATGGGGAAGAAAGGAGTAAGAGAATAAAAGCAATGAGCAGATTTTTCATTTTCATTTTGTTTTTAATCAAAAGTTGTTGGTAAAGATAGATTTAAAGCAGACGAAATCTTCGCGATTACGGAAATCTGAAAGTTGCCATAAATGATTTTGCCACGAAGACACAAAAGCTCCAAATGGTCAATGAAATTTGGTGCTTTTGTGCCTTTGTTGCATTAAGATACACTCAATTCTCCCTGGGATTTCGGAATAATTAAAGATGAAGGCAGATTTCATTTTTGTCCTTCACCTGATGTTTTATACCTTTCGCTGCCTAACCTGCCTTGTGTACCAATAATCCTACTCAATATGATGCTTACATTGTCACTTTGGGCAAAGAGGAATCCAGCAAAATCAAGGGTCATTATTACGTTATGCAGCATCTTGGTGGCTTATGTTGGAGTCCAATTTGGGATAATGGCTGACGCAAGGAATGTACTCTTAGGTAATTCATTTGTGGTTCTATCAGTAATTCTGTTTATAAGTGGGGCCATGTTTTACCCGATTAAAGGGTTTTATACCGGGCAGACTTTAAGGTGGTTTGCTTTAACGCGTAGGTTTGGGTTTCTTCTTATTCTTGGCTCTTTCCTGTTGGCCATATTTGCTGGTAACAAATTGCCTGAAATATTTCCAGCTCCGGTCTCTGAAAATGCGCCCATTATTCAGCTCGTAGCACTTAAGAAAATTGAAGGCAATAAGTTGACAAAAAAGACAACCCTGAAAGATAAAGTTAGCCTGTTAGTCGCAAAGCGAATCCAAAAGAAGTTCGAAAAATGGCAGGCAAAATCTCCGGATTCCTCAAAAAATGGAGGTCGCATTGCCTTGGGTATTTTATTGTTAATTGCTGCATTGGTAGCAATGTACCTTGTCGCTGTCTTGTCGTGTAGTCTTGCATGCTCCGGTTCAGGAGGGCTGGCATGGATAACTCTGATTCTGGGTTTGGTAGGTGTCGTTGCTCTATTCAGCCTTTCCTTCAGGAAATTGTTTCCCAAGATGACCAAAAAAGAAACATGGTGGGTCGGTGCCGGGGTTATTGTTGGGATTGTTCTACTGTTATTGATACCGGGTTTATTCAACTAAAAGCAAAACTAAATAACCAGGTATGAAACTTCATAATCAACAAAAAAACAGCCCAAAGAGCCGACGCAAATTCATTAAAAACGCTGGCATGGTTGCGGCGGGTTTTACCATTGTGCCCCGTTCCGTATTAGGAAAAGGTTACGTCCCCCCCAGCGATAAAGTGAATGTTGCCGGGGTAGGCATAGGGGGCAGAGGTGGAGGAGTTGTTGAGGCTCTGAAATCTCAAAACATTGTGGCTTTGTGTGATGTGGATGATGTAAGGGCTGCTTCTATGTATAGTAAATATCCCAAAGCTGCCCGTTATCGGGATTTCAGAAAAATGCTGGAACAATCGAAAGACATCGATGCGGTAGTAGTGGCTACACCTGACCACACGCATGCGGTTATAGCGTTGGCAGCTATGCAGTTGGGTAAACATGTTTACGTTGAAAAGCCATTGACGCACAATATTTATGAGGCTCGTCTGCTTACCAAAGCTGCCAGGCAATACAAGGTTGTTACCCAAATGGGCAATCAGGGCAGCAGCATGGACGGCACGCGTGAAACCCAGGAAATTCTGGATGCCGGTTTTATCGGTGATGTCACCCGGTTCCACGTCTGGACCAATCGCCCGGTTTGGCCACAGGGCGTTCCCACTCCGGCCGGAAAACTGGAGATTCCAAAAGAACTGGATTGGGACCTTTGGCTCGGTCCCGCCAAATACCGGGATTACAACAAAGGTTATCACCCCTTTTCCTGGCGGGGTTGGTGGGATTTTGGAACAGGATCTCTTGGCGACATGGGTTGCCACTTCCTCGACACGCCATTCCTCGCCCTCAAGTTAGGATACCCTGTAGGAGCAGAAGCCAGCGCAGCAGAAGTGTGGTCAGGTACAGATCCGATGGATTCCTGCCCACCAGCTTCCATTGTGCATGTCTATTTCCCGACAAGAGGTGAAATGCCACCTGTTGAAATGGTTTGGTATGATGGTGGCCTTAAGCCCGCCCGTCCTGAAGAGTTGGGTCCAAATGAACCTTTCGGAACCTGGGACGGTGGCGTTCTTTTCGAAGGGACAAAAGGAAAATTGTTGTGTGAGATTTTCGGGGGTAATCCTCAACTATTACCCACCAAACTGAACAAACATTTCAAAAAGCCAGACCCAGTATTACCACGCATTAAAGAGAGCCATCAAATGAGTTGGATAAAAGGCATTACCGATGGTACACCAACTGCTTCAAATTTCGACTTTGCAGGCCCTTTCACGGAAGCTGTTCTTATGGGTAATTTGGCCGTAAGATGCCATGTTTTACGGACTTTGAAACCAGACAAAAAACATGGCGATTGGGATCCTTACGATTTCCCGGGGCGGGTACGTTTGGATTGGGATGGTGAAAACATGCGGGTGACTAATTTAGAATTAGCCAACAATTTTGTGACCAGAGAATACAGAAAAGGCTGGGAGATATAGTTGTTGGCTGTTGGCTGTTGGCTGTTGGCTGTTGG
>CAYRDX010000089.1:0-6103 GCA_964423205.1 uncultured Saprospiraceae bacterium | reverse complement strand
GATATAGTTGTTGGCTGTTGGCTGTTGGCGGTTAGCTGTTGACGTTGAGAGGACCCTTAAAGCTCATAGTTCATAGCTCATAGTTCATAGCTCATAGTTCATATCTCATATCTCATATCTCATATCTCATATCTCAAGTATATTATTCTCTAAGGAAAACCAACTCTTCATTCTCGTCGAGGCGGGCAATGACGGAGGGTGGGCCCATTTCGCGGTCCATCTGACGGTGTTTTACTACATAGTCAACACCCTGAATGACAGCTGAGCTTATTTCGCCAAAATGTTTAGGGTAGGGGTTGTTGCCGATATGGGCAGATGTGCCCAAAATAGGATGACCGAATTTTTCAATTAGCTGTTTGCAGAAATCTTCTTTCACAATGCGAAAGGCAGCGCTTCCATCTTTTGCCTTTGCATTATCAGCAATTCCTGTCGCTGTTTCAAAAACAATTGTAAGCGGTTGGTTATGGAAGGCCAGAAGGGTTTCAACCCTCGGATGAATATATGGTACATAGTCTTTGAGCTGCGATAGCGATGAAACGAGAATGACCAATGGTTGACTGTAATCCCAGTCCTTTAGCGTCAAGACCCGTTTAACTGCCTCCTCATTGGTGGCGTCGCACCCAATTGCCCAAATCGTGTCAGATGGGAAAAGTATGAGTCCACCTTGATCGATTACAGATAGTGCGGGTTCATGATTGTAATGGTGGATCATTGAAAATTCAGGACTGTTTATCACAATAAAAAGCTTTGAGGTACATACGTTCGCCCAACAATAATGTTCTCGGGGACTCTTGAAAGCGCAAAAGTAAGGGTGGATTTAGGGAGAAAAAAAGACTTTCGTCCAGTTTTAATTCCTGGGGTTCACTAGTCCAAAATTCAATAAAGAAGTGGTTTCTTCGTTTCAAACCAACAACGGAATTGGCACACTGGAGAATTCAGCTTGGATATTTTCTTCTGAAAATGTTGTCTATCTTGCACTAAGCAAGGCATGATTTTGAAAACTTTGCTTCAGTAAGGGGTTTATTTTGAAATCCTTTTGGATTCATCGACAGGTAGATTTGTGCTTTCAATAGTTATCAGGTGAAAGAATCCTGGAGGTGTTAAGAGCTTGTTTGGGATTTAGTGCTTGAGTTAAAAACGAGAAATTTTTCGTCAATTTTTTGGCTTTTTGAAGGAGAATAGCGGGACTACTTGACTGAAAAAAGCTGAAAAAGTGGCGAAAAAGGGTCGTTTTGAGCCAAGTGACCAAATTCCAAACAAGCTCTAAATGAGGTGAAGGTTATAAGATTGGATTGGATAGCTGAAAAACGCCGGAAATGATTAGGCCTATGTTAACTTTCTCACACATTAATCTGCTTCACCTGACTAAAGGTCGAAAATACTCTCAACCCGGGTATCTATAAAATCTCTGAATGAAATTGATCAACAAATTGCGGTGGTGGTTTTGGCTGATGTTTTTAACAGGTATGCCCTTATCTGTGGAGGCTGCACATATCATTGGCGGAAACATCACCTATGAATGTCTTGGAACAGGCCGGTACCGATTTACCATGGTGATATACAGGGATTGTTTTGGTGGAGGCGCACCTTTTGACTCCGGCCCTGGTTCACCCATCCCAGGAACGGTGAGTATTTATAGGGGGAATTCAACAGTACCTTATGGCAACATTCAGTTGAGTCCTCCTGTCATCAGGAATATTGTTCCCAATCTCAGTAACCCATGCCTCATAGCACCTCCCAATGTTTGTGTAGAGGAAGGCGTTTATACTTTTAACCTCGACCTCCCGGTTTCCAGTGAAAGCTACCACATCATTTACTCGAGGTGCTGCCGGAACAACACCATAACCAATATTGTCAGTCCCGGGCAAACAGGAGCAACTTATTGGATGGAATTGACCGCAGCAGCTCAGCAGGTTTGCAACAACAGTCCAACTTTCAAGAAATTTCCACCGATAGTCATTTGTGCTGGCGAACCCATCAACTTCGACCACTCTGCAACGGATACTGATGGTGACCAACTGTTTTATGAGTTATGCACGCCCTATCGCGGAGGTGGCACAAATACCAATAACCCGACGATACCCAGTGGGGTTGCTCCTAACCCGGACCTTCCCCCTCCCTATTCATCTGTCTTTTTTCTTCAACCAGCTTACAGCTACGATAATCCTTTAGGTACCAATCCGCCAATAACTATTGATATAAACACTGGTTTTTTGACCGGTATTCCGCAGATTACCGGACAGTTTGTAGTAGGTGTATGTATCAAAGAGTACCGAAACGGAGTTTTGTTGAGTGTTTTACGGCGCGACTTCCAGTTTAATGTGGCCAAATGCGACCCAACCGTAGTGGCCGATATTCTGGAGGATGATACCATCAGTCAGAAAGGCGTGCAATATTTTGTGGTCAATGGCTGCGGTGGGCAGGTGAAATTCAAGAATCAAAGTTATCAGCAACAGTTTATCAATTCCTACAAATGGGAGTTCGACGTTAAGGGCAATATGCAAACCGTGAGTACCTGGGATGCCACATTCAACTTCCCTGATACAGGTGTCTATCTCGGAAAATTGGTTTTGAATCCCAGTACCAACTGTGGTGATACGGCGCATATCAAGGTAAATATTTTCCCAACGGTTAAATCAGATTTTAAGTTCGCCTACGACACCTGTGTCGCAGGCCCGGTTTCTTTCACCGATTTGTCGGTGGCGGGGGCCGGGCCAACAGCCATCAAGTCCTGGTCCTGGAGTTTTGGAGATGGCAAGACCTCCAACCTCCGAAACCCCAATCACGTTTACCGGCAACCCGGAACCTTGCCCGTAAAACTGGGGGTGAAGGACATCAATGGCTGTAGCCACGATACCATCAAGAATGTGCGCTATTTTCCTGTACCGGCGCTTATTGTGGTGGCGCCCAGTGAATTCATTGGTTGCCAACCGGCCAGGATAACATTTGTAAACCTGTCATTTCCGATTGACACTACCTACAAGATTTTGTGGGACTTCGGTGATGGGAAAACGGGGCGTGGCATCAGCCCAACCCATATATACAATGACCTCGGCTTGTTTACGGTTTCTCTTCAAATTACCTCGCCCATTGGTTGCCGGACAGATACGGTGTATCCCAACCTGATCAGCGTTTTGGCAAGCCCGGTGGCAGGCTTTGAATACAGTCCTCAGCAACCCACCAATCTTGAACCCGATGTTCAATTCACCGACAAATCAGTGGGTGCAGTCAAATGGAAATGGATTTTTGGTAACCAGGGTTCATCTACTGACCAGAGCCCATTTTTTAGCTTTCCAGATACCGGAGTCCATGAAATTGTTCAGATTGTCTATCATCAAAGTGGGTGCCCGGACACACTGATAAAACGTATAGACGTTATTCCGGAAGTGAAATATCATCTGCCCAATGCCTTTACGCCAAACGGCGACGGAGTGAATGATTATTTCAGGGGAGCAGGAATACTGGATGGGGCAACGGGCTTTTCCATGACAATTTGGAACAGATATGGTGAGAAGTTATTTGAAACCGATGACCCTAAAGCTGAATGGAATGGCCGAAAGAACAATACGGGAAACATTTCACCGCAAGGGGTTTACATTGTTGTGGTGAATTACACGGATCCACGAGGAAAACAAGTGGAATTAAAAGGATTTGCCACTTTGTTAAAGTAATTCGCACACTTTTCCGGTTATAAGTATGGTAGCTTATTCATTAATCCCTTTATGAGCAGACTTTTTACAATACTGGTTTTGGTGTCCGTTTGCCATTTTGCCCAGGCCAAACACATTGTTGGCGGGGTGCTGACCTATGAGTGTCTTGGCACAGGTCAATACAGGTTCACCATGAGGATCTACAGGGACTGCTCATCTGATGGCGCCGGATTTGATTTTAACGCACCCTTCAGCATTTATAAAGGCAAATCTCAATCCCCTTTGGCAACCATCCGAGCCAACCCCATTATGGTTCATGACATTCAGCCCAAAGCTGATCCCTGTCTGCAATTACCCGGCAATGTCTGCGTTCAGGAAGGAGTTTATGTTTTCAACTACCGGTTTCTCGACTGGCCATCAAACGAAAGTTACCACATCTCCTATCAGCGATGCTGCCGCAATGAGTCCATTACCAATATTCCAAAGCCCGGCGAAGTTGGAGCAACTTTTACGGTTGAAATTACACCGGCTTCACAAGCATCCTGTAACAACAGTCCGGTGTACAACACTTTTCCTCCCATTGTAATCTGTGCCAATCAGCCCTTAAGATACGATCACAGCGCAGTAGATAAAGAGGGTGACCAATTGGTTTACGAGCTCTGCGCCCCATTGAATGGTGGGGGTTTGGCCGGTCTGGGAAGTGGAAACCCCAGGAGTTGTAATGGTATTGCTCCCGATCCAGCTTGCCCACCACCTTATGAGACCATTACTTTTTTAAACCCACCTTACAGTATGTTCAATCCACTGGGTGGTAATCCGCCAGTCAGCATCCACCCTAATACAGGACAACTGATGGGATTCCCATCCATGTTGGGGCAATTCACCGTTGGAGTGTGTGTAAGTGAATACCGGAATGGAAAGTTACTTTCATCGATTCGCCGCGATTTTCAATTCAATGTGGCAGATTGTGAACCACTGGTTGATGTCAGAATACAGGGTGACAATATTTCACCCAAGAACAATGACTTCATGGTGAGAACCTGTAACGGCCTGACAATACCCTTTAGTAACCAAAGTCGCGACCGCAGAAACATAACGGATTACCGTTGGGAATTCTACATAAACGACAGCATGCATGTGTACAAAACGTGGGATGCAAATGTTACTTTCCCTAAAACAGGTGAATATTCAGGTGCTTTGTACCTCAACCCCGGAACGGTATGCGGGGATTCAGCCAAAATATTCGTTGAAATCTTACCTGAACTCGTTTCAAAGTTTGAGTACGACTTTGACACCTGCATAGCTGGGCCGGTCAGTTTTTTCGACAAGTCCCATATTCTGGGTAAAGGCCAGATTTCCAGGTGGACCTGGGATTTCGGAGATGGGAGGATTGACTCCACTCAGAAGAATCCGATTCACGTTTACAAAAATGCGGGGATAATTCCAGTAACTCTGGAAGTCAGGGATACCAATAACTGCACGGATAAAAACACCATCAATGTTTATTACCGACCCTTGCCGGCACTGGTTGTGGTTAAACCCAACGATACCGTGAGTTGCCCGCCAGCCAAAGTGAAGTTTAACAACTTGTCGGCCCCCATCGACAAATCCTATAAGATACTCTGGGATTTTGGAGATGGTAAAACTTCCAATGAAATCAGCCCGGAACATACTTATTACGATACCGGTTTTTTTGATGTGAAATTGCAGATTACCACCCCCTTGGGTTGTTACACAGAAAAATTCTTCGATGACCTGATTGAAATTCTTCCGCCGCCTGTAGTCGGTTTTGATTTCAACCCTAAGAATCCTGATAATTTTAACCCGGTGGTCTTTTTTGCCGACAGCTCAAAACATGCTGCACAGTGGGAATGGTTTGTAAACGACAGGTTGGTGGCCAATGTGCCGGATTTCAGCTATAAGTTCCCTGACACCGGATTTCACGAAGTTACCCTCATTATCACCCACAAAGAGAAATGCCAGGACACTTTGACTCAAATCATTGATGTCACTCCTAAGGTTACTTTTCATATGCCTACGGCTTTCTCTCCCAACGGCGATAGTGTAAACGACTTATTTAAGGGTGCCGGAGTTCTGTTGGGAGTAACGAATTATCGTTTTGAAATCTGGAATCGCTGGGGGCAACTCATTTTCGAAACTGACGACCCGGAAGCTGGATGGGATGGAAGGGTGAACAACTCGTTGGAATTTGCTTCCAGCGGCATTTATGTGTGTAAAGTGAAATTTGATAAACCGAGAGGTGTACCTTTTGAGTACAAAGGATTTGTATCGGTAATCCGGTAATAGGGGACGGTACAGCGGTGTAACGGTACAACGGTACAACGGTACAACGGTGTAACGGTGTAACGGTGTAACGGTTGTCGGTATGTGAGTTGGAAGGATTTCCGGCTGCATACTTGGGGTACTTTCTGTAATTTTTTTTGGGGAAATTT
>CAYRDX010000088.1:0-13595 GCA_964423205.1 uncultured Saprospiraceae bacterium | reverse complement strand
GGAAAATAACCAAGCCCCAGCAACCAACTGCCAACCGCCAAGAGCCAAGAGCCAAGAGCCAAGAGCCAACCGCCAACAGCCAACTGATTTTCAAGTGGTTAAGAAAACAATTTGGCAACTTTATTTTTGACTCATAACTAAAAAGAAATCGAAGAACCGGGACAAAACCGTCCAGAATACCATTAGTTTGCAAGATTACAAAAAATGAAGTTTGCCGGAATTTCTTTTTCTTTTGGTCAGGAGGATATGAAGCTCACCACCCTGTCAATCACATCCTGGTTTTTGAGCAACCTGAAATGACCAAGACCTTCAGTGACTAACAAACTCACATGGTCATATTTATCAAAAATGGCCTCGGCGGAGCGAAATGGAACTGAGGTGTCATTTTTATCATGGACCACCAATGCTTGCCTGACTTTTACCCCTTCCAGTGCATTCAGAATATCGATTTGATCGAAAGGAATATGATTGACCTTTTCTGCGGCAATTTTTTTGAAGTGTTCTATTACTTGCGGTGGCAGGTTCATCAGAGACATTGCTTGCCGAACGACTTCCTGAGTGCTTGATGGCACGGCAATAAAGATGATGTTTTCAACTGAAATGCTGTTGTCGAGATGGGCAAGAGCATATACGCTTGTAGGTCCTCCAAATGAGTGGGTGATAATGCTGTGGACGCCACCGAGATGTCTGATCATGGTGAGCACTGCTCCGGCAAAGTTTGACAGGTTGGTGCGTTTTCCGGGTGAATTCCCGTGAGCCGGGCCATCAAACGCTACAACGCGGAAACCTTCTTTTACAAGACCAGGAACAAAACTCCGCAATGCCGTGCCTCTGCTTTCCCAACCGTGAACCAATAAAATGATCTGTTCACCTTTTCCCCATTCATAGGCCTTGAGCAATTCTTTTCCATACAGGAACTCGAATACACGCGCACTCTCCAACAACTCATCCGATGCTTTGTGAACGGCTTTTAGCCGCGGAGTGGAAAATAACTTGTAGCCTATTTTGGCAGCTTGTCCCGGAAATACTCTGCCAAGCGTGGCAAATCCAAACCGGACCATCGGAAGTATCATCGGAGCATACTCTTGCTCCGGTGGACATGAGTTGTCCACCACAGCCGGTAATATTTCTTTGAATTTGGTTGCCACCATATTATTATTTCGTTGAAAAAGACCAATCGGATTATTTTCTACTTGCCATGGGGACGTAGGGTTTCAATCTGCTCCAACAATCGCTTTGACATAATTTCAAAAGGCTGGATGTTTTGTTGTGCCCGCGCCAGGACAAACCCTCCTTCCAGAGTACCAATGAAAAGTGTAGCAAACTCAACCAAATCGGCGTCCGGTTTCACTTCACCTTTTTCTTTGCCCTTCTCCAAAGTTCTTACAATTCGCCTTTTCCATTCCTCTATAGCATTGAGCACCCTTTTTTTAAGCTCAGGACTTGAATCAGTAGTATCTACAGTGGTATTAAGAATGGGACATCCACCTTCCACTGGCGGGTTGGTCAGCCTTTCGCGATAGAAATAAACAACTGCTTTGAGCTTATCTACTGAATCCTCAATAACGCAGGTCCTTTCTCCAATAGATTTGTACACCTTATTTACGGCATGTTCAAATGATTCGATGGCAATTTCCTCTTTCACACCCGTTTTATCCAGACCCTCGCGCTTGAAATTTCCGTAAATACCGCCTTTTGATAAACCGGTTGCTTCCATGATATCAGACAAAGAAGTTCCACTGAAGCCCTTTTTATTAAAAAGCGCCGCAGCCTTCTCAATGATCATCTGCCGGGTTTTTTCCGATTTTTTCATGGCCTTGCTTTGAGTTAAAAACCCTGACAACCTATTAAAGTTGTCAGGGAACTAAATCAGGGTACGAAAATTTGACGCAAAATAAACCAATTGGTCTATTGTGTCAAATAAAAAAATGGTGATTTTTTATAGCGGTTTAATATTTCTTGAGTCATGTCTTACTTTTGCCACACTATGTTCAAACAGAAAAAGGCACTGCTGCTTACGGGAAGCAATATGGGCGACCGCCTCGGGTATCTCCTTAAAGCCAATGAGCTTATCAGGGAAAAAATTGGTGCCATCACCAAGTCTTCCGGATTCTACGAAACAGAAGCATGGGGCAATCTGGACCATCCCGACTATATCAACCAGGCTCTTGAGGTACTCACTCCCCTTTCACCCTCTGATTTGCTACATGAAATTTTTGAAATTGAGAAACAACTCGGGCGTCTCCGTCGCTGCAAATGGGAGTCAAGGGTCATTGATATCGACATACTTTTTTACGAAAACAAGATTGTGAACACAGAAGGTCTTAAACTTCCGCATCCACTCTTGCACAAACGTAACTTTGTCTTAGTGCCTTTGTTGGAAATTGCGCCGATGAAAAAGCATCCAGTTTTTAAAAAAACCATTGAAGAGTTGTACGAAGAAACGGAGGACAACCTGGAAGTTTACCTTCTGGAAACTGAATAGTTATCCATTAACCTGCTGGCAATACAAACAAACATGCTGTCATTCCCTTATAATTTCATCGCCATTGAAGGCAATATCGGCACAGGCAAAACGACTTTGTGCAAAATGATGGAAAAGGATATTGGCTGCAGGTTAATACTGGAACAATTCACAGACAATCCCTTTCTCCCTTTTTTTTATGAAAATCCGGAACGTTATGCCTTTCCTGTGGAGTTGTTTTTTATGACAGAACGCCACAAACAACTACAGGAGTCTCTGTCGCAGTTAGAGTTGTTCCCCCAACTTATTGTGGCCGATTATTTTTTCATAAAAACTCTCCTTTTTGCAAAGAACAACCTCAACTCTGAGGAATTCCGGCTTTTTCAGCGACTGTTTTACACATTGAACTCCACTTTCAGAAAGCCTGACTTACTGGTTTACCTGCACAGGAGCGTGGATGATCTTGTCGATAACATCAGGAACCGTGGAAGGGAAATTGAAAAAAACATTCAACCCGCCTATCTGGAGTCCCTGCAGCATGCTTATTTCAATTACTTCAGAACGGAAATAGACCTTCCCATTCTGATTATTGATATCACTGGGGTTCACTTCTGGCACGACAGAAAAACTTACCGTTCGATACTTAAACTCATGCAAAAGGAATATCCCAAAGGACTCCATACATTCAGCCTTATTGAGGGTGAGTGAATCACCCTAAATTAAGGATTGGGAGTTCTTCACGGAGATTTCCGTGGTTACAATGGAAAGATAATTCTTACAATTATATTTAGGATAACTTTATCCTTTTCCTTTTCTTTGTCCTAAACATTCGCTACACTCTTCCCCAACCTTTTCATTTACTAAAGAATACAGAGAGGCCAAATCTAAAGTCATGATAGCCTGGAATAAAATAGTCCTGGCCCTGGTGGTCATTGGATTCTCTCTATATAACACGATTGTATATAAAACTGCTCACCAGGGCACTGAGGCAGCCATGAGCCAAAAGGCCATTGCCGGGCAACAATTGTATCAGAAAAACAACTGTACTGCCTGTCACCAACTTTATGGGCTGGGAGGATATCTTGGGCCTGATCTCACCAACATTATTTCAACACAAAACAAAGGGCCGGAATATGTAAAAGTGTATTTAAACATGGGTATTAGGTCAATGCCAAAGTACGACTTTAATGAGGACGAGAAAGATGCTATCGTAGAATACCTCACATTGGTAGACCGCACTGGTTATTTCCCAAACAAAAACATCGAGTTCTCCGCATTGGGTTGGGTAGATTTTAAGACAAAAAAACCATGAAGACTACTTCACTTGGCTTCATCAGTCTTGCACTTTTGGCACTTTTGATGGGTGCATTTTTTGGAATACTAGCCGGATTACAATACATCTTTCCGGAATTCCTGAAAGAAGTAGTTGCATTCGATAAAATGAGGCCTTTTCACGTCAGTACTGTTGTAGGATGGCTCATTTTGTGCGCTATAGGTGGGATTTACTATTACCTTACTTTCACTCTTAAATTGAAAATTTCCTCCTCAAAAATAGCCAGAATTCATTTTTTGCTTTTCGGACTATGTGCACTATTCATCTATGTTTCTCTGGCTTTAAATAAGATGGGCGGAAGGGAATATTTGGAGTATTACCCACTCATTTCGATACCAATTTTAATTGGATGGATTCTTTTTGCCATTAACTACTTCAAATCAACTTACAAACAGGTGAAGCAATGGCCCGTTTATCTTTGGATGTGGGGTACGGGAATTGTATTCATGATTTTCCATTTTTCTGAGGCCCATTTTTGGTTGATTCCTTACTTCCGTGAAAACTACATAAAGGACCTTACAGTGCAATGGAAGTCTTATGGTTCTTTTATTGGTTCCTGGAATATGTTGATCTATGGCACTTCCATATTTCTCATGGCTCAAACAAAAGGTACAGATGACCTTGCCAGGGGCAGAAAAGTGTATTTCTTTTATTTTTTAGGACTGATTAACCTCATGTTAGGATGGGCGCATCACTCATACATTGTTCCGATGCAAGATTGGATACGCTATTTGGCATATGCCGTCAATATGCTTGAGTGGATCATCCTTTTCAACATAATTTGGGAATGGAAAAACTCAATACCAGGTGTCCAGGAGAACAAGTTCTATTTTACCAGGAAATTTCTCATTTCCACTGATTTCTGGATTGTCATCAACTTATTTATTGCGCTTTTGATATCCATCCCTGCCGTGAATTATTATACTCATGGTACCCATATTACCGTACTGCATAGCATGGGAACGACAATCGGAATCAACACCAGTATCTTATTGGCTTCCGTGTTCTTCATTTGTACCAAGGAAAACAATCAAATCCTTTCCAGAAAACATGGATTTATTAATATTGGATTTTGGGTAATGAACATATCCTTATTTATTTTCTTAGCTAGCCTTTTGAGCAGTGGGATAATAAGAAGTGTATGGATGTATAGTAATGAAACCAACATTACGTTCGGTCAAATGCATGATGCCACCAAACCCTTCATGATTATTTTCTTACTGTCAGGTTTAGGTATTTTTTCAGGATTCCTGATGATTGTTTCACCAGTTCTTAGGCCAGTTTTTATTGCTTCTTTAATGCAAAAGAAGCCTGAGGTGTTATGATTTATTTACACACCAATGGTATCAACTGCTCAACCATGTCGATATAAATCATAGAAGAGACTTTTTTGAAATCAGCACAGGCTTTATCCATTTGTTTGGTGTTCATATATGCCTGTCCACGGAGATAGAGGAAATTAGCATTATCGGGAAACAAAGCCAAAGCTTCATCCAGTTTCACAATTCCTTCTTCCTGCTTTCCTTCATTAAATAAGACACTTCCCTCATCGGCTAATTTGATGGCCTTTTCATATTCAGTAACCTTCTGTAGGCAGGTACCGGGTATTGGACTAAATGTGATGGTTGTTTCATAAGATGCCGGCACTTTGCGCCCCTTCCTCACACCCGGGTTCCATTGTCCATAAGTGGTACCAGCAGCAAGTATCGCCTCAAACTGGAAATCATAACCGAGATTCCAGTAGTCCGCCACATCCAGCACTTTTACATAACCTGATGGATAGACCAATAAAGCCATGTCCATGCTGCCAATTTTGCAACTGTCTTTAAAGGCGGTGGGTGTTTTCAGATTTTTTTGAAGCAGACTATCCAATGCTTCGTGTCCAGCCTTATAAGTCAATGGTTCATCCAAAACCACGTAAACCGTATCAAAATCGATGATTACAAAATCCGGAGGATCTTTCAATTGGAATTTTATGGGCACATTCGTAAGCACTCTTACTGCCTTGCCGTCTTTCAAGCCAGGCATCCATCTTACTTTGGCATTTTGAAGAGCCTCATTCATCCCTTCAACTACCCTCATGGCTTCTTCCCCACAACCACCACCGATATCCTTGATTAGTTTTGCGTTGGAAATATAACCTGTGGGTTCAACAATGAAAGATACTACGACGGTGCCTTCAATATTCTGTTCCCTTGCTACCAGAGGATAAATGATATTCCGGTTAAGGAACATAAGCAGTGCTGTTTGAGAGCACATGGTTTTTGCAGCCAGGGTGGTATCCAGTTCCTCACAGCCCGGAAAACGGGGCATTACATCCACGACATTGTAAATGGTAGTGTCGGGGTTTTGCCCGAACATTTGAAGTGTACATGTAAAAAGAAAAATCGTCAATAACTTCTTCATTCGTGTAGTTCAAATTAAAGTTTAGTGGAACAATGAAAAATAAAATGGTCAATTTTACCTGCTAAAATTCTGATTGCCAGCACATTTACATTTTACATTTTACATTTTACATTTTAATTTTACTTAAAGATTCTGCCTCCACTTAAAAGGCAACAACATGGGCACTTTTCGCTGGTACAAACGGTAGGTTTCACCAAAGCGCTGCTCTAATTTCTTTTCTTCCAGCAAACTGCCAACATATAGATAAATACTGGTCAGCACTGCAAACAAGAGCAGAGCATCCGTTGGCCATATCAAAAAAGCCCCCCAAGTGGCAAGCAATGACCCAAAGTAAAGCGGATGGCGCACCTGGGCATTCAGGCCTTTCAGATTTAATACTCCCATTTCGCTTTCGGAGCCGGATTTAACCTGGGAAAGTCCACTGAATTCTCCAAAATGATAGCCTTCAAAAGACCGATAAATCCACACTGCTCCGGCAAACAGGAACATCAGGCCGGGAAGGTAAAGGTAGAGTCCGGGACCGAGCAGGAAAGTTTTTTCTACCGCAAAGAATGCCCATATTAAAGGCAACAACAAGAGCACTGCCAGGATATTGTACACCAATCTGTAATACCCCTTTCGGATAAGTCGGCCGGCAAATCGCTCTTTTACGGCATTCATAGCCAAAAGACTGTGAATAGCGTAATAAAGAAGAATAATCAAACCGAGCCAGGTCAGTGTCATGAGCAAATGTGTTTGTGCGGTGCAAAGCTAAAAGGAAAGCTTTTTCTCCATTTACTTTTCGGCCAATAAATAGCTTTCGTTATTTGGATTGTGAAATTTACAGGTATGAAAATGCTCTTTACAGGTCTTTTATTGCTTTCAAGCTTTGCTGCGCTTTGTCAGAGGCAAAAGGAATGGGGTATCCATATCACTATTCCTGTTTTTAATGAAAAACTGAACGAAGGCAGGAAGTATTTGCCATTTCAGCTATCAGGAAATTTGGCTTTCAAGCCATTTCTGACAAAGGGAAAATCAAGACTGACGACTTATTTGGAACCTCAACTGGTTTGGGTAACATACTCACCAGCTTATGAAAATGATTTTGAAATCGGCATGAATGCCGGACTTTTATACCAGTTTGACCTTAATGAGAAAATAGCTCTCAGTACATCAGCCAGTTCAGGTCCTCATTATATCAGTGCTGAAAGTTCTCAACAGGCAGGTGGCTTCATTTTCTCAGATAATTTCACCCTGGGAATAAAATATGAAATCCACAGTGGGACTTATTTTGGTACCTCCGGAAGATTCCGGCATATTTCCAATGCAAACCTCAAAAAACCCAATAAGGGTATTGATACATGGTTTATGATGGTCGGTATCCATAAAACTCTTTAGATACTCACCAGTTTCCATTTCCCTTTTCTGAAAATGACAATCAGCAGAAAGGCAAGCAGGGATTCACTGAATGCCACCGCCCAACACACTCCTACCAATCCCATGTCGAGGGTGATGGCCAGAAAATATCCGAGTGGTATTTCAATGCACCAAAAACAAATGAAGTTGATAAGTGTGGGAGTCTTGGTATCACCGGCGCCGTTAAATGCCTGACCAATGACCATTCCATAGGCAAAGAACACATAACCCGCACAGATAATTCGCAGACTCAGCACACCAGCCTCCACAACCCCTGGTGTATTGTTAAAAGCCGGAATCAAAGCTGGGGCTATAAAGAAATACAGTATGGAAACCAACAGCATGAATATCATGTTGGCATGAGATGTCCGCCACACAGAAGTTTCAGCCCTTTCCGGTTGGCCGGCACCCAGATTTTGTCCCACCAGTGTCGCAGCTGCATTGGCCATACCCCAGGAAGGTAAAATGGTAAACACGAGTACCCTGATGGCGATGGTGTATCCAGCCAGTGCCTCGCTGCCGAACTGCGCAATGATTCGCATCAGGAAAATCCAGCTTGCTGAAGCAATGAGGTATTGGCCAGCGCCACCCAATGAAACGTCAATTAGTCGAACTATGATTTTCCATTGAAATACAAGATGCCTTTTGGCAATTTTCACCAAACCAACTCCCCGCAAGAGCAGGTACAATTGGAACATCACCCCTATTCCCCTGCCGATGGTGGTTGCAATGGCAGCCCCTTCAATTCCCATTGCCGGAATTGGCCCAAACCCAAATATGAGAACGGGGTCCAGAATAATGTTCAGTCCGTTAGCCAGAATGAGTGCCCACATGGCATAGTTTGCATTGCCGGCACCACGAAATACTGAGTTGAACAGAAACAGCAGCATGATGACGAGATTGCTGCCAAACATGATTTTGGTATAACCAGAACATTGGGCGATTAACTCTTCACTGCCACCCATCAGTCTGAGTATGTCCTCAGCAAAGAATATACCCAGTGTTCCTATGACAGCAGAAACGACAAATGCAATGATGGTAGCCTGAACAGCAGCTCTGGAAGCATCTTCAGGTTTGTTTTCCCCAATTCGGCGGGCAACCATAGCTGTTGTAGCAGCACTCAGGCCTATGGCAATTGAATAAACCAGCATCATCACGGACTCTGTAAGGCCAACGGTTGCCACAGCGTCCACACTGACTTTTGAAACAAAATAGGCATCGACAATGGCAAAGAGACCTTCCATGCCCATTTCCAATACCATAGGAATGGAAAGCAGAACGATAGCTCTGTTAATACTTCCTTTGGTGAACTCCTGTTCTTTGCCTGCCAGGGCATCCAATATGGTCCGTACGGCACTTGCCATTTCCCGTAACTATAGGTTGAGTTGGTGAAAACAAAGGTTGCGAAGGTAGAAATTCACTAAAATGAAAGAAGTGAATGGATGGACAACTTTTGTCTGTTGTCAATTATTGGCGCTCATATCGACCGCTTCAGCCGGATTAAGTGAATGAACAGCTTCTGCCATTTCTTTAACCAGGTTGGGATTCTTTTCGATGGCATTCCCGACAACGATGATATCCGCTCCGGCTTTTGCATTGGCATAAGCTCTTTCAGGCGTTCTGATACCACCACCTACTATCAATGGTATAGAGATAGCATTGCTAACACTTTCAATAATTCCCACATCAACAGGATTGGGTGCTCCACTCCCTGCATCCATAAACAGGAGTTTGAGTCCAAGCATTTCTCCGGCCATAGCAGTACATACGGCAATGTCTTCCTTGTCGGAGGGAATGGGGCGCGTATTACTCATGTACAGCACCGCCGTTGGAGCTCCACCATCAATCAGCATGTAACCAGTGGGCATGATTTCCAAAGGACTTAGTTTGAGATATGGCGCAGCAACTACATGACTTCCGATAAGCAAGTCTGCATTCCGACCTGAAATCAGGGAAAGGAAAAGTATGGCATCGGCTTTCCAACTCAACTGTAGCGAATTCCCCGGAAAGAGAATCATGGGAATATGGCAGCGTTCCTTAATCGCGAGCAGGCATTGATCGAGCATATTGTTGACAATCAGGCTGCCACCGATAAAGAAGTAATCAACTTTAGCCTCTACCGCGAAATCCAGTACCTTATCCATATTGCCCAGACGCACTTTATCTGGGTCGATGAGAACAACGAACTTTTTTTGTCCGGATTCTTTTGCGAAAAGGAGGGAAGGATAGATTTTGGATACCATAGAGCCATGTTTTTTAGAGTCAGGGATAAGCGAAGATAAGCCTATCCGAAAGATGAAGGCAGTTTTTCGCGAATTGTTTTTGTTTCAAACCATAGAAAGCCTGCCAGTATAAGATATTCGAAAGCAACCATATAAAGGTTTTCCCTGAAAGGTTGATAGCTGTAGTTAACGTAGGTTCCATAAATAAGTACTGACCATATCAAAGGAAATCGCCAGGGTGTAAACACCGATAACGCAATGGGCAATGACAAGTACCATGGGTGCAGGGTTGTCGTGGAAAAGAGATAGATTGAGATGGCAGCCAGCCAATATACTGTCATCTTTTCCCATGAATCATTCCATTTGGTTCGATGCGCAAGGAATAAAATAATCACTCCTGCCAGCGCTCCCAAAATCGGCCCTATGAATCCTATCATGTTATAGCCAGCAATTTGAAAGCCCACCCAGCGCGCTAAGTAGTAGATGCTTGCGTTGAATTCTAGTTTTTGGAAATAGAGATTCAGACTGTTGCCAAAATTGGCGATAAAAGTTTGTTCCAGCCAGGGAAGAAAAAGCATTGCTGTAAAACCGGTAACTCCAAGGAAATAAACCACACTCTTTCGCCATCCTAATTTCCTGAGGAGAAACGGGAGGAAAATCAAGGGCAGGAGTTTGGCACCTACTGCCAGTGAAAAGCTCATTGCTGATGCCAAAAGTCCTTTTACGGATTGCGATTGGACCATAATCCACCAGGCTAACAAAAGGAAAAAAATCATGGTACCCTCAAAATGAAGATTGCCAGAAATTTCAATGATTATCAGTGGATTGAGTGCATATAAAAGGCTAAGTGAAGTGGGTTTTTTAAAGTGATTCAGAATTCTGATTAATAAAACCAGCGTACCAACCTCAAAAATAAACTGCCAGATTTTCATGGCCACTGCGCTCCAGTAAATATCGTTTGGAGCCAACCATACACCAAAAAGGAATTGCCATTGAGACAGTGGAGGATAAACGCTAAATGTGTTTTTGGCACCGAAAGCCTCAAAAAGTGTCGGGTCAATGCCCTTTACAGCGTTCTCTGGAATCAGGAAATATTCAGGCAATTGAGCAAAAGGACTGATTCCGCTCAGCATCAGCCTCCCATCCCAAATGAAGCGGAACACATCATTACTTAGTCTGGGAAAGGCAAAAATCAGAACAAAGCGAAGAACAATAGCTAATCCAAGAAACAAACTGAAATTCCGGAATTCGTTAGTACTGTTGTAAAAATGAGTCCGGTTCACCCAGAAATAAAGGACACAGAGGGGTATATACCACACGACGAGCTGTGAAAATTCATGCTGCTCTACGAAAAAACATATCAACACTGTCAACACAGCTATCATGAAGGCAACCAGGATATCTGCAAGTAGCTTCCTGTCTTTCATGAATTGTCCTTTTCCCAAAGTTGTTTCAATATTTGATAGCGGCGGCGCACCATCCAGGCATTTCGCCTGCTGATATCCCATCCGGCTTTGCCATCCAGGAAACCTAATTTCCAAAAGAAAGTCCTCAAAAAACGTGCAGCTGGTGAAAGCCAATACTTCAATAAGGTCGCTTTCTTACCTTTTGATAACTTTTCCTTTGCGGAAAGCTGAGCATATTTTTCCATTCGGCGGTAATGGTCATCGGCATAGGCATAAGAATAATGCAGCAATTTGCCACTTAACCTGATTGTTTTGATGTCGGGAGGTAAGTCCAGTGTTTCGTGAACAAACTCACCCTGCCACTGCACATGTTTCCTGTTAAACAAGCGCACTTTCCAATCTGGATACCAACCGCTATGGTGTATCCATTTCCCACAGTAATTGGTTAACCGGTCCATAGCATAAACCTCTGTATCCTGGGGAACAAGTTTAAGGACAGACTCCCTGAGCTCATCGCTGAGGACCTCATCGGAATCAATAGACAATATCCAATCGTTTTGTGCCATTGAATTGCCCAGATTCTTGGTAGCCGAATAACCCAGCCACTCCTGGTTGATCAACTTTACTCCATGCCTCCTGCAAACTTCCACCGTTCCATCAGTACTATAACTGTCCAGTACGATTATCTCTGAAACCACACCTTTCAGAGAACTGAGACATTGGTCAATAGTGCGAACCCCGTTATAAGTTATGATAACGGCAGAAATGGGAAAACCCTGATATGGCTGTTTGGAAGATGAATCCATGATGGCGAAGTTGGAAATTTTTACAATAAGGCGGACAGCTTTTGTTGCAATTTGTATTTTCAGGCAGTTTTGGAAAACAATCAAAAAAACATCATTCACCTTAACCTATTAATATTTTCATGAAAAAAATAGCAATGTTGGGCAGTGGGTTCATTGCCGATTTTTATATCTCCGCTCTTCATGGCCAGAGAAGCCGCGACCGGGTTATTATGGCCTACTCCTCTGACCCAAAGCGAGTGGAAGCATTCGCCAAAAAACATGGAATACCAAACTGGACCACCGACCTAATTGAGGCTGTCAATCATCCGGATGTCGATGTGGTATGTATTGGCTTGCGCAACCATCACCATCTGGAAGCGGCAGTCGCAGCGGCCAGCGCCGGCAAGGCAGTCTGGTGTACCAAACCACTGGGGCGCAATGGCGATGAAGCCTGGCAAATGGTTCAGGCCATTGAAAAAGCGGGAGTTTTCGGAGGATATCTCGAAGACCTCGTCTATACCCCCAAAACACTAAAAACCATCCAGTCCATCAAAGATGGTGCTGTGGGCGGGGTGCTATGGGCAAAAAGCCGCGAAACACATCCTGGCCCTCATAGCCCCTGGTTCTGGAACCTTGAGTTAGCAGGAGGAGGAGCATTGGTGGATCTTGGCTGCCATTGTATTGAAATTGCCCGTAGCTTCATCGGTAAAAATGTCAGGCCAGTGGAGGTAATGTGTTGGGCGGATACACAAGTAAAACCAATAGAAGCCGAGGACCATGCGATTGGGCTCGTCAAATATGCCAATCGTGCCATCGGCCAGTTTGAAGTATCCTGGACCTTCAGAGGTGGAATGGATTTACGGGATGAAGTGATGGGGACTGAGGGAACCATTTGGCTGAATCATTTCCTGCGTACCGGTTTTGAAATGTTTACAGCTCCCGGTAATGCAGGCTATGTTGCTGAAAAAGCGGAATCGGCCAGCGGGTGGTTATTCCCGGTTGGTGATGAAACCAACGAACTCGGCTACAACCACATGTTCACCGACATGCTGAATGCCATGGAACAGGGTAAGCAACCAGTGGAAACTTTTTATGACGGATATGTGGTGAACGAAATAATGGATGCTGCTTACCGTTCGGCAAAATCGAAAAAATGGGAACCTGTAAGACTGTTGGAATGGAGAGGACTTCCTGATGAAGCTGTAGTGGTGAAAAAGGAAGTTGAATACGATGAAAAACACTGGTTGCTAAAAGAAGAGGTTATGCCGGATGGGAGTAGAAAATTATTGCTGAAAGAAAAAGCCACCGGGGAACTGGTGCAAAAGCAAATACCTTAGAATTGCCTTAGAATTCCGAAATCTGCGAGATTTCGGAATTCCTCCAACCTATTGAATCACCTCTTGGTAACTCAGTAAGAGCCAAAGTCACTACCCTGTTCCCCAAGGTCAATTGGTCCTATGTTATCAAGGTTTTTTGATTTCAGATTTAAGATATCGGACGTATCCCGATAGCTACCGGGATTTGATTTTTCGGGACACAAACGGCCGGTTCTTGTCTCGGAAAATCAAGAATCTGATATCGTCA
>CAYRDX010000087.1:0-13608 GCA_964423205.1 uncultured Saprospiraceae bacterium | reverse complement strand
TTTATCAAATCACCAAATACTTGCCGCTCTACCCCGAGTACTCGGGGTCAACCCGTTCGCCCCTTTGGGCACTTTGGCGGATATTGTCAATCATTTTTTCAACTTCCTTGCGAATTTGTTCGATTTGTTCGTTCTTCGTCTCCATAGGAGTGTGTTCGGTTTTTGTTTCAAATCACAACCTACGAAGGCTTTTTGTCTTCACGCACTCCTATTTTTTTTACCCCATTTTGTTACGCACTCGTTTCATAAAGACTGCGTTTTAAGGTTAAATGAATTCTACCACAACTATTCAAAAGCCCACATAACAAACTTAGTAAAAAGGCAAAAGTAAAAAGGCAAAAGGCAAAAGTTTTCCAACTGATTTTCAAGTGCTTAAGAAAACAATTTGGCTACTTTATTTTTGACTCAATACTTAACTCAATTTTCTCTTTTATTTTACCATTCGGTCACGCGTAAAAGTCACCCGATTTCAGGGTTTTTACCTTTTATCAAAACGTAAAGTACGGGTGTAAGCAAAAGGCTCGCGGCGGTGCCTACAACCAAGCCACCGATGACGGCCAGGGCCAGTGGTCTTTGCAGTTCTGAGCCCAAACCGCTGGTGAAAAGTACCGGCAATAAAACCAACACGGTGGGAACAGAAGTGGCAAGAATGGCCCGCAGGCGCAGTTTCCCTCCAAGATGGATCGCTTGGAGCAGTGGCATTGTTTTGGAAAGCCGGTTCAGGATGTCAACTTTTAAAATGGAGTCGTTAACTACGACACCACTCATGACAATAAGCCCAATAACTGTCATCGCATTTACTGTTTGCCCTTCCGCCCACAACAAAAAAGCAGAACCGGACAAGGAGACCGTTACGGCGCTGACTACTACAAAGGGCAGAATCAAAGATTCAAATTGTGCAGCCAAAATCAGGTAAAGCAGAGCCGCCGCAACGGCAAAAACAAAAAGTAATTCCCGGATTGTGCTTCTATTTTCAAATATCTGACCTGACAATGATAATGAAACTCCTGGCGTCAGGCGGCTGGCTGCCTCGCGAAGTGATGGCAATTCACTCTCCTTCAAAAAAGGCAGCGGTATATTGAGGGTTTCGCCACTTCTGTTGCCAGAAATGATTTTTGGGGATGCCTCTTTAACCAATTGCACGAAACTGCTCAGGGCGACAAGCTGATTTTCACGGTTTAAAACTGTTGAATGCTTGAGTTTTTCCATAAAGTCTCCGCTTCCTTCATTTCCAATCAGCACGGATATTCTTTTCCCGGAAGCTTCTATTTTACCAATAGGCCGGTTGTCCAACAGGGTTCTTAAATTGTCATAAGCCTGGTCAAAAGACAGGTCGTGCCTCATCATCTTTTCTTTATCCAACACTAATACCATTTGCTCCTTGAGGGCGGGCTGAAAATAAAGTATGCCCTGGTTCGAAAGGTAATTGAGTAAGGGCTGTATCTCCCTGATTGTGGGCGCCTCCTGTGAATGGGTTGATTGAAAATGAAGCACCACGGCTGCCCTGTCGCCTCCAAAAACCTGATCGAAAAGGTCTTTTGCAGGCTCTGTCCGAATACTGGCAATAGGATAATGCGCCTTAAACCATAAATCTAATTCGTGCTGAAAAGCTGCCAATAAGCTATTTTGCATGCGTTCGGGATGTTCTGCTCCTGCTGATAAAGTTGACTGAATTGGTTCCTCTGTGCGTATTTTCAGGAAAACAGTTGATTCATTAATTGACTGGTCATCCGTTTCGAGTAAAAACTGCGACTCGCCGAGCAAGGCATTTGATTCGGCAAGTGAACTTTTGAAATGGGTAAGCATCCTTTCAATCCTGTTGCGGTTCTCTTGCAAGGACAGGGGCTCATTCCAATCAATAGCTAAGGAAAGGGTATCCTTGGTAACAGGCGGGAACTGAGTTTTTGGCGCTGTGGTTAACCAATACAAAGCCGCAACAACCAGTCCGGCGGAGATTACCAGTACTAAATATTTTTTGCCAAGGCAAACATCAACTATGCGGGTGAGCCAGTTAGGTGAATCATCCAATGCCCGTGTTTTTGAATTTCCATTTTCAGAACTTCCGTGTTTTGAACCGGCGTACACAAGCACAGGAAGCAGTAACCACGCAATGAGCACTGAGCTTCCCAATGCTAGGCTGATGCTGACTGCCTGATCGTAGAATAAGGCTCCTGCCAATCCACTTAAAAACACCAGGGGTACAAAAACCGAGCAGGTGGTCATGGTGGAGCTTAACATGGGTGTAAAAATTTCATTTGCCCCCCTTACGCAGGCATCTTGCAAGCCAAGGCCCATTTGCCTCTTTTGCCCGATATTTTCGAGAACAATAATGGAATTGTCGATCATCATGCCCAAGCCAAGAATAAGCCCGGCCAGAGATATGATGTTAATGGAAATGCCAAAACTATGCAGGCCGAGCAAGGTCGCTGATAAAGACAAAGGAATAGTAAATGAAACCCAAAGTGTTATGCGCCAATCCCTGAAAAACAACCAGGTTATAAATACGATGCCTATCAGTCCGTAAATCAGATTATCCTGCAGATTGCCAAGCGACAAATCCAACAGCGCAGTCTGGTCCAGAGATTGATGAAACTCGAGTTGTGGGTAATCGTGCTGAAATTCTGTGAGCAAACTATTAAAAGATTTCCGAAGGTCGAACAGCCGGGCCCCTGCCTGCTTTCGAATAGAAAAAATGACGGCCTCTCTCCCGTTAAACAGACTCAATCCTCTTTGGGGTTGTCCTTCAATGCTCACTTCTGCGATTTCTCTGAGCAAAAGGTTTCGCTCACCCGCAATCAAGGGCATATTGGCGATATCATCCGCAGAGGTCATTTCAGATAGAAACCTGAGGTTGTATTCATAAGCGCCGTCCCGCAAAAGAAAATTGCCTAAGCGCATATTGTTTTGCCTGAAGGCATTTTCCAAAATATGTTCATCGAGCTTCAGGCTTTGCAAAATGCCGGTCTGCGGGCGTATGACAATATGAGGTTCAGCATATCCGCTGCGGTCGGCAAATGCAATTTCGGGTAACTGCTCAATGCGGCGGCGTATGACATTTTCGGTAAGTTCACCAAGTTCCAGAGCAGTAATCCGACTATTTTCCTTTGGCAAAACACTAAGATAAAAAACCGGGAGGTCCGTATCGGTGGCTTTCAGGATGCGTGGTCTTTCCAGGTCTCGGGGAAGTAAAGGCATCAACTGATCGACCTTTTCATTGATTTCAATAAATACCAGATCGGCTTTCACGCCGAAATCAAAACTGAGTTCTATAAGGGCGGACCCGTCGCGGGTATGGCTGTTTATATCCCTTAATCTGCGCACCTGAAGCAACTGGTTTCTCAGTGGCCGAACCACAGTATTTTCCAGTTCCCGGGCACCCGCATTCGGGTACCTTATTTGAATGATCGCTTTGGGAATGTCCACCTCCGGCAGCAACCCCACAGGTATTTGGAACCCGGCTGCTATTCCAAGGAGCAGTAGAGCCAGGAAACTCATGCATACGGAAATCGGACGCTTGATGAGGTAGCGGAGCATTCTGTTTTGTATTTTTTTAGATTGAGGCCGCTGAGAAGTTGAATCACTTGGATCCGGTTTGCTTATCAATCCTTACCTGAGCATCGTGGTCCAGGTTAAGGTTGCCTTCAAAGATAACGGTATCTCCAACTTTAAGGCCATTGCTGATAGCTACGTGGGTATCGTTTTCATAGGCAACGGTAACGTAGTTCCATTTGGCCACTCCTTCTTTCGAATCGTATGTAAATACAACCGGTTTTGCCGAGCGCAGCACGACTGCGCTTTTGGGGATGACCAGTTGATTCTTAATCAGGCGTTCAATACTGATGCTCACATTCATGCCCTCAAAAAGTCTATGACTGCCGCCGCCTGTTAGCTTTGCCCTGACCGTTACAAGACCCTGCTTGCTCACAACCGGATTGACGGATGAAATGCCGGCTCTAAGTTTTAGCCCGGGCAATGCAAGCGGTGTGACTTCAACGGGCTGTCCTGCTACAATATTTGCCGCTTCGCCTTCGAGCAAAGCAAATTCTGCCTCGTAACTGTTGGGATCGATAAGGCGGCATAATACTTCTCCTGCATTGTAAGACTGATAAAGTTTAGCCTTTACATCAGCTAACACCCCATCGAATGGCGCGTGTATTCTTGCAAGGCTGATTTCATATTCTATCTGTTTGAAGGCTTGGGCGGCCCTTTTCCAGCCGCTTTCCGACAGAACATTTTCGAGAACCTCCGGTGAAACGCTCCAGTCATCGTCTGGCCGCCCTCCTCTCAGGATTAACAGGTCCGCTTTTTTGTAAGCTGCTTCTTCCAGGTCGAGGCGACGCTGTTGTAACAGGAGTTGGAGACCCTGGTCATCGAGACGTGCGATAAGACTGCCTCTTGTGACAGCCTGACCTATACCAAACTTAAACTCTATAAGTTGCCCGGAGTTGCGGGTTTTAATTTCTGCCTGACGTGCAGCGATGATTACGCCATTGGATGCCGTTTTCAAAGGCAAAGTAGTCATGGCGGCAACCATTGTTTTAATCCTTTCTGATGATTCTGAATCATCAGAAAAAGTTATGGCCTCCACCTGATCAGGCTTATCGGTCGCCGCAGTATTACAGCTTAGAATACCAGTTAGGGTAAGCATAGAGATAGCTAAGGAATAATATACCCTTGAATGAGCTTTGGAAAAGTATCCCGGCATCCAACGGGTTGCGATTACCGGTAAAGTGCTAATTAGAAATCCTGATGAATAGTTGACAACTGGCATTGCTCTTGTTTTCGATTTAGTGGGAGATAGTTTCATTTATTATGCTGCTTGAAATCAGCATGTTATCGCCCAAATCCGGGCTTCCAATAAGTCTGAAAAATAATCCAATTTTTTTAGTAAAACGGATTTTCAATGAAACAAAATCTTTTAGGTAAAACCATGTGACCATTGCTCATCTCAGAATCCCCCCGACTGCGGGAAAGCCGACATTTTGGCAAGCCCACCCGCAGCATTGGCAAATTCCCGGAATGAACGCCTTAAAGGTCACCCTGTTTTCTGAAACAAGGATTGGACAAAACGGGACACTTTGAAAGGGGGTTTAGAAGAAAGAGATTCAACTTTCCGGAGTCAAGAATTCAATTTTTACGATTTTCCCGTGACAGAGAGTAACAATTAAAGGATAAATTGAACGATACCCTAATTGACCAAGCCTGTTTTGCTTGTCATAAATTATATTTCGGGCTTTGGATTTGTCTGTTATGCCAAGATGCCTTTTCATAATTTTGAAATCATCAACTCGAGTCAAAATGAAAGTTATCTCTTTATCACTGTTCTTAATATTTTCCACTACTAATTCCTGAGCATACAGAATACAGCCCAAGCAACCAGATCCAGGTATAATGAAAATCGTATCGTTCTTTAATTCTAAGGAACGAAAATAACCTTCCAATGCATGGGTTGACAACACAGAAGGTTCCTTGCAACCAACCAGGTAACCAGAGAAAAAAAGCACAAAAACCGTTAATATATTCATCTATTTACTTTGTACACATCGAAAGATAATTCGTCTTCGTTAAGCTCATTGTAAATCTGCTGATTAGCAATGTGCAATCCATTTTTTGTGATAAAGCACATCTCAATGAATGAAAATTTTGGGAGGATATATTCACCAAGAGACTTAAAGTTTTCATCCAAAACAATTACTGTGGTTTCTGGAATTTTGTATGAATACACTTCCGACATTGACCTCCCTCTAACAACGAAGCGGTAATAGCATTTTTGAAATGGATCGTATTTTACGCCATAATATGAATCGCTGGCAGCATATTGAAACCTTTCTTCTTTTGAAGGAACATGATTCTTGTTTTTACTTAAAGGTGGGATGCTTTTAATGTATTTTGATTTTGCCAAATATCGTTTATTAGTGCTGCTGAAATCGGTTAAATATAGGCTGTCACTCATGTCAAAACTTATGACGAATAAGTTCTTTTGAAAAATGAAGTCGTATTTAGCTGCGTTTTTATGATAAAAATTCCAACTCTGAGTTGCTTCAGGACATTTACCTAACAACCGAGCTTTTTTTGAAGCTAGTTCAATTGCAACAAAAGGATGGATTCTTGTTGAAATGCCAGGACTTCCAATTCTTCCAGATAGATATAAATGTCCTTTCAATTTAACAATTGGGCACATACTGCCAGGTTCTATTATGGGATAGTTCTGATTATCAGGTATTTTAATTTTATCCAAGATATTTCCTTCCAAGTCTGAAATGTATATTGTCCTTTGCCAGTAGGAGTATATAAAAACTGTTTCTAAGTTTTCCATGTAAAAAGCAGGGATTTCAGTACCTACTCCGTTAGGCCCTTCCATCTCAAAATGGATAGTTTTTAACAACTTTCTGCCCTGAGAATCATAGATGTTGATTTTTCTTTCAAGTCTGTAGCCCAATGCTAAATATTCCTTGCCCCCGTCTGAAAAAACCTGAATGCAGTCAGCAATAAAGCCAGTATTTACATCAAGCGGTATCGAATAACTTCCAGCCTTTTTGAGAACACTTTCTTGTCCAAGAATAACTCCAGAAATATGAAAAAGGAAAAATAATGGATATAAGAAAAGATCGCGAATCATATCAGTAAGATTTAGGAAAAGAGTTGAACGTTAGTGTCCTTTCAGGCAAAGTCTGATTGGTTTGAATTACAAATCTTTGACAGCTATCTCTTACACCTGAGACAGTCTGCAAATTTTCGCTGTGGAACAAAGCAAGGTGCTGTGAGTGTCGTTTAAACGTTTGGATTAGTTGCGTAATGGCTTGTTTTGAATGTGAGTCACGGGTAAGAATCAATACTGTGAGAGCCTTTTCGGCTTGCAGTATGCATGTTTTTCAGAATCCCCAAACTAACTCTAGATGCCACTTTGTGGTCGCACCTGTTTGTGGGAAACACACCCCCTAAAATGATTATAGCTATAGTTCTACCCATCGAGAACCATTGCAATCACCTGTTTCGTTTATGTCTTTAATATAACACCGGAATCCAGTAAATGAGGGCCTACAAATTCCAATATTCCCACGATTGCAGAATTCAACCTCAATAACCTCTTCATATTTGTCCCTAACGAATGAAGTAATAATTAAAGCGAACATTACCACCAATAATTTAATAGAAAGTGATACTTTCATATTGAAAAATTTTTTTAGGTGAAACCATGTGACTATTGCTCATCTCAGAATCCCCCGACTGCGCGAAAGCCAGCATTTCAGTCAGCCCACCCGCAGCTTCGGCAAATTCCCGAAATGAACGTTACAAAGTTCACTTACAAATTTGAAAATTCAAAGGGACAAAATCGGACAATATTGGACAATATTGGACAATATTGGACAAGATCGGACAAGTTGGGACAAAGCCGGACAAGTCAGGATTTGGGGTCTTGAAAATTTGGCGGGATTTGCTTTAACTCATTTCTTGTTTCATCGTTTGGATACCACAGGGTTTCGTAGATGATTTTCTGGTGGACAGGGTAAACATTGCCTTTCGGAATAAAAATGCCAGCCTCCTGAATTTTTCGATTCAGGGTTTTGGGGCTGATTCCCCTAATGCAAATCACTATACCTTCACTAACATCAGGCAAAAAGGGCTTATTCAAGTTGACAAGCCCACATTCATTCATCAGAAAAGAGTTTCCGCGGATCCACCACTAACAGGAAGGGATTGACATCTGTATTGATATTTTGGATATAGCTCTTCATATTGGGTGGAAATGCATCCATTAACGTGGGTCTTTCCAAAATACTATTTTTAAATGATAAGGGGCTCTCAACAACAAGGACAAATTTGTCCTCACCGTAGGGAAATACAAAACCTTTATCAATCACAGAATCATCTAATTTATAGACCGTCGCTTTGAAATCTCTTTTGCTGACCTTTGCGTAATACCTTATATTCTCCCGTTGAAACTCTAACAATAAGACGTGGCCCATGTCCACAATCAACTTAACTCTATTTATAATTTTACGATCGTTCAGGAAGTCTAAAAGTATCAAGTTATACTTATCCGGAGATTGCCGGGCAGCCTCTCTGATAAGTTTAATTTTATCTCTCCTGTAAGATTCATCAGGTAGTACCAGATTAAAAATAGGCCTAATTGATTTGTTATCAACAAAGTAAATAGTGTCATTTAGTGCATCATTAAAGTAAAAAGCAGACTTGCCCGGTACTCTCAGGAATAATTCTCCGGTTTCTATTTCTCTGTCTCTTAAATAATCCGTAATCGGCACGTAGCTGTTTGTTTTTATATTGCCCTCCTCGTCACCATAAATGAGGTTATCGGGCAATTTAATCATATCGTCGTAGGCATAGGAATTCCCTCTGTAAAATACATAAGAGCCATCGTTAAATTTTTCCATTTTGGAAATATTTGCTTTGGCATAAACATTTTCAACATATTTTCCGTCGGCATTGTACCTGATAATTTTTCTCCGATGCCTGTCCAATACTTCAATTGCTCCATCTTCTGTAATTAGGAAATCCCTGACCCCGCTAAAACTGCCGGGTCCTTCCCCGCCGCTATATTTGCGTTCAATAAAGTTCCCTTTTTCATCGAATATTACCAAGTCATGACTTCCACTCGTTTCTACATAACTCGAGATGTATATCCGGTTATTTTTATACATTAACATCTCAGCAATGTCTATGAGGCTTTCCTTTTTAAATTCCAGGGGTATGAATTGGACATTTCTATAAAATTGTTGGGCTGGAATAGTTACCACGTTCTTAGTACTGATATTAATATTTTGCAATTTGGCCGGGTTATCATCGACTTCAGGACGGCAAGCAAATATGGAAGCTACAAGCAGTATAGAAAATATAGTTTTCATGATACCTATAGGTAGTTATGTAAATTGAATAATAACATTGGGCATGAATGTACAGATTGCAGATTGGAACCTACCACAACCAGCCCGAAAACAATTTTCCCTAAATAGGTTGTGATAGGTTGTGGTCGAAAGTCATTGTTGATTACCGCCGTCGCAAAATCTCTGATCATCAGCCGCGCAAGGACCATAACCACAGTCACATCTTATTACAAAACCACCTTGGGGACAATTAACAAACCTTGATATACCTGCAGGGAATGGCCAACAACCTGTAGTATGCCCAATATTTGTAAAGAACAAACTGAACAGAAAAACTAATGCAACAAGAGCTCTGACGTAGAACCAACCTTTCTTTTTCATGACAGTAGAATTTGAAGTGGTGAAACAATTTCCGGGAAACTGCCGCCTGTAAGAAAACCTGCATTCTGGCAGACTCACCCACAGCTTCAGCTGATTTCCGGAATGAACACTACAAAGTTCACCTAATCTTTTGAAACTCAGATCGGACAAGATCGGACAAAATTGGACAAGATCGGACAAGTTGGGACAAAACCGGACAAGTCAGGATTTGGGGTCTTGAAAATTTGGCGGGATTTGCTTTAACTCATTTCTTGTTTCATCGTTTGGATACCACAGGGTTTCGTAGATGATTTTCTGGTGGACAGGGTAAACATTGCCTTTCGGAATAAAAATGCCAGCCTCCTGAATTTTTCGATTCAGGGTTTTGGGGCTGATTCCCCTAATGCAAATCACTATACCTTCACTAACATCAGGCAAAAAAGGTTTATTCAAGTTGACAAGCCCACATTTATTCATCCGAAAAGAGTTTCCCTGGATCTACCACCAATAAGAACGGATTGTCATCGGTCTGGAGGTTTTGGACATAACTTTTCATCTGAGGTGGCAAGGCTTCCAGGAGAGCCGGTTTCTCCATTACTTTTTCTTTAAATTCTAGCGGATAATTAACTATAATGACAAACATGTAATCTCCATAAGGAAACACAAACCAGTTATCTAGAATTGGGTTATCCAGCTTATAAACTTTGGCTTTTAAATCAACTTTATTAACTCTGGCATAATATCTTATATTATCCAGCTTGAAAGACAAGAATATGTATGAACCTATATCCAAAACCAGATGAACCTTTGAAATAATTTTCCTGTCGTTTAGCAAGTCATTAAGTGCCAAGACAAATTTATCCGGTGATCGTCTGGCAATCTCTCTGATTTGATTTACTTTATCCTTTTTATAGGACTCGTCTGGCAGAACCAGATTGAAAACAGGTTTAGTTGATTTGTTATCAACATAATATATCGTGTCATTCATTGAGTCGCTGAAATAAAAGGCAGACTTGCCAGGTACCCTAAAAAATATCTCACCTGCAACTATTGGGTTATCCCTTAAAAAGTCTATAATTGGTACGAAGCTGTTTGTTTTTATATTGCCCTCTTTATCTCCATAAATGAGGTTGTTGGGTAATTTCATCAAATCATCGTGGGCATAGGAATTCCCTCTATAAAATACATAAGAACCATCATTAAATTTTTCTATTTTGGAAATATTTGCTTTGACATAAACATTTTCAACATATTTGCCGTCGGCATTGTACCTGATAATTTTTCTCCGCAGCCTGTCCAATACTTCAACATTTCCATCGTCTGTGATAATAAAGTCTTTGACACCCCGCATGCTGCCAGGCCCCTCATAATTGATATATTTTCTCTCTCTGAAATTCCCGTTCTCATTAAATATTATCAATTCATGACTTCCTATCGTTTCTACATAACTTGAAATGAAAATCCGCTTTTTATTATACACAAGCATTTCAACAATATCAATTTGGCTTTCTTTTCCAAACTCAAGAGGTATAAATTGTACGTTTTCAAAAAATTGCATGAGCGGAATTTGATTGACTTCTTCAATGTCGATTCGGATATTTTGCGGACCGTATTTATTTGAAGGGCTCTGATTGCATGAAGTAAGGAAAATAGCAGCGAATAGAGATAGAATAATTTTCATATTTCTTGGTTGAAGTAAATGCTAATAGAATTATACACTTGGAAACGGCATAAATTTATCACAGGTTAAAACATACCACAACCTGTTCGAAAACTATCATGAAACTGGTTGTGGTATGTTAACACTCCGAGGATAATCATTGATAGATTTCGTCGCAAAATCTTTGAAACCTTGGCTCACAAGAACCAAAACCACACTCACATCTTACAATATAACCACCTTTAGGGCATTCAATCCTCTCAATGACACCTGCAGGGAATGGCCAACAGCCTGTAGTATGTCCAATATTTGAAAAGAACAAACTGAAGAGAAAAACTGAGACCACAAGAGCTCTGACGTAGAACCAACCTTTCTTTTTCATGACAGTAGAATTTAAAGTGATGAAACAGTTACCGGAAAACCCCCGCCTGCACGAAAGCCAGCCTTTCAGTCAGCCCACCCGCAGCATCGGTAAACTCCCGGAATGAACACCTTAAAGGTCATCCTATTTTTCGAAACAAGGGCTGGACAAACAGGACAAAACAGGACAAGCAAAGTACAGATGCGGCCCAGCTGCAAATTGTAATCTAAATAATCAGCTCCGGACTCTTCATGAATTCAGCGTAAAAGATCAGACCCAAAAGGTGGTTTATGGGCCTTTCAAACCGTAAATATGAAAGCTCAATACATCCTCTTTCAGGTTTGGGTTCCTTGGGTGATTGGCAGCTATATACAGCCCTTCCTTAGCCACAAAATAATGGTGTTGGGAATAAATATCAACTGGTAAAATGGTCTCACTCAATATTTCAAATTTTTCATTCAGCACCGTTATTCCAAAATTAGGGGGATCCCTCCATAATTCAGTCTGCATTTCCTGACTGCCCGGTACGTTTATAATTCCAGGCCAGAAAAAACGGTAATATACTTTCCTGAATGGATCATACATTATTCCCAAATATTCTTGATACTGGAGTTTTCTGTTAATGTATTTCGAAAAATCCATGCCACGCATTCCTGGATTATATCCGCTTATTCGCCGGACATATTTACTGGGAGCAGTAGCTGCCTTTTCCAGTACCTTATTATCCTTGCTGGTAAAAAGGTCGTGAGAATACACTGGCGAAATGACAAATTTATCCCCGTCATAAGTCCAGGAATATTCTAATCCCCTCATGCCATCAGACCAAAACGACTTGGGGAAGCATGCAGGCATTATGGTCGCTTTTCCACTTTTCAGATCCAATCGGAAGCAAAGTTTAAACTTTTCAGGATTGTCATTGTCCTGGTAATTTTCAAAACCCGCCATTTGAGGAGCGTACAGGTATTTTCCATTGCGTATCATTGGAGAATGAAATAGAGATAATGATATTATGCTGCTGACGCTGATAGTATTTCCGTCATCTAAAGTCATTCTAACGTTGGAATCATAAGGATAAATTCGGGTGACTTCTCCCTGCCTGTTAATTAGATAAATTCTGCTATCAACAGCAGGTATGAGTATCGAATCCATGGATAGAACGTGAAACCCGTCGTTTAGCGGAATAGAATGAGGTCCCTCTGAATACAGAGGCACTGAGACCTCGTGGATTCTTGTGTCTAAGTTGTAAAATTGAATTTTCCTTCTGCTCTTTTCATTGTCCATGACAAGGTACCTCTTCCCGAGCTCTTCATGGTAAAACATAGCTTTTGATTGTAAAGGATCTTGCTTGTTTAAGGCCAATTGAAGGGAGTCAATACATTGTAATCCTGCATTTCCAGCATTATTTTCATCCTCTGGCATACAGGAGAGACAACAATAACAAGCAAAATGCAACAGTAAGAATAAGATTGAAGAAGTAAAGGTTTTCATAACTTATGATTTCTGCGGATTCAGCAATGAAATAAAATGCCACTGACCCGAACCTGTGTTAAAGGCATATCAATGGCATTGACTCATTGATTCTTGTTTTATTCCTCCTCCTCAACAATCACACAGGGGGGACAATAACCAGTGCCAGAGCATTTCACCAAAAGACAGGCGAAATCTCTCCCGGTAGTTCTGCAAGAACTGGTTGCCGGATTCCAGTAACAGGTACAACTGCACCCGGAGGCAGTTGCTTCTTCTTTGCTTCTTAAGCCCGAAACAAGGGAAATACTTATTACCAGGAATACGAAGATAGCCTTTTTCATGACAGTAGAATTTAAAGTGATGAAGCAGTGCCGAAAACCCGCCGCCTGCACGAAAACCTGCTTTTCGGCCGGTTCACCCGCAGCATCGGAAAATTCCCGGAATGAACGCTTCAAAGTTCACTCACCTATTTGAAAATTCAAAGGGACAAAATCGGTCAAATTCGGTCAAATCAAGCCAAATTCAGTCACCGGTTTACATCTCGATAATAGTTACGCTCTTCAACTCTTTTTTGTGACCTTATCCGGGTACCAAAGCGCTTCATAGATGACTTTTTGCCAATAGGGGATAACATTACCCTTGGGGATTAGCAGGTTCTTCTCTTTGCGTTTTCTGTAAAAGGAACTTGGGCACAGCCGTGGTCATCTGCGATTTCTTTCAGCGTTTTTGCTTTCATAGGGGCCTGCTATTTTGAGATTAACGGATGCCACGGCCACCAAAGAATCATTCTGAACACAAAGAAAAAAAATAAAATCAGCAAGCGGAAGAAGTGCTGGGTGTCGGCCGTATCACATTGGAGCTCGGTAACTACTTAGGTTCATATTAATTTTCCAGAATATTCGTACTTTTCGCAAAAG
>CAYRDX010000086.1:0-14098 GCA_964423205.1 uncultured Saprospiraceae bacterium | reverse complement strand
TGTGAAAATCCGTCCCAAATCAATTTAGAAAAAATCCATAGTGAGAATTGCTGGGTTTTTACACCTTGTATGACACTTTTGGACAAAGCGATGAAGCAGTAATCAACTTCCTCGATGACTCCGGCGAATACCTCAAATCAGATACTGTGAAATTGGAATCGTTGTAGTGGTTGTGTGGAACTTCTTTTGGCAGTGTCATTTTTTCGCTTGCAGATAGAAGGGTTTTTTTTACTACCGAACCAAATGGTCATCTGGCCGGAAAGAACTTCAAATGACTCCTCCTGTAAAACATGCAGGTGATTGGGCGCCTGTTGGCCTTTGGTCCTGAGCGTGGTTTTGAGAACTACCCGCTCTCCATTGCTGTCATTGGCTGTTTCCAGAAATTCGTAAGTGTCACCGCTTGTTGGATTAGTGATGATTTTTCCTTTTGCAGGCATGTACTGTGAATGGTGAAAGGTGATTGTTACCAGATCTTTTTCTGGGTAGTGAAGCTACTCCATTTTTAAAGCGCTCTCAGATAAATCTCCTGTTTCTTACGCTAATAGCTGAACCTTCTGCCAGGAATACCGACGTGGGTTTTTCATGTGACAGGAAGCTGAATGCTGAACCATAAACCCGCTCAAAATCAACATCTACCTGGTAGGACATTGTTGGATAAACATCCCATGACGGATGTTCCACTCCGTACTCAGAAGTGCGGTTTTGGGATGCTTTTGTATACCCCCAGTAATGTTCCGTGATGAATTCTTCTTCACTTCCATGACTGTTAGGTGTTGCCTCATCCTTGGCTATGACCTTTAGTCCAAACCAATCGCCTTTTTTCCATCTGTATTCGACCGTTATTTGTTTATCCTTCTGTTCCCATTGATGCTCCATAGGCATGGTTTCATAATGCTCCTGGTAAAGCAGGTTGGCGACAAGACTTATCGCTGGCTTCGGCACAATTTCTTTGATGAATACCACACCCCGTTTCCATTCATTCTGGTCTTTGTAACGGACGTAAAACCTCAGATTCACTTCCTCGAAATGCCGGTGAAGAGGAATCTTAAAACCCAGTACTCTGGTATTGAGAAACATGAACCCGACCAGGCTGACATAACAGCGCTTGTTCCAGAAGTCAATTTCTGTTTTGGCGGGTACAAATTGCTGCAGCAGACTTGGGTCAATCAAATAATTGGCCATGACCAGTTTCCTCCATTCCGCTTCCAAAAAGGTAAGTGCCATGCTATTGTATTTAGAAAGGTTTTTGATTAAACGGGGGGCATGAAACTACAAATGTGTTTTGATATCCTTCAATACTTTTTAACGGCCCCAAACACAATGAGGCAAGGAATTCGTTTGTGCCGTTTACCGTATTTTGCAGATTCAGGAACAGGCCGTGGTTCCAATAGCCGGGCGACATAAAAACCATTTTCGGAAAAGGGTTGCAACACATCTTTCAGTGAGCGGGGGTAGCTGTTGATTTCGAAGGGTATACCAAATCCCCTCCACAGGCATTGTCACAGCTTAAGTTCCAAAATATTTCTTTGACCAGAACGAATATTGGATGTCCGCATCGAAAATTAATTTCTATCCTATTGCTTGTTCAATTAGTTGAGAGGGTTGAGGCTGCCTGAGGAGGTGAGTTCAAATCAGCCAGGCTCTTTCTCAACATTATCAATTTTACCAACTTTTGCTGGATAGTTTAATTTTCAAAACGAGCATCTAAAAAGCTAAACATTTAACCGATTCAACAATCTTAAGCATTTCACTTAAGCGGTTGATTCAGCAGCAATTTACCCGACAGTTCAGAAACCACCCATTCTTTCACGATTTTACCTTTTTCAAAGCGGCTGACTACCATTTCATTCCAGGTTATTTTTTTGCCGGATGGGGGAATGCCCATCAGGTTCTTTAGGTGAGTACCCTGCAAAGTTCTTTGTCAGTTTATGGAGTTTTCAGTCTCCAGCAGGATTTCATATTTCAGCACTTTGAGATCGGGAAGGGCAGTTCTCATTTGTTTGGTGAAGCGCTTTAGGAAGTCATGTCCGTGATATTCTTTTCCGTCGGCATGAGCCAGATAGTTTGCGGAAAACACAACATCCAATACCTCCAGATTACCCAGTTCAATCAATTGTTCTGTGACTATCTTTAAATGTTCTTTTACAGACATAAAGTTAGTGTTTACATTTCAAGGTTCAGATTGATTTTACCAAACCATCTGACATAGAGTTTATACAAAATAGCCTGAAACAAGCCCATACAAATCCTGCAAGTGCGAATAAGGCAGGCATACATATAATGGACCGAAGGCAAGAATTGTCCCGATACCCAATCCTGAAGTCTCTCCGGAACTAATCCAACCCAAACTTACCTGGGCATCGATGATAAACCCGCCAAAAGCATATAGTATGCCGGCTAACAAGCCCAACAGAGCTATCAGAATAGCTTGTACTTTAGAAATCATTGTGTTTTTCATGATACTAACCTACAAATAATTTTATGCAAGGAATAAGTTATTGGCAGAGCCGCCGACTGGAAAATGGATACCGGAAGTGTATGGATATACAGTAAGGTTTTTTTTACCACGGAGGATTTACCACGGAGACACTAAGAGCACGGAGAGCCACGGAGAACCTTTAGCCTTCTAATTCCGCCAATAATTTTGGAATGGAGTTCATGCAAGAGTCGCATCACTCAACTCTTGCACGCATTAACTATAGAGACACAGCAAACCTCCGTGTTTCTTCGTGTCCTCTATGTCTCCGTAGTAAATCCTCCGTGGTTAAAAACCTTATTGCACCACAAACTTCAGCGATTGAATGGAATGTTCCCCAGTCAGCAGTGCGATATAAAACGCGGGATTAAGTTTATGGGTACTCAACGACTGCTCGCCAGCCAGTTTTTTGTTCAGGAACTTAATTCCCCGCAAGTCAACTATCTGCAACTGATACTCTGCTGAATGCAAAGGTTGAATATGGAGCAGAGCCTTTGTTGCATCAAACCAGGCCTGAAAACCAGGCTGATGAGGCGCCTCTTCTGTGTTCGAAATCTGGCTGCATATTTTCGGATCATTGGCAGGGGTGATGCCGGTATTTCCCCCGGCGCAACGGCCACAGGCATCGATTTTGGCGGAGCCACCCAAAACCCCGCTGCAATCATAATCCGGATTCACGAATTTGGAAAGCAGGCGGATGTAATTGACCTGATACCCGTTACTGTTTTCTGTAACCGACCAGGAATTCAGCGGCCAACTGGTATTGAAATCTTTGTAGGATTTTTGCCTGGGCTGGTTGCGCGGCGGGATAAGATTTTCCGAAGTGCAAAGGGCGTTGTTCTGTGCGCTGCCACAGGAACCCGGGCAACAGCCATCCACAGCGTAAGACGGATTTGGACCACCCGTCAGAAATCCCGGCGCCGGACCATAAGTGGATACACCCACCCGGTCCCATAGTGCTGAACCATTACTGAACCAGGTATGGTAGAATTCATTTACGCAGTTATCACCGCCAAAGCGGTACATATTCGACAGGTAAACCAGTCCAAGCGGATTCACGCCGTGGATGTAGTTGATGTAGGTGGCTGCTGCCTTCCGGTAAATCTCGTTTTTGCTCTCATCCAGTTTATGGGTGATCATGCCATAAAACATATTTCCCTGAGCTGATTTGACACCATTACTGCCCCAGGTGTAATCTTTGAGGTGCGCCCGATAGGGGTCTTTCAGTCCGGTAAAAGCCGGAAGGTTTTCGCTTCCCGTATTGATGGCATTGCGATAAATGGATTGTATGTGGGTAGAAACACTTTTGGTGGCATTGGGCAAAGAGGCATAATGCAACAAGATGTCCTGTTTATCCATTTCAAAGGGATAGGCAAAGTTCCAGGCAAATAGGTTGGCCTTGTTGTAGTTGGCATCGAAAAAGATTTGGTACTCAACTTCGCCGGTAATTTCAAAGAGATAACAGGCCGCTTTGAGTTTGGAAAACAGTCGCTGATAAGTTGATTCCTCCTGCTGTCCGGCACCTAAACCCTGGGAGCCGTAAGAGGAGTCGTTGTTTCGGAAAAGTACATCGGGATTGGCAACCGCCCATTTCCATGCTTTGATGGCCCTTGCTTTCAGCGTGTCAGAATAGGCCATCAAACCGGCAGCCCTGAATGCTTTTGAACTGATGGCAAAAGCTGCGGCTGTGTTCAGTGAGGCCGAGGTGGTTTCAGGCCCATAAAGGCTTTGTCCGGTGGCTTTGGTGGGTGGGCTTGCCGATGCCAGACCGACTATCGACAATACAGCGCCACTTTCCAGTTGCATGCGGAGCAGATGGTCCACCCCCCATTTTATTTCATCCAGCAGGTCGGGGAGGCCGTTTCCCGATTCGGGAATATTGAAATCATCGGTCCAAACTGCCGGATTTTCCAGGTATGCTTTTGAAAGTTCCATCGCGTAACTGGCCGTCCAGTTGGTGTATTTGTTGTAATCGCCGGCATCGTACCAGCCACCGCTCAAGTCCTTTTCAGTGCCGGGGTCGTTTCTTCTGTTGTATAACCGGCAGTTCTTGTCCTGCAGCGGCCCTATGTGGCTGGCTGCATCCGTCCAGCCTTCATCCGCGTAAGGAAGCTTTTTTTCAAAACCAACACGCTGGTAGTAAAAGCTGCGCACCGCCTGCTTCAGCACCACATTGTACACACCCGCCGAAATCCAGAATTTGTGTGAGCGCACATTTTTATCCACATCCAGTACGTAATACTCTCCCGGTGTTTTTACTTCCGAAAAATCGAACCACCAAATCTGGTCGCCGGAACTGAAATCCTCCATTCCGCCGTTCCAGGCCACTGGAGAAGCATTGAAAACCCTGGCTCCGGTTACCGAGTTGATTAAGGCGTAACTTGGGCCTGCGATAAAGGTCTCGGACGCATCAAATCCGGTCATGGGATTCCGGATAACCGCAATTTTCTGCATATCCGGCAGGTAGCCGAACTGGTCAATAACGATGTATTTGCTGACCTGCTGAGTAAACGTAATGCACGACAAAAGGATGAAAAACAGACTGGTCAGAATGGCTTTTGCTGTCATGTTCTGATGGTTTTGGATGGCTTCGTTTCAGGCTGGCAAGATAATGACGGCTGGGGACATCTTCTTTTTGCGATATGACAAAACATGGGGGTGAATCTTTGTAAATGGCGGGGTGAACATTGCAGGGTGGGGTGTGATATAGTGCGTAAATGGAAAGCCTTAAAAGAGTGGGGTAGTGCCCTTGCAATTAGGCTTTCTTCAGGTTTACGGCTTTATTATTTTATTCTGTAGGAACATTCGTGATGCTCGCTGATGTATTTGATGGATTCCCTACAGAGTTCCTTCATGATTGGAATCTTGATGTTGGAAAGTCTTTTGACATGGATACAGGTTTTACCCATTTTGAATTTCCCAAGGTCGGGCAGCAGCAATTTGCTTCTTTCTGTATCAGAATAAACGTAAAAAGAAAATGCCGCTTTTAAGAAACCTGAAATCGTGGGCGCACATGGCCATCCCATCAATTTTTAGAGTCTAAACCATGAGTCCTGTTGTCTGTCCAGCTATGTTTTCCTGAGCTGTTAGCGTCGTGGCATCGTCCATTATGATTTTCCGGCGTGTTTCATTAACCATTCTCTTGCACCTCTTGTCATAGCCCAAATATGTTGAGCATAACTGGCGTAATAGTCTGCCTCGTTTTTGTCTCCCATACCGTAATGGTCTTCTAACATGGTTATTGGATTTTTGGATAGAAGCCGTTTAGCAACATGCTTGTTTTGTTTAAGTGCTTTGTTAAGCAGCTTGTTGGCGTTTGCTGATTCTCCTTCCGTCTTGAAAGCAAATAATGCACGGTTGAAAAGAGGAAAAGTCAAGTTGTCTTCCTCAAACATTTTTGCATACTTCAGGAATTTCTCATTCTCGTCAAGTTCGATCAGATAAAGCAATAGTTGGTCTCTTACGCCCTGATTGTCATTGGGATTTAGTTCAATCATCTCTTCGAGGATGGCAACACATTCTTTTACTTTTCCTATTTTGTATAAACAGACAGAGTAATTTTGCAAGCAACGCATGAATGGCCGGGTTTCATGAAAGCCCCAAAACATTCCTTTGCGTTCGGCTATATACTTTCCGCCAAACAATCGCCGGCCAATGGAAATTCCCTTTTCGAAGAACACGCTGGCGAGTTCCACTTTGCGCTCAACTAAACCCAAATACTCATACGCCTCGATGCAATCAGGGTCAAGTTCTAATGCTTTTTCAATTTTGACTTTTGCTTTGGATCGTGGCAACTCGTGAGCCTCGAAAACTAAATCCTGGGCTTGTTCTTTAAAACTCAATGCCTCTTTTGGAAAGGAAGGAATTTGTTGTCCCATAAGGCCGTCCATAAACTTGTAGAGATCGTCCACCGATTTAAAGTCCTGCGTTTCAAGAATTCTATGCAGGTCGGTCATTAATTTGTCGTGTCGTTTTTTCATTTTTTAAATTTTATGCAAAGTATTGCATTTAGTAATGAGTCAACACTTAGTCTTAATAAAACTATTTATCGAAAATCAAACTTTAGTACACGAGATCCTTGAATTGCAAGAACATTTCCGTCTCTATCAACAGCAAGAGCAAGAACCCCATTTCCAGCTTTATCTGTTGTAGTCCATTGTCTAATGAAGTTGCCAGATAAATCAAATTTTTGTATCCGCGCGATATTATCAGAACCACCGCCGCCTCCTCCTAAGCTGTTATCTCCAACATAAACAAAACCTTTTTCTTTATGAATTGCAATTCCGCAAGGGAAAAGAAATTGACCACTTCCGCTTCCTTTAATACCCCATTTCAAAATAAAATTACCAGAAGATGAAAACTTTTGTACTCTGTGATTCATATTATCTACTACATAAACATTGCCGTATCCATCAACAGCCATCTGACCATTTGGTCCCTGATTAGATGTGTCATTTTGATTGGTTATCATAAATTGCCCATTTCCGGAACCAGTTCCACCCCATTGCAATATGAAATTTCCAGTTAAATCAAATTTTTTCAACACGTTGGATACATCAATAGTATAAGCCCAGTTGTTTGCACGATCAACTGCAACGTTGCCCGGAAAATCGACTTCCCACTTTGTCATATAATTGCCAGATGAATCAAATTTTTGTATCCTGCGATTTTTCTCATCAGCTACAAAGATATTTTCGGCCTTGTCTACAGCTAAATATTTAGGCCAAAAAAACTGTCCGTTACCACCTCCGGATGTTCCCCATCGTGCAATCAATGTGCCGGTAGCTGTAAATTTACTTATCCGACTTCCAGATAGTTCTGATGTGTAAACGATTCCGGTATTGCCAATAGCAATACCCCATGGAATGGTGTATCCGTCTGAAGTGACCCTCCAAAAATCAATGAGTTCTGGAATATTAGGCACATCGGGATTTTTTAGTGTCATCAGTGCTATCATCCTTTTTGCATCCGGAATAGGAAATTGCTAATGTAACAATGAGTCCAATAGTTAAGAATTTAATAGTTTTCATTTTCCTGTTTTTTTAGATTATTATTACCCGTTGAGCGGTTAAAAACACAAAAAAAAGACCATGCATCCTTCCAGGAGGACAAAAGTTGAAAATCAGTATTTTAGTTTTTTACCACAAAACTTTAAAAGTACTGCTATGCATGATCTTTTCACAAATTACACAAAAATCAGAAGATTTGTCAGAACTGCTTTGAAACAATATTTGGTTGAGGGCCAAAATGTCAGGTTCTACTCTAATTCATCAAAGATGAGTGATGTGGAAGTTATCAGCCTCGCCATCACTGCTGAGTGCCTGGCCATTGATTCTGAAAATTTGTTGTGGTCAAAAATCAAGAAAGATTATAAACGCCATTTTCCGAATCTGATTCACAGGACCAGATACAATGCCAGACGCAAATCACTTCAAGAATGGTTCATTTATTGTGCCGACAAATGGAGCGAACATATTTCTTCCTCTCAAGACACTTTCATTGTTGACTCTATACCTGTTCCGATTTGTAAATTGAGTCGTGAAAGACGAAGCACAATATGTCGAAAAGCGACGGACACTGTAAAGGCTGCAAAAGGGTATAATGCAGCAGATTCACAATACTTCATAGGTTATAAGCTGCATCTAATTACTTGTACATCAGGAGGTCGGCTTTGTGGCGGTAGGCGCTGTCAGGGTCGTGGGGCGACTGTACGCTGGATGATGCAATTTCTTCTTTTGCACGAAGTTCAACCTTCTGGCCTGCACCTGCTACCTTGTATTGTTCGTGAAAAACCCGCCTGAGCAATTCATAGCCCTCGCTGCTGTTTGCTGAAAAAAGTTCAAGTGTTTTAAAGGCCAACAGACCGATTCTCTGCATCCGGGTTTGAACTTCTTCCCTGTTGCTGCGGTAAATCGTTTTCTGTGGCTCTTCCTCAACAAGGAGCTTTATTTGTGCTTTTTCTTCTTCGGAAAACATCAAAAAATCACTCTCTTTCAGCGTTTTGCAAAACAGGACAAAGGTTTGGTGGATAATTTCGAAGCGGGAATACCAGGCAATGTTGCTCCCAATGAGCTTGCTGTCCATGCGGATAAATTTCCCGTTTACCTCAAAATCTTTTATCTGTCCCTGGGTTACCGATTCAAAGGCATTTTGCAACAAATCAGCGTTATTTTCCCGGTTGTATTGGTGAACCCGCTTGCGGAACAGATAGTAAGTCGATTCAGCAGGGATTTCATCATCCAGGTTGAACAACCCCAGGGCGCTGCGGACCAACAGGTTGAACCGGCATTGTTCAAACAATTGGGAATCGCTCCAATCAAAGGCATCTTTCAGTACCATCATCCCTACCAGCAATGATACCGGGGCATTGGGCGCACCCATGTTCGGACTAAACAAAACAGTGAAAATTGACTCATCAATACGCGATAAAACTTGCTTGCGGAATTGATTATGCCATCCTCCTGTGTCGTTATACTGACTTAGCGATTTCCCCTCTAAAATTGATGGGATACTGCTAAAAAGATTACTCTGCCTATGTGGTACTGACTTGCGAAACATGCTATCAATTTTTATTGCTTACCCCATGAAGATAACAATAAAAAAAACACAAACCGCTGTAATACAAATAAATATCATCCTTTTTATGAACAGACATGTCAACAAATTATTTTATAAATTAACCAGCCGACTTTTCGGAGTGGGCTCAATTATTGGAGGTGTAAACATACAATGACTTGTGATACAGCCTCGTCTTGTTCCAACCTCGACTACACTAATCATTCGGTTTGAAACAGTTGTTACCAGATTCACCTACAATGAGCTAAAGGGTTGACTATAGCATTTAACTTTGCAAGTAAATTTCATGTCCTTCTTTATAAGAACGCAGCCATTCAATGTTTTACCCCTGTTATTGGCAATACTTTTTTTCTGCCTTTCCTTGCGAGCCAGTGCTGCCATTTATGCATTTACTGGTGCGGTGGACTGCGATTATGAAAATAGAGCAAACAGGCCTGGAGGCGCTCCATCTTATCAACTCGGCCCTTTTGATTATGTGCACATCTACGCACCGTGCCTCCTCAATTCTTATGTTTCTACTGTCAACGATTCAGAATTCCATATTTACAGCAATTTCAGGTGCAGTGGTGCTGGTTCACTTGAAAATTATGGGCAATTAACCGTTTATCATACAGGTGGTACATTAATCAACAATGGCTCTTTTGACAACTATGGCACTTTCAAAGTCTATGGCTCCTTGACCAACAATGATTCTTTGTAACGACGTCGATTCGTCACCACGGGTAAGCAGGGAAGTTTTAGCAGCCTGAAAAAGTTCCGGTGTCCGGTAAGGAGAAATCTGATTGGAGGGATAATGTCCGTACTGATGTGAGACATGGCGGTGTTGGTCGTCTTCCCTGTCCCAGTCGTGCAGCCATTCCTGTAATTGTCCCCGCTGACCGATTTGCATGCGGCCAGAAGGGGCATCGTGACTGCCAGACTGTCGGCATAAGACTTCTCCGTTCTTAGAAGAGCAGATGCACTGATGGTGTTTGAAAATACGTCGTGTATCAGTTGATTGACCATGGTGGTTCCGGCCGCAATGCTCGCCCTGGAATGATGGGCATTTTCCGGTGACATGGATGATAAAAGGTACCGGGGCTACGCCCTTTTAAAAAGTGGAATTTCAGCAGATAATGAACTTTTGTGTTTTTGTGCTTTGGTGGCAAGAAATAATCTTCCGCGCCTCAATCAAAATAAAAATACTTCCAGTGCAAAAACCCCGTCTCGCCTGAGGCGTACCATCCTTGCGGCGGATCATCAAATTTAGTTGATAATAGCCACGCCGCATGGCTGTACATGCGCTGTTCATCCTTAGGGTTGTAAACCACCCATTCCCTTGTGCCAAAATCATCGAGCAAAAACCGCGGCTGCTCGAAATAAAGGTTATATCCCTGACCTTGTAATGCGTAATGGAATTTTTCAACACCAACCACTCCCGGATTTACATCCATGTATTGTGCCTGCAGCGAAGGTGGATATATCCCGTTTTTTTGATGGTACTCTTCGATATTCTTAATCAACTCCGCCGCTTGGGAAATGGCCCGGTTACGGCTTTGCACAGTCATTGGTGTTGCTAAAAACAGTTGTGAAAGAAAAGAAATCAGAGGAATGGCTAAAAGATAGACAGGAAAAGCCTGTAATGTCTGTTCAGCTGATCTTAAAGCTTTAAGTTCAGGAAGAATTCTAATCAACACAAAGAGGCCAGCAGAAAACAAAATTAAACCTACAGAGTAGCCAACACTCAGCACGGCAATTAGGCTCAGCACCAGCAACAAAAATATACCCGCTATCAGTGCAGCCACGGCACATCCGAAACGGTATTTCGGCCAAATCAACCACAACAATCCAATCAGAGGTAAGGGCAATCCGGCAATTCCAATCACCTGAACCAAGATAGATAAGGGAAGTGCCAGCAAGTCAAATCTTCCTGGAAAAAAAGGGAGCACCATGAAAAAGATGAGTAAACCGCTGCATAGCAGTAATGCCAGAAGGTGCTTGCCAAGATGTTTTTTCATTTGTATTTGCAATTGGTTCGGCGAATGTCATGAAGACAAATGTAACTCCGAAGTTTGGAAATGTTGTCGGGCCCTTTCCTGTGAATAATTTGGAAAGACGGATTGGAATTGCTCAAATCACAAGTTCAGTTCAACAGATTTTGAATACAGAATCATGGCCCTAATGATTCATTTGGTCTAAAAAAACTCCGGTTCAGATGTTAGGACATTAGTCTTTAGTTATTTTGACACACCTATTTTCCCGGAATGGGACTCTAATGACAAATTTGTACCAAAATGAGATTAAAAATCTTTACCTGCCTTGCTTTCCTGTTATTGCCTCTAACTCAATCAATTTCTCAAGACAGCCTCAGCGCCAATTCACTGATCAGAGTGAACATAGACTGCAATACACATTGTGATTTCGAATACCTGCGAACGGAAATCAATTACGTTGATTTTGTTCCCGACCGTTTTCTTGCCAACGTATTTGTACAAATAACTTCTCAAAGAACTGGCTCAGGTGGCTCTGAGGTCAAACTCTTTTTCAACGGGCAAAAAAATTTCAACGGTAAAAACGACACCCTTCAATTCAACCGAAGCAGCGTGGATACTGACGATGAATTCAGGGCCACATTGGCACGATACCTCAAACTTGGCCTTACGCCATACATCGCTAAAACGCCCCTGGCCAGTACAATGAACATCAGTGTGAATCGGGGTTCCAGTACCCAGCCGGTCAACTCGATGAGCAATAAAAAGGACCCCTGGAATTCCTGGGTTTTTAACATTGGAGCCAGAGGTTCCCTCAATAATGACGACTACAGCAAGTCATCACGCTATGGTTTGGAATTCAGCGCCAACCGGGTCACTGAAAAAATGAAAATCCGCAGTGGAATAGAATATTCTAAGAACAGACGGGAGATTGAAATCGATAATTTCAAAAGCGAATTCATCAACGACAATCTCGATGTGGATTTCAACCCTACATTCAGCCTTACTGACCATTGGTCTTATGGTTTCAGGTCCAGGTTCTCACACAGTTCTTTCAGCAATTACGACAAACAGTACGTCTTTCAGCCAGCTATTGAATACAGCTTATTTCCCTATAAAGAGTCGGTTAAGAAAGCCATTACGGTTTATTACCAACTAGGATACGCCGGTAATGAGTACATCGACACCTCTTATTACAGCAAGTTAAAAGACCATACCTGGGAACATTCTCTTTCCATTAATGCCAATTTTATTCAGAAATGGGGAAGTGTGAGTGCATGGGCCTCCTGGAATTCCTTTTTGAATTCATTTGAATTGGTGGGTGAAAAGGTGAAGGGAATCGATATCAACAGTTTTTCAATCGGAGGATTTATCGAGTTCAGGGTGGTGAAAGGTTTATCGGTGCACCTGAATTGTTTTTCTGATTTCACACAAGGCATTTTCCCGAACATCCGAAAAGCGGACTTCAACAGCGAGGATATTCTGGCCAACGTCAGGCAATACCCGACAACCAATTCCATTCATACTTCAGTGGGCATTAATTACCGCTTTGGGTCCATATATAACAATGTGGTGAATCCAAGATTTAACAAGGGAGGGGGGAGGTTCTTCTTTTTCTTTTAGGGCCTGTGGGAACTCTTGCTGGAACTTAGTGATATGAAATTATGGTTTAAATGACGCAAGAGCCGCTGCGCTCAACTCTTGCTGGAACAAGGTTGAGTTCAGAGGTAATAATTGAAATTTACATGAAGTTGAAGGTTTGTAATTTCTTCTTTCACTCCAATCCAGAACTTAACAATATAATCATAGTTTAAGCCAGAGTTCCCAACGGGGTCTTTAATAATACTATAGTTTGAGCAAGAGTTGAGCGAAGCGGCTCTTGCGGGTCACACCCTTTACCATTACCGGGACTATCATTCCCAAAGTGGAAGTTCAATTAATTCAACCAATAGTGGGCATTCAGCAGCCATCCCCGCATATACACAAGCTGACGAATAAACGTAATCTTGAGGTAAAAAAACGATACCGGCGGCCACAGGGTTGTTATGCACATAGTCCAGCTTTTGTTTAATGAACTTCATGGTTATGAGTTCGATTGGATGATTGTCCTGAATCCAAACCTGGTATCTGGAATTATTCGGGTTTTTCTTGCCCTCGTGGCCAAATGCCCGTAGCAGCCATTCCTTTCGGCTTTCTGCAGACTCTTTGATGGCCTTTAGTAATTTACCCGAAGTGTATTTCTTGAAATCACGAATGATATCTGAAAGCTGCTCCCCATCTGGTTTCCTTGAAACTATCAAATGGACATGGCTGGTCATGATTACGAATGCATGGACAACCAAACCCTTGTTCTCCTGACAATATTTTAAAGAATCTATTAGTAGGTCTTTATACTCTTTCCTTATAAACAGGTCAATCCAATGTACAACGGTAAATGTTACGTAGTATAAACCTTCGGGATCTTTTATTTTTAATGCTCGGCTCAAAGTTTTTATGCGAAAGATACTGTGAATAGAGAATCAATGATAAGTAATTATGGTTTAAATGACGCAAGAGCCGCTGCGCTCAACTCTTGCTGGAACAAGGTTTAACAGGGGAGGGGGGAGGTTCTTTAATCAAAATAACTTTCAACAAAGCGCGCCAGTTCCTCACTATGCAGGTTCTTGGCCAATACCTTACCGGTAGGGTCTATTAAAAAATTGGCGGGAATGGTCTTTAGTCGCAATTTCCTGAAAAAAGGCGCATCATCGCCGCGAAGGTCGGATGCGTGTTTCCACCTACCGGCGCCATCGGCTTCTATGGCAGAAGCCCAACTGTTTTTGCTGGTTAGTCACAATAAACGACGGTCTTTCACAAAAGCACAAAATTTTATTCACTGCTTTGTGCTTCTGTGTTTTTGTGGCTGAAATAGAGGCAGTACTAAGTAAAGAGTCAAAAATAAAATAGCCAAATTGTTTGCTTAACCAATTGAAAATCAGTTGGCTGTTGGCTGTTGGCTGCTTGCCCCTTCGGGGTTGGCGATTGGCAGTTGGTTGCTGGGGCTTGGTTATTTTCCCCCCGAGCACTCGGGGTCCTT
>CAYRDX010000085.1:0-14823 GCA_964423205.1 uncultured Saprospiraceae bacterium | reverse complement strand
GACCCCAATAGTTTTTTTTCTCTTCCCATGTTTTGTGATTTTTTTAAAAATATCGTAATTGGCTAATGTAACATTGTCAAGGTAAGAGTAAAACTTGCGAAAGTTAATCCTAATGTTGTAATAATGATCATAAAGAATCTCGACATGACGATATCGTTTTGTGGTTATTAAATTCAAACTTTTAGGTTCCTCTTAACTGTTCAATCGTATGTCGGCATGGGATGAGGTAAGCGTTTTCTGGTCGCTTTTTCAAGTTAGGGAAAGTGCAATTCTCAATATAGAATCGGTAAGGAAGATATAGCGACTAATACAAAGTCATGCAAGGTAAAGCTATTAATCATAAGTTGAAATACTGTTATTGTTTTTTTTCAAGAATACAACTTAATATGCTGGAAATGCATGCTTTGTAATGGCTCAATTTGTCCATTTACGGAATAACCAGACTATTGTTTCAGTTAAATTTCAAAATGGATTGCCATCGAAAACATCCTTGTGGACAACTGCCAATCCCGTGTAGCTTCTGTTGGAAAGGACGACAATAAAAGCCAGGCAGTTTTTCCAACCAGTTTGATTGCGAAGAGCAGAAATTAACTGATTGTCTCTAATTCCTGGGCTTCTAATTCCAGATTCAACTCAACCTGATACGAGCCATTATTACCGTGTGCAATTTTGAAGCCCCTTCTCTCAAACATCTGCAGCATGAGACGATTGGTAATCAAAACGTCGGCGGTTATTTTTTTCAGGTTGCGGGTTTTGGCAATGCTAAGCATGAAATCCATCAATTCACGACCCAACCCATTTCTTTGCCAGGGATCTGCAACAACAATGGCAAACTCTGCTGATTCATCCCAGGTATCGCTGATAAGTCGTACTACCCCTAACATTTGCTTCTTGCCATCCTTGTCCAGTTCAGCGATAATGGCCATTTCCCTGTCATAGTCTATTTGGGTAAAACGAATGAGGAATTTATGGTTAACCTGTGGGATATACCCAAAGAACCGAAAATAGATAGATTGGCTTGACAGGTTTTGAAACATTTCCGCTTCCATTGGCTCGTCTTCAGGGCGAATAGGCCTTAACAACACCTTCTCTCCATTTCTCATGGTAAACTCCCTAATGTACTGTTCGGGGTAAGGAGATATCACCAAATGATTGTAGGTGAATTCTTTTGGTCTTTCCACTGTTGGATCCAGCACGACGTGAGCATCTAAGACCACACCCCCTTTTGAGTCCATCACAAACGGATTGATATCTATCTCCTGAATTTCAGGGAAGTCCATCAGCAAATAGGAAAACTTAACCAACAGGAATTTTAGAGAATCCATATCTACACCTTCCATTCCTCTGAATCCTTGAAGCAGTTTGTAGATTTTTGTCTTTTCTATAATCCGTTGGGCAAGAGCCATATTTAAAGGAGGCAGGCCAAGATTGATATCTTTGAGAACTTCAACCGTCACACCACCCCAGCCAAAGGCGATAACAGGTCCGAAAAGAGGATCTTTTTTAGCACCTATCAGCAACTCGAATTTTTTTGAAACCATCTTTTCAACCAAAACACCCTGAATTCTGGCCTGTGGGTCAAATTTTTGAGCACTTTCGATTATTTGGTTAAAAGCAATTGCCGCTTCTTCTGTGGATTTAATGTTTAGTACTACGCCACCTGCTTCCGTTTTATGCCCTATATCAGGGCTGGCAATTTTCATGACTATGGGGAACCCGATTTCTTCAGCATATTTAGCAGCATCATCAAGAGTTTTGGCAACTTTATGAGGTGACAAAGGGATTTCATAATAACTCAGTAACTCTTTTCCTTCTTCTTCGGTAAGTTGTTTTCTTCCATCTTTTAATACCTTTTGAATTAGGTTAACCGCTTTCTGTTTTTGGGGTACAAAGCGGTGAGGAATGGTCGGTGGCGTTTCGTATAGCAGTTGCAGGTGCCGGAAGTAATGGTACATTTTGAGGAATACATCAACGGCACTTTCCGGGTATCGGTAGTTGGGAATATGCGCACGCTCCAGAATTTCCCGACCTTCGAAAACATCCCGTTCACCCATCCAAACAGCAAAAACCGGCTTATGAGAACGATACGCAACTTTTGATAGGACTGCTGCAATATCCGTTGGACTGGTGACTGCCTGAGTCACACAAATCGCAAGGATGGCGTCAACGTTTTCGTCAGCCTGACAAACTTGAAAGGCTTTACTATAGTCTTCGGCAGATACATCACCCAAAGTGTCCACCGGGTTGCTGTGACTCCATGCAGATGGAAGGAATTCGTTTAATGCCCTCATCGATTTGTCAGAAAGCTTAGCCAGCTGACCTCCATAGCTGACAAGAAAATCAGTTGCTAATACACCCGGGCCACCCGCATTCGTGAGTATGGCAAGGCGGTTGCTCGCTGGTCTCGGTTGCATTGCTAAAGCTTGTGCACTGTGGAAAAGCTGAGCTATGCTATCCACGCGGATGATGCCGGCTCTTTTGAAAGCTGCATCGAAAGCCGAGTCATTGCCGGCCAATGAACCGGTATGTGAAAGCGTTGCCTTTGCTCCCTCAAGACTCTTCCCCGCTTTCAAAACGATGATGGGCTTATACCGCGCAAATGCCCTCGCTGCACTCATAAATCGCCGTACATTAGTCAGGCTTTCCATATAAATAAGAATACAGGAAGTCTGATTATCGGCACCGAAATAGTCAATGAGGTCGTGGAAGCCAACATCAACCATGGATCCAATGGAAACGAAGTGACTAAACCCAACATTTTGGTCGATGGACCAATCCAGGATAGAAGTACATAATGCTCCACTTTGTGAAATGAAAGCAATCGAGCCAGGAAGAGCCATTTTAGTAGCAAAGCTTGCATTCAGACCCATTGCAGGGGTGATAAAACCCAGGCAATTGGGGCCAATGATGCGCATGCCGTATTTCTTGGCTGTTGCCAATATCTCTTCAAACATACGTTCTCCCTCCTCGCCAGCCTCTTTAAATCCGGCAGAAATGATGACGATTCCGCCTACTCCAGCTTCCCCGCATTCTTTTACCACACCGGGAACTGTTTTTGCCGGCGTTGCAATAACTGCTAAATCGACAGGCTCTTTGATCGATTTTACCGAGTTATAGCTTTTAACTCCATGTACCGTGTCTCTTTTGGGATTAACTGGAAAAACTTTGCCATTGAATCCTCCACTCAGCAGGTTTTCCATGATGGCATAACCTACTGTTCCCTGTTTGTCAGTAACACCAATAGCGGCGATGGATTTTGGCTTGAAAATCCGGTCTAAAACTTTTGACATGTCTTAGTTTATTTGTGTTTAAGCTCTATGAAAATTTCCAGTAAGGTCGCAGGTTAGCTAATAGCGAGTGATGCCTCAGTTCGAATTCTTCCCACTCATTTCGCCGTGATGTGGTTTCATTTGTTGGATTTGGATTGGCCTCCCCATTTATACCCGCTACAAAGCTTTCAATACATTTTGGAAGGAGTTCTACATTGTAACCACCTTCAAGAGTAGCGAAAATGTTGGAAGACAATCCGGCAAGTCTGTTACCGGTAGTGTAAAAACCGCTTTCAGTTATCCTGAGGTCCAGGAGTAGATCATACAAATGGCTGTCGAAGCCGGCCGATACAGCAATGACATCTGGTTTGAATTGCTCCAACACAATCATACAGGTGTCTAATGCTTCCAGATAAATATCATCACCACTGCCTGGAGGAAGGGGTAGATTCATAGTAAATCCTTTTCCTTTTCCAGTGCCAATTTCATTGACATAACCATGGCCCGGAAAAGCTGGCCATTGGTGAATGGAGCAGTAAAATACCTGGTCGCTTTCTTCAAAAATATGAGAGGTGCCATCTCCCAAATGTCCGTCGAAATCGAACAGAAAAACTCTTTTGCCTTCGTTAACGAGTTTTTGGGAGGCAATGGCAATGTTGTTAAATAAACAAAATCCGCTTGCTTTTGAAGAATAAGCATGGTGGCCCGGTGGGCGAACCAGGGCAAAATCGCCCGATTCACTTGCCATGATAGTGGCGCCTACTGCATGGACAGCTGCCTGAAAACTACCAGGTGAGGTCATAGTATCCCTGTCAAGCGGTTGGCCGGAAAGGCAGGATTCCTTTACGTGGTTGATATACTCTGGCGTATGAATCAGTTCCAGGTATTCCGTTCCGTCTTTAATGGTAGTGTGTTGTATGTGGTCATAAGCTTCTAAGCGCTTCCCATTTTCTGGGTGCATACCCGTCTGATGCTTCAAAAATACCGGGTTGTAAATGAGTTCCATTGCTGTAATTTGCTATGAGTCGCAAAGTAACTTCATGTTTAAAACCCGGGAGGTGATACAGGTCAACAAATGAGTACTTATTTGGTGATTTAATTCATCTAAAAATGTCAATTTTTCAGTGAACTATCCACTGTTTTGAACCAAAAAAACACCTGAATATCAGAGAAATGAAAGCCTGATGAGTAAGTGCTTTTTTTGTTGCTTAGGTGTTTGACACGGCGGGTTATTTGCATTCATTGAAAAATGGTATTGGCAATGCTAACAATCAACTTTATGGTTCAGTCACATATTGGGGTACTAAATTCAGAACCTTCCTGAACGTTCAGCATATTGGTGAGAATTATTACACTGACATGGGTTATAACAACCGGGTGGAGAATTACAATCCGCTCACCAAACGTATCGAGAGGATAGGCTATAACCAGGTAGGCAACTTGATTGACTATTACATCTACCCGAAAAACAGTGAAAAAGTCAATTTTCATTGGTCAGGTTTGGAGAATTTCGTCTGGGTGAACGACGGTTATGGGCTAAACGAATGGTATACCAGGGTGCGGCATTTTATCTTTTTCAAAAACACCAGCCAACTGCGTTTCAGAGTAAACAATAACTATGTAGACCTGATTTACCCATTTGCCATTACGGAAGTGCCGCTGCCGGCCGACCAATACAACATGACCGAATTCAATATTCAGTTTAATACAGATACCAGAAAGAAGATTCGCACCGAATGGTTCATTGTTTATGGGCAGTTTTATAACGGAACAAAACTAACCACCCGCGGTAGCGTATCATACCGCGTTCAACCCTGGGGGAATTTTACAATAGGGATTGAGCGCAACGACATATGGTTGCCGGAACCTTATGGAAATGTGGACTTGACTCTGGCCACGGCCCGTGCTGAAATCAATTTTTCCAACAACCTTTTCTGGACTACTTTTCTGCAGTACAATACGCAGGCTGATAACTTCAACATCAATAGCCGGCTACAGTGGCGCTTTGCTCCCATGTCCGATGTATTCCTTGTGTACACGGATAACTACAGAGTGGAGGGGGTCTTTGGTCAAAAGAACAGAGCTATCGTTCTGAAAATGACCTACTGGCTTTCCCTTTAGCCCAATCGAAAAAGAGCTTCTTTTCCAAAGCGGATTTTCCATACTTTTGGCTTTTGGCTGTTGGCCATTAGCTGTTGGCTGTTGGCTGTTGGCTGTTGGCTGCTTAGTCGAAGCTAACTGCCAAAAGCTAAAAGCTAACTGCCAATAGCTAAGTGCTAACTGCCAATAGCTAAGAGCTAAATGCTAATAACCAACTGCTAAATGCCAAAAAAAATGGAAAACTCAACTTTCAAACCTTACATCGCGCCTGAAAACGGAAACGTAAAGGAATTTACACTCAAAGCCATAATCCTGGGTGTTATTTTCGGAATCATATTCGGCGCTTCAACGGTTTATCTTGCACTGAAGGCAGGACTCACTGTGAGCGCTTCCATCCCTATTGCCGTTTTGGCGATTTCACTGGGCCACCGGTTTTTTGGGACTACCATTCTCGAAAACAACATCATTCAAACCACAGGTTCTGCTGGCGAAAGCGTTGCTGCGGGGGTAGTATTTACCTTACCTGCCTTTCTGTTCCTGAGTGACCCAATGGTGGGTGACGAATACTTCAGGTATTGGACCATATTTTTCCTGGCTGTCCTTGGAGGCTGCTTGGGTACTTTGCTCATGATACCATTGCGGCGTTCACTTATTGTCAAAGAACATCATAGCTTGCCCTATCCGGAAGGCACAGCCTGTGGTCAGGTACTCATAGCAGGTGATAAGGGTGGTGATTTTGCCAAAACCGCCTATCAGGGTTTGGGGTTTGCCATGTTATATGCCTTGCTGCAAAGGGTTTTTCATGTCATATCTGAACTTCCCAGCTTTGGTACAACAATGGCCAATAAAATATTCCCGGCTGCCACAGTCAGTGGTGAAATTACTCCTGAATACATGGGTGTGGGTTACATCATCGGACCCAAAATCAGTGGTGTACTTGTAGCGGGCGGTGTATTGGCATGGCTGGGTTTGATACCACTTCTGGCAACCCTTGTGCCACCGGACATTATCGCAGAGCAGCTGGTGAAACTGGGTTATATGGTGGATCTGGCTACCGCTGGCGGACCGGGTGGTTGGGATCCTGTAACTCATACATTTGCTGATAGTGCATCGGCTGTGTATCGTGCTTATGTAAGGCAGATTGGTGCAGGAGCAGTAGCTGCCGGTGGGTTTATCACCTTGATGAAAACCCTGCCTACCATCATTTCCTCTTTCCGTGAAAGTGTAGATGCCATTAAAAATGGCAGGCTATCGGATATGGCCAGCAGAACCGAAAATGACCTTTCCCTTAAGGTTGTGCTTATCGGAAGTGCTGTTCTCATCGTGCTGATGGGATTGCTGCCCATGATGCCGGGTGAAGGCTTTATTTCAAAGTTGCTCATCGGTTTGCTGGTAGTGGTTTTCGGATTTTTCTTTGTCACTGTTTCGAGCCGTATAGTGGGTATCATTGGTTCGTCCAATAATCCGATTTCAGGCATGACCATAGCCACCATCATGGCAACGGCATTGGTATTCATTGCCATCGGCTGGACGGGGAAAGTGTTTGAACCTATGGTATTGGTAGTGGGCGGTATGGTTTGTGTCGCAGCAGCGAATGCGGGTGCAACCAGTCAGGACCTTAAAACAGGCTACCTCGTTGGTGCAACTCCGAAATACCAGCAATTGGCACTGTTTATTGGAGTATTATTTTCCAGTGTCGTTATTGGTTTCACAGTGAAATACCTCGATACGCCAACTCCCGAAATGGCGGCACAAGGCATTGAACATGCCATTGGTGAAAAGTTTGCGGCACCGCAGGCGACACTTATGGCCACTCTGATTAAGGGACTTTTATCCTACAACCTCGACTGGCAATTTGTTCTGGTGGGTGTTTTTCTTGCAGTTACTGTTGAACTATGCAGCATTTCGTCTTTGTCCTTTGCTATTGGCCTTTATTTACCCTTATCCACAACATTGCCTATTTTCATTGGTGGTGCCATCAAAGGTGGTGTGAATTGGGTTCAGGGACGCAAAGGCAAAAAAGTGAAGGACAACGAACTCGGTAAAGGGAACCTATTTGCAACCGGATTAGTGGCAGGCGGCGCACTGGCTGGTGTCATTGTTGCCATCCTCGCGGTCAATGCTCCAGTTGCAGCGTTTCTGGATAAAATAAACGCCGAGCATTGGTTAGTGCCGATGATGGGTGAGCAGAACTTCATGCTGATGGGTGTTGCTTTCTTTGCCTTCATGGGTTGGGTGCTTTGGAGAATAGCGAGGAAGGATTGAGGTTGTTTGAGTAGTTCGAGTTGTTTGAAGGTTGTTTGCCCCGAGTACTCGGGGTGAATTGTTTGTTCCGGGTACTCGGGGTGAGTTGTTTGAATAGGACGAATTTGGTTTGACTAAAAAATAGAACTTAGTAATGAGTCAAAAATAAAGTTGCCAAATCGTTTTCTTAATCACTTGAAAATCAGTTGGAAAACTTTTTACTTTTACCTTTTTACTTTTACCTTATTACTTATGAAACTTGACAGAAGAAAATTCATCAATAGCGCAGGACTTGTGACAGCAGGTGCATTAATGCTCCCTTCCTGGGCTTGCGCTAATAAGAAACCTGAAGACTCCAATGTAACCGATGACATGGCAGTAGCCACTGGCAGCATTCCATTGTTTGGCATTCAGTTGTACACACTGCGCGACGATATGCCTAAAGACCCAAAAGGAGTTCTGAAACAGGTGGCTTCTTTTGGTTACAAACAAATCGAAAGCTATGAAGGGCCACAAGGCATGTTCTGGGGAATGAGCAATACGGATTTCAAAGCCTATTGCGATGAACTGGGTCTGGACATGATGGCAAGCCATTGCGACATGAATAAAGACTTTGAAAAAAAGGCTGCCGAAGCTGCCGCAATCGGTATGAAATACCTGGTATGCCCATGGATAGGTCCTCAAAAAAAGTTGGATGATTTCAAGCGTTTTGCCGATGTCTTCAATAAAAAAGGTGAAGTCTGCCGTCAGAACGGAATCCGCTTTGCCTACCACAACCACGATTACACTTTTGTAGAGCAGGAAGGACAGATGCCACAGGACGTGCTTATGGTCAACACCGACCCTGAACTGGTGGATTTTGAATTGGATATTTACTGGGTAGTTACTCCCGGAGCTGATCCCATAGCCTGGATGCAAAAGTATCCCGGACGGTTCAGGCTGAGCCATGTGAAAGACCGTATGAAGGGTGTAGAGGCTACTGAGCGTGAAGCATCCTGCGACCTTGGCACCGGCAGTATTGATTTTACTAAAGTCCTGAAAGCGGGTAAGGATAACGGAATGGAATATTTCATCGTAGAACAGGAGCGCTACGACAACTCCACACCGCTGAAAAGTGCTGAAGCCTGTGCTGATTACATGAAAAACCTGGTCTTTTCCTGACATCAGGGATTGCCCACGATTCCGAGATGCATCATACGACCACCTGTTTGATTGACGGGGTTGACTTCTTTTCCGATGACTATACCGTCAAAGGGGGCTTTATATTCTTTGACTAAATCGCCAAACACGTTATTCAGGTAGGCAATGGTCTGCCCCTTTTTTACCTTGCTTGCAACGTCTGGTCTTACACTCAGGAATCCTCCATCATCTGAGAACAACCAGCGCGAAGATTTGCATATAATGGGGGGCACATCTGGTTCGGCGATGGGGTGGTCCATCATGTCAAAGTGTTTAAGCAAATTCATAATGCCCTCCAGGCCATCTTTGATCATTCCTTTTTGAAACATGAATGGATTTCCTATTTCCAGTGTAATGGCTTTGATACCAAGGTCGCTGGCAGCGCCCCTGAGCGTTCCATCTGATGGTGGATTATGGAGGATAATTTGTGGATTCTGCAATACAGCCATATTTCTGGTAATCGGGTCGTGCATATCTGTGCGAACGTAGAAGCAGTTGATACGACCGAAGCTGGCAGTGTGAAGGTCCACCAGATAATTGAATTTCCTTATCAAAACATCCATCAAGCGCCATGCATAGATTTGGCTGACGTTGCCTTCCGGATTTCCAGGCATGATGTGATTGAGGTCGGCACCATCCAGAAAGCGGCGTTCCTTTCGAAGAAGGGAAGGGACATTGGCCACCGGAACACCCACAATTGTCCCACTTAATTTCTTAGGATTTATTTCTTTGAAAAGCCTCTGAACAACTGGTATGCCGTTGAGCTCATTACCGTGTATGGCTGCTGTTAGTCCCAAAACTGGACCGGCTTTCACACCCTTGGCTACGATAATCGGAAGGTGAACAGGAACACCCATTCCATCGCGGACGATATCAAGCCAGTACCGTCTTATGGTTCCGGCTGCAGCTTTTTCAAAATACAAATCACTTACTATTGGGATTTCCATTATTCATGGTGTTTTTTCAAAATCTCGATTTTTAGTAATGAGTCAAAAATAAAGTTGCCTGTGTTTTCTTAACCACTTGAAAATCAGTTGGCTTTTGGCGGCTTGCCCCCACGGGGTTGGCTCTTGGCTGTTGGCTGCTGGAGCTTGGTTATTTTCCAATTTCCCCCGAGCACTCGGGGTCCAATTTCCAATTTCCAATTTCATTTTGCCTTTTTGCCCCTTCGGGGTTGCCTTTTTACTTAGTCAGAGCCCGCTTTATTGGCGATATAGTTCCAGAGCAGGTCCGCTGCTTTTTGCGTTGCAGGTTTTTTGGAAAATTCTTCAATTCTTATCAAGCCGCCTACACTCAGGGTGTTAATCTCTGAGAGGACTCTTTTGCCTGAGTCGTCAACCAAGGTGTCAATACCATAAAAGATGACGCCAAAACCCTCCAAAACGTGGTTAATGTTTTTGATGATTTCCAGTTCATCGACATCAGGTTCTGCTCGACTGGCCCTTCCTCCCTGTGATATGTTGCAAATCCAACTTCCGGGTCTTGGATATCGGAGTGCAGCTCCCAGTATTTCACCACAACATACTACGATTCTTTTGTCGCCTTCCTGGACCTTCTTAAGGTACTTGACGGCGAGAAAATCAGGAGCTGTTTTACCAAATGATTTGACCCATTTGGTGTAGGTCAAAGAGCCACCTTCTGCTGGGGATACTGTGTTGTCCGCAATTTTCACGATACCCTTTCCACCATAACCATGAGGTGGTTTTAGCACAATAGGGAATTGCTTTCTAAATTCCTCAATCTCTTCAAAGCTCGTGCAATGTTTTAATGGAGGGCTTAATTCCGGAAAGTTCAGAAGAAAGGTTTTGGTACCGGTAGCAATGATTCCGAGAGGATCGTTGATAAAAAGAGTTTTAGGAAATTGTGATGAAAGAAATTTCCAGAATCCTTCCGTAACGGGGTGGGGCAACCGCAACAACACAGCATCATAGTCAGCAAAACCGGTTTTTCGAAGGTTTTTTTCAAAAAACCGGCCTTCCGGTGTAAAGACAAAGTTCCCGTCAACCGGACTAACGTACAGGCTTTTTACAACCATTTTTTCAAAGAACAGGAAATTGTCGGCTATGCCTCTGCTCGCTATATCCACTGAGTGGCAAAGAGGATGGCGCTGCATCTCGCGCAAGAGGGGGTAAATAGAATTTTCTGCCGTGTGAACCTTGTGCTGGGTCAATACCAGCAATTTCATGTTTTTCACCTTCAGCGTTTATCGGGTAAGGGACCAAAGGAATCTTTAATCTCTCAACCAGCTTTTAAAATTTCGTTTAATAAGCGTTTGTCGTCATTGAGTTTCTCAAAGATGTCAAAGTTGAATTGGTCACCAAACATTAGCTTGCAGGCCATTTTGTCGATGGCAATGACTGACATGGCGGATTGGATATAGGCTTCTATCAGGTCGTCAATTCCAATTCCGAGACGGTTGAAATCGCGGCGGTCCATCAGTATCAGACGGCTTGTTTCTGAGTCCCATGAAGTTGCGGATTTTTTGATGGACAGGTTTGTTCCCAACATCGACCAACTGTCCGCATCTTCATCCAGTACATTGGCCAAAGGTTTGTTAGCCCGTCTGGCATAGATACAAAGAGGCCTTATGCCCTGTTGAGTATAATGAATCATCATGCGCAAATCCGCGACGTAAGTATCACCTGTTTTTGTGGGGATGGTGCCAACGTGAAAGAGTTTGCCTTTTTCTGAAACAGAGCTCCAGGAATAGTTGCCAATCAAACTTTGCACGATGAAACAATCGTAGTCAAATTCCATGGCCATAAAGCGATCGAGTTCAGCCTTTGAAACAATGGTGAATACTCCCTGACCGGCATTGCTGTAAGGGACTTTCACCACGGCATGGCCGCCCATTTTTTCAACGATGACAGGAATATCTTCTTTGCTGACATCTCTGATTGTTTCGGGAGTAAAAATCTGTAATCCGCTTTCCTTGTATTCTTCATTGAAATAATAATACGCCTTGTCTGCCAGCATTTTGTTCCTTCCTCCTGCCAGGCAAGCCACTACCGGATTAAAAATGACAGTTTTGGAACAAAGGGGAAGTCGGTTCCATGGTTTTTGAGTGAGGTAGCGGAAAACAGCCCGGATGGGCTGCCAATTACCCTGTTTATCCCTGACGTGCAGCTGTCTTTGACGAATGCGAACAGCCGGCGCTTCATCGTTAAAATGCCAGGTGACAAAGTAAACAGGCTCATCAAATACATCCGCTATAACTGCTGCATATCCCGAAGCCTCCATGTGGTTTTTGTCGTAGATCATGGCCAGGCTTCCTTTGGTATTGCCTATTCTCTCCTCCAGGAATGGTTTAAAAGTCTTCTCTATAAGCCAGCGGTAGTTGCCCTGTTCCTGGTGGTCATCGGTCAGCGGCATGGATTTTTGCCCACTTGGGCAGGAGTTGTTTTCAATAACCACCATTTGCCTTCGACCACCGGCAGTGGTAGCATTTAACAAATCAGTACCTGCCCATTGAAAATACTGGGGTTTGTAATTTAGAAGATCACGCAGTGTGTCTTTATTGACTTGCGGATGTAAGTGGATAAATCTGGAAATGATGCGTGCCTGCGACAGATTCAGGAAAAAATTCACCATCGGATGAATGGCGGCATTAAAAGCTTTGGGGTACCAATGTTGGTAGGCTTCAAATGAACCAGGTGGCACCGTGGTGGCCTGTACCCTTTCTTTTTTGGTTAACGTACCCATAGGTGAGTGGATTGAGGGAGTTTTGCAGAATAACAATAATCGGGTTCACCTATCAATCAATGAGAATTCACCAGAATCAGCAAACTGAAAATCATGTCCATCATCTGGTTCTGAATTCGATGCAATTTGCAAAACTTTAATGATGAGTACACAAAAGTAAACGGGATAAAATTTCAGATTATTATCACAACCCTTTTACAAAGACGTCTTTCCGTTTCCATTGGAAAAAGCAGTCCTTAGCTGTAGGTGAAGAACTGATTTGTATGAAGATGGGTCGTTACGATAAGTCTGGAGTTCTTCAATCGTTTCATCATCCATGAAGTCCCAAAGTGGCTGTTCAACATCAAAAAGTAAGGGGAGGGATTCGAGGATTTTTGAATCCCATTGCTGGTAAAGGGATAAAAAATCGTCATTTCTGACCCGGTGCCTGCAATTTTCGTGGTTGCAAACAAGTGGGAATGATTCCGGCATATTAAATAATCCGTAATCATCGGTTATCTCTTCGCCGGGTAATATGTCCCTGATGGCTATCTCAAATCCATAACCTGTGCTGATGGTGTTGCAATTGCAGCAATGGTTGACGTATTTGCCAAAATCCCAACTTACTATCCGCACGCCACGCTGGTCGATATAGGAGTACTTTTCAATGATATGTTGTAAGGCAGGTTTGTGCTTTTCGTACTCTTCCGGAGAGACTTCCAATTCCAATGCATCTTTCACGTAGGTAATGGTGCCTTTTGGCAAGAACCGGGAGGCAAAAACCCCGTAACCAATCTCGTCATTGATGTACTGAAGTTTGGTATGAGGATGTATCATGTTTATTGAATTTACAGGGTTTTGCCCCTATAAAAAGAGTTAAGTAAAAAGGCAAAAGTAAAAAGGCAAAAGGCAAAAGTTTTCCGACAAATCTTCAGGTTGTTAAGAAAACAATTTGGCAATTTTATTTTTGACTCATTACTAAAAGGTGAATGAAAAATGAACACCCACGGTTGGTATTCTGAACAAATTGACAAAAGTGAATAGCCGCCAGTTTACAATGTTGCTAAAACGATTGAAACAGCCTATTGTTGATTGAAGATGGGCGGAAATTTTAAGATAGTTTGAACCTAAAATTTTCAGGCTAAGGACAGGCATTTCACCACTTCAGCGAAAGGTGGATTTGTCAACCTACAGCGAAGAAACCACGATGGCAGCCCAAAGGAACACATGAAGCTGTCTGTGCATTTTACCATTCATTTTCAAAGCCGGGTTTATTGTAAATTTCCGACCAAACCCTGTGTCCTTCAGTGTAAGAGCCAAGGCACCATGTGAACATGAAATCGACGGATGGCGGAGCAATGGTATCGTGGTAAGTGGATGTCACGTTAATGGCCATGTCATCAAAGATGTGAGCATAAACATTTACTTTCTCTTCCGGAAAGGCGCAGTTTTGCAGCACGTAAGGCACATCACCTTGAATATCAGATTCACAGCGGAAGTGGTAAATTTCCTCTTTTGCGTTGTCACCTAAACCATGCGGACCATCAGGGCCGTGAAAATGCGGAGGGTAACTTCCAACGCCACCGGAGTTTGCCATATAGGTAACACCAAACAGCAGACGGCAGGCCTGCACGTTTTGGTCAACTAATTTATAAACGGTGCGCTGGGACATGGGCCGTCTGTTTCCTAAATCAGCAGCCAGGGGCGTACCAATGATATCAGAACGGCGGATAAGTTGAACAGGGTAGGAGCTATGACACTCTATTGCCCTGAATTCGCTCACGTCGCAATGATTAGAACATAATTTTACATCCTTGCCTATTCCAACATACAACGCATCGTCTTTTTCGATGGTGTAGGACCGGCCATCTACGTCTATGTCCGCTTTTCCGCGATTGCTGAAGTAAATGGCTTCTTCATTAGCCAGATGGCGTTGAATTACCACTCCGTCACTGATATGGAGGCGCGCCATCCGCAAAAAATTAAAAGTGGAATTCTCTGCAGTTATAATTTCTGAAACTGAATTGGCGACACCGGTGGCATCAAAGGCTTCTACTTTTCTGACTTCATTTTTCAGGGGCACCATGACCTGAAGGTCCATTCGCCTTTCTGCCGGAGATTTATGAAATGAAGTCCTTATTGTTCCTATCGTTTTGGGTTCTACCATTATGTTGATGTTTAGTTACAGACTGATTAGTTGTTCCTTGAATCTTTTAATTAATTGGATTTGAAGGATTTATTATCGTCTAAAATTAGAAAAAATGAATGTATCCTTATTCCCTTTGAGAAGGCTGCTCCCAGCAATTCTCACTATGGATTTTTTCTAAATTGATTTGGGACGGATTTTCAC
>CAYRDX010000084.1:0-14995 GCA_964423205.1 uncultured Saprospiraceae bacterium | reverse complement strand
GAATCGAAAAATATTAACCAATTGATTCTCTTTTAGTTAGAACCGGACACTAGTGAAATCTGGGCAGTGGAAAAGCTCAGTGTTGTTTTTAGAATCGTAAGATTTGGTGAGGCAGCTTGCCAATTATTATTACAGGTCACCCATTTCCTTCACCTCCTCCAGCACATAACACATCTCCCGCCCAATCTGCAAAACCCGTTCATCGTATGCAGCGGTTTCCTGTGGCGTATCGTCAAAATTCTTCGGGTCTTGATATGGAAGGGAAAATCGTGATTCAGCCCCCGGAATAAAAGGGCAGCCCTCGTCTGCTTCTGAGCAAACCATGATGGCAGCAAATGCTGAAGTCGGGTTGGGTGCTGAATCGTACTTCTTTGAGAATAGCTCCGTTGGTGAGCTGGTTTCCTGGTTTATGTCGAATGCGTAAACCGGGTTGGGGTCTTCCGTTTTCCGGATTAGGGGAAATCCTGCCTTTCTGAGGGCAGCGACGGAACGGTGATTGAAAGCAGTGGCTTCGGTTCCACCGGAATAGGTTTCAATGTATTTCAAACCTAAATAAATGGCAGCGACATTCAGCCATAACTGCCCGATATGACTGCGTCGGGAATTGTGCGTGCAGATGACTATCAGTCTAACCGTTTTGCCGGACTTCAGTTTTTCTGAAATGTAGTGGCTCAGTTTTTCCAATGCACTTTTCCTGTCCTCAGGAATCAGGTGCTGTTCATTTTGAAAAACTTCCAGCTTTTCAATCAATGCCTCTGGTAACCGATTTTTATTCATCCCTTTTCTCATTTCTCTAACTTCTAACCTCTTGCTTCCCCACTTTTGCCTTTTTACTTTTTCCTTTTGCCTTCATTCTCAACAACATCCTCCCCCCTGCACACAATCCCCCGCCATGGGTTTTTCCCCATAAACGGTAATACTGAAAATCCCCACTTTGCCACTTTTGTAATCTGCCAGTTCTTCCTCGCTCAGGTAATGCACGAGAATATCGTCAGGAATGGTAATCGATTTTTGTTTTGGGATGGTCACATTCACGAAACCGGTCTTGTCAATCAGGCCGAGGTATTCCTCTTTTTGAATAGCACCTGCCACGCAGCCGGCATACATCTCCGCATCATTTTGCAGCCCTTTGGGAAGTTCTCCAACCATGACCACATCGGAGATGGAAAAATGACCGCCGGGTTTCAGTATGCGGAATATTTCACAAAAAGCTTTTTTCTTGTTGGGCACCAGGTTAAGTACGCAGTTGCTGATGACCACGTCGGCCTTGCCACCGCCAATGGGCATTTTTTCAATCTCTCCCAGGCGGAATTCCACGTTGTTGAATCCGAGTTTATCGGCGTTTTCCCGGGCCTTTTCAATCATGGCCTCCGTCATGTCCAGACCGATGACTTTGCCTGATTCACCGGTGATTGCCCTCGCCACAAAACAGTCGTTTCCCGCTCCGGACCCCAAATCAACTACCGTATCGCCGGGTTTGATTTGAGCGAATTCTGTGGGCAGCCCGCAACCCAGTCCCAGGTCGGCATCGGCGTTATAGCCCTCCAGTGAAGTGTAATCGTCACTGAAAATGGTATAATCCACGGTGGAGCATTCTCCCGCTCCGCAACAGCAGCTTTCGTTTTGCTCTTTTGATTGAAGGGCTATTTCGCTGTATTTTTCCCGGACTAATTGCTTGAGTTCTTCTGCTGTTTTCATGACTGATGTTGATGTAAATCCAATTTATGGAGTGACAAAATTAATGAAGAATAGTTAGCGAGGCCCTGAAGTTTGGTTAACGAATAAATTCGATGAAAGGTATCAGAGCTAAGCAGACCAGGATTCGGAATCAAAAACAAAATCCGGGCGAATTAGTCTGGTTGAATTCCGTTTCGGATTTTGTTAGGCAGAATCCAAAACTCTATGGATTTCGGTGTTGGCTGATTTTGCGGGGTTTAAGATAAAAAACTGTTTGAATGATAGGTTGGTAAAAAAAGTCGTTAATTTTACCATGAAAATCCTGTTTCATATTCTGAATTTTCATGGAAGAATCAAAATACATTTCCCGTGCCGCCGAATCTGAAATCCTCAAACTGGTAGCCTATTTCCCCGCAGTTGCAGTGGTAGGGCCCCGACAAGTGGGGAAAACCTCGCTTGCGCAGGCCATTCGCTCGCAATTGCAAAAACCCTCTGTTTACCTGGATTTAGAGAACCCCGAGGACCTGGTCAAACTGAACAACCCCTCGCTCCTGCTCGACCCCCTGACCGACCATACAGTCATTCTCGACGAGGTTCAGAAAGTGCCATCGCTCTTTCCCGTACTGCGAGGAATCATTGACCGCAACCGTCAGTCAGGCCGGTTCATCCTGCTGGGCAGCGCTTCGCCCGATTTGATTAGGGACACCTCAGAGTCACTGGCCGGCCGGATTGCCTACCTCGAACTCAAGCCCTTCTGTTTTAACGAAATCAGTGCACTGACCGATTGGAGGACGCATTGGTTCAGGGGGGGGCTACCGCCGTCGCTGCTCGCCCCCAATGACGAAATAGCCCATATTTGGCGGCAAAACTTCATCAAAACTTACCTGGAGCGTGACCTGCCTCTGCTCGGCCTACGGGCTGACCCAATTCTAACGGGCCGCCTCTGGCAGATGACGGCGCACCTTAGTGGCAGTCTGCTCAACATGGAAAGCCTTTCCGGCTCGCTGGGCATCCACGGCACAACCGTCCGGCAGTACCTCGATTTTTTCGAGTCCGCTTACCTGGTCAGGCGCTTGCAGCCCTATTTTGTCAACCTGAAAAAACGCCTGGTCAAGACCCCGAAAATCTACATCCGGGACACCGGCATTCTGCACCAAATCCTGGGCATCGCTTCCCCACTCGACCTCGCTGGCCACCCCATACTCGGCGCTTCCTGGGAGACTTACGTCATCGAACAAGTGGCCGCCCTTCTTCCCGATTGGGCAGGACTTTATTTCTACCGCACCCACCAGGGCACCGAGGCCGACCTCGTCATCACCAAGGGTGGCAAGCCGGAAGTTCTGGTTGAGATAAAATATTCCACCACGCCAAAATTGTCGAAAGGATTTCACATCGCGCAGGCTGATTTGGGCACCCAAAAACAATTCATCGTTTGTCCGATATCTGAAGGTTTCCCGCTCTCGGAAATCGTCAAGGTTATCGGGGTGCATGAGCTTAGCAAACTGTTTGATAGATAATTGAGGGCGTATCATGAGGTGTTTATGAAGTATCGATTCAGTTTTTTATGACACAAAAGCACAGAATTCTTATGAGCTGACACTTTTTCGAAAAGGTGTCAGCTTTGTTCAAATTGTTGCCACCAAGGCACCAAAACACGAATTCTTGTAATCCCTTAGTGCCTTAGTGTATTTGTGGCGAAAAGAGATACAAATCTAGCTTGCTTTTGTTTCCCACTTGAGTGAGCTCGCCCGAAAAATGTTTCAGCGTTGACAACTTTCTGAAAAGTTGCCAACACTTCAAAAATCTTCGGGAGAAAAAGCAGATATTAAAGCAGCCTTTCAGGCGAAAGGAAATCTTGTCTTCAATCCTATTCCAGTGAAAAAATTTACCAGCACTTTCTACACCCTTTTTCTTTTGCTCAGCGTGCATCTCAATTGCAACAAACCCGCCGCACCAGAATACATCTACACCAATGCAATTATATGGACTGGTGACGAAGGAAACCCTACTGCTGAGGCCTTAGCCATATCTGGAGGGCTGATTACTGTGGTGGGTAGAGCAGACGACATATTAAAACTCAAAGGTTCCAACACAACTGTTATTGACCTTGAAGGCAAATTCGTAGTGCCGGGGTTCATTGACAATCACACTCATTTCCTGAGCGGGGGTTACAATCTTGCATCTGTAAACTTAAGGGTGGCTAAGTCTCAGACAGAATTTATCCAAATTATGAAAGACTATGTCGCCATAGACGGACCGGAAGGCTGGATAAGTGGCGGTGACTGGGACCATGAAGCATGGGGTGGCCAGCTTCCGGAACGCTATTGGATAGACAGCGTAACTGCTAACAGGCCTGTGTTCGTGAGCCGGCTGGACGGCCACATGGGTTTGGCAAACAGCAAAACGCTGGAGCTGGCTGGAATAACTGCCGAGACACCAGACCCGCCGGGAGGCACCATCGTGCGCGATAAAAAAACTGGAGAGCCAACAGGAATTTTGAAAGATGAAGCCATGAATCTGGTTTACCGTGTGATGCCTACTCCTTCAGAAACAGAGTTTGATGCCATGCTGGAGCGGGCACAGGAACATGCACTTTCACTTGGCTTGACTCAAGTACATGACGTTGGAAGCTATGGCGGTTGGAGCGATTTGGAAACTTACCGGCGTGCTCAAAAGAACGGTAAACTTAAAATGCGGCTTTACTCCTTCGTTCCTATTTCAACCTGGCAAAAACTCTCCGATTATGTTGCTGCCAATGGCAGGGGAGATGATCAACTTCGCTGGGGCGGACTGAAAGGTTTTGTGGATGGTTCATTGGGCAGCACCACTGCCTGGTTTTATCAACCTTACAATGATGCCCCAAATACCACGGGTTTGATGGTCACAGATACCGCTGAATTGCGCAGGCAAATCCTGGCAGCTGACAAGGCTGGACTTCACCTGGCCATCCATGCCATTGGCGATAAAGCGAATGACTGGCTGCTCGATGTATTCCGGACGGCTGTTGCGGAAAACGGTGACAGGGACCGGCGGTTTCGTGTTGAACATGCACAGCATCTCAGTATAAAAGCCATTTCTGACTTCGCAGAACAAGCCGTAATTCCATCCATGCAACCCTATCACGCTATCGACGATGGCCGGTGGGCCGTAAAACGCATCGGGCCGGAGCGTATCAAGACCACTTATGCCTTCCGCTCTTTATTGGATGCGGGTGCACTTCTTACTTTTGGCTCTGACTGGACGGTAGCGCCCCTATCACCAATAGAAGGTATCTATGCGGCTGTAACCCGGCAGACACTGGACGGCGCTAATCCGGATGGCTGGGTGCCGGAACAAAAAATCAGTGTGGAAGAAGCCCTTTACTGTTATACTTCAGCCAATGCCTATGCAGGGTTTCAGGAAAACAAAGTCGGAATCCTGAAAGCGGGAATGCTGGCTGATTTTGCGGTGCTTTCTGAGGATTTGATAAAAATTACACCTGAAAAGATTAAAAACGTAAAAGTGCTGAAAACGATGGTTGGTGGGGTTGAGCAGTACTCTGTCAATTAGACTTTTCTCAACTCATTGAATTGAGGATTATTTAAAAACCTTTATTTTTGAAAATAAGAAACTTGATACATTTTCAGCTAATGTCCATTTAAAAGGAAGGAAATGAAGACCTCAGACATAAAATTCCTACTCTACAAGGAAATTGATAAACTTCCTAAGGAGGTTTTAATGGAATTAAAGGATATCATTGAAAAGTTGGTTAAAAAGGCTGGCAATAGGTCTAAAAAACAGCCCAAGCGTCATTTTGGAAGCATGAAAGGCCTGGTGGAATATATGTCTCCTGATTTTAACGCGCCACTGGAGGAATTTAAAGAGTACACTTCTGAATGAGGTATTTGATAGATACACAGGCTCTTATTTGGTTTGTGGAAGGAAACAACCAATTAAGCCCAGAGGCAAAAAGTGTTATTGAGGATACTTCAGTACAAGTATTTACCAGTGTAGCTTTTTTATGGGAAATGAGTATAAAAATGAGCATAGGGAAACTTAAACTGACGCAGCCACTATCCTCATTTATTGAACAAATTCAAAGAGACAATATTGCAATTTTGGGTATTCAGACTACTCATGTCTTGAACTTACTTACTATTCCACTTCTTCATAAAGATCCATTTGACCGCATAATTATAGCTCAAGCACTGTCGGAAGGTTTTGACAACATTACATCAGATACTGAGTTTAGCAATTATGATGTCAAGATTTTATGGTAAGAAAAGAATGATATCCAGCCTGAACTACCAATCCTTCATTGAAGCATAACATCTGCACCCTTCTAAAACAACTTTGAGAATCTGATTAAACACAAATCAATTAAAACTGATAAATACTGTTTTATGAAAAGACGAGACTTTCTTCAATCTGCCGGAATTTTGGCCGGTTTGTCCATGATGCCGGGAAAACGAATGTTTGCTTCCGCTTTATTTTCCGCAGGCGACATGCACCCTCTGCGACGCAATGTCGGCTACTTTGTTGAGAGGGGCGGTACGATTGGTTGGCTGATGACTCCTGACCATTTGGTGGTTGTTGATACCCAGTTTCCCGATCAGGCCAAAAACCTTATAACGCTACTGCGGCAAACCAATCAAAAGCCGGTTGATTTACTCATCAATACACACCACCACGGCGATCATACGGCTGGCAATATTGCTTTTCAGGGGATAGTGAGCACACATGTGGCGCATCAAAATTCGTATGCGAATCAAAAAAGGCAGGCAGAGGAGAGGAATGCCTTAGACTCACAACTGCTTCCGTCAACACTATTCACCAAAACCTGGTCGCAGATAGTGGGTGATGAGAAAATCAGCCTGTATTATTGGGGTGCAGCGCATACCAACGGGGATGCTGTGGTGCATTTTGAAAACGCCAACATCGTTCACATGGGCGACCTGATTTTCAATCGCCGCTTTCCTTTTATTGATAAAGCTGCCGGAGCATCCATTCGGAACTGGATTAAGGTTCTGAAGAAAGCAAGAAAGAAATTTGACAGCGACACGATGTACATTTTCGGACATGCGGGGGATAATTATCCGGTAACTGGAACTGCGGAAGACCTGAAAGCCATGGAGAATTATCTGTCTGCTCTTTGGGATTTTGGAAAGAAATCCAGGAAAGAAGGCAAAACACTCGAACTGCTCAAAGAAACCACGAAGGTAATTCCGGGGGCACCCGAATGGACCGGTGCAGGAATCGAACGCAGCCTCGATGCTGTTTGGCTGGAACTGGATGGGAAATAAACTTAAAACAGCAATCTTTTTTCCTACAAGTCGATGGTGCGATAACTTCTGGCTTCAGCGGAGAAGATGCCAAAGCCGTTGTAAATATTGCTGTGAATCAATACAGGCTCTGCAAAAGGGTTGTCATCAGCAGCTTCATTCAAATGAATCGATTTGAGGAAGAGATACTTGTCTTTTGTAATTGTTTGGAGTTGAATGATAAGCTTCGCTCCTTTTGGTGCTTCGATACGGGAGCCGAGGCGCCAGCTGTATTTTTTTCCATCAAAGGAATCATCTTTTAACAAGACGTGCCTGTCCAGTTTTTCTGAAATGGGATCTATGGCATCGAGCTGAAGGGGGAATTTTTCCGTAGGGCTGATCTGCAATTGTGCTTGCACAGCGTAATAGTTTTTCACACCGGGTAAGTCTTCAAAATCAATAGTAAGCAGGTCCACTTTTTCACCATCCCTGTTGATGGCGGCTTTCTTTTCAAACTTGCTGTTCAATATAGGCGCTGCTTCAGGCATTATTTGTTTTGAACTCACTTGCTGATATCCCGGTGCTGAAACGTAGAGTTCATATTCTCCCTTGTCGATGGGCTTGGTTTTGGGTAATTTAATGGAATAGAACTGTTTTGTGGAGTAGGGAATCTGAGCAAGAGGCACTGTATTTTTCAGGAGCAGAACTTTTGCATTTTTGAGATTAACCCGTTTCGCTGTATCCAAAATTCCGAGGCTGTAACTGACGTAAACACTCACTACAGAGTCACCTGAAACGAGGTATGAAGAAACGGTAAGCAGTGGATTGTGTTCTGGGATTTCAATGTCAACGACCTGTTCAAAAAAATCACTCTTGCAAGTGGTAAACAGCATCAAACTGGCCAAAAGGGCACCGAAATATTTTCCCTGATATTTCATCCAAAATTCCATAAAGGAGGATTTTAGAATTTAAAATTATAAGACAGTGATGGAATGACAGGGAACAGGCTTACTTGTCTGAATGCCCTTTTACCCTCCTCGTCTCTCCCGTCGAATATGTAGTATGGATTAGCCCGGTTATAGGCATTGTACACACTAAGCACCCATGTTCGCTCATGTCGTTTTAGTTTTTTGTGAAATTCCAAACTGGCGTCCAGACGATGATAAGCGCGCATTCGAAAAGAATTCTTTTCACTGATGCTCTGCAGTTCCTTAACGTAATACTCCCCTATTGTGCCATTGTAGTAAATAGGCGAACCATATCGAGCCAGGGGCAATGTGATGGCATTGCCTGTACCGTAAAGCCATGCCATTGAAAAGGTGATTCTTTCTGCCAAACGGTGAGTCATTACAATTTCAAAATCGTGGCGCCGGTCGTATTTAAACGGGTATCGCCTGCCGGAATTGATTTCATCGTATTGGCGCCATGTCCATGACAGGGTGTATCCTATCCATCCTGTTGTTTTGCCCCTTTTTTTCTGAATGAAAAGTTCGGCCCCATAACTTTCTCCCTTCCCTTGAATGACCTTGTCTTGCCAGTCGTTTTCGAGGCCGAGAAAACTGATGCCTTCTTTGTAGGAGATCACGTTGGACATCTTCTTATAATAGGTTTCTAAGGAAAATTCAAAATCGTTGCTGATGGTGCTGGCCACTCCTACAGATGGCTGCCAGGAACGTTGAGGTTTTACCCTTTTGGTACTGGGTACCCAAAGGTCGGTCGGCAAGCTAAGGCTTTCATTGGTCAGCAGGTTGATGTATTGAGTCATCGTGGAAAAAGCAGCTTTTACCGCCCAACTGTTGCTGATCAAAAGACGCAAACCCAATCGCGGCTGGACTGAAGGATAAAAAACATTATCGACAAAGAATCCGGATGCATGCAATCCAAGGTTCATCTTCAGTGCCCCCAAATTAATATCATCTTCCCCGTAAAGGGCGTATTCAAATGCCTTTGTCCTTGTGCTACCCAATATGGTGTCGAAATTTTCACTGTTAAAACGCGCCTTAAAAACGAAAGCCCCCGGGTCATAGGTATGGTGGGTTACACCTGCACCAAACCGAATGTAGTGGGTAGGATTGGGAATGAAATCGAAATCCACTTTGCCAGCCCAGTCAAAAATACCTGAATGGTAATTGGCAGAATAGGATGAAAACTCTGTACTGTCCTTTTCCTCGACTTCAGCCAGGAAATTGAAGCGGAATCGGCTGTAGGTAAATGTGGTATTGCTGAACAGTTTTTTAGATATCATCCAGTTCCATCGGCCAGCTGCTGTTATGTTTCCCCAATCCACCTCGCCGGAAGTCAGGTAGTAACCACCCGGAAAATTGTCTTTGTATTTTGCTCCAAAAATGTCCAGTCCGGAGTAAGCACTCAGGAATAAGCGATGTTGATCATTCAGTTTGTGGTTGACTTTAAAGTTGAGGTCGTAAAAGTACATCCGGAGTTTAGCCTCATTTTCGGGTTCAGTACTCGCATTTAAAATGGGTTTGAACATGAAGTCAGCATAGGTGCGCCTGCCCGAAACCATAAAGGATGTTTTCCCTTTGTCCAAAGGTCCTTCCAGAGTTAGCCTGCTGGCAATCAAACCGATGGATCCTTCACCATGAAATTTATTCATGTCACCTTCCTTCATATAGATTTCGATTACGGAAGAAAGACGACCACCATAGCGGGAAGGGTAACCACCCTTGGTAAGTGTGACATTCCTGATAGCATCGGAATTAAAGACAGAGAAAAAACCCAGGAGGTGGGAAACATTGTAAACCGGAACACCATCCAAAAGTATAAGGTTTTGGTCGGGGCTACCTCCCCTCACGTAAAGTCCGTTTTGCCCTTCTCCTCCACCCTGCACACCGGGTAAAAGTTGGAGGGTTTTCAAAACATCCACTTCACCGAGAAGCGCCGGTAGTTTTTCAATCTGGTCAAGAGGCACCTCAATTCTCCCCATCTGGGTATTTTCTTCAATTCGCTCTGTCTTTGCTGAGGTAACTTCAATAATTGTCAGTTCCAGGTTGGGGCTAAGTTTGATGATGAGGAAAGTGTCCTTAGACAGATAGAATTGAAAAGCGGCGTTGCTATAACCAATGTAGCTTGCTGTCAGCGAAACGGAGTCTTTATCCAGGGTCAGGCTGAAAAAACCATAATTATTGCTGGTGGTTCCATGAAGCGATTTATTCTCCAGGAGGTTGGCCGCCATCAATTTTTCTCCGGAAGTACCATCTTCAATATACCCGCTCAGGGTGTACTTTTCCGTTTGTGCATAATGGAAAACAGGCGCCAAAAATGCGATCAGGATGAAAATTGCCGATTTGCATTTCATAAATTGATACCTGAGATTTTACGTCATACTGAGATGAAAATCGAGTCCGCAAAGGTTGCTTAATTCCTCGTCTTATCATAGATTATCTTGCTGTGTGAGGGCAATTAATGGCGTGCTTCCGGGGAGTTTATTTTTGGGCTAACGGTGCGAAAAGTCATTCACCTGTAGGGGATTCTGAAACTTATACTATTGGAAGCTATGTACAATCCAGCGACATTTGTGGCCACTTTCGAACATAAGCCCAAAAGAGGTGTTCATTGTTCCTGCAAAACCCCGAACTTTGGGGCGCAAATCATTCATAAATTCATGGAACGTCAAGTAGAGGCTGTGTTGCCGACAGATTGGGGGGTATTCAAAATCATCGCTTACGCCAAGGCGCCAAGTGATATGGCACCTCATGTGGTTTTGGTTCATGAAAATTTCGATCCAAGTGAACCGGTTTTGGTTCGCATACATTCGGAATGTATGACGGGAGATATGTTCCACAGCCGGCGCTGTGACTGCGGAGAACAATTGGCAAAAGCTATGGAAATGGCTGGCGAACAAGGTGGCGTTGTCATCTACCTTCGCCAGGAGGGACGCGGCATTGGCTTAATCAATAAACTAAAGGCATATAATTTACAGGACCAGGGGTTCAATACTGCTTCTGCCAATACTCATCTAGGCTTTGAAGTGGATGCCCGGCAATATGACCTCGCTGTAAAAATCCTGAATGACCTCCACATCAAGAACATACGCCTGCTTACGAATAACCCGCTTAAAATTGAAGCTATAGATCATTCTTCGATAAATATTGTTGAAAGGGTGCCGTTGGTGATAGAGCCGAAAAAGGAAAATCACAATTACCTGAAAACCAAAAGCGAACTGATGGGGCACCTCCTGAAAATGTAAAAAAAGAGGTGACACTTTTTAAAAAGGTGTCACCTCTTTAGCTCCAAGTGAAACGGTATTATTTTAAAATATAACGCACGCCCAAGGTGCCGTAACCTCCACCAAATCCTTTTGAATATCCACCCAGGAAAAATGTTGGTATCCAGTCGGCAGTAATGTTTACAGGAGTGTCAGGGATTCTGTAGTCAAGTCCCAAATAACCCTGAATACCAATACTGGTATTGTCGCCAGGGTTCAAAAATCCGGCATCATAAGTCCAGAAGTAAACCGATGCTCCCCCACCAAGGTACCAATTCAGGTTTTCAACACCTTCGATAGGTTTGTGAACCAAATAAGCACCGCTAACAGAAATCCAACGGTAAGCGGAATAACCTCTGAACCCAGCATATACTTCCAATGCGCTGGACTCAGAAATAAAGGTCTTGTAAGAGGCTGAAAGCGGATAGCCGAGCCTGGCTCCTGCAGCTGATTTGTAGGATTGAGCTTCGGTCGTTGTCACCAGAAATACGGTAAACAGGAGTGAGAGTAGTATCAAAGCTGGGTTTTTCATACGAATAGAATTTAAGTGTTAAGAGTAATTGTGATGAAAGCAACTAATTATTTCCCGGAATAGTATTCTTCAATTCGAACGAATACAGCTATAAACTCATACTTCTCAATTTTAATCAAACATACTTGTTTTTAATTATAAAAGAACTACTCTGAAGCATAGACTTTTTTTGTAAGGCACAAACACCATTGCTTTGATTATTGACTATTAAATTGGATCGACATCCACACTTATTTTCAGTCCTGAAAGACCTTGTTCCTGGAGAGAAATTCTACTCGCCTCAAGAACATGTTCTTTTGCAAATTTCCAGATGGCAGGTTTCATTTCCAGCTTCAGTAAAATATCGATTAAGTATAGGCCCCTTACCCTTCCGATAGGCGGCACGCAAGGGCCGAGAACCCTTGCACCAAGTTTATTTTTTAAATATGTGCCAAAAATGGTTGCTCCTTTATTCAGCATGTCAGGTTTCTTATGTTTCAGGGTTATTCCTATCAACCTGCTAAATGGTGGATAGTGAAATGATTTACGCTCCATGATTTCCCTGTTATAAAAGCTGTGAAAATCATTGTCGATTACTTCTTTTAAAACGGGATGAGTAGTATTGGAAGCTTGTATGATTACTTTGCCCTGCTTGTTTTTCCTGCCAGCACGACCGGCAACCTGTGTCATCATTTGGAAACCCCTTTCTCCCGACCTAAAATCAGGGAACTGAAGAAGTTGGTCAGCACTGAGTACTCCCACCACACCCACGTTTTCAAAGTCGAGTCCTTTAGTTACCATCTGGGTTCCGACTAAAATATCAATTCTTTTTTCTTCAAAATCGTTTATGATTTTTGAATGGGCATCTTTGGTTCTGACAGCATCATAATCCAGTCTTCCGATGTTGGCATCCGGAAGGTAAATCTTGATTTCGTCCTCAATTTTTTCTGTTCCAAATCCTTCCAGTTTTAATTCAATGCTTCCACAGGCGGGGCAATTTTTGGCAAGAGACATTTGATATCCACAATAATGGCACTGCAGATTGTTCTTGAATTTGTGAAAAGTAAGGCTGACATCACAATGAACACATTGAGAATGCCATCCGCAGGTATGACAACGCAATGTGGGTGAATATCCACGCCGGTTTTGAAAAAGTATGGCCTGTTCGCCCCTGGTGAGTGCCGATTGAAGTTCTTCGAGTAGTACACTGGTAAAATGACTTTGAAGCTTTTGCTTCTTCAGCTCATCCTTTACATCCACCACTTCAATTTGGGGTAACTGGATTCCGCCAAAGCGCTCAGACATTTGCACTAATCCATACTTGCCGCTTTGAGTATTTTGGTAAGATTCAATGGAAGGCGTAGCAGTGCCCAGGACAACCTTGGCATTGTGGAGATTGGCAAGATAAACAGCAGCGTCTCTTCCATTATAACGAGGTGCCGGATCCCGTTGTTTATAAGATGTATCGTGCTCTTCATCCACAATGATGAGACCCAGGTTGGAAAACGGTAATAAAAGTGCCGACCGGGCACCTACGATGCATTCAGCCTTGACTTCATGGTTTGTTTTTTGGGTGTACAGGTTCAGGCCACTGTTTTGAACGGCTTGCCAAATTTCTACTCGTTCATTGTTTGTAATGCGGTGGTGATAAACACCAATTTGATTACCTAAATTCTTTTGAAGTCGCCCTATAATTTGCGTGGTCAATGCAACTTCTGGAAGCAAGTACAATACCTGCTTACCCTGAGATAGTGTTTCCTGCATCAACTCCAGATATACCCTGGTTTTTCCGCTGCCAGTCACTCCCTGGAGCAACACTGTGTTTTTATCTTTGAAGCAACTTCTGATTTCAATAAGTGCAGTTTTCTGCTGATCGGACAATTCCTCAAGTTCATCCAATTCTTCGTCGTAGTCTCCAATTCGACTCACTGTCCTTTCAAACAGCTCAAAAATGCCCTTCTTAGCCATTGCCGCCAAGACGGTTGAATCAGCATTTGCCTTTTTGTATATATCCTGACGAAGAACACCTTTCATAGAGGCCAGACTCGGCGAACCTGTCAATTCCCGGGAAATCTGTACATAGGCCAAAAGGGCTTCTGTTTGCTTTGCTGCTCTGCCGCACAACTCAAAAGCTACATCCAACTGGTTTTGATCAGAACGATAAGGTTCTGCTAAGCGAACACAGGCCACTTTCTTAGGGGTATATTTTTCCTGCATCTCCTCATGCAGGTATATTACCTTTTTGTCCAACAGGCTTTTGATGACCCTCAAAACCGTTTTCTGATTTAAGAGATTCCTAATATCGTCGATGGAAAGTGTCGCTCTGTGGATGAGTGCTTCGGTTATGATGTATTCTTTGTCATCCAAACCTTCAAGGTTGCCATCGAATAAGGGGCTTATGACAATCCGCCTTTCGCTGGCGAGTTTCAGGTTGGTCGGTAGTGCAGCCTCCATGACTTCACCAAGGGAGCATACGTAATAGTCCGATAGCCAATTCCAGAACAGTATCGTTTTGTGGTTAATAAGGGGTTTGTCATCAATAATAGAAAGTACGCTTTTTACAGGGTGTACAGGTTTTTTGTGATGCACCTCTACGACGAGTCCGGAGTATAGTTTTTTACCACCAAACGGAACCTCAACCCTGACCCCGAAAGCTATTTGATTGATCAGTGCTTCCGGCACAGCGTAGGTATAAGGTTTGGGAACCGAAAGGGGTAGCACCACGTCAGCGTAAGTATTTGTAGTCAGTATGGGGTGAAGTGAGTCCATTGTATTCTTTTGAAATGCCAAATCTAAATGCTGTACAGTTAAGATAGGCACAGCTAAAGTCGGTAAAAATGCACATAGTGAAAAACAAAGCCGAACAGCAATTCAATACTTGGCAAGAATTCATGCCAAGTCCTGATTTTGGTTAAATTTGGGCGCTAACTAATTGCACATATTCCGCTTCTTGCCAGATGTGGTTTATACTTTCCTTGTGGGCCTGAAGTACTATATGTATAGCCCACAGAAGGAGTGTAAACATAACTAGCGGAAGTTTCATTCATTAAAAACTAACAACATGCGCATTTTACTTTCCCTGGTTCTTGCCTTCGTTTTTTTACAGATACAGGCACAGGAACCCAATAAGTATCAGGTGCCGCCTAAACCCATCGCAGATCTGATAGAAGCACCTGCAACACCGGGAATTTCTCTAAGTCCCGACTACAAATGGATGCTCATACTCGACAGGCCCTCCTTGCCATCGATTGAGCAGTTAGGTGAAGAAGAATTACGCCTTGCGGGAATCCGTTTGAACCCAGCGACAAATGGACCATCCCGGACTTCTCATTTTACCGGAAT
>CAYRDX010000083.1:0-15050 GCA_964423205.1 uncultured Saprospiraceae bacterium | reverse complement strand
GCAAAAGGCAAAAGTTTTCCAACTGATTTTCAAGTGGTTAAGAAAACAATTTGGCCACTTTATTTTTGACTCATTACTATGTAAAAATGATGAACATTAATTTATATCGATAACTAACTGTAATAACTAATCACCCAGTAATGTTACCAGAAGGGGGAAAAATCAAGAAGAAATGGCACAAATAAATTTTGGTGGCGAAGTGGAAAACGTCGCAACACGGGAAGAATTTCCATTGGCAAAAGCTCAGGATATTCTGCAAAACGAAACCATAGCCATTATAGGTTATGGTGTGCAAGGTCCTGGCCAGGCATTGAATCTCAGGGATAATGGATTCAAAGTGATAGTTGGGCAACGCTATCCCTCAAAGAGTTGGGATAAAGCAGTAGCAGATGGATTTGTTCCGGGCGAAAGTTTGTTTTCAATTGAAGAGGCGGCTGAAAAGGGTACCATCATACAGTATCTGTTGTCTGACGCAGCTCAAATCGATCAATGGCCAACAGTGAAAAAGCATTTGACACCAGGCAAAGCTTTGTACTTCTCTCATGGCTTTGCGGTAACTTATTCTGACCGTACCGGTATTGTTCCTCCAAAGGAAGTTGATGTGATTCTGGTGGCACCAAAAGGTAGCGGCACCTCACTTCGTCGCCTGTTTTTGGAAGGGCGCGGATTGAATTCGAGCTATGCTATTTATCAGGATGCCACCGGCAATGCCTATAACAGAGTGGTTGCACTGGGAATTGGAATCGGCTCCGGTTACCTTTTTGAAACCAATTTCAAGAAAGAAGTTTACAGCGACCTGACTGGGGAGCGCGGAACCCTCATGGGTGCCATTCAGGGCATTTTTGAAGCTCAATACACCGTTTTGCGCAAAATGGGTCACTCGCAAAGTGAAGCGTTCAATGAAACCGTGGAAGAACTCACCCAAAGCCTTATGCCTTTGGTGGCGGAAAATGGAATGGACTGGATGTATGCCAATTGTTCCACAACTGCCCAAAGAGGCGCACTCGATTGGAAGAACAAGTTTCGCGATGCGGTTGCGCCTGTATTTGAAGAGCTGTATGGTAAAGTTGCCTCAGGAGAAGAAGCCCAGCGGTCCATCGACAGCAACAGCCAAAAAGATTATCGCAGCAAACTGGAAGTAGAGTTGCGTGAGCTTCGGGAAAGTGAAATGTGGCAGGCGGGCAAAGTGGTTCGCAGCCTTCGCCCGGAACGCCAGAAAACACCGGCCGACGTTTAAGTTGACCATAAAACCTGAACGCAGTTTTGACAAAAGAAATGAATCATAACTTCCCGGTGAGGGTGGAAAGTATTTATGCGGCAAAGATGCGGCTCAAAGGGGTATCCACGATTACCCCTTTGCAGTTTAATCAAAACCTGTCGGCTAAGTACGACTGCAACATTTACCTGAAACGGGAAGATCTTCAGGTTGTACGCTCCTACAAAATCAGGGGGGCGTACAACAAAATTGCAACCCTCACCAAAAGTGAGTTGAAAAAAGGCGTGGTATGTGCCAGTGCTGGCAATCATGCCCAGGGAGTGGCAATGGCTTGCCGGGCATTGAGCACCACCGGTAAGATTTTTATGCCTGCTGTTACACCTGAGCAGAAAATCAAAAAAGTCAGCTTATTTGGAGGTGATTCAGTAGAAGTAGTGCTGACCGGTGATTCCTTCGACGATGCTTATGGGTTCGCACTAAAGTTTGCCGAATCGGAGTCTCTTGCGTTTATCCACCCTTTTGACGATATCAAGGTAATTGAAGGACAGGGAACTGTTGGAGCTGAAATCCTCGAGCAATTGCAGCAATCGGTTGATTATGTGTTTGTGCCGGTTGGTGGGGGCGGATTAGCAGCCGGACTGGGCAGTTTGTTCCGTCAAATCAGCCCATCAACTGCCGTAGTTGGCGTTGAACCCAAAGGAGCACCAGCCATGTTTGAGTCGTTTAAGCAGGGCAAGGTTGTTCAGCTTGAAAGCATCGACAATTTCGTCGATGGTGCGGCAGTGAAAAAAGTGGGAACATTGACTTTCAACATTTGCCAGAAGGTCTTGCAGGATATGATCGTCGTTCCCGAAGGAAAAGTGTGCAGTTCCATTCTGACTCTTTACAACGAGGAAGGTATAGTAGTTGAACCGGCCGGTGCTCTTTCCGTCGCAGCACTGGATCAATATAAAGAAGATATCCGGGGTAAAACAGTCGTTTGTGTGATTAGCGGCAGCAACAATGACATTGCCAGAACGGAGGAAATTAAAGAGCGATCTCTATTGTATGAAGGCTTAAAGCACTATTTCATCATACGCTTTCCTCAGCGTGCCGGCGCCTTACGGGATTTTTTGAACAAGGTTTTGGGCCCATCTGACGACATCACCCATTTCGAATACATCAAAAAACACAACCGGGAATCTGGCCCTGCGTTGGTCGGCATTGAAGTTCACCAGAAGGAGGACTTCACGGCTTTGATTGAGCGACTCGACCAATCTGGAATGAAGTATCAAAGTTTGCAGGATAATCCGATGCTGTATGAATTGATAGTTTAACTTCCGATATTCTGATTGTAAAACATAAATCCCAAATGTTTACTGGTCATAACCAGACAAAAGGCCCTTCCCCATATCACAGACAGGCAATAAACTTTCGTTAAATCGGTTTTTTCCTCCAACAAAATCCCACTAACTTCGGGTTTTTTACTCAAGAAGCAACCTGGGCTCTGGCATGGATAATGAAAACCTACAGTCTGGCAACGAAAGTGGTGAAAATTTGCTCGAAGTCATCGAGCAGCACATGCCCGATTACGAGGATGTCAGAGTAGGTATGCGCTTCCCCAGATGGCTTCGCTGGCTTTTTAATCTCTTTCTTTTATTCATCATAGTTCCCGTTCTCGCTTTTCAAATTCCCTGGGTACAGAGCAAAACAGCTGAATTTGTCACTTCCTATTTGTCAAAGGAGTTGAAAACAACCGTTTCTGTCGACCGGGTTTCGCTGGGCATTTTCAACCGGGTGATTTTTGAAGATTTTTATCTTGAAGACCTCGCTGGAGATACGCTCGTTTATGCGGGAAACCTCAGGGTCAACCACTCTGGCCTTTACTTTCTGCTTTTTAAGAAATTCAATTTGGAAACGCTGACTCTTGAAAATGCAAGCATCAGTATTTCCCGGAAGAAAGGAGAAGCAGTCAATAACCTCCATTTTGTGTTGACTTATTTCGGACTCGACCAGCCAAAAGAACGCGATAAAGCTAAAAGGCCGGTTCAGCTCAATTTGCGCCATTTTTTCCTCAACAATGTTCGTATGGTGATTTCTGATGAAGTGAAAGGTGCGTTATATGATTTTCACCTGGCCGGTGCTACTGCGCATTTTGATGTTTTCAATCTTCAGAATAAACTTATTGAGGTTTCTACAATTGATATCAGGCAGCCTGATATTGCTATCATTTCTACCCCTGAAACCCCACTATCTACAGCAGCCAAAGCAGCTCCATTAGTAGCAGAATCGCTGGGAGCCAGCGAGGAGGATACCCTGACATTAAAGATCAAAGTAAAACAGTTTTCACTCAGTGCCGGACGTTTTGCCCTTCGAAACCTGGAAAAGGAACCCTTCAGAACAACTGGCCCTGAGGTTCTCAATTACAACTGGTTGGATGTTTTTGACATCAATTTACGGGTGAAAGACCTGTCGTACAATGACCTGAATTTCTATGGAGAAATTGAAAACATGTCGGCCCGCGACAGCAGCGGCTTTGTGCTGGAGAATCTTTCGGTTAAGAACGCTGCAGTGACTTGTACAGGAGCCGAGTTGTACGGTCTCGAGCTTAAGACCCCTAATAGTATTTTAGGGGATACGCTTATTTTTCGCTACAATTCCTACCGTGCGTTTGACGATTTTGAAAATGATGTCAGAATGGAAGCACGCTTCCACAATGCAGATGTGATGCTGTCCGATATCATGACCTTTGCTCCGGCTCTAAACCGCAATACTTTTTTCAGAGAAAACAGAGAAGAAAAGATTCAAATAGAAGGCTTGATAAAAGGACCGGTAAACCGGCTCGATGGCAGAAACCTGAAAATAAATATCGCTGGCGGCGCAAACCTGGAAGGCTCTTTCAGTACCCGTAATCTTGCGGTACTGGATGAACAATTCCTTCACCTCAACCTCCGAAAACTCAACACCAATGTGTACACCCTGCGCAAACTGATTCCAGATTTTAAACCTCCGGAAAATTTTGACCGCCTGGGAGATGTGAGCTTCAGTGGCAAATTCGATGGTTTCTTTGTCGATTTCGTTGCTGATGGCACCCTGATTTCCGACCTGGGTTCTGCTACCATGTTCATGAACCTGAAGTTGAAAGATGGCCGGGAGAATGCACGATATTCGGGCGATTTGTACCTCAAAAACTTTAACCTCGGCAAATGGACCGGAAACCCGGATTTTGGGAAAGTTACCTTCAACTCGCACGTTAAAGAGGGTAAGGGCCTCACCTCCCTGACTGCACAGGCCAAGCTGGAAGCAACCATCGACAGCTTTTTTTTCAAGGGATATAAATACGAAAACCTCAACCTGAACGGTCAGATTCAACGCAATCTCTTTGACGGAACTTTTGCCATTGACGACCCCAATATCAACTTCCGGTTCGAGGGTGAAATAGACTTTCTGGATTCTATTCCTTCCTTCAATTTTGAAGCCGACATCAACCAATTGGCACTCAAGCCTCTGAATATCGCCAAAGAGGATTTTCAGTTCAATGGAAAAGTCGCCTTCAACTTTAAGGGTACCAAAATATCTGATGCTCTTGGTACGGCCCGTTTCTCGAACTTTTTGTTGGTAAAAAACCAATTAGATACCTTGTACATTACCTATGCAGATATTTCCTCCACCAGAACTTCAGAAACTGAGAAGAGGTTTTCTTTAGTTTCCAATTTGGGAGAAATGGAGTTGAATGGCGATTTCAATATTGAAAAAGTCCCCGGTAAGTTTGTCCACTTTATAAATTCCAATTTTCCCGGTTTTGCGAAGCGATTTAATTTAAAAGCGGTGAAAGAACCGGGTGATACGGCCCGTTTCGAATACGTAGTTCAGTTTCGCGAACTGCAAAACCTGTTTGGATTTTTTGAAGAAAAAATCAAAGGGTTCGACGAGTCGCGCATTTCAGGATTTTACGATGGGTTTCGCAATATTTTCACCTCCGAAATAGAAATACCGCTTTGGAGTTTTGGCGATGTAGAGTTCAATGATGTGTATTTCAGGACGAGGCTTGACGGAAATGAAGGAAATCTTCAACTCGGTGTAGTAAGGACCAATCTTAGTGAAACCCAGCACCTGGAACCCATTCAGCTTATGGGAGACATTTACATGGACACCCTCGAGTTTCTGCTCGTTTCCACCAACTTCAACCAGATACTCGACAACGTAAACATCAACGGTGTCCTGTCTTTGGAAGGCGATGAATTCTGGCGGGTTAGTTTCAAACAGTCCGACCTGGTCATCCTGAACGAGAAGTGGGAAATCAACACAGGCAATCTGGTGCGAATCGGTAATGGGTCCATAGAAACCAATAATTTTTTGCTCACCAATGGCGATCAACGGATAGTTTTGAAAAGCGTGAAAAGCGAGGGCCTCGAATTTCAGCTCAAAAATTATCCGCTGCAATCCTTGGATTTTTTCCAACAACTCAACAAGAAAAACCACGAGATTTCCGGTATCGGAGATGTCATCATTAAAGTAAAAGACATTTTCAAGTTTCAGGGGCTATCCGGAATTCTTCGTGTTGATAACCTTACCATTCATGGTGATGATTATGGCGTGCTTCGTGTTGATGCATCTACCAATAGCCTGAAAGAGACTGTTCATGCCTTTGCGTCCATACAGCACGACACCATGTTTTTAGCTGCCAACGGATACTTCAACCCTCCTTCTTTCGAGGGGCATTCACAATTGAGATGGGTGGAGAGTGAAGCGAACTATTTCGATTTTGATTTGACTTTCCAGGATTATCCTGTGCGGATATTGACTTATTTCGTGGAAGATGTTTCTGAAGTCAGGGGTGCTGCCAGTACTGAAAAAGTAAGATTTTATGGAACTCCGAAGAAGCCCATGCTCGATGGTTCTGTTGAAATCGCAGGAGGCAGTTTTGTGCTGAATCCCCTCAAGACAAAATACTTTATCCCTGAGGCTTCTGTAAAGGTGGGCAGCAATCTGTTCGATGGCACAGGTAACATCGTGTACGATAAGTTCAACAATAAAGCCTTTGTGGAGGGTGGTATCACCCACGAGAATTTGAGCAACTTTGGCCTGGATGTAAAAATCAGCACTGAACAGGACAGGGCCTTCCTCGGCTTTGAATTTACATCCAAAGACAATCCTATTTTTTATGGTACTGCCATTGGAACAGGATATGTCAGAATTACTGGTGACTTTAAACAAGCTAACCTCTACGTCAACGCCCGGACTATGCCTGGTTCGAGGCTGATTATTCCAATCAAGAGCACTTCTTCATCAACGGGTTCAGGTTTCCTCACTTTCAGAAATCAAACAGATAACGATTCCGACAAAGAATTGGAACCCACAGAACTTCGGGGCATGAACATGGAGTTTGACCTCGACCTGACACAGGTGGCAGAAATGCAGCTCATCTTTGACAAGGCATGGGGCGATGTACTGAAAGGCACTGGTGATGGCCGTGTCAAAATTATCATGACGCGCGAAGGCCGTTTCGATATGTATGGCCAGTATGTCATAGCCAGCGGAGATTATCTGTTTACGCTGATGAACCTCATCCTGAACAAACCATTTGAAGTGGAGCAGGGCGGTACGGTGACCTGGACCGGAGACCCATTTAACGCCACCATAAACGTGGGTGCGGTTTACAAATCCCTCAGCACTTCCGTTTACAATTTTATTGCGGAATACCTGGCAACAGCCTCCTCTGATTTACAGACTCTGGCCAGAACCAACACACCTGTTGACCTGACCATGAAACTGAACGGCAGCCTCTTCAAACCTGATATTGATTTTGATATTGACTTCCCTTCGCTTGAAAGTGAACTCCGCAATTATGCAGAAAATAAAATCAGGGTCATTCGCCAGGATCCAAATGAACTAAACCGGCAGGTTTTCGGCTTGCTTGTTTTGGGGCAATTCTTACCATCCGGTTACACTTTACAGGCTGGTGATGTGGGTATCAAAACCCTCAGTGAGATGTTGTCGAACCAACTTTCCATTTACCTGACGGAATTTGTTTCAGAACTTTTCACCGGCAGCAATCTCATTCAGGGCATTGACCTCGATATTTCTTACAGCCGATATACAGGTGGTGCCATCGATGACCCTTCATCCTTTGCAAACAATGAATTACAGGGTCGGCTGAAAGTGACCGTCTCTGACCGGATTTATGTACACGTTGGGGGCAATTTCGACATCTCTGGAGGCAGTACTTTGTATCCAACCAACAGCTCCCTTTTGGCAGGGGAGTTCCTGATTGAGTATGTTCTTACCAAAGACAGGAGGTTCAAGATTAAAGCCTACAACAGCACTGAACCCGATATTGCCGGTGGCAGAAGAAACAAAATTGGTGTGGGTTTGAGCTTCCGCAAGGAATTTGACTCCATTGCTGATTTGCTGAATATCAAGAAAAAGTAGGCATCCTAAATACCTTCAAATTCATCATTATCCAGCCAGCCATCTTCGCCGTCCGGTAATTTTCTTTTGTAATATTGTTCTCCCTGCAGCTATGTATGCTCCAAATACTGTACAATTTGTGAGTTATTTTTGGAGTGAAAAACTTATGACTTAATTGAAGCGGCATAGCCGCAAGATATCTGTAGTCAGAAAGGAAACATGGTCAAAGGTGCGTAGCACCGAAATATTCAAAAGAATTCAAAAAGATAAGCATCATTGTAAACAACCTCATTGTCTCTCAATATCTTCAGATACTCTTCTTTAAATGACTGCCTTCGGTGGTGTATTTCCTGGTTTTGAATGTATTTGATAACGGTGTCCAAATGAGATCTAGGATGTGTAAATGCACCATAGCCCTTTTGCCAATCGAATTTGAATTTTGAAAAGCCTTTTTCCTTAATCCAGGCATTGGAGGAGGTTTTGATGTTCTCCACTAATTTAGGAATCAACTGATTTACATTGTACCCTATAAAAATATGGATGTGTTCGGGCATGGCATTAATTGCCAACATTTTGTGTTTGTGATTCTGGACGATTCCAGTAATGTACATTTCCAGTTCATTTTTCCAGGTTTTTTCAATTAAAGCCTCTCTGTTTTTAGCTGCAAAAATCAAGTGGAAATAGCATTGAGTGTAAGTATTTGCCATATTGTATAACTCTTTAAGTGGAAACCTTATTAGAAAAAACAACCTATCACGGTGCGCTGCACCTGAAAGATTGGGTATAAAATTTCTACAAATATTTTGTGGCGCTGCCACTCAGTAAATTGACAAATTTACAGCCTGTTTGTGCCTTTCAATATCTACCTAATAGTTGAAAATTCAGGTTAAAATTAGCCACATAAATTGGAGCAAGTGAGATAATAGGTGAAATACTATATGTCCTCAAAAGCCTCATTATCCAGCCAGCCATCTTCGCCGTCCGGTAATTTTCTTTTGTAATATTGTTCTCCCTGCAGCTATGTATGCTCCAAATACTGTACAATTTGTGAGTTATTTTTGGAGTGAAAAACTTATGACTTAATTGAAGCGGCATAGCCGCAAGATATCTGTAGTCAGAAAGGAAACATGGTCAAAGGTGCGTAGCACCGAAATATTCAAAAGAATTCAAAAAGATAAGCATCATTGTAAACAACCTCATTGTCTCTCAATATCTTCAGATACTCTTCTTTAAATGACTGCCTTCGGTGGTGTATTTCCTGGTTTTGAATGTATTTGATAACGGTGTCCAAATGAGATCTAGGATGTGTAAATGCACCATAGCCCTTTTGCCAATCGAATTTGAATTTTGAAAAGCCTTTTTCCTTAATCCAGGCATTGGAGGAGGTTTTGATGTTCTCCACTAATTTAGGAATCAACTGATTTACATTGTACCCTATAAAAATATGGATGTGTTCGGGCATGGCATTAATTGCCAACATTTTGTGTTTGTGATTCTGGACGATTCCAGTAATGTACATTTCCAGTTCATTTTTCCAGGTTTTTTCAATTAAAGCCTCTCTGTTTTTAGCTGCAAAAATCAAGTGGAAATAGCATTGAGTGTAAGTATTTGCCATATTGTATAACTCTTTAAGTGGAAACCTTATTAGAAAAAACAACCTATCACGGTGCGCTGCACCTGAAAGATTGGGTATAAAATTTCTACAAATATTTTGTGGCGCTGCCACTCAGTAAATTGACAAATTTACAGCCTGTTTGTGCCTTTCAATATCTACCTAATAGTTGAAAATTCAGGTTAAAATTAGCCACATAAATTGGAGCAAGTGAGATAATAGGTGAAATACTATATGTCCTCAAAAGCCTCATTATCCAGCCAGCCATCTTCGCCATCAGGTAATCTGACTTTGGAATAGTCACCGAGTTGGTCTTCAATACTGATTTTCAAGCCCTCAGGTAGTTTCATGATTTCATTTCCGGCATCATCCGGCGCACTTCTGAATGATGCATTGCCTTTGATGATGATGGCCGTTTTGCTGTTTTTTTGCTGAGTCTGACGGCTAAAAGCAAGTGCTGAAGGCAGGGCACTCAGTATTAAAAGGACTATACCGATAAGAAAGCTCCACTTTCTTTTTTTTCGGGTGCTGCCAAACAACCAGAACGAAAGGGCCCCAAAACCAAACCACCATAAGCCGATTGCTATTCCTCCATAAATGTTGGGTGGTAACAGGGTACTCATTTTTCTCCACCATTCCAGCAAAATAAAATCGGGGAGCTGTGTCAGGTCAGTATTGACTTTATTCCGGGCCAGCTGGAGATTATGTCGCATGTCTTCATCTCCAGGGCTCAGCAATAAAGCCTTTTCGTAGTGCAGTATCGCTTTTCCCAATTTTTTATTGCGGAAATAGGCGTTCCCAAGGTTGTAGTGCAAGTCGGCGGTTATGAAGCCACGATCCAGTAATGCTTCATAATCGGAAATGGCGGACTTGTACTTTCCGGAACGAAAAGCATCGTTAGCTTTTTGGAACAGGGCTTCTTGGTTTTGCGAAAGCAGCATTACCGGCAAAAACCAGAAAAAAATTACCGTCATCAGCACATTTCTCATGGATAGTTTTTTCTTTATGGAACGGATGCGAATTTAGGTAAAATGCGGATATGGAGTTTTTCCTGCGGATTTGCCTGAGGAGTTTTTTAACACGAGACACTGAGAGCATTGATGAACACAGAGAGTACTCCGTGAAACTCCGTGTCTCTGTGGTTAAAAAAAAACGTAAATGGACTGGCGGACTCCGCAGAGCGAATCATCTGCGAAAATCAGTGGCTAAATCCACGCAATCTGCGGGAAAAATTTACTCTATAAACAGTGTGGTCATTTTTAAACATTACTCAGGTGTGAAATAATCCAAAACCTACTGTTTGTAAAGTTCTTCCTCGGCTTTGTAAAGGAATTTCAAAGCTTCCACGTCCTCAGGGTCAGTACTTGGATCATTGGAAAGCCAAGCTTTCAGAATTTCTTTGGCTACTTGTTCTGTAGTGGAGCGAAGGCTCATGGCCAGAATGTTGGCATCATTCCATTTCCGGGCACCTGCGGCAGTTTCGGCGTCATTGCAAAGTGCTGCCCGGATGCCTTTCACTTTGTTGGCAGCAAGGCTAATTCCCGTTCCGGTCCAACAGAAAAGCACCCCGTTGTCGTATGCTCCTGAAGCCACTTTTTTTGCCACTTGTAAAGCCACTGTGGACCAGAGGGAAGGGCTTTCAACCATGGCGCCAAACAGGGTAACTTCATGCCCCAGTTTACCCAGCTCTTCAGCTATTCTGTGCACGACTGGCATATCCATATCGCTTCCCAATGCAAATTTCATGAAGTGATTAGTTTAAAGTCTTAAACTTATTTTTCCGTTTCAGTCTTCGAGGTGATTGCAGGTGGCGCGGATGGCGGAGTTGCGGTTTTTAGTTCTTTTTTCACGCGACTGATATCCTCCACAGATTTTGGCCGCAAAGCTGCATCCCAACTGAATCCTGGCAATTTCAGTGCCTCCAGGTCAGCAGATTTCATTGGTGTAAGGGATGATTTTGGTTGATCGTAAAAAACAATTCTGGTGACGTCATTATTGGTGAACACCAGCTTCATATCGCTGCATTCTGTCTTATTTACGCCGATGTACTTGTTGTCATCATCGAGTACGTAATACACCGATTGCGAATTACCCTCCACTCGCACACTCGATACTTTACCATCTGTAAATGAAGCAATGCTGTTTCTGCCTTTTATCTGATTGTAAACGCTATTGTTGGGTGAGGTGACGATAAAGGATTCATTGCGGAGCAATGCCTGGTCAATGCGGTTATTGGCCAGTAACATAATAACTGTATCAGACCTGAATTGTGATTGGTCGGCCCAGATAAATGGCTTTTTATAAAGCCGGAACATGGAATCCGCTCTGCTATAAGATAGCGAGTCGCAGACGGCTTGCATGTCATTTTTAAAAATTCTCACCTCACGGTAGGCAAGTATAATTCGCTCTTCTTCCTTTTTTTCTTTGGCAGTGGACTCGGCGAAAGACTCCAGGGCTACAATGGTATCCTTGGCGACAGCGGAAGTGTCTATTAATAATGAACCAGGAGCGGGGGTTCTCGTTTTGGTTGAAGTGTCGCGCTTCACGAGGTCACTTGGACGCAGGGAAAGCAGCGTATCCGCCGATACAAAAAGAGAATCACTTTCCATGAGTTTGATGAGCAGAGGACGCCCTTTTGGAACCACAACCTGCAAGCTATCCTGAATGACGGTTGTGGTATCAAAACCGCCAACAGCCTTCAGGTATTTGGTTTTGTCAGAGTGCTCCACAAAGTGGCATTGAATTATGATGCGCTCCAGTGTGTCCTGCCAGATGACCCTGCCCTTTGCAGAACCAATTTCCCTGTCGGTGTCATAGTCGACCTGGTCGGCTTCCAGAATCTGGGCGCCGTCCACAATATGGGTCCTGCCGCGGGTTGAATAAGTTTCCTTTAACGCGTCATAGACTACAGTGTCGCCGGTGATGGTTCTGTTTTTATCGCGGATAAAGGCTGAACCGGATAAAGTCGTCACCTCAGTTTTTTCATTGTAACGGATGATAGAAGCAAAAGCAAGTGAAGCGGTATCTTCCACATATGCATTGCCCATCAACAGAATTTCTTTCAGTTTTCCATTATAACGGATAAAATTCGCCCAGGCCTTTTTTGTTTTTTTGACGTACTGTGGGCTGGAATAGAAGTCAGCCCTTTTGTTGTTGATGTCGTAATAACCTTGTTCAGTATAAACTCTGGCCGAATCCAATAATATAATTGTGGGAGCCAGGAAGGTGACAATTTTGCTAGTGGCGTTAAACTTCAGGGTATCCGATTTCAACGAAAATTCGGAATTGCTAACACTTACATTTTCGCTTAAAAAGACGTCGTCGGTTTTTGCGTGGAAATAACCGCGCTTGCTTCTTATCCGGGTTGTATCGTCGTAAAGATTGGCGCCATTCCGGTAGGTAGCGATTTTGGTGGTGGTGTTATAACTCAAACTATCAGTAAATAACTTCTGCTTATTTTTTATCAGCGACACATTGCCTTTCAAATCGGCGAGTTTTGCAGTGCCATTATACACAGCTGAGTCTGAAAAAATGCTGAGCGCCGTTCCGTGCTGGAGAATGAAATTGCCCTTGGCGACTACTGTTCTGCTGTTTTTGATAACCGCGCTGTCGCAGTAGAGGTAAACAGTATCCTGATTGAGTTCCACACCACCCACCAGATTTTGTAGTGTGTCGTTCCCCTCAATGCGGTAATTGAATTCGTTTGCCCAGATGATGTTTATGGTTGAAGTCTGACTGCTCAGCCACAAAGAGCACATTTGCAGAAAACCCACCAGAAGAACTGGCCTAAAGCACAGAATGGGAATTTTAACCAGGACTCTTTTCATAGTGATCATCTTCATTCTTCTGCTAAACTAAAATGGATTCTTTTCCCAATGCTTTCAGCCTGGAAATTGCTTCCAAAGGTTTTGAAGCTTTGAACACGCTGCTTCCAGCTACCAGCACATCGGCACCAGCTTCCAGGATTTTTTCGGCATTTTGAAGACCTACACCTCCATCAATCTCAATTAATGTAGCTGTATTGTGTTCAATAATCATTTTTTTCAGGGCCCTTATTTTAGGAATTGTTCGGTAGATGAATTTTTGTCCGCCAAATCCGGGATTTACTGACATGAGGCAGACGAGGTCGGTTTCTTCCAATACATCTTCTATCAGTGAAACCGAAGTGTGAGGATTTAAGGCCACACCAGCTTTTGCTCCGCTTTCCCTTATTTGCTGCAAGGTCCTGTGCAGGTGCGGGCAAGTCTCATAATGCACAGTGATGACATCAGCACCGGCTTTTCTGAAGTCTTCAATGTATTTCTCAGGTTCCACTATCATCAGGTGTACGTCGAGCGGTTTTTTTGCCATTTTTTTCATGGCCTCCATAATGAAGACCCCGAAGGTAATATTGGGAACAAAGCTGCCATCCATTACGTCGAGATGAAACCAGTCCGCTTCACTCTTATTGACCATATCAAACTCCTCTGACAAACGGGTGAAGTCAGCAGCAAGGACTGAAGGTGCTACAAGATGTTTTTTCATGCGGCAAAGGTAATAAGAAGAAAGGTGGTTTTGGGAAAGGGATTAGTTGTACAACAAAAGCCCTTCTGTCAGGTTCTTGGAACTACTCCGGCCAGAATAATATTTCCCAAGTCCGGACTTTCTGCCCTTGGTGTGCTTTCCAGGGTTATGATAAACGAATTGGGTTTATCAAACTTTTCAAGTAGCTGCATCACTTTGTCTTCCTTTTGTGTATCCAGCCTGGCTATGAAGGTAACCTTTCCTCCTGTAATGCTCCACAAGTGGTAAATTTTACCTTCACCAGGATTGGGTAGAGCTACGGGGTCGAAATAACCTGTTCGGGCAGCGGAGTCATAATATATTGAAACAAAAGCTTCCGGGGATTTTTCTGTTCCTTTTATCTGAAATTGCTGGATTCCTTTCTTGCGAATAAAAGCCAATTGGTTAATGAGTTCTGCCTCTGTTTGAGTCCTTTCATTGTTGTTTTGGCTTAAGGCAGTTATTTTTTCTTTCTCTGCTTTTAAAAGTTCAGTAGTCTTGTCTACTTCCTGATAAAAATAATATGCCGCAGCTGTTGCCAACACGAATCCAATAGCCAACAGCCCAAGTAACAGGGCGCGTGCCGCACTGGTTTCATTCTCCTTGTTGCGGTAAGTTGGAGATGGATCTTTGACTGTGTTTTTTGATTTGGCTTTATTCTTATCAGTTGGCGACTGCTGAAGTTGTTCCAAAATGCTTTCTTTCAGGCCGGAGGGAGTAGCAACGCGATGTGCGCTGGAATAGGCCAGAAGTGCATTCCTAATGGCATTTAATTCTTGCTGCAACTCTGGATGTTTGGCCATGGCCGTTTTCACTTCATTCGTTTCTTCCTCTGATGCTAGGCCCAAAACATAAAGTTCCAGTATTCCGGATGTAATGAGTGCCTGAAGGTTTGACATTGTGTTTTTGGTTAAATCATTCTTACTGCTCCAAAACTGTTCGTAATTCTCGCATTGCACGGCGGAGTCGTGGCTTTACAGAACCTGTCGGAATATTGAGGTGCTGTTCAATTTCATGTTCTGGCATAACCTGAAAAAAAGCGAGGTCTAAAACCATTCGGCTTTTTTCGTCCATTCTGCTGAAAATGGTAGCCAAACTGATGTCTGAATCCAAATGATCAGCCTGGTGGCTTTTAAGATATTCCAGATAGTTGAAAGGTAATTGAGGAAGCTCTGGGTTCTTCAAAGACATGCTTAATTCCTCCCTAAGCAGATCAACTGCTTTATGTTTTAAGAGATCTGACGAAAAGTTCGAAACTGCTTGATCCTTATTGAGTTTTAAAAACACCTG
>CAYRDX010000082.1:0-15075 GCA_964423205.1 uncultured Saprospiraceae bacterium | reverse complement strand
GCCTTTGCGTCTTTCGCGGTCAAATTATGGGTTTTTTCAGGGCTTAAAAAGCATAATAAGATTTCTAAGCCCCCAGCCAGCCCATAGCTAACCGCTAAAAGCCAACAGCCGGCTTCCCTCACACCGTTTTCAGAATATTCAAGAACCGGGTGCGACTGATATAATGATCGGCGAGTAGTTGCCCATCCTTTATGAGGCTGAAAGTGCCGAATCCGGAAGGTGCATGTTGTGCCTCTTTGGCATTTGCCAACCTGGTGACGTTCAAATTAATTCCCTGAATTTTTGCTTCATCAGAAAGGACGGTTACTGATTTTTCATGCCATGGGCATTGGTCAGAATAAATCAGATGCCATCCTTTCAGCTTCTTTTGTTTATCCAGCCAATTGATGAATTGAGGTTTTGAATCGCTATTTGTGAGACTTTTGCTCATCAGTTCGAATCGGTCGAGTTCTTCACTTACAACAAAACCGTTTTGAATAAACAAGGAATTATTGGCAACCCAGGGACCTTTACTGGTCATGGTACAAACTCCCTGTTTCCCTGAGTTCAGAGCATCATCCAAACAGGAATGCAGCAGTTCGGAGCCCAGGGTTTTCTTCCGGTTTTCTTTTGATAAAACCGCGATGCAATGGATGAAAAACCAGCCAGGAGCAACCACAGGCCTCCATGCATGTTCAGCCGGAATGTATTCTATAAATCCAAGCTGTTTGCCAGAGCCGTCTGCGGCAATTTTGATTTTCAGACCTTTCTCATAATTGCGAAGAAACCAGGTCAGTTTCGCTTTGTGGCCAGCAGATTTGCTATTTCTTACGCAATAAAAACCCAATTCGGAGACATTCTCCGGAGTGACTTCAAGTATCTGAAAGGAGTTGCTCATGACTATTTCAGTTTGGATGCGAGGTACTTTCCAGTCCAGCTTTCTTTCACTTTAATCAAGTCCTCAGGGCGACCTTGAAAAACCAAATTACCACCTTCAATGCCGCCATCCGGGCCTAAGTCTATAACCCAGTCGGCGGATTTGATGACTTCCATATTGTGCTCGACAATAAGTACTGTATGACCCTGTTCCACCAATGCATTCAACGCATCCAGCAGTTTTCGGATATCGTGGAAATGAAGTCCTGTTGTCGGTTCATCAAAAATAAACAATAGCCTGTCCCTTCCATTTCCATTACCAAGAAAACTGGCCAGTTTTACCCGCTGCGCTTCACCACCAGACAGCGTACTCGACGATTGCCCCAACTTCACGTAACCAAGGCCTACATCAAACAAAGGTTTGATTCTGCTGACTATATCCTTTTGCTCTGCAAAGAATTCAAGTGCTTCCTCTACGCTGAGGTCCAGGATTTCGTTGATGTTTTTGCCTTTGTACAACACATCCAGAATTTCCGCCTTAAACCGTTGTCCTTTGCAGTCCTCACACTCCAGCCTGACATCGGCAAGAAATTGCATCTCCACAATTTGCTCGCCTTCCCCTTTACAGGTATCGCAGCGTCCGCCATCCACATTGAATGAAAAGAAGCCGGGTTTGTAACCTCTAATCCTGCTCAGTTGCTGGTTGGCCATTAGGTTGCGGATGCTGTCATAAGCTTTTACGTATGTTACCGGGTTGGATCGGTTGGATCTGCCTATGGGACTTTGATTCACCATTTCCACCTGCGTAAGGCGTTTCAGGTCGCCCTCCATAGAGTTGAAATGTCCAATGCCGTTGGTGCCACTGGAATCGTCAAAGTGTTTCTTCAGGGCAGGGTAGAGAATGTTCTGAACCAAAGTGGTTTTACCGCTGCCACTTACCCCACTTACCACGGACATGGCATTGAGGGGGATGGTAACGTCGATGTTTTTCAGATTGTGCTGCCGGCAACCTTTCAACATCAGCTGATTGGAAATCTTTCGACGAACCTTCGGTACTGGAATGCTCATCTTTCCGCTCATGTATTGGGGTGTCAGGCTCTTATTGTCCTCATGGTAAATATTCTCGTAAGGTCCGGCAAAAACAATATCACCGCCGTAAATGCCAGCTCCAGGCCCCATGTCGATGAGGTAATCGGCGTTTTTGATGACATCTTCCTCGTGCTCCACCACTACCACGGTATTGCCCAGATCTCTGAGTTCTTTTAGAACATTCACCAGTCGGCCAGTATCTCTGGGATGTAGTCCTACGCTGGGCTCGTCGAGGATATACATGGATGCCGTGAGGTTGCTTCCCAATGTACGGGTGAGGTTGATGCGTTGTGTTTCACCCCCGGAAAGTGTGGACGAAAGCCGGTTCAAGGTCAGGTATTTCAAACCTACTCCAACCATGAAACGAAGCCGGTTGCGTATTTCCAGCAATAACCTGGACGCAATCTTCTGTTCTGTTTCATTCAGTTTGCTGGTTGGGTCAACGACTTTCTGCTCAGTGCTATCTGGAGACTTCCCACTTTCCCCAGACAAGCTTTCAATAAAATTCAAAAGTTTGTCAACAGGCATCTCCACCAATTCGGTTATGGATTTACCTCCGACTTTTACATAAGTAGCTTCTTTGCGAAGGCGTCCACCATCGCATTCGGGACATATAGTGCGTCCCCTGTAACGCGCCAGCATCACCCGGTTTTGAATTTTATACAGCTTCTCTTCGAGTTCCTGGAAAAAGGCGTTGATTCCGTAAAAATGCTCATTCCCGGTCCAAAGTAACTTCTGCTCAGCAGGAGTCAGGTCCTGGTAAGCGCGATGAACGGGGAAGTTGAACTTATAAGCTGCCTGAAGAAATTCCTCTAACCAGAGCCCGTATTTTTCACCCGACCAACAAGCGACTGTACCCTCATAAACACTCTTGCTCTTGTCAGGTATGACTTTATCTTCAGAAATGCCCATTATGCGGCTGAAACCTTCGCATTTTGGACAAGCACCATAGGGGTTATTGAAATTAAAGAGTTGCGGGTTGGGCTCCAGAAACTCCATATCGTCGAGTTCGAACCTGGTGTTGAATTGGTGTGTAGTTGTTTGTTGTTCGTTGTTTGTTGTTCGTTGAGCTTCCAACTGGCATTCACCCTCACTTTCATAAAGTGCTGTCTGTACAGAATCGGCAATTCTTTTCAGGTTTTCTTCGTCTTCGGGTTTTATAACAAAACGGTCGATAAGAATGCGGATGTCTTCGCCGAGATAGTTAGCCAGTACTTTCTTCAGGTCGAAATAGCCGTTTTCCAGCACATCCTGGATGTCGTGTAATTCACCATCCCGCCACATACGGGTATAGCCCTTTTGCAGCAGCAGATTTAGTTCCTGCTTCAGTGTGCGGTCTTTGTATTTTAGTGGCAGCGGACAAAAGAGCTGAACTTTGGTGCCTACCGGCAATTTTCCTATAAAATCAACCACATCACTCACGAAATGCCTTTTGACTTCCTGGTCAGAAACTGGAGAATAAGTTCGCCCTGCACGGGCAAACAACAGGCGCAGGTAGTCGTAAATTTCTGTAAGAGTTCCTACGGTGGAACGGGCATTGGAAGTGCTGACTTTTTGTTCAATTGCTATGGCTGGGCAAATACCCTTGATGTAATCCACATCCGGTTTTTTCATCCTTCCCAAAAACTGCCGGGCATAACTGCTCAGACTTTCCACGTAACGGCGCTGGCCCTCTGCATAAAGGGTGTCCATGGTAATGGACGACTTACCACTACCCGATACGCCGGTCACTACAACCAACTTGTTCTTAGGAATGACGAGGTCTATGTTCTTGAGGTTGTTCGCCCTGGCACCCTTAATGAAAATGGCGTTACGCGTGGCTCTGTGTTCTTTTTTGGTGAGTAATTGAGTGTCGTGCATTTGCTGACTTGATTTATATAGCTCTGTATGTTCCGGGTGCGGCTATATAACAGGGAAGCGAAGGTATGGTTTTATTGCTTTATCTGTAAAGTAAAATGAGCGTTGACAACTTTCGTTAAAGTTGCCAACGCTCAGTCCATAGTCAGACTCTGACAAATTTTGTTTTCTGAAATCAGGCGGATTTTGGAAAACTTTCATCTCATTCTTGCATCATTCCCAAATGAAACATACTTTTGCGCCCTCATGACCACGAACCTGACATATCAATTCATTCTTTTAGCGTTGAGTTCTCCGACTGCAACGCGTCAGGATTTCCGTCGTCGCCCTTAGGGGCGCAATTATTCTTTTCCACCTCGTGGTGGGCATTAGTTACAGCCTGCCGTTATTCAATCAAAAAAAGTTTGTTAATCTTCTGGCTTTGGATAAGGTTTGCTGCCTTTCCCCATCGCCGAAAACAAATTCAATCTCTCGCAAATGAAGGTATCCATTGAAATTGCAGGTGAGCAGCATCTCTCTTTTGCTGAAGATATAAGTAAGCTCATCGAAACTTCTGCCCAACAGCGTGGTACGGGCATTGCCAAACGCACACCTGAGTACATCCAACGGAAAATGGCCAACGGTAATGCCGTTATAGCATTATTGGGTGAACAACTGGTGGGCTTTTGTTATGTGGAAGTCTGGAGCCACGGCCGCTATGTGGCCAATTCAGGGTTGATTGTTGCACCTGAATTCAGGCAAAATGGTTTGGCGAAGGCTATCAAGGAAAAGGCATTCAATCTGGCAAGGGACAAGTATCCTCAGGCAAGGGTGTTTGGCATTACCACCAGTCTGGCAGTTATGAAAATCAACTCACAGTTGGGATATACTCCGGTCACTTTTTCGGAGCTGACGCAGGATGAAGACTTTTGGAAAGGATGCCAGAGTTGCCCCAATTACGATATCTTAATGAGATGCAATCACAGGATGTGCCTTTGCACGGGAATGCTGGCACCATCAAAAGAGGAGCAGGAAATGAAGCTGAACCTCACGCATTTGATTTTGCAAGCATAGTGTGAAGGAAGATAAGAGAATGAGAGGATAGAGGATTTGGTTCTCTAAGGAACGACTAAGAAACAACTTCACGAATTGGAGGCCTAACGGTTACTAAACTACCACGTTAACAAAACTTCCAAAAGTTGTATCCATTAAGCCCAATTCAAAGCCCCAGCGGGGCAAAATATTGGTAGAAAAACCAACACACGGAGCAAAGCCCCAGCGGGGCGGAATATTAAATTGAAAATCACGCTCCGCTGGAGCTTAAAAGCCTGCTTAAATTTTTCTACCTATATGATCGCCCCGCTGGGGCTCTTTAAGGCCAAATAGATACCAAAAGTTTAGTAAACGTAAATCGTGAACTTAATTTTTAAGCGTTACTAAATTTATTTAAGTCAAAGTAATGAAAAAGAATAAAACCATAGTACTTGCATACAGCGGCGGGCTGGACACCTCCTTTTGTATCAAGTATCTGACCTTGGAGGAGGGGTGGAAAGTTCATGCAGTAACCGTGAATACAGGTGGCTTTACTGAAATGGACCTTAAGGAAATGGAAGACAAAGCCATGGAGCTGGGAGCGGTTCAATTCCATTGCATTGATGCATTGGAGACCTATTACGAGCAGTGCATCAGATACATGGTTTACGGAAATGTGCTGCGCAATAACACCTACCCACTTTCAGTAAGCGCTGAGCGCATGTTCCAGGCATTGGAAATCGCCAATTATGCGCATAAGATTGGTGCGGATGCCATCGCTCATGGTAGTACCGGAGCGGGAAATGACCAGGTACGGTTTGATCTCGTGTTTCAGGTACTGTGCCCCGATATGCAAATCGTAACGCCGATCCGTGAGCACCAGTTTTCACGTCAGCAGGAAGTGGATTATCTGGCCAAACACGGCTTCCCATGGAAAAAGGAAAAAGCCAAATACTCCATCAATCAGGGAATCTGGGGCACCAGTGTGGGAGGAGCCGAAACATTGACTTCTCAAAGTGCGCTGCCCGAATCTGCTTATCCAAGTCAATTGAGTGAAAGTACGCCATCAACCGTTGAGCTGACTTTTGAAAAAGGAGAACTGACGGCAGTCAATGGGAAGCAATACGGACATCCCGTAAAAGCCATTCAGATGCTTCAGTTTTTGGCTGCACCTTATGCCATTGGCAGGGACATCCATGTGGGTGATACCATTATCGGCATAAAGGGCAGGGTAGGTTTTGAGGCGGCAGCACCCCTCATCATCATCAAGGCACATCACCTGCTGGAAAAGCATGTGTTGGCCAAGTGGCAGCAATACTGGAAGGAACAACTGTCCAATTGGTACGGCATGTTGCTGCATGAAGGCCAGTTTCTCGACCCGGTCATGAGAAATATCGAAGCTTTTCTGACTTCCACACAAGAGGATGTCAGTGGCAAGGTCTTCGTCAAATTATTGCCATACCGTTTCGAGTTGCAAGGCATAGAATCAGAGTTCGATTTGATGAATAGCCAGTTTGGACAATACGGAGAAATGAACAGCGGCTGGTCCGGCGACGATGTTAAAGGATTTACCAAAATACTAGCTAACCAATTGAAAATACATCAGTCCATCAGAAGTAATCCGGTTAATTCTGTGGAAAAAGAATAGTCATGAAAAAGGCGGGAATCATAGGAGGAGCGGGTTATACGGCAGGTGAATTGTTGCGCTTGCTGGTTTATCATCCGAAAGTTGAAATAGCTTTCGTGCAAAGCAGCAGTCATGCAGGAAAGTCTGTGACTGCCGTTCATGATGACCTGGCAGGTGATTCAGACCTGAAGTTTGTTGATGAAATGCCGTATGAACCGGATGTATTATTCCTCTGTCAGGGGCATGGGAAGGCAAAGACTTTTATGGAACATTACCGTCCTTCCGGCAAAGTGAAAATCATCGACCTGGGAAATGATTTCAGGTTAAAAGACAGCTCCGGAGGATTTATCTACGGTTTGCCGGAGTTGAACAAAAAGGAAATACAGTCTGCTCAAAAAATCGCCAATCCGGGTTGTTTTGCCACTGCCATCCAACTGGCACTGTTGCCGCTGGCAGCAACTGGAAGCCTGAAAAACGATGTGCATATCCATGCCATCACGGGTTCCAGTGGTGCGGGCCAGCAGCTGACTGAGACATCTCATTTTAGCTGGCGCAACAATAATGTATCGGCATACAAAGTGTTCCGGCATCAGCATCTGGACGAAATCCGGCAAAGTGTTAATCAACTGCAGCCCGACTTTTCAAAAGACCTCAATTTCGTACCCGTCCGTGGCAATTTTTCCCGTGGCATATTTGCCAGTTTGTACACCCGTCTTGATAGCGATTTGGAGAATGTAGAGGAATTGTACGACCAGTTTTACAGTGATGCTCCTTTTGTCCAAATGGTCTCTGAAAACCCTTCCCTAAAGCAGGTTGTGAACACCAACAAGTGTATGCTATATCTGGAAAAAGTGGATGGCAAACTATTCATCGTCAGCATCATCGATAACCTGCTTAAAGGTGCCTCCGGACAGGCTGTTCAGAATATGAACCTGATGTTTGGTTTTGAGGAAACACTGGGATTGAAACTGAAAGCTATTGGTTTTTGATTTGAAAAATATGAGTGAGGGTCTGACTCGTAGTCAAATGTCGTCAACTTAAGACCCCGTAAGGGGTCGGACGTGAATAGACCCGTATGAAATGCGGGGTACAAGACATAAAGGTTTTTAACCCTGAAGGGGTTAAATTAAGGTTATTGTGTTGACATTCAACCCCTTGCGGGGTTGCTAATCCACATTAACTCCTTTCTATTCGTTTTCGACCACTTCGTGGTCGTTTTCCTTAAGTTGACGACATTAGACTCGTAGTCAGGCCCTCACTTAGAAACAGACCCTCGCTAAAACTATCAACCAACAACCAACAACCAACAACAGCTTATGAAGCTATTCGACGTATATCCCCTCCTGGGCATCGATGTCAAAAGTGGCAAAGGAGCTTATGTCTATGATGCCTCCGGCAATGAATACCTCGACTTTTACGGAGGTCATGCTGTGATTTCGATAGGACACTCACACCCGCATTATGTAAAAAGGGTGGGGGAACAACTGGAGCAATTAGGCTTCTATTCCAATTTTATCATCAACACCTTGCAGGAGGAACTGTCGGAAAAACTTGGAAAGGCCAGTGGATATGAGGAATACAGTCTTTTTTTGATTAACTCCGGTGCTGAAGCCATTGAAAACGCTTTGAAACTGGCCTCATGGCGAAATGGCAAAACCAAAGTGCTGGCATTTGAGAAGTGCTTTCACGGTCGCACCTCTGCTGCCATCAACATCACCGATGAACCTATTCAAAAGGCACCTATCAATTCCGGATTTGAGCGGACATTCCTCCCGTTGAACGATGAAGACAACCTTGAAACTTGTTTGTCGACAGGTGAATATTGTGCAGTTGTCATCGAAGGTATTCAGGGCATTGGTGGCATACATATTCCTGATGATGATTTTCTCAGGGCTGCATCTAACTTTTGCAAACAATACGGAGTGACGCTGATACTCGATGAAATTCAATCGGGATACGGGCGCTCCGGGAAGTTTTTTGCACACCAGTATGCAGGAATCAAACCCGACCTCATCACCGTGGCTAAAGGCATGGGTAATGGCTTCCCTGTCGGCGGGGTACTGATTAGCCCTGATTTCGAAGCCAAACATGGATTGCTCGGCACCACTTTCGGTGGCGCTCATCTGGCCTGTGCGGCAAGTCTCGCTGTTTTGGAAGTGATGGAAGGCGAAAACCTCATTGCCAATGCAGATACAATAGGACAATACCTGATGCAAGAACTGAAGGATATCGACGGACTGCGAGCCGTAAGAGGCCGCGGTGTGATGATTGGTTTGGAATTCGATTTTCCTGTGGCCACATTGCGCAAGCGATTGATAGAGGAAAAGAAAGTGTTTACAGGTTCCGCCTCCGATAAAAATGTGATGCGTTTGCTGCCACCGCTCAGTATTGGAAAAGAGGAAGCAGACAGGTTTTTAGAATCTTTGAATAAAATACAGAGGTGACTCCTTTCAAAAAAGGTGTCACCTCTACCTCTAATCCAACAGAGTCATGAAACAATTTACCTCCATACACGATGTGCCCGATGTCAATGCCTTGATTCAAAAAGGGCTTGACATCCGGCGTGCAGGCCAAACCCAAAAGAAACCGGGAGTAGGCAAAAACATGGTTTTGTTGTTTTTCAATCCCAGTCTGCGAACAAGACTCAGCACCCAATTGGCAGCCCAGAATATCGGCATGTCGGTCATATCCATGAACGTGGATGAAGGCTGGAAACTGGAGTTCGAGGATGGCGTCATCATGAACAGTGACAAAGCAGAACATGTGAAAGAAGCAGCAGCTGTGGTGTCCGAGTACGCCGACATCATAGGAATACGCACCTTCCCCGGACTGAAAGACCGGGACAAAGACTATAGCGAAGATGTGCTGAATCAGTTTATCCGATATGCCACTGTTCCCATTATCAATATGGAATCTGCAACGCGTCACCCCCTTCAGTCACTTGCGGATGCCATGACTATAGAAGAGTTCAAACCCAGGAACAGGCCAAAAGTAGTTTTAACCTGGGCTCCACATGTGCGCACTTTGCCGCAGGCCGTACCCAATTCTTTTCTGGAATGGATGAAAACCCGCGATGTGGAATTGGTAATGACGCATCCCGAAGGATATGAATTGGCGCAGGAATTTGCCAATGGAGTCAAGTTGGAATACAACCAAAAAAAGGCTTTTGAGGGAGCAGATTTCATTTATGCCAAGAACTGGTCTTCTTACCAGCAATATGGACAGATTCTCAATACTGACCCGGCATGGATGGTAACTCCCAAAAAGATGGCCCTGACCAATAATGGCCGGTTCATGCATTGCCTTCCGGTGCGCCGCAATGTTGTTGTTGCTGATGCAGTAATCGACGACCCGCGTTCGCTGCATCTGGTGCAGGTTAAGAATAGGGAATATGCGGCACAGGCGGTAATTGAGGAAATACTTGGGGGATTTGACATGGGAAATTTATTGACGATCGCTTGATTAATGATTGATGATGTTTTTTTGATTGACGATTGATGATTACCCCGGAAGGGGACAAGCATGATTTTTGATTGTTGATGTTTTTTTGATTGACGATTGATGATTACCCCGGAAGGGGACAAGCATGATTTTTGATTGTTGATGTTTTTTTGATTGACGATTGATGATTACATGATTGATGAATGTTGATGTTTCTTTTGATTGTTGATGTATTTTCGGGGGAATATTTTTGATTGCAGAATTTAATGCCCTTAGAAATGGAAAAGAAAAAAATGACTCCCCAGGAAATGGAAGCACGGCTTATCGAATTTGCCTCCCGGGTTATTGACCTTGTTGAGGCTCTTCCAAAAACGGCAGCGGCGAAACATTTGGGTAATCAGTTATTGCGGTCCGGAACATCACCGGCACTCAACTATGGTGAAGCGCAAAGTGCTGAGTCCAGAGATGATTTCCTGCATAAAATGAAGATTTGTTTAAAGGAACTCAGGGAAACGATGATATGCTTAAAATTAATTGACAAACGAACCTGGTTCCCTGAAAACAGATTGGCAGCCCTCATTTACGAAAATAACGAGCTTGTCTCCATGTTTGTGGCAAGTACAAAAACAGTAGTTGGCAAAAACTAATTATCTCATTTCCAAATGGAAGTACCAAATCAGAAATGAGCGTTTAGCCCATTACATCAACAATCATGTAATCATCAATCGTTAATCGTCAATCAAAAAAACATCAACAATCAACAATCATGCTTGTCCCCTTCCGGGGTAATCATCAATCGTAAATCAAAATAGAGACCTCTTCCCAATGCAACAACTCCACATCATAAAAATCGGCGGCAAAATCCTGGAAGACAAACCCAAATTACACCAACTGCTTTCTGACTTCAGCAAAATTGAAGGCCCGAAAATCCTGATTCATGGCGGCGGCAAGAAAAGCGATGAGCTTTGCCACAAGCTGGGTATAGAACCCAGGATGGTGCAGGGCCGCCGCATCACGGATGAGGACACACTGGAAGTGGTGACCATGGTTTATGCCGGTCTTTTGAATAAAAATGTAGTTGGGATATTGCAATCATTGGGTTGCAATGCAGTAGGCATGAGTGGAGCCGATGGCAATGTCATATTATGCAGGAAAAGAGAAAAGGGAACCATTGATTATGGCTTTGCCGGAGATGTGGAAAGGGTTAACAGTAGTTTATTGTCCTCATTGCTGCAAGAAGGTATCTCCCCGGTATTGTGCAGCATCACCCATGATGGCAGGGGGCAGTTGCTGAATACCAACGCCGATACCATTGCCACAGAGCTGGCCAAGGCAATGGCACCTCATTTTGAAGTCAAACTCACGTATTGCTTTGAAAAAAAAGGAGTACTCTCAGACCCCACCGATGAAGCATCTGTAATTAACAAACTGGACTGGGAAACGTATAAAGCACTGAAAGGCAAGGGGGTGATAACGGAAGGCATGATTCCAAAAATAGACAATGCATTCATCGCTCTAAAGGCAGGAGTACAAAAAATTGTTATTGGAAGTCCTGCATCCATTCATCCGGAAAGCAGCGACAAAGGAACCGAAATATGCCAGTAAGCCGCCAACTTAAATCCGATGCCATCAACCTCTTGAAACAGTTGATAAGCACTCCTTCTTTCTCGGGTGAGGAAGATAAAACGGCGGATTTAATTGAAACATGGCTTCAATCGAAGAATATCCTTACGCAACGTAAAGGCAATAATGTCTGGGCCCGCTCGAAAAATTGGGCTGACGGCAGGCCTGTTCTTTTACTCAATTCCCATCATGACACGGTGAAACCAGTTTCAGGCTGGATAAAAAATCCGTTTGACCCAATTGAAGCAGACGGCAAGTTGTTCGGTTTGGGCAGCAACGACGCCGGTGCATCTTTAGTGGCCCTGGCAGTTGTGTTTTCACATTTTTACGAGAGCAAGAAGCTGAGTTGGAACCTCGTTTTTGCGGCTTCTGCAGAAGAGGAGATTTCCGGGAAGAATGGCATTGAGTCATTACTTCCAGACCTTGGTAAAATTGATGCGGGTATTGTTGGAGAACCGACCGGAATGCAAATGGCCATTGCTGAAAAAGGATTGTTGGTAGTGGATGCAGAAGCTAAAGGTGAAGCAGGTCACGCTGCACGAAATGAGGGCAAAAATGCCATTTACATCGCCATGGAAGATATTCAATGGCTGAAGGAATTTCAATTTGAAAAGGAGTCTGAATTGTTGGGGCCGGTGAAAATGACGGTCACCCAAATAAACGCCGGCACACAACACAATGTCGTACCCGATTCCTGCCGCTTCGTCATCGACATCCGCACCAATGAATGTTACAGCAACGAACAGGTTTTTGAAGCTTTGCAAAAGCAAATGAAATCGAAGCTTACAGCCCGGTCTTTCCGTTTAAACTCCTCAAGGATAGACCCTCAGCATCCATTGGTCCTTCGGGGCAAAGATTTGGGATTACAGACCTTTGGTTCCCCAACACTGTCAGACCAGGCACTGATGCCTTTCCCAACTTTGAAAATGGGACCGGGTGATTCGGCACGGTCCCATACGGCGGATGAGTTTATTTTTATTCAGGAGATATTGGATGGCATAGATGTCTATGAGCAGATGCTTGGAATTGGGAATTGAAAATGGAGAATTGAGAGTTAGGTATGGGTCATAGTAAACTTAGCGTCTTAACGCACTTTGAAGTTTGAAATATACTTTGTGTAACACAAGCGTGCAGCTTTGTGTAATCAACCAGAAATGAAGAATTGAGGAGCATTGCCCGCAGGGCAATAATATTTGTAGAATAAAATCAAAAGCATTTTCTGACCAGAGGTCAGATATAAAGACCTGAAACCAAAATATCATTAGTGTCTTCGTGCCTTCGTGGCAAAAAAATCTAAACGATGAAACTCTGGCAAAAAGAGCAACAAATCAATAAACTGGTGGAGTCCTTCACCATCGGCAAAGACCCTGAGTACGACCTGCAACTTGCTCCCTGGGACATCATTGGTACACTTGCCCATATCCAAATGCTGGAAAGCATTGGCCTTTTGGAGAAAGAGGAACTCCAACTGCTTCAGGCTGAATTGAAGAAAATCTACCAGAAAGTGGAAAGTGGAGATTTCAGTATTGAACCAGGAGTGGAAGATGTGCATTCACAAATCGAACTCATGCTGACCCGGGAATTGGGAGAGGTGGGCAAGAAAATCCACAGCGGCCGCTCCCGAAACGACCAGGTATTGGTGGACCTCAGGCTGTTTTTCCGCGCTGAAATAGTGGAGATTGTTAACCTTATTGAAGAACTATTCAAGGCCCTCATATCCAGCAGCAAGAAGTATGAAAAAGTCTTGATGCCCGGTTATACGCACACCCAGATAGCCATGGTGTCCTCTTTCGGACTTTGGTTCAGCGCCTACGCCGAAACTCTGGTGGACGATCTGCATCAATGGGAATCCACATACCGCATTGTCAATCAAAATCCCTTGGGCTCAGGGGCCGGATATGGAAGTTCCTTTCCACTGAACCGCCAAATGACAACTGATCTTTTGGGATTTCGTGAGCTCAACTACAATGTCATTCATGCACAAATGGGGCGTGGTAAGACAGAGCAATTCCTGAGTTTCAGTATTGCGGCTCTTGCTTCCACTTTGGGTCGCTTCGCAACAGATGTCTGCCTGTTTTCTAATCAGAATTTTGGATTCCTGAAATTACCCGATGCCTACACCACCGGTTCCAGCATCATGCCCTACAAAAAGAACCCCGATGTATTCGAACTCATTCGTGCCCGCTGCAACCACCTGCAAACACTGCCACAGCAGGTCAGTGCCATTACTTCCAACCTTATAAGCGGCTATCACAGAGATTATCAACTTCTGAAGGAAATCATATTCCCAGCCCTTTCCCAGATCAAAGACTGCCTCCGGCTAACTACCCTTTGCATCCCGGAATTTGAAATCAACGCCGATATACTCATCGACGAAAAATACAAGCTGTTGTTCACGGTCGAAGCAGTAAACCAGGAGGTACTGAAAGGAATACCCTTCCGCGATGCCTACCACAAAGTTGCGGAATCTGTTCAGAATGGCACATTTCATTTCGAAGGCGAAGTTCGTCACACCCATGAAGGAAGTTTGGGGAATTTGTGTTTGGAGGAGGTGGAGGGGAAGTTTAATAATACAAAAAAGGAGTTCAACTTTGAAAAAAGCAGCCTGCGGCCAGAGTCCTGAAACTCCGGCCGCAGATTTCAAAATTTTAAGTCGTAATGGCAATACTTAGTAATGAGTCAAAAATAAAATAGCCAAATTGTTTGCTTAACCAATTGAAAATCAGTTGGAAAACTTTTGCCTTTTGCCTTTTTACTTTTTACTTGTTCCTTAGTCCATTTTAATCAGTTTAGCCGTTTTTACCTGCTTGTCTAAGTTCACTTTTATCAAATAAATGCCAGAAGGAATATTATCCAAATTAATTTGTCTCTGATAAATTCCCTCTTCAATTTGTACCGGTTTGAAAGACAGTATTGCTTTTCCTAAATTATTAAGAATTTGAATGGACATCGCACTTACTTTTGGGTTTTCAAAAGTTACGTGAACAACATCATTTGCAGGATTGGGAAATACCGTTATACCTCCAATCACATTACTTTCGTCCTCTTGAATTGCATTCCCTTCGTCACCTGGTGAACTGGATAATGTTTTGAAGGTTTGAGATGCTGACCATCCTCCAAATACCCCACCACAATTCAATTTAACCTGAAACTCATAACTGGTGTTTTTCTGAAGCGTTGTAATATTATAGTAATTAACTGTTGTTGTTGTTCCATGAGTCCATGAACTGGTATTTTGCTTCCTGGCCTGCCATTGATATCCCGACATACTGCCGACAGTGCAATTCAAACGTGCCGATGTTCCAGTTACCGAAGTCGCGTTAAGTTGAGATGTTGAGGGGACTGGAGTTGGCGGTGCCGAGATAACTGCATTGGCGGAAGCGGAGGAAGTGCATCCGGCGGCATTTCTTACGGTGAAGGAATAAGTTCCGGATGTCAGATTAGGTACGGTGAAGCTTGCGCCAGAGCCGGTGTTGGTTGCTCCGCCCGGAGTTCTGGTTATGGTCCAGGTTCCTGTAGTTGGCAGGCCATTTAAGACTACACTACCGGTTGAGGAGGTACAGGTAGGTTGG
>CAYRDX010000081.1:0-15171 GCA_964423205.1 uncultured Saprospiraceae bacterium | reverse complement strand
TTGGCTCTTGGCTCTTGGCGGTTGGCAGTTGGTTGCTGGGGCTTGGTTATTTTCCAATTTCCCCCGAGTACTCGGGGTCCTTTTGCCTTTTGCCTTTTGCCTTTTTGCCCCTTCGGGGTTGCCTTTTTACTTTTTACTTGTTCCTAAGACAAAAACTTAAGCAACTGAAAAATTTTTCCAATGAAGAATAAAGTCACTTTCCTGTTTGCATTTGCACTGACCCTTGTTTCGGTTTTCCTCTTAAACTCCTGTATTCAGGAAAATTTCGATCAACCGCCCACACAGGGGGTTGACCCCGGATTAACGGCAAATACGACCATCAAAGCTTTGAAGTCTAAATACACTCCGGGTAAACTGATGATTATTCAGGAGGACCTCATTTTAAAAGGTATTGTTATCGCCGATGATGCCTCCGGCAACTGGTACCGCACATTTGTCGTGCAGGATGAAACGGGAGGCATCGAAGTGATCATCAACATTTCCGACAGCTATGTATTCTACCCTGCCGGCCGTGAGGTTTATATTAAGCTGAAAAACCTTGTGATGGGTGATTACAATAACCTGATCCAAATAGGTGGATTTATAAAAGAAGATGGCACTCTTGGGCCAATTATTGACTTGAATGGTGTCATAATCAAGGGTGTCAAGAAGGACTTACCTGCTCCTAAAGTCAAGAAAATACAGGAGCTGACTCTTGATGATATCAGCACACTGGTTCAATTAAAGGATGTGCAATTCATCCCCGGCGACACTTCAAGGACTTTTGCAGATCCAGTGACCAAAACCTCCTACAACCGCACACTGGAATCCTGCGACAAAAGAACCGTTATTGTCAGGACGAGTGGCTTTGCCAATTTTGCGGGCACCAAAATCCCAAAAGGCAAGGGTACTTTTACAGGCATCCTGAGCATTTTCAGGTCTGACCTGCAGTTCCTGGTACGTGACGTAAAGTATCTGGATATGAATGGTGCCCGTTGTGTATTCGACCCATGTGCAGGTACGGTAATAACTGAAGTCACCGCTATCAATGAAACTTTCAACACGGGTGCTAACAATGCCGATGTTGCCATTACAGGATGGTCAAACAAAGCCGTAAAAGGCAGCAGGAAATGGATTTACAAACTCTTTGACGGAAATGTTTATACTCAAGCCACCGCTTTCAACGATTCTGCAGCTGAAATGGAATCATGGATGATTACACCCGGAATTAAACTCAATGTACCAAAGGTAGTCACTTTTGAAACTGCCCAGGCCTTCTGGACCCACGACGGTCTCAGCGTTTGGATTTCGAACAACTATGTGTGTGACCCAATATTGGCGACGTGGCAGCCCCTCAACTGCAAACTGGCAGGAAAAAATGACATTGAACACGCATGGATACCATCCGGAACCATTGACCTGTCAGGCTACAGTGGCACCGTGTTTATTGGATTTAAATACGTAGGAAGTCATAGCCAAAACAAGACAAGTTCTTACCGGGTGGATAATCTGGTAGTGAAAAATAAATAGATGAATCCGTTAGGAACAAGTAAAAAGTAAAAAGGCAACCCCACAGGGGCAAGCAGGCAAAAGTTTTCCAACTGATTTTCAAGTGGTTAAGAAAACTATTTGGCTACTTTATTTTTGACTCATTACTTAACCTTGGGAGGATCTTGAATCCTTCCAAGGTTAAATTATTTCGCCATCGCTAAACCCGCCAGATAGCCGCCTGTCCAGGCAGCTTGAAAATTAAATCCTCCGGTAACAGCATCAATATCCAACATTTCGCCGGCGAAATAGAGGTTTTTGTGAATCCTGCTTTCAAAATTCCTGAAATCAATTTCCTGCAGTGACACTCCACCAGCGGTTACAAATTCCTCTTTAAACGTGCTTTTTCCGCGCACTTCATAAATGCCATCAGAAACCTCTTTTGCAAGCTTTTCCAATTTTACACCAGACAAGTCTGCCCAACGCTCACCGGTATTGATTCCCGAATAATGAACCAGTTTTTTCCAAAGTCGTTGGGGCAATGAAAAAGGATTTTGAGTATCTACTGCCTTTTTTGCCCAAGTCATTTTCAAAGCCAGTAATTCCTCCAGAACTTCTTCAGTAGAGCTATTTGTCCAGGAAAGGCGAATCTGAAACTGATAATTCACAAGGGCCAATTCCCTGGCACCCCATGCCGACAGCTTCAGAATGGCTGGGCCGCTTAAACCCCAGTGTGTGATGAGAAGTGGCCCTTTTGACTGAAGTTTGGTTCCTGTTACCTGAACGAAAGCATTTGGTACACTCAGCCCTAATAAATCCTTCAGGCGTTCATCTTTAATGTTGAAGGTAAAAAGCGAAGGTACTGGCGGAACTATAGTGTGTCCCAAATCTGCCATCATGTCCCATAATCGCTTGCTACTGCCTCCGGCAACCATCAATCTGTCTGCAGGATACTCCGAACCATCCTGGGTGCCAACGAGCCAAGCCCCATCGGCCTGCCGTCTGCTGACATTCACCACATTCTTTTTTGTGAACCATTGCACGCCCAATTGCCTGGCACTTCGCAGAAAACAATCGATAATGGTTTGAGAATTGTCGCTGACGGGAAACATCCGGCCATCTTCTTCAGCTTTAACTTTGACACCTCTGTTTTCGAGCCATTCCACCATGTCAGCGGGTTGAAATCTGGTGAAGGGACCTATCAGTTCCTTCTGGCCACGTGGGTAAAAATTGACCAATTCTTTTGGGTCAAAACAGGCATGGGTAACATTGCAACGCCCACCTCCCGACACTTTTACCTTCTGCAGAACGTCGTTGCCTTTTTCCAAAATGATAATTCTTGCATCAGGATTAGCTTCTGCACAAGTTATAGCTGCAAAAAATCCGGCAGAACCGCCTCCAATAATCATTACAGTCATCAATAACGAGTTTTGACCAAAAACCTGATTACTCAGTAAAAGGCAAAAGTAAACCTCGAAGCCCGAAGGACTAAAGGGGCAAGGCCCTTAGGGCCAAGTAGGCAAAAGCAAAAGTTTTCCAACTGATTTTTAAGTGGTTAATAAATCAATTGGGCAACTTTATTTTGGGCTCATTACTAAATGCTTGGGCCTATTGCTTAACAAACCTTGAAATTGTCCATACTTCTCCGCCGTTAAAGCGCAAAATGTAAGGTCCCGAAACAAGTGACGAAATATCCAGGTAGTTGATTCCATTGTAGATCGTTCCGGTTTTCATCAATTGACCTACAATATTGAAAAGCTGAAACTCCATGGATTGTCCGTTTTTGTTTTCCAACTCAACATACAATTGATCTTTCGCTGGTACCGGTGAAATCGCAACAGATGTATTTGACTTTTTTTCACCAGAAGTTACTGTAGGAGTCACCTTAAATGGAGTACTGAACAGAGCAACCCCTCCCCGATAATTACCGGCAACCATATCCAGCAAGACATCTCCATTCAGGTTTCCAAAAACGGGCCTGGTTATACCACCCTCTCTTAGTTTGCCGTAGTCTTTACCAACCAGGTCAAAAGCCCCCTTTGACAAACTGTCTTTATTCACCTTGTAAACATAAAGGTTACCGGCTTCAGAACCCGAAACCAGATATGTTGTGCCATCTGATTTAAAAATAGCAGGGGCGCTGTAACCGGTAACCCAACCTTCTTGTTGAGTATTTACTTTACCCAAAAAATGATTATTCGGGAATTCATCCGCATTGGAGTGAAATTTTGGATTTCCTTTGGAACCGATGTTAGGCATAAAATTAATGTTGCCATTTCGTTCCCCAATTAACAGATCCGGCAGCCCATCCTCATTGAGGTCGTACACAATTGGCACAGAATATTGGCCCAGTGCAATCCCCTGCCAGTTCGGTTGAATGGGGCCAAATGCCAGGGGTTTACCAGGTCCTGCTGTATTTTCAGCGAAATACAATGTGCCATAGCGCTCTCCGGTAATTAAATCGAGGTCTCCATCATCATCCATATCGGCGAATGTAGGCGCAAATGCAAAGGTTTCCATTCTGAACTGCCTGAAATTCAACCAGTTTTCATCAACCAACTCAAACTTGGGATTTTGAGCAGTGCCAGTATTCTTAAACAGAGAAATAAAGGGGTCGAGATCGAAATTCGGAAGCCAGGCAGAGAAGTTAGCCACAGCAAGGTCAGGCAGCCCATCTGCATTGTAATCAACAATAACCGGGTGAGCGCCAGTTCCAAAATCGAGCATTTCATCAACCAGAAAGTTCTTCTTCTGAAGTTTTAAAGCTGCTGGGTCATTGGCCTTTGTGTTTTTATAAAACCAGGCGACCTGCCGGTCAAATGTACTATGAGGCAAATTGGGAGAGGCGATGAGGTCTTTGAGGCCGTCGTTATCGATGTCGAGGCTGAAAACAGCCGGGAATTCGTTAATCATTACCGGAACATCAGTGCTGGGAAATGTGGTGTCTTGTGATGTAATCCAGGCCTGATTTTTTGTCCCTCCATTTCTACCAAAAACAATGTGTGAATAAATAAGGTCGCCATAGAGTACCTCATTGTCTCCATCCCCATCAGCATCAAAAACACTCAGTGTAGCGCCGCCATGCCGTCCTCTGTCATCGTCATCTGGAGCAAAGCGCAAAGCGCAGGTATCTTTTGAGCCACTGAGAACAAAAGATTGTGAGAAAGGTAAAATGAAAATATTACCCCAACAGTTATTTCCAACTTCAAACAGAAGCGTGTCTTTTGTTAAACCTCTTTCCACGGCTCGGTTCTGGTAAAATAGAATTTTACTACCCGAACTGTTCAGACCCAGGATATCAATATCCCCATCTCCATCCAAATCGTCGATAGCTGGCATGTCGGGCGCATTGACTAAAATATTGGTAAAAAATCCACCACCACTGGGCACTGTTAAAACATCGAACTCCCATTTGAACTTGATGCGGTTGAATTTCAACTGTCCGTTCTGGAAATAACCCCGGTAAACTTTTATTCCCGGTATGCCCTCGACACCGGCATGAGCAAATAAATCAGCCGCACCATCACCATTAAAATCTCTGAGTAAGGCAAAATTGGAAACCATTGGAAAATTGGAGGCATACTGCGGCGCAAAAAGGTACCTGGCTTCACCGGGGCTCCCTACATTCAGGAAAGTGATGTGAGCACCGCCGTTCCGGTCAAAAACATAGAGGTCCATGACTCCGTCGTTGTTGAGGTCTGCCTTTGACCATTGGGGACTATTCATTCCACCTGCCCATGCATTGACGAGTTGTTTGCCGCCAACCGTAACCGGGGGATAAAATCGCGTTAATTCCTGTGCCACAACAGCGTCTTGAATAGAAATAAGGCTGCAGAGTGAGATAATACTCTTTATTAAGTTCTTGGAGAATAGCTTCATAAATTTGGTTGTTACTTTTCTTGCCTTTTCATAAACCTTTCAGGCCTACCGAACTTTTCCAAAATTAAGATCCGGCTATGTTTAAGACAAATTGGGAGAAAAATTCACCTGTCATATAGGGCTGCGATGATTAATAAAGTAATTTGCATCATACTGACTAATTACAGAAGAATATGGAAGACGATTTACGTTTATTTCACGACATCGCAACAACTTTATTAAAGGCAGAGGCTGAAAATCCGGTAGGCCCAACCATCGAAGCCGAAGCAATGAATGAACTCCTTGACCTTGAACTGACTGACCAACCCTTAGAAGAATGGCAACTCAGAAAAAGTCTGGAAGAACTGGTTTTGAATACACCTCGAACCTGCACCAATAAATTCTTCAACCAACTTTTCGGAGGAAGAAACGGAAAAGCTGTTCTGGGCGATTTACTGGCCGTTTTGATGAACAACAGTATGTACACTTATAAAGTGGCCGGGGTGCAAGTAGGAGTTGAAAAAGAAATCATCCAAAAAATGAATCTTTTAACCGGGTACGGCCCATTAGCGGGAGGCACCATCACCCCCGGTGCTTCTTTGGCCAATTTGATGGCCATGATTATGGCCCGTGATCATTTTCACCACGATATCAGAAACAGCGGAGCAATCAAGGGAATGGTTATGTACACCTCAAAGGAATCACATTACTCCATAGCCAAAAACGCATCATTTATGGGAATTGGGCGTGAGGCTGTACGCTACATTGACGTTGATGAAATAGGCCGTATGAATCCGGAAAAACTGGAAATTCAAATTCGGAAAGACAAAAAATCCGGTTTCTTGCCCTTCATGGTCAATGCAACAGCAGGAACCACCGTATTAGGTGTTTTTGACCCACTTGAGCCCATTGCAGACATTTGCAGCAAATTCAATCTTTGGCTGCACGTAGATGGCGCTTATGGGGGTAGTACTATTTTCAGCCGTAGTCACCGGCATTTGATAAACGCCATAGAGCGGTCTGATTCTTTCGTCCTTAATGCCCACAAAATGTTGAACACACCGATGAGCTGTTCCATCTTGTTGGTGAAGAACAGGAAAAAACTCTTCCGTTCCTTTGCCAATGATGCTTCCTACCTCTACCAGACGCACGATGACGAATACAACCCTGGTAAAACTTCTCTGCAATGTGGCCGCCGAAATGACGCCCTCAAACTTTGGACACTATGGAAATATGAAGGAACTGATGGATTGCGGAATAGAGTGGACAAACAATTCCAGTTAGGAAACTTTGCAAGAGATTTCATCAGGAACCATCCCGATTATAGCCTTCACAATCATGAAGAAGGTTTATCGGTTTGTTTCAATTACAAAGACATCCCGGCATCCTGGTTATGTAAAGAACTCTATGAAAAGGAAAAAGCACTCATCGGATACGGCGACTTTAATGGTAAAGAGTTCATAAGACTGGTAACTGTGAACACCAATAATGAAAAGGAAGATATCCTTGGGCTTTTCAAAACTATCGAGGAATTCGTAAAAAGCCGTCAATCAAAGCCCCTTTTAAGAAAGAAACAAGTCGTTTAACGTTCCCCAAAAATCAGAGTACCAATTCTGACCATGGTGCTTCCTTCTTCAATGGCTTCCCGGTAGTCACCTGACATACCCATAGAGATTTCTTTGAAATAAGCCTTGTCATTAAAGAACTGCCGCTTCAATTCAGTGAATATTGAGAAAAGATGCTGGAATTCTTTTCTAACCTGTGTCATGTTTTCCGTAAAAGTTGCCATCCCCATAACACCGCATATTCTGACACCTTGAGTTTGCCTGAATTGAGATGAACTGAGTATTTCTGTTGCCTCATTGATATCAAGACCATATTTGGTCTCTTCCTCCGCAATGTGAAATTGGAGCAAACAATCAATAACGCGCTGGTTCATTAGTGCCTGTTTGTCAACCTCCATTAGCAATTTCAGGCTGTCTATGGAATGGATACAGGAAACAAATGGGGCGATGTATTTAACCTTGTTGGTTTGAAGGTGCCCTATCAGGTGCCACTCAATATCCTTTGGTAGTCTCTCATATTTGGCTAAGAGTTCCTGAACTCTGTTTTCGCCAAATACTTTGTGGCCTCGGTTACAAACATCAAGTATGGCCTCGTCAGGTTGAGTCTTCGAAACGGCGACGAGTTTTACACACTTTTCTTTTAGAAATGGCAGAATGATTTCCAGCATAACTTTATAATGAGGATGCAAAAATATGGAAAGTGTTGACTCCTCGATAAATCAGAGCAGCTGCATTAAGGGAAACCTAATCCAATGTTCAGCAGGCAAGCCATATTAATTTCCGATTCTTCAAACATTACCCTTGACCTGCCTTTTTGTCACACCAAAAGCGTGGAGACTGACATTTCCAAAGCTAAAACTGTCATAAAACCACCAAAAAGTCAGGAATTAACCCATGGCATGTTCATTGATTGAGAGGCGGTGTGATCGTCATATTTACCCTAAAGAGGGAAAAGCACGATTTGCATAACACAATGACAATTAACCAAAAGTTTAAAAAATAGAACATGGGTAAAATTATCGGAATAGATTTAGGAACAACAAACTCTTGCGTAGCAGTAATGGAAGGTAACGAACCTGTAGTTATTGCTAACGATGAAGGCAGACGCACAACCCCTTCTATTGTTGGTTTTCTCGACAATGGAGAAAGAAAAGTAGGTGATCCTGCAAAACGTCAGGCCATTACCAATCCAACAAGGACGGTTTCATCCATCAAGAGGTTCATGGGCCACCGTTATTCAGAAGTGGGAAATGAAGTTAGCCAGGCTACTTACAAAGTAATCAAAGGTGACAATGACGTAGTCCGCGTGGAAATTGATGGAAGGTTCTATACTCCACAGGAAATCTCTGCCATCGTACTTCAGAAGATGAAAAAAACAGCGGAGGACTTCCTCGGTCAGGAAATATCAGAAGCTGTAATCACCGTCCCTGCTTATTTTAACGATTCGCAGCGTCAGGCAACCAAAGAAGCTGGTGAAATCGCCGGACTGAAGGTTCGCCGTATCATCAACGAGCCCACTGCAGCAGCATTGGCTTATGGATTGGACAAGAGACATAAGGACATGACCATAGCGGTATACGACCTCGGCGGTGGCACATTTGATATCTCCCTTCTCGAATTGGGAGAAGGCGTTTTTGAAGTAAAATCCACCAACGGGGATACTCACCTCGGCGGTGATGACTTCGACCGCAAGATCATCGACTGGTTGGCTGAGGAATTCAAAAAGCAGGAAAATATCGACCTGCGCAAAGACCCGATGGCATTGCAGCGCCTGAAAGAAGCTGCTGAAAAAGCCAAAATTGAATTATCAACCGGCTCGGAAACGGAAATCAACCTGCCCTATGTCACTGCAGTTGATGGAGTTCCCAAACATTTAGTTACCAAACTCAACCGGGCAAAATTCGAACAGCTGGTCGATGACCTGGTTCGCAGGAGCATTGAGCCTTGCCGTTTGGCACTGAAGGACGCAGGTATGACAACCAACGATATCGATGAAATCATTCTCGTCGGCGGCTCTACCAGGATTCCAAGGATACAACAGGTTGTGGAAGAATTCTTTGGTAAAAAACCGAACAAAGGCGTTAACCCTGATGAAGTAGTTGCTATCGGTGCGGCTATTCAGGGTGGTGTTTTGACAGGGGAAACAAAAGACGTGTTATTGCTCGATGTAACTCCATTGTCATTGGGTATCGAGACCATGGGTAATGTATTTGACGTCGTTATCGAAGCCAATACCACCATTCCTACCAAGAAAACGAAAGTGTACTCTACGGCAGGTGATAACCAACCTTCAGTTGAAATTCACATTCTGCAGGGTGAGCGCCCGATGGCACGCGACAACAGGACTGTCGGAAGATTCATCCTCGATGGAATTCCTCCCGCACCAAGGGGCATTCCACAAATTGAAGTCTCCTTTGACATGGATGCAAACGGTATTCTGAATGTATCGGCAGTGGATAAGGGAACCGGCAAGCAACAGAACATCCGCATTGAAGCTTCCACTGGTTTGTCCAAAGAGGAGATTGAAAGGATGAAAACTGAAGCCAAAGCAAACGCAGAAGCCGACAAGGAAGCAAGGGATAGAGCTGATAAGCTGAATATGGCCGATTCATTGATTTTCCAGACAGAAAAACAATTGAAAGAATACGGCGATAAGATTCCAGCCGATAAAAAAGGCGCTATTGAAAGTGCACTGACGGAGTTACGCGAAGCGCATAAATCCGAAGACCTCGGTCGCATTGATACTGCATCAGCAAATCTCAACAACGCTTGGCAAGCAGCCAGTCAGGAAATGTATCAGGCTTCTCAGCAAGGTGCAGGCTCTGAAGGTGGTGCCCAGAACGGCGGAGGTTCAGCCAGTAGTGACAATGAAAAAGATACAGTTACTGACGTGGAATTTGAGGAAGTGAATAATGACGGGAAGTGATTGGTTTTAATAGTTTGAAGGTGGTTTGAATTGTTCGCCCCGAGTACTCGGGGTGAAGCTGGTTTGAGTAGTTTGAGTGGTTTGAATTGCATGCCCCTTTGGGGTTTGAATTGAAGATAGAGGTGACAACTTTTTGGAGAAGTGTCACCTCTGAGAATCTTCTAAAAATAAATGAATCATAAAGGCCTTTTTCACCGTAAGGTGAAGAGGGCCTTTATCATTTCTGGCCTTTTTTGTCAAATTATAATCCAATCCAATGTTTGAGAGTCATTTTTTTATTAAAATTTTTTGTCATATCTACCGTGTTGGCCAAGTATTTGTTTAATGGATATCAGGTCTCAATCAAGAAAAGTAAACAAATACATGCTAACGAAAACACCCACTTGGATTACTGCCTGCCTTTATTACGGAGAGCCTTGGGATGATTTGATTGGAAAGGCCGTTAAGCCCTTTACCGATGTAGTCCTGCAAACCGGAATAGCCGAAAGATTTTATTTCACTCGTTCCCTTGACCGGGGGCCAAACCTAAGGCTTCACCTGAAAGGAGACCCTGAAGTACTCCACAATGTACTCAAGCCAAATTTGGAGGAACATTTCCTGCAATACTTCGATACAAAGCCCTCGTCAAGGACAGAACCAAAATACAGTGAAGGATTCCCGGATTCTTTCAAATGGTTACCCAATAACAGCATAGAATATAAATTACATGAGCCCCTGCTCCATCGTTTTGGAGGAGAAATAGGCTGGAAAATCAGCGAAAGCATTTTTGCGGCCATCTCCAGTATTGCCAATCATGTGATAAGAAACCGTGCAACCAATTGGAACTATACCGAAATGCTCGGCACCGGTATGAAATTGCACCTTGGCTTATGTTATGCAGCAGGTATGAATCTTCAGGACACCTCCAACTTCTTTAGCATGATGCTAAAAGACTGGGAATCGAAGTATCTGCGTCTAATGGGAGTTACCATCAATGGAGGAATCAATTCATTTGAGCTGTCTTTCAAAAGAATCCTGAAAACACAGCAAATTGATATGGCTTCTTATGTTTCAGCTCTTTGGGAAATATTTCGGAACATCAAACATTTGGAATCCGATGAATTCGCCAATTGGTTTAATGAACTGAGGCGTTGGAGTCTTGAACTGGAATTGGCTATTGACCAGGGCAAACTCAATTCACTTCCAGGCACTTTTTCATCTTCCGGTATAGTTGAAAGCTCCTCAAAGTTAGATACCTGGAGTTGCCTTTCAGAATACATCTATTTTACCAACAACAACCTTGGCATCCATAAACAACATGAAGGGTATTTACTCTTCCTTTTGGACCATTCACTGAAAAAGTTAGTTCATCGCAGTCAGACACAGTTAAAAATCAGTGCTTAGCTGTAAAATTGATGACTATCTTACACTTCCTTGTTCACCGGCCTTTTCTAATTTTGCGGCAAGAATCCGGGTTAATAACCCGTGTTAGAATTTGCATTTCCCTAATTGTCAACCACTCTTTACTTTTTTGACTGGACTGTGTGTAAGCAAACCAAAAGCCTTCTTACAAGTTTCTGAAGCTGAAACATAATCTTTGTGAAAAGCATTTTTTAGAAAAAAATCTTGTCATGACCATTATAGACGGTAACCATCTCTCCAAACAAATAAAGGCGGAATTAGCCCAGGAGGTCGAGAAAATCAAAAATTCCGGGGAAAAAATTCCGCACCTCGCAGCAGTACTCGTTGGTGAAGATCCTGCCAGTGCAGTGTATGTCCGCAACAAAGTCCGCTCCTGTGAAGAAGTTGGATTTGGCTCCACACTGGTAAAAAGAGACGCAAACATCAGTGAAGAAGAACTGCTAAAAGTGGTCAATGACCTAAACCAAAATCCAGATATTGACGGTTTCATCGTACAACTTCCCTTGCCCAGGCACATCAACGAAGAAAAAATCACCCTGGCCATTGACCCGAAAAAGGATGTGGACGGCTTCCATCCGGTGAATTTCGGCAGGATGGCCTTAGGACTACCCTGTTACCTCCCTGCCACACCCTTTGGCATCATGACGATGCTCGAAAGGTATGGAGTGGAAACCTCAGGAAAGCAAGCTGTTGTCATTGGACGCAGCAATATTGTGGGAACACCCATGTCGCTGTTGTTATCCAGAAAAGGCAAACCCGGTGATTGCACTGTAACGGTAGCACATAGCCGAACCAAAGACCTGCCTGCCGTTGTCAAACAGGCGGATATCATTGTGGCCGCAATTGGCAGACCCAACTATGTAACGGCGGATATGGTGAAACAAGGCGCTGTGGTAATTGATGTCGGCATCAATCGCATCGACGACCCAACAGCAAAAAAGGGCTCGCGCCTGGTTGGAGATGTCGATTATGAAGCTGTTGCTCCTAAATGCAGCTTTATTACACCAGTGCCGGGCGGTGTTGGCCCCATGACGGTTACCTCTCTTTTACTGAACACTTTGAAAGCCAGTAAAAAGGAAGTGTACCAGGATTAATCGCTGAATTTTGAGCTGCACTATACGACTGATGGAACAACGTTCATCGGTGCAATCAATGAGGTCATCTTTTTTTTACCCCTTTGGCTAACCCAATAAGATGTAAATCTGTTATTTTCGGGTTTGCAATTTCTATTCATCAAAAAAACTCAAGCCACATGTCTGACATAGCTTCTCCGAATTTCGAGAAAAAGTCTTTTTGGAAACGGCCTGAAGGTATCACTGGTGCTATCTTTCTCATTGCTCTGATAGTCGGTGGTGGATACCTCTTATATACTTTCCTGCCAGCATTGATAACCCTGGCTGCCAACGCAATCTACCTCACGTTGATGCTCATGGTGCTGGCAGCCTTGATATACGTGATACTGGACCCCAAAATGCGCAACCTCATCTGGTATATGTATAAAAGCGTGATGAGGTCCATCACCAGTACTTTCGTCCAGATCGACCCAATTGGTATTCTCAAGAGTTATGTCGAGGACCTGGAGAGCAATCTGGGTAAAATGAGCAAGCAAATCGGCAACCTGAAAGGCCAGATGCGCAAGATGGATACGCTGATGCAGGAAAACCAGAAAGAAATTGAAAATAATCTGAAACTCGCCAGTGTTGCCAAAAGACAAGACAATGAAAGTCAGGTTATTCTGGCAACCCGTAAGGCTGCAAGGATGCAGGAAACGAATCAGAAATACGCCGAGTTGAGTGCCAAAATGCAGATTCTTTACCGCATTCTTGACAAGATGTATAAGAACTCTGAAATCCTTTTGGAAGACACAAGGGATCAGGTAAAACTGAAAGAGCAGGAGCGGAAAATCATACGCACTTCACATTCCGCCATGAAATCAGCCATGAGTGTCATCAGTGGTGACCCCGACAAGCGTGCAATGTTCGACATGGCATTGGAACACATTGCCGATGACGTGGCCACGAAAATTGGTGAAATGGAGCGTTTCATGGAAGTATCCGCCAACTTCATGGATACCATCGACTTGCAGAACGGAGTATTCCAGGAAGAGGGAATGCAAATGCTCGAAAAATGGGAAAAGGAGAGTTCATTACTGCTGATGCCTGGAAAGACAAAGGCATCGGAAACTTTGGACTTAAACATGCCCACTGCCAGACCTGAAAAACAGAGCAAAGGAGGCACCTCCTACGATAACCTGTTTAACTGAAATCGATTTTAACTTAATTTAAGTTCAGGGGTGACACCTTTTCGAAAGGTGTCACCTCTTTGTTATTTTGGAAAGAGGCTGGCGTCAAGGCCTGGTATGATGCGAAGTGCATTTTTGTAATAAAGTTTTTTCAGAATCGCATCAGGAAGATTCAATCCGTACATTTTCCAAAAAGCGTGGTATCGCTTGTAGTATGGAAAATGTGCCCTCCATTACTGCGGGATTGAAAAAACTAAAAGTTCAGGTTTAACACAAAAGTCAAACCTGAACTCATTAGAACCAATTGTACGTATGATTATCCGGCTTTGAATTTCTTGAGTGCTTCGGTAAATCTTGGCACCACATCGAAGAGGTCGCCAACCACTCCATAATCAGCAGCCTTGAAGAAAGGCGCTTCCGGATCTTTATTGATAACCACGATTACTTTAGAACTGTTAACACCAGCGAGGTGCTGAATGGCACCGGAAATTCCGATGGCCACATATAAGTTGGGTCTGACTACCAGTCCAGTTTGGCCTACATGTTCTGTATGAGGCCTCCAATGCACATCGGATACGGGTCTGGAACAGGCTAAACTGGCACCCATAACATCTGCCAGTTCTTCCACGATACCCCAGTTTTCGGGACCTTTCATCCCGCGCCCAGCGGAAACTACCACCTCAGCCTCTGGAAGAGGTACTTTACCCTCTTGTCTTTTAACTTCGAGTACTTTCACCCTGCTTTCAGGAATGGACACGTCCAGACTTTCGATTGAAACCGGGCTGCCAACTTCTTCAGGTTTGACCTCGTTTCCCATCAGCGAAAGCACTTTCACATCTGAATTGATTTGGTATTCTGCAAAAGCACTTCCAGAGAAAACTCCTTTTTGTACTTTGAAGCCGCCGTCCAAATTTGGAACAGTCTTCACCCCTGCGACAGAACCAGCAACCAACCTGGCGGCTATGCGGCCCAAAAGTGACTTACCGGTGGATGTATGGCTAAGTACAACCACTTTTGCAGCCAGTTTCTTAGCGGCATCGGAAATTACGGATGCATAGACCTGGGCGTCAAAATTGTCCAGTTTGGCATCGGCCAGATTATACACTTTGGTAGCGCCATATTTTCCCAGTTTGCCCCCATCTTCTACTTTTCCCAGAGCTATAGCATGACATTCTGTTCCAAGAATTTGGGCTGTTTTATATCCATAGGTCACAGCTTCCAAAGCTACTTTTTTAAATTGACCTTTCGTTGATTCTGCAAATACTAATACCATAATCTTGAGATGAGTTATGAGTTATGAGTTATGAGTTATGAGTTATGAACAAACTATGAACTTTGAATGAGGAACGAAGATGAGGATGAGTGATAAGAAGAAATGAATTTTGTCCAACGGTATCTAAGTATTAAACAAGCTTCACCAACGCCCCATTCATATCTCATATCTCATATCTCATATCTCATATCTCATATCTCATAGTTCATAGTTATTAAATCGCTTTCGCCTCTTCGTGCAGCAATCTCACCAGTTCATCCATGTTTTCTGGATCTACCAGTTTTACTCCGGATTTTTCCTTTGGTAAACTGAACTTAACCGGTGTAGCCATATCGGCAAATTCTACTGGTTCCACAACTTTGAAAGGCTTGCTTTTGGCTTTCATAATGCCCATCATGTTAGGAATGCGCTGCTCTGCCATGCCCTTCGAAGCACTGAC
>CAYRDX010000080.1:12117-15921 GCA_964423205.1 uncultured Saprospiraceae bacterium | reverse complement strand
TCATCTCTCATACCTCATCTCTCATACCTCATCTCTCATACCTAAAAAGACTGGCATGGTTTTTATATTATAGATTATTACTATACGAATCCAATCACACCAACTTACCGCAGTTCTATCCGGAACTCCTTCCCATACCGATGAGAAAACACCTACACCACCCTTATTCCTATAAACAGGCGATAAAGCTATCAGCGGTTTCATAAAGACTTACAATTCCTAAAACATCACGACTTGCACATGCAAGCTGAAGAGGTAGTGGCATCGAGTGACCGGGTAACTCCGGGTCACCCGGTCACTTGCTAATCGGTCACTTGCTTGTATCTCTAAATCTATTAACGAAATTGTAATCTAATGAAACACAAAATCACCTCCTGCCTAGCCAAATGGGCGCTAAGCCTGCTGGCCCTTTTTTACATCACGGCATTGCATTCGCAGACCGTAGTATGTGTGGCGCCAGATCCCAATAACCCCGGTAGTCTGTCGCCTGGCACGAACTGTAATGCCATTATTGACTCCGCTATAGTTCTGGGACCTGGAACAACCGCAGATGCGCCTTTTACTTTTACTGTAAGGACTTATCCAGCTGGTGTTCAAATCGCTACCGGAACGGGACCGTTGACAGTTCAGTTGTTTCCATACCTGAATCAACTTATCGAGATTCAGGTGATTGACCAATCCAATACTACTTTAACCTGTCGCTCCTACTACAGAGTTGAGGACAAACAGGCACCTTCCTTAACTTGTCCTGCACCGGTAGAAGTGGCATGTTCTGCTTCGCTCGACCCAACAGATCTTCCTGCTATTATTGTGAGTGACAACTGTTATTCCAGCCTGACCAGAACTTATGTGGATGTCAGAACGGGGCCAAGTTGTACTTTGATTCCTTCGACACATTATGTTCAAATTGCCAGGCAGTGGACGGTAACAGATGGTTCGGGTAATTCAAGTCAATGCACCCAAACCATCAATATTCTTAAAGCTGCCAATACGGATTTGGTTTTTCCTGCCAATACCAGCATCGATTGCTCCAGTACCGATGCAAATCCGATAGTCACCGGTCGGCCAACTGTTTCAGGTAGGACAGCAGGCAGCTTCTGCAACTTTACCATTAGTTATCACGATCAAAACCTTTCGGGTTGTGGAAATACCAGGGTTGTTCACCGTACCTGGACTGCAATAAACACTTGTACGGGTAGTATCAGCTCATCCGTGCAGGTCATCACGTTTGTTGATTCACAGGCTCCAAGCCTTACTTGTCCCCCAACCCAAAACATTTCTACCACGGCGGGAACATGCCGGGCCAATTTTACCCTGCCTCAGGCCGTTGCCACCGATAATTGTTCAGGTGTTACTGTAACGGTAAATACTCCCGGAGCGGGAAGCGGATTCACCCTTTCAAATGTCGCAGTAGGAACGTATACGGCAACTTATACGGCGACGGATGGATGTACCAATTCAAGGACATGCACTACGACCATCAATGTGGTTGATGATGAAAGGCCGAGTGCTGTTTGTGAACAGGTGCTTACCGTTTCGCTTCCTTTTCCAACTGGAGTAGCAACTGTATCAGCAGCAACTCTGAACCGCAACAGTTATGATAATTGCGCCCCTATTGAGTTTCTGGTGAGCAGGAATGGAACCACCTTTGGCTCCAGTGTCACATTCACTTGTGCGGATATTGGAGCACCTGTAATGGTTACTTTACGGGTTCGGGAAATTACCAATCCGACTCAGTTTACAGACTGCATGAATACTGTAACCGTACAGGACAGGGTAGCACCCATTCTCGCTTGTCCTGCAAACCAAACGGTCAATTGTAATGCGGATTTTTCAAATCTATCGGTGTTTGGTTCTCCGACAATCCAGGAGCCCTGTTTTTACAGGGTAAGAGTGGATTCGGTGTTTAATTTAAGTACTTGTGGTGTAGGTAGCATAGTAAGAACATTTACTGTCAGAGATACGGCAGGCAATGTGAGCACATGTACGCAAACATTGACGGTATCGAACCTGACTCCATACAATGGTAGTACACTTGTATGGCCACGTGATACCGCAATTAACAATGCTTGCAAGAGTACCTGGCAATTGCTGCCCGATTCCCTTCCTGCCGGTTATTCCCGGCCGGTAGCACCCCGCGGTGTCTGTGCCATGCTGTTTACGAGTTATTCCGACCAGATATACGATATGTCGGCACCGGCATGTTATAAGATTATCCGCACATGGCTGGTTTGGGATATGTGTCAGACACAACCGAATGGTATTTTCACCCGGCAACAGACCATTTCATTAATGGACAATGCCCCACCAGTCATAACAGTTTGTCCTCCGGATACCACAGTTGGAGTGAATTCAAGCTGTACTACTGGTCCGGTGAACATTCCATCTTTAGTAGCTACAGATTGCAGTCCCAGACTTACGATAACGCATAACTCAGGATTTGCAACTTCACAAGGTGCCAATGCCAGTGGAAACTATCCAATGGGTGTTCACAATGTGACATTCACGGTTAGGGATGGTTGCGGCAATATTTCTGCATGCACAACAAAGATTACTGTGGTGGATAATAGAGGTCCGGTTGCTTATTGCCACAATGGGATAGTTGCGGAGTTGTACCTCGAGGGCAGTACGCCTGTCACCAAAATTCCACCGGCCTGGTTAAATTTTGCCAGCTATGATAATTGCACCGCGCCAAACAACCTGATATTCCGAGCAAGACCGCACGGAAGCACCAATGCACCATCCGCAGATTCTCTGGTGTATGGCTGCGACAGTATTGGAACCCGGGAGGTTCAAATGTGGGTGTATGATGCAAATGGAAACTCGGATTTCTGCATTACGAGGGTGATTATTCAAAACAACCTCAACCTGCCATGTCCACCAAATATCGGACCTCAGATTGCCGGTAGAATCAACATTGCCGGAGGCATAGCAACAGAGACCGGCGATAACATTCCGGGTGTCACCGTTGGAATTGGAGGCTCAACAGTTTCCCAAAAAACGAACTCCAGTGGTGGATTTGAATTCAAGTCACTAACTCCGGGTACGGAATATGCCATCAGGCCACTACACGATTATGCCCATTTGAATGGTGTGTCCACATTTGACCTCGTACTCATTGGCAGGCATATCCTGAATATCCAGCCTATTAGCTCTCCGTATAAACTGATTGCCGCTGACGTCAATAACAGCGGAGCAGTGACCACGGCTGACATGGTAGAGCTGCGAAAGCTGATACTTCACATTTATACGAATTATCCTCAGAATAAATCCTGGAGGTTTATTGAAAAGAGTTACGTTTTCCCGAACCAGGCAAATCCATTCCACCCGGCATTTCCGGAAGAGTGGAAAACTACGAATGCCACAAAGGATATCAGCAATGCCAATTTCATAGGTATAAAGATTGGTGACGTCAACGGCAGCGCCTCAGCAAACTATGGTTCCGGTGCTGGCGACAGAACTGATGGCCGGGAATTTGGCTTAAGCACGGAAGAAATCACTTTCCGTGCGGGACAGGAGTTTTCTGTTCCCATAAAAGTGATTGATAACTACGACTTACTAGCATTACAGTTTACGTTAGAATTTGAAACCGACAAATTGGAGTTGAAAGGCATAGAAAAGGGTGTTTTACCTGGCAGTTCTGACGATTTATTTGGTTATACTAACATTGAAGAAGGATTGCTGACTGCGGGTTGGTATGACCTGAAGCCGTTCAGGGCAGACAAAGAGAACGCCCTTTTCAGCCTGAAATTCCGGGCAAAGACTTCAGGAAAACTCAGTGAAGTACTTACGGTTAATTCAACA
>CAYRDX010000080.1:0-12017 GCA_964423205.1 uncultured Saprospiraceae bacterium | reverse complement strand
GGCAATTTCCAGAAAGGAGTGAACGAAGTGACACTGAACAGGCGGGAATTGCCTTCCAGTGGTGTATTCTTTTATCGATTGGAAACACCAGGTTTCACAACTACCCGTAAAATGATTTTGCTGCAATAGACCGGAAAAGCTCCTGCCATGAGCAGTGAGCTTTTCCATTACTATGATTTTACTGCACAAATTACCATGACCTTGTCTGCCTGCCGGCGGGCAAGGTTTTTTGGTATATTGAATTGAAGATTAAAACTGAATAGGTAAAAGGGGTTCAAGAAGAAGTAGTGGGTTTATGGTGCGATATATTTTACAAATAGCTTCTGGAGATGATTTGCTGACAATAAAATTTTGATAGCTGCATTGCGTTTTTGGAATGTGTCCGTTACCTTTGTCGGCAACAACACCGATTTATAATCATTCCTGAAAAGGAATACCATGAACAAACCAATGCCGATTTACAACACACCTTTCTTTTATTCTTCGAACAGGAGAATATTTCCCTTTGCTTTCAAGCCTTACGTCCACTTATTTGAGCAGTGCTCAGATTAGGGCTGTCTGCATTAATGATGCAGAGCAGGGAAAACTAAAGGATTCAATGTAATTGGCATGGAACGAATAGGACTCAGTTTGAACTGAGCATGTTGCATTTAGTTTGCAATACCCCTTGCACCACTGAAACATCAAAAAACCAATGGGTGGGCTGGTTTTCCCCAAAGTGTAGTCCACTTCAAGAATTCTCATAGTAGTCTTACTGCAAGGTTTGCTTGCTTGCAGTGTATCCCATTAAGAAAGGCTATGGGCTGTCCGCGAAATGCGGCTCAGCCCTGGCTTTTAATGGGAACCTGGACATTTTGCAATTTGACGGTGGATTTCCGTTAAGTCACTCAAAAGATACCATTACATAATAAGGAATGATGTTTGAATAGTTAATGATCCCTCCCTTCAGTAACGACTCATTCCCATGCAACACCTTTTTTTCCTTTTCGTGGTGTCCTATTTTTTTGCCTGCGCACCTTCAGCCAGCTCCAGTCAACCTGAGAAAGCGATAATCATTCAGCAAACCTCTAATGTTGAAAAAGGTCCCAAAACGGCCGCAGAAATGGTGGCTGATGGTTATCGCCGCTATGGCCTGGAGAAGGGAATCCTTTATTTCCGAATGGAAGGGGCAGTACAAGGTACCGAAACCATATACTTTGACCATTGGGGCTGGCGTGAAGCACGTCATATCAATACCAAAGCAGATGTTGGCAGTTTTAAAGAGGAGGTTTTCATGATTCAATATCTGGAAGGGGAGCGTCGTTACGACTACAATCCAGAGACCAACAAGGCTGTCCTGTTTGAGAGTCCACAGGTTCAGCAATCGGCCATGAAATACCAGACAAGAGATATGGTAAAAGTAAGTGAGATTATGATGGAGAACATGGGAGCAGTGCGCAGTGGTGCTGGCAAAGTGGCTGGCGTTGATTGCGAGATTTGGAAGATGGAGCGCTATAAAACCACTCTAAGCTTATGGAAAGGCCTTACCGTTAAGGAAGAATCTTTCATCAACAATATTCCGGTTCGCAGAGTAGCTTTGCTTATTAAACAAGATGAAGACCCACCTTCTGACAAGTTATTGATTCCCGCAAACGCTGTTATCGTGAAAAACTAAAGGTTCTGACTTGACGGCGACCGATAAATCTATTTTCAAGGCAATAATCTTTACCTGTCAGCGCTTAGTAATGAGTCAAAAATAAAGTAGCCAAATAGTTTTCTTAACCACTTGAAAATCAGTTGGAAAACTTTTGCCTTTTGCCTTTTTACTTTTTACTTGTTCCTTAGGTAATTTTGCGGGCTTTCTTTGTGCTTAATTTGTCGACAAATCTAAACGGCCCTTTATGAACCGTATTATTATTGTCCTTTTCCTTTTCGCAGCCCATTGTCTAACTGCTCAACACGACTTTTTTTCGTGTAAAAACCTGGATGAGCTCGTTGCATCAGAAAAAAATGCAAGGAAGGATCTTATTAACTTTCGCTCAAACCCCCTCACGGAAAATTACGACCTGAAATATCATCGACTTTATTGGGAGGTGGACCCACGCAAGCTTTACATCAAAGGGACTATTACCAGTTACTTCCTTCCCGCTTCATCTGATTTTCAAAACCTTTATTTCGACCTGAGTGCTTCATTGGCCGTGAGAGAGGTTTTGTACGACAAAAAGCCTGTGAATTTCAGTATGAATGGAGATATGTTGAAAATTGAGCTTCCAAAGGTGTTGGCCCAGGGCAAGCTAGACAGCATTTCTGTTAGTTATGAAGGTGTTCCACCAAGAACCGGCTTTGGCTCTTTTTCAATAGGCACACATTCCGGTCAACCCGTGTTGTGGACCCTTTCGCAGCCTTATGGTGCTAAGGATTGGTGGCCATGTAAACAGGATCTGAATGACAAGATCGATTCCATCGATATTCTGGTTAAAACTCCTGCACGATACCGGGTAGCATCCAATGGGTTGTTGAAAAGTGAAACTCGTGTCGACACTTTCAAAATTTATCATTGGAAACACCGCTATCCCATTCCTGCCTATCTCATTGCAATAGGAGTTACCAACTATGAAGTTTATTCTGACTTTGTACCTGTTCCGGGAGGAAAGCCAATTGAGGTACTGAATTACATCTATCCGGAGAGTGTTGCCAGCGTAAAGCCTCAGGCTGCTTCCATCATCCCTATTATGCAGCTATTTAACGACCTTTTTGGGTTATATCCTTTCGCAGACGAAAAATATGGCCATGCACAGTTTGGGTTTGGCGGAGGCATGGAGCATCAGACCATGAGCTTTATGGGAGGATTTTCATGGCTGCTACTGGCGCATGAACTGGCTCATCAGTGGTTTGGCAATAAAGTGACCTGTGGCTCATGGGAAGATATTTGGCTTAATGAGGGTTTTGCCACCTATCTTGAAGGATTGAGCCGGGAATTTTTGCTGACGCCACAAGATTGGAGGAATTGGAAACTCAGCCAGATTAACAATGTCACCAGCCAACCCAATGGTTCTGTCAAAGTCTCCGATACAACCATCGTGAACCGGATTTTCAGTAGCAGGCTGAGTTATGCTAAGGGAGCTATGCTGCTGCACATGCTCCGGTGGAAAATGGGGGATCAAAACTTCTTCAAAGCTGTCAATAACTACCAAAATGCCCCGGGAATTGCCTTCGGTTATGCACTTACAAAAGATTTGAAGTTTCATTTAGAACAACAAAGCGGCCTTGACCTGACCGGGTTTTTTAATGACTGGTACTCTGGCGAAGGATACCCTAGCTACAATATAGCGGCCGATGCTAAGGCCAATTCAATTAAGATAGTTTTAAATCAAAGCACTTCGCATTCATCGGTTTTATTTTTCGAAATGCCCGTGCCGATTAAAGTACTTGGTGAAAAAAGGGATACTATACTAAGGCTTGACCATAAATTTTCTGGACAGGTTTATGAAATCCCGTTGCCTTTCCGACCAACTGGGATTGAGTTTGACCCTGACCTTTGGCTGCTTTCCAGGAACAATACGGTCGATTTTATGACAACAGATTCTGAAGAAGAAAAATTTCCTGAGGTCAGGATGTATCCCAACCCGGCATCTCATGTAATTTATTTCGAAAGTGGAAAGCCAGTATTAAAGATGGAGTTGCTCGGAATTAATGGTCAGGTTGTAAAAGTCATTCAACCCAACAGTACTCATTTTGAATTTCCCCTGCCTGATTTGACACCGGGCACTTACACTGCGACACTGTATTTTGAGAAAGTGAAAATGAGCCGGATAGTTACGGTCAATCAACCTTAGTTTATTTCAGGTTAATAAACCACCAATTTGATTTTATAATCCTTTTCCTCCAGAGAGTTGGGAGTAATTGGGTAGGGTGTAACTTCCAATAATTTTATGACCCGGTTAAACGCAATCATGGAGTCTGCCGGAGTAGGGGCTGAACTTTGTGTCGCCAGAAAATCGGTTACAGAACCTGAGCCTTGTGTGATCTTTACCTCGACAACAGCGCGCCCTTCCCATACACATTGAACTGAAGACGGACAGCGGCTGTCCTCTTTGACTTTGCTAAATGTGACCATCATCTCTATGGGGTCAATTTCAGCAGATTGACCATATTTTATAGTAAAGGGTTCTTTGAGTTCAGCGGATTTTTGTGAAAGTGAATCTTCGTTCTCACCACAGGAAAAACCAGCTAAAGTTATCCCCAGTAAAACCAACAAATTTTTCATTTCTCAGCAGTTTTATTTTTCTACTTAGACGTACGCTGGAGAGAATTGGTTTGGGGATTGGTGGGTTTATATCAGGATTATGGGATTATTAAGGATTAAGCAGGATTATGCAGTATCAGAAGTTTTGACGATCGCTATTGCTTGGTAAGTTTGCCCTTTCCCTTATTGGATTAGTAAGTTCTTAAATGATGCAAATCAGAATTCGGAATTGGGAAATAAATGATTTAGATGTTTACCTCTTTTTCAATTTGGCTCTTTGAAGGCGCTCAATTTCCCATTCGGGGAGATAATGCCGGGATTCGAAAATGTCTTCGCCGGTTTCACCCACCAGTTCGGCAGTAATATCCGTGAACTCATTTTCGGGCCTTACCTTGTTGTTGAAAATATGTCTCTGTTCAAGGCTTTTTGCTCCAAAATTCAGAAGCAATCCATCTCTGTGATTTAGTCTTTCGACAGTATTAATAGCTTGGACCAAATCGCCATCAGTCAGCGAATCTTTTGCTTTAATTTCGACAATTACCTTTTCTTCGCAAAGGAAGTCACAGCGCCGATAGGCAATGCGGAATGATTTGTAATGTATTGGAAGCCAGACTTCCCGATCGAAAGATATACCCACATTTCCCAGCTCAATTGCCAAAGCTCTGCAATAAACATATTCCCGGAAACCTCTACCCAAATTGTTGTGCACATTCATGGCACAACCAATTATTCGGTAGGTAAGATCTCCTTTTTCCATTTTGTAGCATTTGGCAGGCCTAATTTAAGCTAATCCAGAAATCCCACCAAATCCTTTTCAATCCCATAATCCTGATCCCACTCCCCAAATCCTACTAATCCTTAAATAATCCCATAATCCTGATCCCACTCCCCAAATCCCACCAAATCCTTTTCAATCCCATAATCCTGATCCTACACCCCCAACAATTCCCTGGCATTTGCAACGGCCGCATCACTTGGCGGGTTCTGACTGAGCATCACAGCAATGGAACGGACACGTTCATCGGCGGTTAGTAGTTTTACTTTAGTGTAAGTGAAGTTGTCTTCAACTTTTTTATAGACAAAATAATGGGCGTCAGCTTTGGAGGCCACCTGAGGAGAGTGTGTAATGATGATGACCTGATGGTCGTTGGCTAATTGGCGAAGAATGCTGCCCATGCGCAGTGAAACATCTCCACCAACACCTGCATCTATTTCATCGAAAATAAGTGTAGGTAAAGGGATGGCTTTGGCCACCAATGATTTGGTGACTAAGGTCAGTCGACTAAGTTCACCGCCGGAAGCCACATCTTTAATGAGTTGAAGCCGGCTGCCGGGATTGGCAGCGAAGAGGAAGTTGATTTCATCGGTTCCAGTAGGAGTCAGATTTTGAAGTTCTTTGAATTCCACTTCAAATCGTGCATGTTTCATCGACAACTGACTCAAAAGTTCAAGGACCTTTGTTACGAAATCAGGAGTAGCTTTTTTACGTCTGTCTGAAAGCTGGCTGGTGATACTGTGCAGGTTTTTAGATTGTTCTTGCAGTTCTTTTTCCAACGCATCAATGGTAGAGGACAAATCGCCAATGGCCTCCAATTTATGTTGAGCTTCCTCCTGTATTTGCAGCAATTCTGCCACAGAAGCCACTCTGTGTTTATTCTGGAGGCGGTAAATCACATCCAAACGGGCCTGTATTTCATGGTTTCTTTCGGGATTGGCCATGGTGTTTTCGGCTACTTTTTCAAATTCTGAAGCCAGGTCGTCCATTTCGAATGAGAGACCTTCCAATCGGGCGTATAAATCGGGCAGCAATGGATGAAACTTCTTTACCTCCATCAAGGAACGCAGCATTTCTTTGAGCTGGCTGGTGATAGGGAATTCCCCTTCCTGTAATGCTTGAAAGGCGGAGGACAGCTTTCGTTTAATCTCTTCCGCATGGGTGAGTTGCCGCTGTTCCTCTTCCAGTCGTTCTTGTTCCCCGTCCCGTAGCTGTGCTTTCTCAAATTCTGCCAATTGGAAATTCAGAAATTCAATTTCCTGTGCCGAGCGCTCACTTTGTTCCTTTAAATTTTCGAGCCGCTTTTTGTCCTGAATAAATTTCCGGTAATAACCCTGGTATTCTGCGACGATAGCATCATTGCCCGCAAGGGCATCCATCATTCTCAGTTGGAATGAAACCTGGTGGATATCCAGGGTATCGAACTGCTCATGGAGATCGACCAAAGCCCCGGTTAATTGGCGCAAAACATCCAGTGTCACCGGTGTGTCGTTGACAAAGGCTCTCGATTTTCCAGAGGGTAAAAGTTCCCTGCGAATGAGGCATTCTTCAAAATAATCCAGGTCGTTTTCTTTGAAATAATCCACTAACCCATAAGCAGCAATCTGGAAGGTGCCTTCAATGACGCATTTTTCATCCTCACGGAACAAGGATTTGGAATCTGCCCTTTCACCCATAATCAAACCGAGGGCTCCCAATAATATAGACTTACCAGCGCCCGTCTCACCAGTAATGATGGTTAGTCCTTTGGGTAATTGTATTTCCAATTCCTCAATGATGGCATAATTCCGGATAGAAAGGCGTTTGATCATTTGTTTGCTTGTTCGTTCGCTGAATGAGATTTGGAGAGTTGTCCGTTGGGGTACGCTAAAATACTGAGTGAACGAACAACTTTCAACCCGAGTACTCGGGATCAAGCCTTTAGAACGGCAAAGTTAGCAGTTGTTTTTGTAAGACCAATCCCTACTTTTGCTTGTGAAAGAAGGATAGAAGAATTGAAGGACTGAAGCACAGAAGGATAGAAAGATTTGGAATTGGGATCATCCCTCATCCCTCATTCATAGTTCATTCCTCATCCCTAAACAAAGGAAATGATTAAAATTGGATTAACCGGTGCAGGCCATTTGGGGAAGATACACCTGAAATGTCTCAAGGAGTTGAGCAGTGAATACGAGTTGTCTGGATTTTACGATATACAACCTGAAGTATCAGCAGAAGTGCAGTCCCATTTTGGAATTAAAGCATTTGAGTCCTATGAGGATTTGTTGGAAGATTCAGATGTTATCGATATTGTTACACCAACTACAACACATTATGAGTTGGCGTTGAAAGCCATACAAAAGGGTAAACACGTTTTCATTGAAAAACCGGTGACGGAAACACCAGAGGAAGCGAAGGCTTTAATAGAGCTGACAAAAAAATATGGTGTTCTGGTGCAGGTCGGGCATGTTGAGCGTTTTAACCCAGCCATGTTAGCGGTTCAGCATATCCCTATAAAACCAATGTTTGTGGAGGCGCACCGGCTTTCCATATTCAATCCAAGAGGAACCGATGTTCCCGTAGTGCTGGACCTGATGATTCACGATATAGACATAGTTTTGAGCCTTGTGAAGTCAAAAGTGAGCAGCATCAGTGCCAGTGGAGTGGCTGTAGTGAGCGATACACCTGACATTGCCAATGCAAGGATTGAATTTCAAAATGGATGTGTGGCGAATTTTACTGCAAGCCGGATATCCATGAAACAAATGCGCAAGGTTCGGCTGTTTCAAAAGGATGCATACATCTCTTTGGATTTTTTGAAAAAAGAAAGCCAGGTATTACGCATGTACGGAGAGGAAAACAAACCTGTTGCCGGCAACTATATGGAATTGGAAACGCCCGGGGGCAACAGGTTTATCACCATGGAATTACCGGAAGTCCAGGAGGTGAATGCTATTAAAATGGAGTTGGAACTGTTTGCCCGGACCATCAATAATGGTGGACCTACAGCCGTATCATTGACTGAAGGCTATGAGGCGCTGAAAGTGGCACACGATGTAATGTCTCAGATTAACCTGAGAATGAACATTGATTGCTGAAAAATTTTCGACGCAGAAAACAGATACCAATGCGAAAGTACAGTGCAGATTTCATCTTCCCGGTTTCATCCGAACCCATTAAAAGTGGTGTAATTGTTACGGATGAAAAAGGGAAAATTTTAAAAATCGACAGTAGGGAAAATCACGATGAGGCTGATTTGGAAATTTACCCGGGTGTCATAGTACCCGGTTTTATCAATGCTCATTGCCACCTCGAACTTTCCCACATGAAAGGGGTGGCATCCACCGGTACCGGGTTGTTACCATTTCTGCATACGGTGGTCAATTACCGTGACGTTTCACAAGAGCAAATAGATGAAGCCATTGCAAGGGCTGACAATGAGATGTATGATGCTGGTATTGTTGCGGTTGGTGATATTTCCAATAAGACTGATACAGCAATTGTGAAAAAGCAAAGCAAAATCCGCTATTACACTTTTGTGGAGATGTTTGATTTTCTGAAGGACGATTGGGCGCAAAAAACTTTTGATGACTATTACAAAGTATTCGAACAGCAACCTTCGGAAAACGGGCATCGCAAGAGTTGCGTTCCTCATGCTCCTTATACAGTTTCGAAAAAACTTTTCAGACTAATTAATGAAGCTAACCGCAGCAATGAACCACTGACCATCAGCATACACAATCAGGAAACACCATACGAAGACGAATTCTTCCTGACTAAAACCGGGGATTTCCTTCGTTTTTATGAGGACTTTAGAATCCCTGTGGAAGAGTTTCAACCTACCGGAAAACAATCCATCTATTATGCTTTGGAGCATCTTGACCCCGGTCACCGGATTCTTTTTGTACATAATACCATGACAAAACCAAATGAGATATATGCTGCTCTGAATTGGAGTGCGAATGCCGGGGAATCAGGAAACAAGAACCAAGAGTCAAGAATCAAGAATCAAGAGACAATCGCCAACAGCCAACAGCCAACAGCCAACAGCCAACCGCCAACAACCAATTGCTTCTGGGCAACCTGCCCCAATGCCAATCTTTATATTGAAAATCAGTTGCCTAATTACCGTCATTTCATTGAAACTGGTGCAAAGGTTTGTATCGGAACAGATAGCCTGACTTCCAACTGGCAGCTTTCAGTTTTGGAGGAAATGAAGACGATAGCAAGGTTCCAGTCCTATGTTCCCTTTGAAACTCTGCTTCGATGGGCAACGTTAAATGGTGCCGAAGCACTTGGTTTCGACAATGAAATAGGTAGTCTGGACACAGGGAAAACGCCGGGGCTAAACTTACTGAGTTTGGGGCCGGATTTCAAATTGAATCCACAAACAACAGTGAAAAGGCTAATTTAGCTTCATTAACATTCCAGACAAATGGCCGAAGAGACAAATAGGATAAACGAAAGATATACAATAGTCATCAGCGATTTCGTTCGATTCCCATTCTGGAAAGAATGACACTTTGGTCTGACTAATTTTCATGTTCTCCTGAAAGGGTACATTTTTTGCAAAGCTCAGAGTACAATTTTTAATAATTTGTTCATGAAAAATAAATTTCATCGTTTTCTGCTGTTTCTGATGATAGCCATCATGTCGGCATTCACTTTTGTGCCCCCAGCACATCAGATTCCCGAAACCAACCGCTTTATTCCAGAAATGGTGTATGAGTTACCACCTGTGGCGACCATCACTTTTGTCATGACGGACACCGTGGTAAAGCAGGGAGATCCGGTTTGTCTGAGAATGACCGCAGAGGGTTTTGAGAAAATTCTTACTATGCAGTATTCTATGCATTGGGATCCGCAGGTGATTAAATTCAAACAGGTTTCCAGATTAAATCTTCCTGGTCTGACCGACAGCAACTTCGGCCTGAATACCGTGAAGGAAGGCACCCTGACTTTTTCATGGTACGACCCCGGTTTTACAGGTGTTTCGCGCCCATCTGATTCGGAGTTGTTCACGCTTTGTTTTGAAGCAGTGGGAAAAGGAGCGAGCTCCACGAAATTGACTTTCGATGGCAAGCCCACTCCCGTGGAAGTGGCGGATTCAGGAGGAGTACTCCTCGATTTGCACCATCGCGGGGGAGAAGTAAAAATTCAGTAGTCAAAAAGCTAAGTCCAAAGTATAGCATAATAATACCAGCCAAATAACGATTATGAAAAGAGTAATTTCCAAAATTTTCTCCATTGTCCATGCATTAGCAGGAATTGTTTTGATTACTATGTTCACAATTTCCTGTTCAGAAGATAAATCGCGGGAGGTAGCCACTGAACAAGCCATACAGTCAGTTGACAGCACTCAGCCCATTCAGGCAGCATCGACCATCCCATTTAAGCCTGTAGTTGTAGGAACAATGAGCGTTAAAGCGGCAAAAATGCAGGCAAGCAATGGCCAGCAAGTTTGCGTCCCGGTGACCACAACGGGCTTCCTCAATGTCGTTTCTATGCAGTACACCATGCAGTGGGATCCCGAAATCCTGAGCTTTCGGGAAATAAAGAGTTTTGGATTGCCAGGCCTGAACGACAATAATTTTGGTACTAATCAGGCCGCATCAGGAATACTCACCCACAGTTGGTACGATCTGAACGTAAAAGGAATAACCCTGAAAGATGGGGCGGTTTTGTATGAGGTTTGTTTTGATGTTACAGGCGATCCGGGCACCAAATCAGCTATTCGATTCACGGAAGATCCTGTCGTCTTTGAAGTATCAGATCCACAAAGCAATTATCTTGACATGAAGGCTGTAAATGGAATGATAACAGTCAAATAACCTCCCGAAACAACTATGATTAAGAGAATTGTGAAACTTACCCTACGTGAAGATGGTGCAACGCCTTTTGTGGAAATCTATGAAAAAAGCAAGCCGGTCATAAAAGGATTCGAAGGATGCCTTCATCTGGAACTATTGCGGGATATCAGCCAACCAAATGTATTCTTTACCTATAGCCATTGGGAAAATGAAGAGGCACTGAACGCCTACCGCAACTCCGATTTTTTCAAAGAAACCTGGACCAAAACCAAAGCTCTTTTTGCGGGAAAACCAGCTGCGTGGAGCGTAACCAACGCGGATTAGCTGTTGGCGGTTGGCTGCCTGGCCCTTTGGGCCTTGACCCTTCGAAGTCAGTTCTTGGCACCAATAGCCTTGCTTCGTGCTCTTTTACCTTTTGCCTTTTGCCTTTTGCCTTTTGCCTTCACTCAAGAGCCAATAGAGCAATAAACTGACAAACCAATCCCACTCCGTATCCCCAGTAAATCTGATGGGGAGTATGTGCTTTCAGGTACAATCTGAAAGAGCAAACCAATCCGGAAAGTACAATGATTAGCATCAGAAGGAAGTTCGTATTCATTTCAAAGGAACCAAAAAACCAGGTGTGAACGGAAAACGTATCGTAGCTGAAACGGAAGGTATTGATGGCCACGATACCCGTGAGGCCGCCCATCCCCGCTGCATGTGCGCTTATTTTTGTGAAGTTATTGACGAAGAAAATGACAAAAAGTGCCATGGTGGCACCAAGGCTGGCAATGGTCATGGACAGCGGTATGGATGGGTTGTTCTTAAAGTTGATGAAAATCCAGAGGTAAAAAACCCCAGCAATGATATAAGGCCCAATACGTTCCTGTCGGTTTTCCAACTCAAAAGAGGACACTAAGCCGACTCCTTTCATAACTCCAAGAGCGATTGCCGGTAGGCCGAAAGTGGTCAGAAGGACCAGTAAAACCAGTTTCCATTGTTCCGTAAAGCTATATACGCCGAACTGATAAGGATTGATCAGCAGGAGTAGAAGCACCATATAGGTCATCAGCAGCAGCGGATGAAAAACATAAGAGAATATCTGGGCTAATGTTCTAAGCATAGTTAAGTAAAAAGCTCTTTGGCAACTGGGAAGAGTTGTATGTTCTGAACCTAATGTTCTAAGCATAGTTAAGTAAAAAGGCAAAAGTAAAAAGGCAAAAGGCAAAAGTTTTCCAACTGATTT
>CAYRDX010000079.1:0-16511 GCA_964423205.1 uncultured Saprospiraceae bacterium | reverse complement strand
CTGTGAAAATCCGTCCCAAATCAATTTAGAAAAAATCCATAGTGAGAATTGCTGTAGTCATAACCAAAAAAAACCAGCCCTACTGCCTTGCGGGTTCGGGCTGGCCCCACACACTATGAGAACACCCAATGTTTTCTCGAAACATGCAATGTATGGCTTTCAGAATAGCTTCCTTAAGCCATCCACCACATGCCCCTGAGTATGTTTTATTTTGATTTCCCTCCTGGGAACAAGTTTTCAAAAAAACTGCTCCCTTCAAACATTCATGAAGGGGCAGTCCACACACTATGAGAACACCCTTATCTTAATGAAATGAGACCTGCGGAACCATCTGCCTCAAATCGTCATTCTTTCAGGATGAAATTGTAAATATTTCATATTGCGAATATTCGCAATTTAAAAAGTCAACTTATAGATGTAATCACAGTAAAAAGTTCACAGAATCACCATCATGTTTTGTCAAAATACTTGTTAAATTTTTCACCTGGTGTTCAGAACAGCTCGTACCTGCTTTGTAGTGGGTTGGTGGAATAACTTTTCTACAATTGAAAAATTCTCCGGTCTTGCTTTGGTAGGTGCTTCGTCGTGTTTGCTGAAATTGGTTTACATTTGGAGTCCATGAAGTTTGAACCCAGATGGTAACGACCGATTGTGACCTTAAGTTGTTTAAAGTCAGTTTTTCTCTAATATTTTTTTGCTTGTGAAGTGGTCAACTGTCAATACCAATTTAAGTTTACCGCTCAAAGCTAAGGACAAATGAATTCATTTTGATTCCGCAAAAAACAGTAACGGAAATATTGGAGGCATCTAAGATTGAAGATGTGGTTCAGGACTTTGTAAGTCTCAGAAAGCGCGGTGTCAATATGATTGGACTTTGCCCTTTCCATCACGAAAAAACTCCCTCATTTACTGTTTCTCCTTCAAAAAATATCTTCAAATGTTTTGGTTGTGGCGTGGCAGGTGATTCGGCGAAATTCGTCATGGAGCATGAGAAATTCTCTTACCCCGAAGCACTCAGGTATCTCGCTAAAAAGTATCGCATCGAAATCGAGGAAGTGGAACTAACCCCGGAAATGCTGGCTGCACAGCAGGAGGAGGAAAGTCTCTACATCGTAAATGACTATGCCCGCCAGTTTTTCCAGGACCAACTTTTTGATACCGACAAAGGCAGAAGTATAGGCTTGGACTATTTTCGTGAAAGGGGTTTCCTCGAAGATACCATCAGGAAATTTGGCCTCGGTTATGCTCCTGACAGTGCAGATACTCTTACTCAAACGGCAACCAAAGCTGGCTATAAACCCGCTTATCTCAGAAAGCTTGGATTAAGCACCCAATACGATAAAGACTTTTTCCGCAACAGGGTGATGTTCACCATCCATAATCTTTCTGGGAAGACCCTCGCCTTTGCTGGGCGAATCATGGTGAAAGATCCCAAAGCGCCCAAATACATCAACTCACCCGAGACGGACATCTACGTCAAAAACAAAGTACTTTACGGAGCCTATTTTGCTAAAACAGCCATTAGGCAGGCGGATGAATGTATTCTGGTGGAGGGTTACACGGACGTCATTTCACTTCATCAGGCGGGCATTGAAAACGTCGTTGCATCCTCCGGTACTTCATTGACCGAAGGTCAAATCAATCTGGTCAAGCGCTTTACTCCCAATATCAAAATCCTGTTCGATGGCGACCCGGCAGGCATAAAAGCGGCACTTCGCGGGATAGATATGTTGCTCGAGCGGAACATGAATGTCAAAATCGTGCTGCTGCCTGAGAAAGAAGATCCGGATAGTTATTTACAGAAAGTTGGTTCTACAGCTTTTACGGACTTTATTGATAAGGAAGCCAGGGATTTTATTTTGTTTAAAACCAATTTGCTTCTGGAAGAAGTAAAGGGTGACCCTGTCGGGAAAGCAAGACTTGTTCGCGATATAGTGGATAGCATAGCCAAGGTTCCGGATCCATTCAAGCGCTCTTTTTATATCAAGGAATGTGCGGCCATCATGCAACTTTCGGAGCAGATGCTGGTGACGGAAACAAACCGACAGGTTCGGCTGATCTTGCACAAAAAACAAACTGAACGGGAACAAGCAGGGCCACAGGTCAATATCGTACCTGAGGAGGAGTTGTATGAGCCAAAGGAGCAAAGGCATGCTGTTCCTGCGGCAAGAATTCATGAATGGCAGGAAAGGGATATAGTCAGGGTGCTCATTGCAGCAGGTTCAGAAATGATTCATGTGGAGGGTAGTGAAGAGAAGCAGTCGGTAGCGAAATTTGTTCTGGGCAATATTCAGGATGTCATCGGGGAGTTTGACAATGAACTCTACCATAAAGTTGTCAAAGAAAGCATGACCCTGGTGCTGAAGGGCAAGGATCTAAGTCCTCAATATTTTATAGGTCACAAGAATCAGGATATCAGTACACTCGCTGTTGACCTGCTGCACTCACCTTATGAATACAGCCTGGGATGGGAAGCCCGTGATTTATATCTAACCTCACAGAAAATGCCGGATCAAAATTTTCAGGCCGACAGCAAAAGTTCGCTCTTGCGTTTCAAATTGCAGAAAGTAATCAGGGTGTGTGAAAAAAATCAACATAAACTCAGTAAACTAGACCCAAAAGAAAATGCTGATGAGATGATGAAACTCCTGAAGGTTCAGGCCAAACTTTTGGAGATCCGAAACGAACTCGCTCGCCAATTGGGGACAGTAGTTTTGAAATAGTTGAGGCGGTTGAAATGGTTGAGGCGGTTGAGAAAGTTTAGCAAGTTGGCCGGGTCTTCACATCAAGACCCTCAACCCTCTCAACCCTCTCAACTCTCTCAACTCTCTCAACTTACTGCTCAACCCCCTCAACAACTCACTTAATTACATCAAACAGACGGCTGTATTTCACTATAAAAGTTCTGTTGTTTAATTCTCCATCTGTACGGGTTTCATTGAAAACGAGGAAAAGCCCGGTATTGGCTTTTTGCAACCAGCCAAAGCGCACGTTGGCTGTTAACTGGTCGTTTACACCATTGTACTGAATCAGGCTTTGAACAAACAACCGTGGCGTGAAGGAATAGGACAACCTCGACCTGAAAATATTAGTAGTAAACTCGCCACCCGGTAAGTCAATGTCATTCCTTTGCAGACTGAATTCGGAAGTGAATTTGTCCCCAAGCCTTAGTCCAACAGTAACCGTATTGGCATAGCGGCTACCTCCGAAGAAGCCCCCCAGAACATGGCGTGTACTGATGAAAATAGGTTTGCTTTGATTGGTCCAAAATACTAATTGTGCTTCTTTATGATTATAGGTTCCGGCCGGGACCGTTACACCCTTTGAAATCTGGAATGGTGAAACAACTCCTTCGGTGGTGAAATTGATACCCGTGTGGAATTCCATACCACTTTCAAATTCCCAATGATTGTCAACGTGAAGGAAACTCGTGACGAGGAAGTTGTCGAAATCCCAGTATCCACGCCAGACAACATGTGGACGGACTTCCAAAAGTCCCAGTTTACCATCCATTCGAATTCTCTTCAAAACAAGACCTTCCGGCTTTCGGAAGCCTGTCCGCTGCAGGAATCCAACCTCAGGATTGAAGCCTTCACCAACTTCCGTATAGGCAGCATTCACCTGAAGGCCGGCCCATTCATACGAACTCTGAAATTTGTAGGCATATTCATCCTGCCCTGCTCCCGGGTCAAAACTCTGGCTGTAAAACCCGGAGAGTTGAGCTTTTTTTCCCAAGCCCAATTTGCCATCCATTGCCAGGGTCGTGTTGTAGTCTTCACCGTTTTCACCGAGCCCGAAGCGGCTGATGTACGCGCCTCCTATGCTGGAGCGTTGAGCAAATTCGTGATTGACTCTGGCAATGGTAAAGTTGTTTTTGTTGATACTGGCTTCTTCCACCTCATCGGTGAACATGCTGAGCAAACCGATATTCGTGCGTTTCACCTTGCCGGAAAGACGGGCTCCACCGAGTATGGGTACAAGCTGTCCATTGTTTCCAATACCAATCCGGCGGCTGAAGAACAAATCCACTTCACCGGGACTACCCACGCTGAAGAGTCCTGCATTTTCCAAAAAAAATGGCCGCTTTTCCGGAAAGAAAAGATTGAACCTATCGAGGTTCACCTGTTGTTCATCCACCTCTACCTGAGCAAAATCGGTGTTGTAGGTCAGGTCGAGTGTCATCGCCGGTGTTACACTGTATTTTACATCAACACCGATTTCCGGTTTTACTTCGGTCTCTGTAGGGTCCACCCTATAGTCTCCGTCGATAGCGACTAATGCATACGGCACAATTTTGAGGTTGCCGGGGCTTTGCAGGTTGAGTCCACTAAGCGTGCCTGCTAAGGACAATCTTTTAATATCGAATTCAATGGGAAGTGGCGCCCAGTAAACCACTTCATTGTTCTTACGGATGTTGCGCTGAAAATTGGCCCCCCAGATTTGGTCTTTTCCAGTGGTGAACCGAAGCGTGCGCAGTGGAATGGCAAATTCAGCGCTCCAACCATAGTCGCCAACTTTTGCTTTTACTTCCCAGGAAGCATCCCAGTTCAGGTTAAAGCCACCTATAGTGCCAGCCTGCTGCCGGTTCACGGAGCGGTTTCCCTGACCCTCATTGTCCACCTGTGCATCGTATTCAACGCCCACAGGACTTGTTCCGAAGACAAATCCATTCTGACCATCATGATAGGTGTCGAGAATGAATGAAAAGGCATCTGTGTTGTCAAGGGAAGCATCACGCCGGGAATCTGAGATGACTAATTTTTCCGGATGTGCATCAAAACAAACCACAGAAACATAAAAAGTATGCGTGCTGTAGGCAACCCTGATTTCAGTTTTTTCGGTGGCTGGCTGTCCTGCGTTTGGCTTGGATTGTTTCAGGTCACCAAAAGGCGTCACAGCTTGCCAAACCGGGTCGTTTAACACATCGCCATCGATGTCAGGGTCGATGGACAGAAAGGTTGGCTTCATCGAGGGCCTTGTTGCAGAAGAATAATTCTGGGCAAAAGTTGTTGTTGCAGCAATTATTATGGCAAGAAAAAGTAATGCTTGTGTCAGAAGATTTTTCATTTTTCACAATAGGTTTTACCATTAAATCATTTGATGTCGAAGTATTGTTCAATCCTAAATGGGTAAGTAACAACAGAATCGCCTGATCTACTTTACCTTAAAACAGGCGATTCTGATAAACACAGCAATTGAAATTGAGTCATCCTGGCCTCAATCCCTCAATTCTTATGTCGGACTATCCTTTCAATTTGGCCTTTCCTGCCAGGTCGAGTAAAAATGAATACTGCATGGCTGTTTCCTTAAATGCTCTGAAACGGCCGGATTGCCCACCATGACCTGCGTCCATATTGGTGTGCAGCAGAAGCGGGTTTTTGTCAGTTTTCATTACCCTGAGTTTAGCTACCCATTTCGCTGGCTCCCAATACTGAACCTGGGAGTCGTGCAGGCCGGTTGTCACCAACATGGCAGGATAATCTTTGGCTTCCACCTGGTCGTAAGGTGAATAGGAGAGCATATAATCGAAATACTCTTTTTGATGCGGGTCACCCCATTCATCCCACTCAAAAGTGGTCAGTGGAATGCTTTCGTCCAGCATGGTTGTGACGACATCCACGAATGGAACTGCTGCCACAACGCCTTTGAACAGGTCGGGCCTCATGTTTACAACTGCACCCATCAACAATCCGCCGGCGCTACCGCCCTGAGCAAAGAGGTTTTCCTTGCTGGTATATTTCTGAGCTATCAGGTATTCTGCGCAGTCGATATAATCGGTAAAGGTGTTTTTCTTTTTGAGCAGTTTGCCGTCTTCATACCATTGGCGGCCCATTTCCTGACCTCCTCTGATGTGTGCTATCGCATAAGCAAAACCACGGTCGAGCAGACTCAGCCGGGCTGCACTGAAACTGGGGTCCATGCTGGCACCGTAGGAACCATAAGCATAGAGCAACAAAGGCTGTTTTCCATCCTTTTTGAATCCCTTGCGGTAAACAATGGATACCGGAACTTTCACACCATCCTTTGCAGTGGCCATGACTCGCTCTGACTGATAATTATTCTTATCAAAACCTCCAAGTACCTCCTGCTCTTTCATCACTTTGATAGAATGGGTGTTCATCGTATAATCCAGCACCGATGAGGGAGTCGTCATGGATTGGTAGCTAAGACGCACCACATCCGTTTCGTAAGTTGGGTTACCACTGATCCAGGCCATATAGGCATCTTCGCCAAAGGCAACATAATGATCGTCTTTGCCATCCATGGATTTTATGCGGATTTTGGTAATGCCATCAATGCGCTCAGACAGCACCATGAAGTTTTTGAAAAACTCCATGCCCTGAAAATATACATCCGGCCGATGGGGAATTACGTCTGTCCAGTTGGCTTTGCCGGTAGCACCCTCCTGTGCTGACATGAGGCGAAAATTCGTGGCATCCATATTGGTGCGCACGTACCATTTATCTCCGGCATGGTCAACGCTGTATTCGAGGTTGCGTTCGCGGGGTTGAAATACCGTCCAGGCAGCATCGGGGGTATTGGCATCGAGGTAGCGGTATTCATCGGATAGGGTCTGCGATGAGCTAATCACCATGAATTTCCGTGATTTGGTTTTACCGATACCCATGTTGAAGGTAGCGTCTTTTTCATGGAAAGTCAGCACGTCTTTGGCAGCATCGGTACCCAGTTTGTGTTTCATAATCTTAAATACACGAAGAGTCTCGTCTTTCAGGCCGTAGAAGACCGTCTTATTGTCGTTTGCCCAAGCCAGGTTGGCGCTTGTATTGGGGATAAAGTCTTTCAATTCCTGACCAGTTTCCAGGTTTTTGAATCGGATGGTGTAGATGCGGCGGCTAAGGGTATCTTCAGCCCAAGCCATAATTTTATTGTCCGGGCTAATCTCCACTACTCTGGCGTTGTAGTAATCGTAAGGTTTAGCCAAAACGTTTACATCGAGCAGGATCTCCTCATTCGCATCCAATGTTCCCTTTTTGCGGCAGTGTATTGGATATTCCATACCTTCCTCATACCGGGTATAATACCAATAACCATTATCCAATTGGGGTACAGTTTCGTCCTTTTGTTTGATGCGTCCTTTAATTTCTTCAAAAAGCTCATCCTGCAGACCAGTCAGATGAGACATCAGTTCATCCTTGTAAGCATTCTCAGCTTCCAGGTAGGAAATTACATTCGGGTCAGTTCTTTGATTAAGCCAGTAATAGTTATCAATTCTTGTAACGCCGTGGTTTATCAATTCTTTAGCCTGAATCTCCGCGACCGGGGCTGGTATGTCCATTTTTTCGTACATCGAAGACAGGTTTTCTTTTGTAGCATCTTTGCCACAGGCGGCAAAGATGAAGATAGTTGCGGATAAAAAGTAAAACGTGAATTGCTCTCTCATTTTCATTGGTATGACGATTAGTGACTGGAAAGATTAACAGCCACGATGTTACTGAATTTTATATTAAATGCAGACCAACACCGACTGATAATTGCAATGAGAATTGCGAATGACACAGAATTTGATGAATTCCTCCAATCAGGATGCACCAAGAATAGTACAAGGTAAAAACTTAGATTTTCAGATGGGACTGATGAAAAGTGCCTATCCGGGAGGATTGACAAAGTGCAAATTATTTATGGTCAAGCCTTATGTTTGCAAGATTATAGAAAAAAAACCCTTCCTGTACAGGAAGGGCAATAATTAAAAGCCAGAGAGTGGCTAATAAAGTAAACTGTTGTATAGACGGTTTAACAACTGAAGGTCACAATATAATCTTACAAAAATCTATAGGAATGAAAATCGCAATAATAGGATATGGGAAAATGGGAAAGGTCATTGAGAAGTTAGCCCTTGAAAGAAGTCATGAAATTGTATTAAAAGTAAATGATGAAAACCTGGATGATTTTACAAAAGAAAATCTCCAGAAAGCCGACGTGGCCATTGAATTCAGTACCCCTGAAACGGCTTTTTCCAATGTGACGGCTTGTTTTAGAGCCGGGATTCCCGTTGTTTGTGGCACCACCGCATGGATGGATAAAATGAAAGACGCCCGCGCTATCTGTCTGGCAGAAAACAGCGCTTTTCTGTACACTTCCAATTTCAGCATTGGTGTAAATATCTTCTTTGCGGTAAGCCGGCAGTTGGCCAAAATGATGAATGCACAGAAGCAGTACGAGGTAATTTTGGAGGAAATTCATCACAGCCAGAAACTGGATTCACCCAGCGGAACAGCTATCAGCCTGGCAAATGACATCATCAACTCAGTGGATAGAAAATCCTCCTGGGTGAATGAAAGGGCCCGTTCAACGGACGAACTTGAAATAGTTTCAAAGCGCACAGATAAAGTACCCGGCACTCACCACATAACATGGAACTCCGATGTGGATTCCATTCAGATAACCCACACTGCACACTCCCGAGAAGGTTTTGCTGCCGGCGCGTTGGCCGCAGCAGAGTGGATTATCGGCAAAAAGGGTTGTTTTGATATGAAAGATATGCTCGGTTTTTAGAAAAGGATTGTATTGCTGAAGGATTGAAGGACTGAGGGATTGAATGAGTGAATGAATGAGTGAATCAAGGCATTGGCATTCATTTTTTACTTTATTACCACGGAGACACCGAGAACACTAAGTTTCACAGAGATGATGCTGACTAAATTATTCAGTCTTCAGTCCACGGTTTACCTCTTCATCCCTCATCCCTCACCCCTCATCCCTCATCCCTCACCTGACTCCTCCCAAAGACTCTTTTGCGTATAAGGTGAGCCTTCAACCGTCCAAAAACTTCCAGTAACAAAACGGTAATTCCTGTCCAGGTCATTCAGACGGTTCATATCGTCATCAGAAAGTTCCAGCTTATGCGCCTCAAAGTTTGAGCGCAATCTGTCCGGATTTACCGACTTCGGAATAACTGAGGTTCCTCTGTTTATTGCCCATTGTATCATAACCTGCGACGGGTGGCTATTGTACTTAGTTGCTATTTCAGAAATGACGGGATTCTGGAACATATCGGGTTTTGGCGCAGCACCCGGAGCAGGTGGATTTCCGCGGGCACCCAATGGTGAATATGCGGTAAGTAACATTCTTTGCTCTTTGGCAAACGAAATCAAGTCCTTCTGCTGGAGGAAAGGGTGCATTTCAATTTGATTCAACTCCGGTTTGTGTTTGGCTTCGGAAAGCAAACGCCTGAGTTTGGGCACATTAAAGTTGGAGACACCAATATGGCGGCACAGTCCCTTATCCAGGACCTGTTCCATTCCAAGCCAAGTTTCTGACATGGGAATGTCATCGATGGGGTAAAAGTCCTCTGGTTTGAAAGGTAAACCTCTTGCATCTTCCTTTAATGCCACCGGCCAATGAACCAGGTACAAATCCAGGTAATCCAGTTGGAGGTCTTTCAAAGCTTTTTCCAGTGCTGGCTGAACCCTTTCAAGACGGTGTTCAGTATTCCAAAGCTTGGATGTAATCCATAATTCTTCTCTTTTCACTTCATCAGCCCGCATGGCGTCTTTTAAGGCATTTCCAATTTCGGCCTCATTAGCATAAATGAAAGCGCAATCAAAATGGCGGTATCCTATACGTAATGCTTCTCTGACCGCGGCATAAACTTCGCCTCTTTTCGATAGCCAGGTGCCAAGTCCAAGAGCAGGCATCTTGTCGCCGTTTTTGAATTCCAGATTTTTCATTGATTGATTTTTTCTATTTTATTAACCGCGAAGGGCGCTAAGGCGATAATTTTTTTATTTCAAGTACTCGGGCTGAACAACATTCAAACAACTCACCCCGAGTACTCGGGGCAAACCACCTTCAAACAATATCAAACTATGCTATGTCACTCCACCACCCCCCCCCGCTTCCCTATTATTGTTGCCGATTCAGCGAGTCTGTCTATGTTGGGTGTTTGGAAACCCTGAGTACCAAAGGACCCAAGGTCTTGGTATCCCAGGTCGTCCGTAAAAATGATGATGATGTTTGGTTTATCATTTTTGTCCAATGAAAAAATTAAACTATCCAGATTGGACGAACTCCAGGTAAACAAAAGGGAAAGGAACAGAATACTTTGTACTATTGCATTCATGATGGTCAATTCAGTTCCTGGCCAATTTCGTGTCAAATTTTACAAATCCAAAATTTATGAGCAATCTGTTAGGAAAATCTGCACTGGTCACTGGAGGCAGCAAAGGTATTGGTTATTGCATAACTGAAAGCCTGGTTAAAGAAGGAATGAATGTAGTCATTACAAGCAGGCATCAGGCAGCCGCAGACGAAGCGGCCGCTCAGCTTTCACAAGTTGGACCTGGAAAAGCCATCGGTATGAGAGCTGATGTTCGCGATATGGAATCGCAGCAAAAAGCAGTCGCGGAGGCTGTGGAAGTTTTTGGAAGGCTGGATGTATTGGTAGCCAATGCCGGATTGGGATATTTTGCTTCCATCACAGACCTGACACCAGAACAATGGCACGAAACCATTGATACAAATCTGACCGGAGTGTACAACAGCATCAAAGCTTCACTGGATGCTCTTGCCAAAACGGAGGGTTATATCATTACCATTGCCAGCCTGGCAGGCACCAATTTCTTTGCCGGAGGTGCAGCTTATAATGCCAGCAAATTCGGATTGGTGGGTTTGTCACAGGCGGTAATGTTGGATGTCCGACAAATGGGAATTAAGGTGACGACTATAATGCCTGGATCTGTCACTTCGCACTTCAATCGGCATACTCCCAATCCAGCAGATGAGTGGAAAATTCAACCTGAAGATATTGGGCAAATGGTTGTGGATCTTCTGAAAATGCCCCAAAGAACCTTACCAAGCAAAATAGAAGTGAGACCACTGAAGCCCCCAAAAAAATAATGTACTGATTTGAAAACTCAACAAATTACTGCAATCTGCTGACTGCCGTCAATGAGTTCGGTGATTTCTGTCATTTGGAGGGCCGGATAAAAATTAAATCTTTGCCCGACTTTTTGCGGAAAGAGATTCGAAAAAACAAGGGTAATCAGTACTCCTTTTCTCATAAGCCCTTTTGAAAAAACAGATTTATTAAACCGCGTAAAATTCTCCCGTTTTGTAAATCCCAAATAATCCTTAAAAGACTGATTCTATTTAATATTTCATTGGCTATACCTGACCTTTACACCAAAGTATTTGCCCCCCATGCACACGAGTAATGGGTATCTATAAAATCTTGCAGGTTAGATCAGAAAATTCATTTTATAATAAAGCATGAAAAATACAACCGACACATTGACAAAGTCTGTTAGCGGAGGAACCCGCCTCAAGTCTATCAGCGAACACATAGTTGAAATCGTCAGCGACTCCGGTGAAGGTGCCCAATCAGCCGGACAGGGATTTGGGGCCATTAATGCCAAAATGGGCAACGGCGTTTGGACTGTGGAAATCATACCCTCCGAAATTCAGCCCCCGCCACGTACCAAGGAAAGCACCTCCGGTATCCGTATCCGGGTTGGTTCCAAAAAAATTACCAATGCAGGTGACGAGGCTGATCTCGTAGTGGCTTTCAACGAGGTGGCCCCTTATTCCCGGATTGAACAAAATGTCTGGAAAGATGGCACCATCATCCTGCTCGAAAGCTGGTGGGGCGAACACGAAGACGTAAAGGTGCAGGAGAGTTATTTTAAGGCCCTTGCCGATTTTAAAGCCAGAGGTTATGTGGTATATGAAATACCGATGGAGAAGGAATGCCTGAAACTGGTGCCCGATCCAAGTAAAGGAAAGAACATGTGGGTGCTTGGTATGCTGTCGAGCCTGTACAGCAGGGACCTGGAGATTGCCGAGGCACAGGTGAGGCACACCTTCCGCAAGAAATCACAGGCTATTATCGACGTCAACCTCAATCTGCTGCGCTCCGGTTATGCATGGACAGAGAAAAACCTGGAACTGAAGTTTGACATTCCGGCCATGGAAACTGCCGATGACCTTGTGGTGATGAATGGCAATGAAGCGCTCAGCTTCGGCATTCTGTCAGCGGGCATCGAGGTTTGCTCCATGTATCCAATCACCCCGGCAACATCCACCTCGCATCACCTGGCCGAGTGTATCGAAAGGGCAGGTGGCCTGGTTCATCAGGCAGAAGATGAAATCGCCGCAATTGGCTTTGCCATTGGCTGTTCCTATGCCGGCAAAACTGCCGTAACAGTCACCTCAGGCCCCGGCATGGCTCTGAAAACAGAGTTTATCGGTCTGTCGGTCATGGCAGAAGTGCCGCTCGTGATTATCAACGTACAAAGGGGTGGGCCTGCAACCGGGCTACCAACCAAAGTGGAACAGGGTGACCTGCTCGCCTGCCTTTACGGGCAACCCGGCGATACGCCTAAAATAGTCATTGCTCCTTCGACAATAGAGGAATGTTTCCAGTTTGTGATACTTGCACGCCAAATTACAGAGGCATTCCGCACACCGGTTATGATTCTTTCTGATGCCAACCTGGCTACCGGAGTTCAGCCGTATAACCGTCCGGTACTGAACCCGGAATGGTTCTCCGGACCAATTGATCAAAGCCCCTGGAACAAGGACGTATTACCCTATGATTGGGACGAGCAGACTGGTATCAGCAAAAGGTCTGTTCCTGGGCAGAAAGGAGGTGAATATACCCTTACAGGTCTGGCGCACAACCCTTCTGCAAAAGTTTCCCACCTACCGACAGATGTGCAACAAGGTGCGGAAATGCGCAGCCGGAAACTCGCAGCATTCGGCAAAACGCTGAAACCACCGAAAGTTTTCGGTCCTGAAGAAGGTGACTTACTCGTTGTCGGCTGGGGGTCAACCAAGGGTGCCATTGAGGAGGCAGTAGAAAAAGCACATAAACTTGGCGGGAAAGTATCTGCACTCAACCTGCGCTTCCTCAGCCCGATGGAACCCGGTCTGAAGGAAATTTTCAGCCGTTTCAAGAAAGTAATAACCGTAGAAATCAACTATAGCGATAATCCGACCCACCCGCTGATCACACCGGAAAACCGCCGGTATGCGCAGTTGGCCTGGATTCTAAGGGCGAATACCCTTGTTGATATCGACTGTTATTCCAATGTATTCGGACAGCCTTTGCGTCCAGGGTACATTTTCGGCAAAATCAAAAAAGAACTTAACCTTAAATCATAAGTGACATGTTTGGACTGAAAGAAGATTATTGTGCCATAGACATTCCCGATCAGTATTACACTGTAGGTGATTATGAAAAAGGTGTTGCACGCTGGTGCCCTGGTTGCGGCGACCACGCTGTGCTCTCTGCTGTACAGAAGTTGTGTCAGGAAGAACAATTGCCACCGGAAAAAACGGTGTTTGTTTCCGGAATCGGCTGCTCAAGCCGTTTCCCACACTACATGAACACATACGGTTTTCACGGACTTCATGGCAGGGCATTCCCTGTTGCAAGCGGGATAAAATACCGCCGTCCGGACCTGCATGTTTTTGTGGTGACCGGAGACGGTGACTGCTGCTCGATTGGTGCCGGTCACTGGATTCACGCCATCCGTTACAATATGAACATGACGGTGTTGCTGTTTGACAACCAGATATACGGAATGACCAAAAAGCAGACTTCACCGACTTCACCGATTGGTACATTGTCAAATACACACCCAACGGGGTCAGTGTTGCCTCCTATCAACCCGGTGCAAACTACCCTGGGAGTTTCCAACGTGTCTTTCGTCGCACAAACGGCTGACTGGATTCCCGGGCACATGTACAATACCATCAAAGCTGCACATGCACATCAGGGATTTTCTTTTGTGAAAATCATCATGCGCTGTCCGAAGTTCATGGCAGACAAGGTCAAGAAGTTTGTTTCCGACCGCGACAACGTCATCATGATGACCCATGAAAATGGTATTCCTGTCGACGATGTGACTGCAAGGTCTTTCGCAAACCATGTTGAGCACGATCCTTCAGACCTCGACATGGCACGTACACTTGCCGCTCACCCGGAAAGGCACTACCTCGGTCTGTTTTATCAGGATAAAGCGGCCCTCAGGTATGACCTGTATGGTGCGCATAACCTCGGTTACAGCGTAGAGCAGAAAATTGCGGCCATCAATGCCAAAATGGATCAGTACGCAGTATAATAACTGCCTGTTTAATAAAGTTTTAGCGGCCGAATAATCAATTTTCACAAAAAACTGAATTGCATTGATTGTCCGGCCGTATCGTTTTGTACAGTTCAAACATGCAATAGATTCACTCAGGTATAATGGTAACTGTTCATGTTTAATTAACTTTTTATCAGCGTCGCAATCCATGAAGAGTAAAACACCTGGCAATAATATTTTCAGTGAATTATTTAAAGACGGGATAACCGGGATACTGAGTGCAGCAGTGGAAGCCAATCCCGGAGCTGAACCGGCTCATGAACTGACCTTTTCAGCTGAAAGCAAATACCCCGTGTTGTCCTCAGCGTTGGCAGCCGATGAGGTCAGTATGAATGCATATTGGCGGACGCTCCGGGCCTTTTTCCACAGCGGTAAAGGTGGAGGAATTTCAGTATCGGAAAATGAGTACGTTTACCCCGCCCTGTTGGCACCTTACCGCAACCGCCTGCAGGTTGAGCGCAATTACCCGTTCTGGATGGACGATGCGGAGGGAAGTTTTGAAAAACCATTAATGACGCTCCAGGAATTACTGGCATGGGCAGTTCAGCAATTCGCTTCACAGGAAACAGAGGCTAAAACACTCAAAGACAACCTGCCGAGGCTGGAGAACATTGCCAGGAAAAAATTATCGGCTGCCGAAGGAGTTTATTCATCCTTCCCGGTGATTGAGGAATCAATGAGCGATTTGACGAGCCAATTGTCACTTTCCGGTAAAGATGCTGAAACTTTTGAGGCTGACCTCGCCAACCTGAAAAAGCAGCTTCCGCGCTGTGGCGTTTTGATTCCGTTTTCACCGCATTCACCACTATATATACTTTCTCATGTTTTCAGAGGCAACCTGAATAAGAACAGAACAGCCCTGGAAAAAGAGATGAAGCAGCTTATAGGGCAGTTGAAAGACATTTTGCAGGTGGAAGAAGACAAGAATCCTGCTTCAAAAACCCCGGAAAAACTACAGACTTCACTTGATTTTGCAGGTTCATTCCTGAATTTTAATGAACTGTCCACGCTGATGCCCACCACTGCTTCCACGCTTATGCCGGAAGACCGTGAAAAGAGAATCAGGAAAGTACTCGGCATTTTGCAGGATGCAGTAAAAGATCTGTATCAGAAAGACGGGTACCTGGTCGTTGGCAAGAAAGCATCTGTTTTGCCGGTTTCATGGGAACAAAACTTCAAGGATAGCGAATTACTGACCACTCCGGATACACAGGTTTGCCATGCATCTGTTGACATTTTCGATAAGAAAATGGCTGTGATGGCAGAAGTTTTTGGTGCCGTGCGCATTGCCAAGCTGGAAGTGGCCGGACAATACCACGACGAAATTCACAGCAATTTTTTCAGCCATTTCGACTGGCGTTCCTTCACACGTGAAGAAATGCTGGCATGCCCGCCAGTGATGATGATAACGTTGGATGACGTGTTGCTGGAAACCGAGTTGAACGAATTTTCAAAATTGCTGGCCTCCAACAGGCCAATTAAAGCCATTGTCGTTAAGAGGGACAATGACAAACAAACCAATGCCGACGAATATTCCTTCAGGCAGGAACTGGGTTCCTTAGCCATAGCCCACAGGAATACTTTTGTGCTGCAAATCGCATCCAATGCACCTTCGCATCTTTTACAGGGATTCCAAACGGGCTTTTCGGTTTTTGTACCCTCACTGTTTTACATTTTTTCACCCGTGCGAGATGAGCAGACTCTGAGCAGCCACAGTTTGTGGTCGAGTGCCGCGATTGAAGGCAGGGAATTCCCGGGTTTCGTGTACAACAGTCAGTCAGGTGCCAAATGGGGAAGCCGCTTCAGCATCAGTCATAACCCCGATCCCGAAACCGACTGGCCGGAACATAAACTGACATTTTTGAATGCTGTCAGGGCTGAAGAAACTCTGAAGGTGTCTTTCACTTTCGCCGACTTCGCCGCTCAATCCTCCAAATACGCCAGTCAGTTTTCCCTCGTACCGGCAAAATACTGGACGGATGACCTTGTACCTTTGGCAAATTACCTGACTTTACCTCTGGAAGCAGCTTATGCAAAAGTGCCTTTTATCTGGGTGGTCAACGAAAAAAATGAATTGTGCAAAGCCGCACTGAGTTGGCAAATGGTACAACTGTGCAAGGAAAGGCTCGACTTCTGGCACTTCCTCCAGGAGAATGCCGGCATTCACAGCTATCATGTGGAAAAAGCGACCGATAAGCTGAAAGAAGAACTGGCCGCCGAATCTGAAAAGCAGGTAAGCGAACTCAAAGCTGAACACCAGAAAGAAATCGAAAAAGTGCGTGACGAAGCAGCCGGACAAGCAATGGAACACCTCGCCGCTGTATTGTTGGATATGGATATAACCTCCACTGCCACTGCAACTGCCACTGCAACTGCCACTGCAACTGCCCCTGCCCCTGCCCC
>CAYRDX010000078.1:0-17244 GCA_964423205.1 uncultured Saprospiraceae bacterium | reverse complement strand
GATTATTTTTATTTTCTAACGTATTTGTCAACTTTTTTTAGGACGGGACAGGTTATTTGGTAAATATGCAATTTTCGTTTCAAAAGCTTGAAGTTTATGCTTTGGGGAGGCAATTAATCAAGGCTATATTTTTGCTTTCGAAAAATTTCCCTGAATCAGAAAAGTTTGGACTGACCAATCAAATACGAAGAGCTGCCATTTCGATTTGCCTGAACATTGCCGAAGGCAGTGGTCGATTTTCGAACAAAGACAAAATTAGATTCATAGAAATAGCCTTTAGTATTGCAAATTAGAATTCCTTTAGCAGTTTACTAGAGGTTACAAGCTGCCTGGATATCGCCTGCGATTTGGAATTTATTTCCAAAGAAGAAAGAGACTCTTTTAATGACACACTGTTCGAATTGTCCAACAAAATTAACGCCCTAAAAAAACACTTCCAATCCAAATAACCGATTAACCAAATAACCGATTAACCGGTTAACCGATTAAAAAAAAGCAATTGCAAAGTTTAGCAACAATCTACATCGCCGGACACAGTGGCATGGTCGGCTCTGCTATTCATAGGAAACTCATAAAAGAGGGCTATACGAATATCGTTACCCGGGAGTTCAGCCAGCTCGACCTTATCCGGCAGGATGAAGTAGAAGAGTTTTTCAGACGAGAACAGCCGGAATACGTTTTTCTGGCAGCGGCGAAGGTGGGAGGCATATTGGCCAACAATACCTACCGGGCGGAGTTCCTGTACGACAACCTGATGATTGAGGCCAATGTGATTCATGCGGCATGGAAGCACGGGGTAAAGAAGTTGCTGTTTTTGGGTTCTTCCTGCATTTATCCAAAGTTGGCACCACAACCATTAAAAGAGGAATACTTGCTGACGGGCCTATTGGAAGACACCAATGAGCCTTATGCCATTGCCAAGATAGCGGGAATAAAACTTTGTGATGCTTACAGAGCACAATATGGCTGCAATTTCATCTCCGTCATGCCCACCAATCTGTACGGCCCCAACGACAATTACGACCTGGAAACTTCACACGTTTTGCCTGCCCTGATTCGCAAATTTCATGAAGCCAAAGTCAATGGAAGTCCGGAAGTGGTATTATGGGGAACGGGCTCTCCTCTGCGCGAATTCATGCACGTTGATGACCTCGCCGATGCCTGTTTTTTCCTGATGAACAATTACAATGAACCCGGCTTCGTGAACATAGGAACAGGTGTGGATATCAGCATCAGGGACCTTGCTCTCTTAATTAAAGACATTGTGGGCTACAAGGGCAATATTGTGCACGACCTCTCCAAACCAGACGGCACTCCCCGCAAACTGATGGATGTGAGTAAGTTACATGTTTTGGGATGGAAAGCGAACATTAAACTCGTTGATGGGATTCGTTCAGTGTATGAAGGCTTGGATTGGAATTGATGACAAGTTTTTTTTTCACCACAGAGGCACGGACAGCACGAAGAAACACAGAGAGCAATTTTATTACCACGGAGACACCGAGAACACTAAGAAACACAGAGGAACTCCGTGGTAAATACACCAAGTAAATTCAATAGCGCTTTGAAATACTTCTTTACTCTATTTTTTATAAATACAGTATTACTCTTACCATCGTCCATCTTTGGGCAGAGCAATAACATTTCACTCGGTAACCCGAACGAAAAAACCCTAGAGCGCCTCGAAATACTAACCGGTACTCCCCTGCCCTTTCATGCATCAATGAAACCATATCCGGCTAAAGATGCTGTACAATATGTATCGAACCTTCTCGATAGCACCACCTACTCCAAAAACCCATCTTCTGGGTATCAACTAACAACTATCAACCAATTCATCCCTTCGGGACAACAAACAACAAAAATCCGTCGGATTTTCCGCGACTACAACGAATGGATAGAACCGGCAGTGGCGAAGCGAAACGGCGAAGGCCCCTACTCTATTAATTATGAGCTTTCAGAGAAACCGCTTCTGAAATGGTTTTACCGGAGTCCGGCCAATTACTATGAGGCAAACGGAGAGTACTACTATCTGAGGGTAAATCCGGTATTGAATTTTCAGGTATCCAAAGGTGCAGAAGGAAAAGAGTGGCTGTATGAGAATCAAAGGGGATTGGAAATCAGAGGTGGGCTGGATGGGAAGGTCTTTTTCTGGTCGCGCATCATGGAAAATCAGGCCGCATTTCCGGAGTATGTCGATGGCTTTGTTCGAAAGTTCAGTGCATTGCCTGGAAATGGATTGTACAAGGGATTCAGCAGCCAGTTTTTTAATATTACAGGTGCCTATGATTATCTGAATGCAGAGGGAACAGTGGCATTTAATGCTACCCGCCATATTGGTCTACAATTCGGACATGGACGAAACGCCATCGGAAATGGATACCGCTCCCTGCTTTTGTCTGGATTCGCACAGAATTACCTGCACGGGAAAGTCAACTGGGAAATTGGCCCGGTTCGCTACCAAAATCTGTTTGCCGAATTGAGTGCATTGTCCTCCAACGCACCGAGCAGCAGTAAGTTGATTCCCAAGAAATACATGGCCTTGCATTACCTGAGTATCAGGCCGGTCAACAATCTCACCTTGGGTCTTTTTGAAGCGACTATTTTCAATCGCGAAGGAGAGACAGGACAATTTGAACTGCACTACCTCAACCCCGTAATTCTATACCGCAGCGTAGAGCATTTTCTGAAAAGTCCGGACAATGTGCTGATCGGTGCCAACCTGCAATGGAACCTGTTTCGCAGGGTTCAATTATACGGGCAATTGCTATTCGATGAATTCAAGTTCAAAGAGTTTTTCTTTGACGAACCTGGCTGGTGGGCAAAAAAAATCGGTCTGCAATCTGGCATCAAATACATCAATGCTTTAGGGGTAGAAAACCTCGACCTTCAACTGGAATACAATGCTGTCAGACCCTATACCTACTCCCACTACGATTCCGTGGGTCCAAGTTACTCCCATTATAATCAGGCTTTGGCACACCCACTTGGCTCCAATTTTCGGGAAATCCTCTTTTTGCTGCGTTATCAGCCCACTCATAAATGGACTGTTGAAACCAGAGTCTTTCGCATGAAAACAGGCGACGACCCTGCTGGTCAAAACTGGGGCAGCAACATTCTTCTTCCCAATACTTCCCGGGTCAAAGAATACGGCAACGAAATCGGACAGGGAATTCACGCCACCACTACCCTCCTCGGCCTCGATATCTGTTACGAGCTCCGCCACAATCTCTTCCTCGATGTACATTATTTCCTTCGCAAGAAGAACAGTGATCTACCTTCCCTCTCCAGCAATGAAAGTTATTTTGGAATGGGGGTTAGGTTGAATATTGAAAGGGGAAGGATGGAGTTTTAGCGGTGTAACGGTGTAACGGTGTAACGGTGCAACGGTGCAGCGGTGTAGCGGTGCAGCGGAATGCGGACTGCGAGCCGGTTTTTCTGTGAAATCCAAAAATCAGTTTAATCCGCGATTCTGACATTTTATGAACGGTGTAACGGTGTAGCGGTGCAGCGGTGCAGAGGCTTGCCCCCAACTTGTCCCTTCTGGGCTTGTCCCCTTAGGACGAGGTAGTGCGGTGGTACGGAAACTCTTATATTCTAATAATAAGACGCATAAACTCATATCTCAATTATGGGTGACTTTAGACAATTGAAAGTCTGGCAACTATCAAAAGATTTTGCCGTTACTTTATATAAACTAACCTAGGAAAACCAAGGATTTGCGAAGGACTACCGCTTTCGTGACCAAATCAGAAGTGCGGCAGTATCTATCCCCTCAAATATTGCGGAAGGAGATGAAATGGGTTCAAACAAACAAAGTGTCAGACATTTTAACATTGCCAGAGGTTCCTGCGCTGAGTTGCTAACCCAGATAATAATAGCTCATGAGATTGGTCTGATAAATGACAGTGAAACAAAAGTTTTAATCGATAAATGTGAGCACATCTCCATAATGCTTTTAAAACTTATTATTGCACGAAAAAAGAAAGATTAAACGGTGCACCGCTGCACCGCTGCACCGTTACACCGTTACACCGTTAATTCATGAAAAACACCTACATCGCCATCATGGCCGGAGGAATCGGAAGCCGCTTTTGGCCGGCAAGCAGAACCGACAGGCCCAAACAGTTTCTGGATATACTGGGAACGGGCAAGACGCTACTCAGAATGACTTATGAGCGTTTCCTGGAAATCAGTCTGCCGGAACACATCCTCGTGCTCACCAATGAGAAATACAAAGGACTGGTCAAAGAGCAGATACCGGAGATTTCGGATAGCAGAATACTGTGTGAGCCCTCCCGGAACAATACGGCACCATGCATCGCCTGGACTGCCTTTAAGTTGTACGATATCAACCCCGATGCGAACTTCGTTGTGGCACCATCCGACCATATTATCCTCAATGAAAATGCGTTTATCCAGAATATCAAACATGCGCTTTCCTTTACGTCAGCTAATGATGCCATAGTCACGTTAGGGATCATGCCCACCCGGCCCGATACCGGTTATGGTTACATTCACTACGAAAGCAACAGCATAGGCGGCGTGTTTAAGGTGTATAAATTCACGGAAAAGCCCGACCTAAAGACGGCCCAGAAATTCATAGACAGCGGAGAATATGCCTGGAATGCGGGTATTTTTATATGGAGAGCAGCCGAAGTAAAAAGAGCGTTCAAAATGCTTGCTCCGGAAATATTCGAAGTTTTTCAGAAAGGTGAGGGGCTTTATAACTCACCCAGGGAGATGAATTTTATCAATGAACACTATCCTTCCTGTCCCAGTATTTCCGTTGACTTTGCCATCTTGGAAAAAGCAAATAATGTGTACACTATACCTTCAGACATTGGTTGGTCTGACCTCGGCACATGGGCATCGCTGCATGCCGAAAGTCAGACAGATGACAAGGGCAATGTGCTGCAGGCCAACAAGTTAAAACTTGAAGAGGTCAGTAATTGTCTGATCAGGATGCCTTCAGGAAAACTGGCAGTGATCAAGGGTCTTGAAAATTACATTATTGTCGATGAAGAAGATGCCCTGCTCATCTGGCCGAAAGACAAAGAGCAGGAAATCAAAGTTATTACCGATCAGCTGGCGAAAGAAGATGCCGGGAAGTTTGCATGAGAGATATGAGATATGAGATATGAGATATGAGATATGAGATATGAGGTATGAGGTATGAACTATGAACTATGAGATATGAACTATGAGGTATGAATAATAATGGGCCAAACTTCAAACTTCGAACTTTCCCGAGTAATCGGGACAGGCAAACTTCGAACTTCAAACTTCAAACTTTGAACTGATTTGGGAAACAATATAGATATTGGCAAACCTCTTAGAATTGCCTTTGTAGCCAATGCTTCCTGGGCAATTTTCAATTTCAGAATGAACCTGGTAGAGGAATTCCTGAAACGGGGTTTTGAGGTCATCATTATAGCTCAATTTGACAATTACTCCCATCACTTTCTAGGGAAGGACAATGTAAGGTATATTCCCTTGAACGGATTCTCCCGTGAATCATTGAATCCCATCACCAACCTGCTGTTGTTGTTCAGGTTGATTCAGATTTACAAAAGGGAAAAACCCGATGTCATATTTCATTTCACCATAAAACTCAACATTTTTGGAAGTATCGCAGCCGCCATTAACCGCATCCCTTCGGTACCGGTAGTTACCGGACTCGGTTATACTTTCCTGGATGGAATTCTTATCCGCTGGCTGGTGAAACTCCTGTACACAGTCAGCTTCAGATTTCCTAAAATAGTCGTTTTTGAAAATCCAGATGATGAAAAACTTTTCTTAAAGTCGGGTATCATTCGCCCGGGCCAGGGACGCATGGTTAATGGTTGTGGTATCGACATCAATCATTTCCACCCAGATTTTGAGTCGGAAAATGTAAGAACACCGGAGAAAGGTTTCGCCTTCCTATTTATCGGGAGGCTGTTAAAAGACAAAGGGATAATAGAGTTTATTGAGGCTGCAAAAAAGATAAGGAAAGGGAACACTGACATCCAATGCTGGGTGATTGGTGAAAGGGATATTCATAACCCCTCTGCATTAGATGAGAAAACATTGCTCTCATCCATTGATTCCGGTGCCATCAAATATTTTGGTTACCACGAAGATGTACGGCCATTCATCAAAGCAGCTGACTGTATTGTTCTGCCATCATACAGGGAAGGGCTGCCAAAATCACTGCTGGAAGCCATGGCAATGGGCAAAGCCATTATAACTACCGATGTACCGGGTTGTCGCGAAACCCTAAACGACGGTGAAAATGGGATCAAGGTTCCAGCCCGGTCATCTGTAAAGTTGCTGGAAGCCATGTTATCCTTCTGCAAGCGCAGCAAAGATGAAAGAGCATTAATGGGGGTAAAAGGAAGAGAGCTTGCGTTAACCCGGTTTTGCGATACGGTAGTAACCCATCAATATCTCGATTTAGTTTACGAGTTTGTTCTGGCAAACTGTTCAGCAGAGTATCATTTTAAAACACCTGAAGCTACTGCTGTTGCATCAAAGTAATCATGACTTCCGATTCGAACCTTATCAGCGCAAAAGTGCAATACAGAAGGTATTGCAGCACCAACCATGAAGTACCGCTGTTTCTGCAAGCCTGGTGGTTAGATGCCGACTGTTGCCCGGAGCATTGGGATGTTGTAGTAATTGGTAGCGATACGGGGTTAGAAGCTTACTTACCATATTGCATAACAAAAAGATGGGGATTTAGAGGTATAGGCATGCCAGTGATGACCAAGTACATGGGCCATAAACTCTCAGGTGTACAGGAAGCAAACCCAATCGGGGAGGATGAATTAATACTGGAATTGTTCAGGAAGCTTCCCGAAATGAGTTTTTGTTATTTACAGCTTTTCCCGGGACAGATATTTCCAGCAAGCTTACATCAACTTGCCTATAAAACTAAGAGGCGGCTGACTTGCATTCTGCCAGACATCAGGAATTTGGATATTGTATTCAAAGCCTTTGAAGGCCGTGCCAGAACAGCCATTCGCAAAGCTGAAAATCTGGTTCGGATTACAAAAGAAAAAGATCCCGGGATTCTTTTTCAGGTTATGGAATCAACTTACCGCAAACAGGGAAAAGCGAATTATTACTCACCAGAGCATTTTCGCAAGGTTCTATCAGCATCTTTTGACAAGGGGAAGGGCCACTTATATGTTGCCAGGGATAGTCAAAACAATGTTCATGCTTCTGCTTTTACGGTTTGGGATAAGCATACCTGTTACAATTTAGTACAAGGGAGTGTTCCGGAATATCTTGAATCCAACGCCATCAGCATGATCATCTGGGAAGCCATACAGGATGCATCCATAAACGGATTAACCCGTTTCGATTTTACGGGCAGCATGATACCTGGCGTGCAGAAGTTTCTGCGTTCTTTCGGTGCTGTGCCAACACCCTATTACGCTATTTCAAAAGAAAATTCACTGCCTTTTAAGCTGTTAATGAAGCTGAAGGAGGTGAAGGATTGGGGGAGGGGGAGATGAGACAAAAGGGTGCTATGCTCATGATATGTTACTATTTTCCGCCGATACATTCCATTGGTGTTCTGCGCAATTATGCACTACAATCTGAATTCAAACGGCGCTTCAAACAGGTGCATGTGTTCACAACAAATAATAGGGGCTGGATGCAGAAAGATGTTCAACCCATTGTTGCCGACTCAATCAGTGAATTACCAACCTTTGACTATCGCTCAATTGGGAAAATAGTCCGGCCCGGAAAAGTTCATCATGCAGAGATCAATAAAAGCAAATGGAGCAGAGCTTTGTTAAATGTAAATAATAGCTTTCCATTCAATCTCATATTTGGAGAAGGTGGTTTGATTTACATCATTTCCGGATTTTTGAAAGCAGTAAAACTCGTTAATAGGCATGAAATCACCCATGTTTATTCCTCTTTTACTCCCTATGCTGACCATGTAATTGCCTACCTATTAAGACTGTTTTATCCAAAACTTATTTGGATAGCCGACTTCAGAGATGTGCATGTTGACCCAATCTACAAACATGTAGTCTTTTTCAAATTTCAACATTGGGTGAATAAAGTTATGATTCAAAAGGCAACTATTGTTACGACCGTTTCAAATGGGTTGGCCACCTACCTTAAGCGCTATAACAATAAAGTGTTTGTCATTAGAAATGGATTTTTCAATTCAATGCAAGATGAGCCATATAGCATAGATCGTCCCAATAAATTCACCATCAGTTATACAGGCTCTATGGTAAAGACGGAAAGAGACCCGGAGCCTTTGTTGAAGACTTTGCGTAAATTAATGGTGGAGCAAAACATGGATGCCGATAATTTGCAAATTTGTTATGCAGGAAAAGATGGCAAATACTGGTCGCAACTGACTGAAAAATATGGTTTACGAAAAAATTTAGTGAATTATGGGCTGATTGAAAGATCACGAGCTTCTCAAATTCAAAAGCAAAGCCACATCAACTTGCTTCTTACATCTTCACATCCGGAATTACAAGGAATTCTTACCGGCAAACTCATTGAATATTTACAGGCTGGCAAACCAATTTTAGCGATTGTGAACGGCCCAACTGATGCTGAAATTGAAGAGTTGTTTGATGAACTGAATGCTGGGTTGGTGGTGAATAAGGGTATACATGAAGCTTTTAAAATTGAAGAATTCCTACTCGACCGATATTCAAAGTGGTTAAGGAATGAGGATGTAAAACAACATCTCAATGAAGATGCTCTGAAAAAATTTCAATGGGACATTCAGGTTGATATGCTTTTTGCAAATGCCCATTTACAAGCTACCTCATCGGTTTGAATACGAAGTATAAAATCTTATCCATAGTCGGAGCACGCCCCAACATTATCAAAGCTGCTCCCATGAGCAAAGCTTTGACTAAGGCGGGTTGTTTCGAAGAAATTATCTTACATACAGGCCAGCACTACGACTACCTGCTGTCAGGGGCATTCTTTAATGAACTGGAAATCCCTGTGCCTAAATACAATTTGGAAATTGGTTCAGGTCGGCAGGCTTGGCAATTAGGGAGAATGATAACTGGAATCGATGCGATTATTGAAAAAGAAAACCCTGATGTCATCATAGTTTTTGGGGACACCAACTCGACAGCTGCGGGCGCCATTGCCGGTGCCAAAAACAATATCCCGGTGGCTCATGTGGAAGCCGGACTACGGGAATTCAATAAAACCATCCCGGAAGAAGTTAATAAGCTACTGACAACAGCTTCCGCCGACCTTTACTTCTGCCCTACCCCAACGGGTGTTCGGAACCTGGCAAAAATCGGAATCACTGAAAACGTACACCTGGTAGGTGATGTGGGTATTGACCTTATTGCCCCCATGCTGAAAGACCTGGATGAACAAATGATGGAAATAGGTGGGATAAAATTATATCCCAAAAAATATTACTTCTTTTCCTGCCACCGTGCATCAAATACTGATAATGCAAATAATCTGGAGGAAATATTATCTGTGCTGAAAGAGTTGCCCCAAAAAGTGGTATTCTCTGTTCACCCCAGAATTGAAAAAGCTATGATTCAGCAAGGTCTTGTCAAGTACACTAAAGCAAAAAATATAATCTTGTTAAAACCCTTTGGTTTTTTTGAAACACAACTACTTATTCACCAAGCCAAAGCTGTCATCACCGATAGTGGCGGTATTATCAAAGAGGCATATTTTCACAAAACCCCCGGAATCATTATTGACAGGCAAACGGAATGGATAGAAACTTTGCAGGAAGGGTGGAACCATATCGCCGGCCCGAACCGGGAACAAATTCTGCAACTTGTCAAAACAATTAAACCCCCGAAAACGCATACTAATTGCCTTGGCGATGGAACTGCTTCCATAAAAGTCGCATCCATTTTAAAAAATTATCTTGATGCTCGCCGGTAAAAGAATTCTCGTCCTCGCCCCACATACCGACGACGGAGAACTCGGTTGTGGTGGCACTATAGCTAAGTGCATCGAAGAAGGTTCAGAAGTTTTCTATGCTGCTTTTTCTACTGCCGATGAAAGCATTCCCGGTCATTTTCCAAGAAACCAGTTGGAGATCGAGGTGAAGGAGGCAACCAAAATCCTCGGTATCCCAGCAGAAAACCTTATAATTTTCAAACACCAGGTACGAAAGTTGAATTATGTCAGACAAGAAATACTGGAAGAACTTATCCGCTTGCGTCCGTTGATTCAACCTGATATTGTTTTTCTCCCCAGTTCCAAAGACATCCATCAGGATCATTTAACCATACACCAGGAAGGCATCAGAGCATTCAAACATTGCTCGCTACTCGGCTATGAGTTAATATGGAACAATTTATCGTTTAGTACAGGTTGTTTCATTGAAATCTCGGAAGCGCATTTACAAAAGAAAATTACCGCATTGAAGGCATACAAGACGCAGGAAGGCAAGCAATACATGCAGGCGGAGTTCATCCGGTCGCTGGCAGTGGTGCGGGGAACACAGGTGGGGTTGCTATTTGCGGAGGCGTTTGAGGCTATAAGGGTATTTATGTGAAAAACTGTGAGTACAATGCTCCAGACATTCAGAAGGTTGACTCAGCACCCACTTGGTGGCTTGCAAAAGACCAGCACATTCCTGCGTTATCTTTGGTGGCAGATAAGTTCAAGGCTGTGGGAACCTGAACAAATTAAACTGTGGACAGGTGGGTTACAACTTGTTGTAAAACGGGGCTACCACGCTTCGACTGCCTGCCATTACTTTGGACTGCCCGAGTTTGAAAGCATGGCATTCCTGCTCCACTTTTTACGTCCTGGAGATGTTTTTGTGGATGCTGGCGCAAACATCGGAGTATATTCCCTGCTTGCCTCGGGCGTTACAAAAGCAAGTTCAATTGCCTTTGAGCCTGACCCCGATGCCTTTACTTTGCTCTCCCGAAACATCTCGCTCAACCGTCTGGAAGACTTTGTTTGTCAACACCCGGTCGCCCTTGGTGCCTCCTGGCAACATGGGCTAATGACTATTGGAAAAGGCATCCAGAACCATATGACCATCGATGATGACCTGCAAAATGGAAGGGCTATCCGGGTAGCACCATTGGATGAATTTTGCAGCGCATCAAATACCCCTGTTTTGATGAAAATTGATGTAGAGGGTTATGAAACGGAAGTGGTAAGGGGCGCTTCCTCTACCCTCGCAAGGTCAACACTGAGAGCCCTGATTATTGAACGCATGGGGCTTGGCGCACAGTTCGGGTTTGACGAAGAAGCATTGCACCGGCATCTGTTGTCACTCGGGTTTCAGTTGTTTGATTACCAGCCATTCGAACGAGAGTTGTATCGACTCGAAAGCCCGGCTTTCGGGAATAATTTTTATTTGCGAGACATCCGGTTTATCGAGGACAGGGTGAAATCTGCCACCAGCATCAGTGTCCGTGGAACAAACATCTAAAAAGAAAATAGTCGCCATCCACCAACCCAACTACCTCCCATGGCCGGGCTTTTTTTATAAAATCCACGCTTCCGATGTTTTCGTTTTTCACGATAACGTGGAATACTCCAAACGCTACCCTACCCGCCGTACCCGCATCCGCAAATCGCCCGACAGCGATGAGTCCTGTTGGCTGACCGTGCCTCTCAAAAAGCACAGTGATTTTACACTGATTAAAGATTTGGAGATTGACCACTCGCAGGACTGGCAGGGGAAACATCTCAGGAAAATCAGCAATAGCTATTCCGGCGCACCTTTTTTTCAGGAAGTTTTTCCGAAAATTGAAAGCTGGTTCAATGAGTCAAAACAGTTTGAACTGCTAGCCGATATGAATATTTTTCTGGTGAGAAATGTCCTTAAATGGCTGGGGATAGAGAGGGAGATAAGGAGGTCCTCAGTGCTGTCTGTGGAAGGAAGTGGATCAATGTACAATGTTGCCTTGGTAAACTATCTGGGAGGAAGTGTGTATTTGAGTGGGAAGGGGGGTGAAAAATACCAACCTGATGAAGATTTCTTAAAAGGTAATATTGAATGTAAAACTACTGACTTCGGAAAATGGCTCAAAACTCAGCCTTTAGAAAATCAGGTTTCTTCTAATTCGGTCTTAGAGGCAATGTTTGATTTCCGTCCATACCAGTTATCGGAGTTGTTCCATACCATTCAAATAAGATATGGTTCGAATACTCCTACCTGACAACAACCAAGCTGAACGGCGCTATGCAACAGAGTTACTACTTAAAGAATTCCTGGGTCTGAACTTTGAAATAGTATGTAGTAAAAACAGGCACTACATTCTGGAGCTTGAAAATGGTGCAAGGCTTATCGTGGAAGACCATTTTTTCAGCAAGTTCCCCTCTGATAAAAGTTATCTGGACAGCAAAAACATCCCACTAAAAGTCCAGTTTCAGAGCAAAAATGTCAACCCTTTTATCCCTGAAAATGGCTTGCCAATAATCTTTGGGCATGACAAGATGTATGTCTCAGCAACGGAAATCGTATGTGGGGTTGACATCTTCGCTTCTGCATTTTTCATGCTTACCCGCTGGGAAGAATATGCCTGCAAAGAACGTGACCACCTCGGCAGATTCCCTGCCAAAGCCAGCCTCGCCGGTCGAGCCGGGTTCCTCCACCGCCCGGTGGTGAACGAATTCGTAGAAATGCTCTGGAACATGCTTCGCCACCTCGGCATCCAACAGGAAAGGGTAAAACGGTCTTTCCAGCTGTTGCTCACCCACGACGTGGACTATCCCCTGCTTTGGACTTCATTTCCTTTCTTTTTGAAAAAGCTTGGAGGTGATATTTTGAAAAGACGCAGCTTGAAAGAAGCCGCATTCAGTATCAATAGCTTTGTGTCCACAAAAACTGGAAAAGAGAAGGACCCTTACGATACCTTTGATTTCCTGATGCAAGTGGCTGAAAATGCCAACTTTCCGGCGCATTTTTTTTTCATGGCAGGCGGCAAATCCAGGCTCGACCCGAAGTATGACATCGGGCAGGATTTTGTCAAAAAGTTGATGGCGGAGATGTACAAACGGGGGCATCGCATCGGATTTCACCCCAGCTTCGACACCTTCGACGACGAGACATTGTTTCAACGAGAAAAACTACGCCTCGAAGAAGTCAGCCCGCAAGCGATAACCTGTGGGAGACAGCATTTTCTGCGGTTTTCAGTGCCGGAGACCTGGCGCATTTGGGCAGACAGCGGCATGGAATGGGACAGCACACTGGGTTATCCGGAACAGGAAGGGTTCCGTTGCGGGGTCTGCTATCCGTTTCCGGTTTTCGATATTTTAGAACGAAAAGAGTTGAAGCTTTTGGAAATCCCTTTAACAGCAATGGATACCACCTACGCCGTTTACAAAAAGGTCACTCCTGCAGTTATGGAAGATGACTTAATGGAGCTATTCAAAACCGTAAAAAAATACAGCGGAACTTTTGTTTTGTTATGGCATAATTCCTCATTCGGTGTACCTGCCTATCAGGCTTACACACAAGTTTACGAACGCTTTTTAAAATCAGCCGCTAAGGCCTCCTCGTAGGCATTTACAATTTTTTGACCCACAATTGGATAACTGCATTTTCTGACAATTTGATTCCTAATTTTTTCTTTGTCGTAAGTCATTATCTTGTTCAACATCATCACCATAGCTTCTGACAAAGCCTTTTCGTCCCCAATTTGCACCAATATCCCGGTTTGCTCAGTTACCCAATCTTCCAGCCCTGGAATGGCTGATGAAATGACAGGAAGCCCTACTGCCATTGCTTCCAACAACACACAAGGCAGTCCTTCCCGATTGCTGAAAAGCACGAAGGCATCACTTTCCTGCATTCGTTGAATAACAACATTATGCGGTTGCACCCCTGCAACTTCTACCAGATTATTTAATGAAAGTTCTTCAATAAGTTTCTCGAGATGCTCAGTGCCTTCATCACCCCCTATTATTATCAGTTTGAAGCCCTGCCTTTGCTGAGCTACATTTTTAGTAGCCCTTAATAGTCCGGAAATATTCTTGTGGTTGTCATCTAAATTGGAAACATGGATAAAGTGAAAGTAATCACCTATTTGATTTGATTTTTTGGGAACACAAAAATTTGTGTCCACTACATTTGGGTTGATAATATACTGCCCTCCGAAACCTAAGCGCTGCATGGATACTGCCATCGCTTGAGTCACTGTGAATACGGCACTTGCCTGCTGTGTCAACCTTTTGGAAAGCCAGCTTTTAAACCAATTTATTTCAGGATTTTTTTCGCTATATCCGCTCCAATGCTCGGAAATGAAAAGTGGTATTCGTTGTTTATTGTGATAATACCAAGCAACCATGCCAGCCAATGACAAAACATGAAGATGAATAAAATCGGGAACAAAGCCTTGACTTTTTAAATGGTTAACACCTTTAAAGTATGCCCAGAGCATCGTTACAGGTTGCAAATAGGTTTTGCTTGAAGGGTAATAAACCAGTACTTCCCGAAAGCCTGTAGGATGGAGTTTTTCTTCAATTAAATAATTTGTACAGGCATGAACTTCTGCATGAACTACCGCAACATCACAATATTTAGAAACTGCTTCTGCTTCCCGCCGGGTGAAAATGCCGAGTGTAGGTTGTCCGGGATGAGGATACCATGATGCTATCCAAAGTGCTTTTATATTCTCAGGACTCACTTTTATATTGTTGCATTTGTTTAGAAAGGATGATTAACATTTTCTCCATCATAATGTAGATATCGAAATTCTGTTCGGCAAAGAACCTTCCCCTTTTCAGTATTTCAAACCTTTCTTCAGAATTAGTATTGATGCATTCCCTAATAGCATTTGCCAATGAGGAAGGGCTTCTTTTTTCACAAAGCCATCCGTTTTTTCCATAATCCAGCACCTCTGGAATACCTCCTTCCCGGGTGCTAACCACGGAAATTCCATGAGCCAAACCTTCGACTTTAGCCAAGCCCTGAGCTTCCATATGAGAAGGAATGCAAAGGATATCATGCTCTTTTAGGGCAACATGTACATCTGTTTGAGGTGCAGTTCCTTTTAAAACCAGTTTGACATGGGATATGCCTTCGAACCATTTTCCTATTTCTTCAAAATGTTTTTTCGGTGGTCCTATTACGGTAAGCTTAAAAGAGAATTCATTGAGCATGGAAAGTGCTTTTGCCAAATCCTGCAAGCCGCCGAGGCGGAAGCGGTATTTCACAAACAGGATATGGATAAGGGTGTCTCGACTGATGTTAGCAACTTTGAATTGCATCTTTTCAATGTCTATCCCCTGATAAAGAACATGTATGTTACTATCGTTTACCCGGTACTTTTCCAAAATAACCCTCTTCAAATAATGGGAACATACAAACAGGAAATCAAGCGACCGGACAGATATCATTTCAACATGCTTTAATAGGACCAGCGACTTTCCGCCTTCGTGTTTGTAAAAATCAAACCAATTGACAGCAGCCATATTATAATCATTTACAAACCCTCCGATTTTGAGTTTCCTGCAAAACAACTTTGAAACAAGTGCAGAATTAGCGTTGCCAAACAACACTACATCAAAATCAAATTCCTTTTTCACCCTCAAAATACCCTTATAAAATGCCCATCCGCGAAACCAGAAATCAAAGAACCTTAAAAAGCGGGGATAACGGACCTGCATCTTGTAAACTGGCAATTGCTTCGTTTTTACATCCGCTGTCAAAATCCTGAGTTCATGCTCTCCTTTGTATATATCATTGATTTTCAAAAGCCCTTCCGCCAGACGGGCAGGCCCGACAAAGCCGCCTTCGTAAATATTTGCACAGAAAAGTATTTTCATGGAGAATAAAATAACCTATGAAATTCGTCCGCAAGGTAGTTTTTCTTTCGGGTTCAGGGAGTTATGGCAGTATCGGGAGTTGTTCTATTTCTTCACCTGGCGGGACGTAAAGGTAAAATACAAGCATACTACACTTGGGATAGCATGGGCAGTTTTGCAACCATTGATGCTGATGGTGATTTTCACCCTAATATTTAACAAAGGCTTGAAAATCGAATCGGGGGAAATGCCTTATCCTGTATTCGCTTACAGCGGGCTGTTGCTCTGGCAGGTTTTCTCCGGCGGACTGACCAATGCATCGAACAGCATATTGTCTAATTCCAGAATCATCCAGAAAATATATTTCCCCCGGCTTATCATCCCGCTTTCAGCTATCCTCACAGCGGTCGTGGACTTTTGCTTTGCCATGCTCGTATTCATCGGGTTGTTGCTGTATTATGAGATAGATGTACAGCCGCTGGTCTGGTCAGGGTTTCTGCTGTTGAGTTTGCTGCTGACAGTTTTTGCCACGTCCGGTTTGAGCCTCTTTCTGGCTGCATGGAATGTCAAGTACCGGGATTTTCAGTATGTCATACCGTTCCTCGTGCAGGTACTCTTTTTCCTCAGTCCCGTGTTGTACGAACCTGAACAATTCAACAATAGCCTGTTCTCAGGTCTGTTGAAATTAAATCCCATGAGCGGTGCTATCCATCTGGCGAGGGCGGCTTTTTCGACCCAGCCGGTTGACTGGTCTCTGGTTGGCTGGAGTGGAGTAATAGCTGCTATTCTGCTATTGGCTGGGCTGTACAACTTCCGGAAAATGGAGGGCTATTTTGCCGATATGACTTGACCTACATAGCCCTGTTAGCGCTTCGAGCGTTCACAGGGCTGAAATCTATTTATGAAACCCATCCTTGAAGTTTCCCATCTTTCCAAGTCCTATCAAATCGGGGCAAAAAAGCAGCGTTATCTCAGCCTGCGGGACAGCCTCGTTGATTTTTTCAAAAAAGGCTGGCAGCGCAAGGAAACATTCTGGGCATTGCAGGATGTCAGTTTCCAGGTTTATCCTGGCGACACCTTGGGCATCATTGGCAGGAATGGCGCAGGGAAAACAACTTTACTGAAAATCCTGAGCCGCATCACGCCCCCCACCAAAGGGAAAGTAACCGTGCGGGGACGCCTTGCCAGCCTCCTGGAAGTAGGCACCGGTTTCCACCCGGAACTGACCGGAAGGGAAAATATCTTTCTCAACGGCGCCATCCTCGGGCTGAAACGGCAGGAAATCAAACGCCAGTTTGATGCAATCGTGGATTTCAGTGGCGTGGAGCAGTTTCTCGACACGCCCCTGAAACATTATTCGAGCGGGATGCAGCTGAGGCTGGCATTTGCGGTCGCTGCCCATCTGGAACCGGAGATTTTGCTGATTGACGAAGTGCTGGCGGTGGGTGATGCTGAGTTTCAAAAACGGTGTCTGGGGAAGATGGACGAGGTGGCGAGGAGTGGGAGGAC
>CAYRDX010000077.1:0-17324 GCA_964423205.1 uncultured Saprospiraceae bacterium | reverse complement strand
CCCAGTCAAGACAAAAAAAGAATTCATCTTGAAAAAGCTAATGTAACATTGTCAAAGTAAGTTGTATTCTTGAAAAAAAACAATAACAGTATTTCAACTTATGATTAATAGCTTTACCTTGCATGACTTTGTATTAGTCGCTATATCTTCCTTACCGATTCTATATTGAGAATTGCACTTTCCCTAACTTGAAAAAGCGACCAGAAAACGCTTACCTCATCCCATGCCGACATACGATTGAACAGTTAAGAGGAACCTAAAAGTTTGAATTTAATAACCACAAAACGATATCGTCATGTCGAGATTCTTTATGATCATTATTACAACATTAGGATTAACTTTCGCAAGTTTTACTCTTAATGCACAATGGAACATTTTTTCAAATGTTTTCGCTCAAATGGACCCCGCTGCAAAGCAACAGTTTTTCGCTAATCTTGGTGAACTCAATGCCTTGGATCCACTTACTCCTGTTAACAGATTTGATGAACTGGCCAGGCTCATAGAGGATCTCAAATCTGGAAAACTTAATATCCAGGTTGATTCTTCCTATCTGGATTTAATATTGGCATCTACGGAAGAAGTAGATGTGGGAACCGATCCATTGGAACTTGCCTTACTTCAGGAGTTTTTCGACCTTTATTTGGATAGCATCAAATTGCAGAATCCTAAATGGAATGGTGGATACTTTGCGGGCATACCAAATGTCCACACCGGGCAAATGTTACTGCAGGATACGCTAAGAAATACCGGAAACAATACAGTATCAAATGGAACAGGGGACCAGGGCTCAGTTTTTGAACAGCTGTTCGATAACATGAATTTCCCTTTGTTGGAAATGGCCTTTGGAACTCAATCTGCGGATTTAAAATACTATAACAAGGCTTACTCTGCAAATGCCAAAGTTATCCGGTTCGGCAGTGTTCTTGGATATGATACTAACATTACTCCACATCCATGGCAGGGAATATTTGGTCTTTATCCCTTGGAAGCTTCATGGCATGTTGAAGCGAGCTGGATGAAGAATCCGGAAGCTATGGGCTTGCTCAATCAGGAAATCAGAGCAGTTGACAATCCTGACGAATACAGTCCACTATCCTTCAATGGCGATTTCAATATTCTTATCACCCCATATTTTATTAAGTTCCCCAATATGCCCATGAGAATCTTTACCAGCTTAGGTATGGAGTTTGGAATATATGCGCCTGCACATAAGGACTATAATCCACCAAAAACTTCGAATAACCAGGGTTTCACGACAGGGTTTGGACCCCAAATAGGACTTGGATTTGCATTTACAATGGGGCCACTGGTTATGTACAGCCACAATACGTTGGCACACGGTTCAATATATTCTGGACCAGACCAGGTGCATCCTACCTATAAATACCACAATCTAAGATTCGAGGCAGGTATTCGTTATGGAAAAGTAGTAAACGTTCGGTACACAAGAGGAACAGCTTCTTGGCAGCCCAACGGCAATCGAATGGCTACTGTAAAGAATCAGGTTACCATAGGTTTGATATTACCCGAATTATAAATTGCTTAGTAGGGGTGTTAAGAGAAATCTCTAACGGTTCCTTTTTGTACCTATCACCCCCTCCCCCCCTCAAGGCAGGGTTGATTGGTTCTGGTTTTTGACTGGTTTTTGATTGACGATATATGATTGACGATATCAGATTTTTGATTTTCCGAGACAAGAACCGGCCGTTTGCGTCCCGAAAAATCAAATCCCGATAGCTATCGGGATACGTCTGATATCTTAAATCTGAAATCAAAAAACCCTTATAAAATAGAACCAATCAGCCCTGCCCAACACGTTGGGGTCTGAAGGTTTCTCCCACTGCAATCGGGTGGAAGCTTGCACGCCGCCACCTATCATGACATGCCTGGGAGGCGGAGGAGCCCAAGCCAGGGCCGCCAATGTTATGGCATTCACGCCCGTAAGTTTGGCACAATAGTCAAAGTCCACTCCTTCAATAATATCTCCGTATTTGATTGCATCTTCAATTCTGATGTCCTGGTGCTGCCGGTTGTAATTTTCCCACGTCTCCATAATCCGTACTCCCGGAAAACCTGCATCGTTAAATGGCCGATGGTGACCTCCCCTGCCAAAGCGGTCGAGCCGGTAAATCATAATCGCAGGTAGATTTGTGCAGTATTGCTCTGTCAATCTGTGGACATAACGAGCCAGCTGGCGGGAGGGGCCATCTACTTCACCTCCATACACTCTTTGCCAAATGCGCATGCGTTCATCGGTGTCAGGAGGATTGGGTTCCGAAAAAACCCTGAAAGTAGTATTATCAACAACTCCATTAATGCCCTGAATATTCCCTATCATATCATTGTTCAATACACCTATGATATCCCAACCTTCATCTTTGGCTACCTGGGCCATGTGCTGACCCCCAAACAATCCTTGCTCTTCACCCGATAGCCCTGTGTAAATAATGCTTGTGGGGAACTTGTATTTGGATAAAATTCTGGCGACCTCAATTGTTCCGGCCATCCCAGTGGTATTGTCGTTGGCTCCAGGAGAAACGCTTTTTTCATCCATCACATCAGTAACTCTGGAATCAATATCACTGCTCATAAAAACGTAGCGATTAGGATAAACAGTTCCTCGCTGAACGGCTACTACATTCACAACCCAGGTATCTTTTGGGATGCGACGATTACCTTCAGAAGTAATCAGATTCCTCTGATAAAAGACTTCAAGGCATCAACCACACTCTTTTGAAATTTTGTCGAATTCGGATTTTATCCAACGCCGGGCTGTGCCAATTCCTCTGGTTTCAGAAGTAGTATCCGACATCGTGTGTCGTGTTCCAAAATTGGCCAGTTTTCTGATATCATTTTCCAACCTGCTGGCAGAAGGGGCATTCGCAATATCGTATAAACGGCCATCCGCTGAGGGTGGGAAGTTGATAAGAGATTGTGCACACAAATGATGAATGTTTATCAATATGACAACAATCAGGAGGCTCGATTTGGAAAAAAGTGTTTGCATGAATAAATATTTTGATCAATCGTGGATTCATTTTCTGATTCAATAAATGAATTTAAAAGCCAACAGTGCCAGCGTGGAAATACTTTAGAGTGGATTTAGTCGAATTATTGTTTCCCATTTCCGAAAGGTAGGTTGCTACTATTGATTACCCTCCCCACAGGATACAGATTGTGCGTTCTCTCATAATAGGGTGAATTGCGGTAGATAAAATCAAGTTGTGCCCGCGGGTTGTTGGCAAACTGGGCATCTTCGGCTTTCCGTTTCTCCAATTGTTTAGCTAAGTCAGGGTTTTGGGAGAGTAAATCCACAGCAAGGTCCTCAAAAACATAACTGGAGAAATACTCTTTTTGTCCAAGAATGCCATCAAAGAAATTCCACGCAAAATAACTATCAGGAGCTTGAGGCTCCAAAGTTTCCATGATGAAACGAGAAGCATCCTGATCGACCAGAACGACATAGTCCCCTTTGTAATAAGACCATTTCATAACTTTCTTTTCCACTTGAACATCGTAATGAAGATAATGCCCCTCATAAGCATTCTGCGTTTTAAAATCCCTGATGTAATACATTTCAAATTCACCAGAATAAGCAGAAGTCAAGCGCTGCATCTTTACCCCATTCCATTGTAATCGCTTAATCACATCCTCATAAGCCTGAGGGATGATGTAGGCTATTGGTTTTTGAACTTCCAATGAAGGTTGCATTTTATTCCAGTATGGGATGTATTTTTCAAATGGAGCATCACGATCGTACCATAGCCGGTCTTTGCCTGAAATCTGGCTGGGTTTGTATTTTCCAGTGTAACCTTTAAAATAAAAACTGTCCTGATGCGTCTGGTCAATTCTCCAACTTAAAGCAGTTGATTTACTTTCTCTTTCCCTTTTTATTTCATCGTGGCGGGCTTTTACCATTTCGTTTCCATCTTCAAACATGGTGTGAATCATGACATCCATAAAAGCATAAGTGACAGCAACACGCTGGGGGAATGGCTTCAGCATATGCGTTTCAGGAACAAACGATAGCGAGTGGTGTATAGCTCCATACCCGGAACTATACCTCGGTGAATCGTTAAACCCGTAAATACCTTTATCAGGTGTATCCCTGAAATTATTGACATAAGGGCACATTTCCATTCCCCGAGCTGCCATATCCCTGTATAGCCTGGGCAGTAAATCAGTGCGGAGATAATGGCCAAGTATTGGCCCAAGCTTATCCTCTTGCGTGGCCAACATCGTCAAAGTATAAGTGTAATCAGCACCATTGGAGGTATGGTTGTCGATGAAGACATCGGGTTTCCAATGGTTGAAAATCTGATTGAAAGTCTGAGCGTTTTTGGAATCTGTCTTTATAAAATCCCGGTTCAGGTCAAGGTTTTTTGCATTTCCCCTAAAGCCGTACTCCTTCGGACCGTTTTGATTGGCGCGGCTGTATGAACCACGGTTCAACCCGCCTCCGATATTGTAAAATGGTATCACCACTACGACAACTCTGTCCAGCAACTTATTCAGCTCAGGCTTTTGCAGGTAGTCACGAACCAACATCATAGTGGCATCCACCCCCTCCGGCTCGCCGGGATGTATAGCATTGTTGATAAGCAGAATGAATTTCCCTTGCTGACGCAATTTAAAAGGATCGAAAACACGGTTTTTTGATAACACAGCTACATGGAGAGGATGGCCCGAATCGGTCATCCCCCACTCTTTCAATTCTAGCTGCTTATAGGTTTTGTCCAGGTTCTTAAAATAGTCGATAACCTCCTGATAGGTCGCAGTGACTGAGTTGTCCTTCTCAAATGGTGTTAACAGATTATCCTTCTGGGCATTCAGGATAACTGGGAATATTAGAGCAAGAAGTAAAAGTAGGCAGCGCATTACGGGTTTATTTGTACTAATAAGTTGTTACTGAGCGGCTAATTTAGCAATGCATTTTATATGGAACCACAGATGCCTAAGCAAATTGTCCTTTAGATTCCAAAGCTTTTTTTTAACCCAACTTTAACCCAGATCAAATAATCCCAACCCCACGGTACTTAGTTACTTATATGTCTGAATGTGTGACGGTATTGCGGTGCAATGGTGTAACGGTGCAGCGGTGCAGAGGCGCACCTACACTAGAGGGGCAAGACGATTTAGTGGGAAACTTCAAAGTCGAGAAGCCTAATTTCGAATCTCAAATTTCAAATTTCCTCCGATAGCTATCGGAGCCAAACTCCAAACTAATTATCAAGCCATGAGAAAAATATCTCTTATTATCACACTCACAATGGCGTTTATAATAAGCGCCCAGCAACTCTCCGCTCAGTATTTCGGAAGGAATAAACCGAGGTATGAGAACTTTGAATTCAGTGTGATTCAAACGCCAAACTTTGAGATTTACCATTATCTCAGTAACCCGGAACTGGTAAAGGAATTGGCCAGTCAAACCGAACATTGGTATCTGCTGCATCAGGCAGCTTTGGCGGATACATTTACAGAGAAGAATCCCGTCATTTTTTATGGCGACCACGCGGATTTCCAGCAGACCAATGCTGTTGGAGGAACCATTAGTATCGGTACAGGCGGTGTGACCGAAGGTCTTAAAAACAGGGTAGTCATGCCGCTGGCCATGTCCAATGCCCAAACCAAACACGTACTAGGCCACGAATTGGTGCATGCCTTTCAATACCACATGATTATTCATGGCGATTCCACCTCACTCCGAAACATGGCCAACCTCCCACTTTGGATGGTTGAAGGTCTGGCAGAATACATGTCCATTGGAAGGGTAGACGCTAATACCTCTCTGTGGATGCGGGACGCCGTACTAAACGACAAGGTGCCACGTATTAAAGACCTCTCCAATCCAGAGTTCTTTCCTTATCGCTGGGGGCAGGCATTTTGGGCATTTGTCACAGGCCTTCAGGGTGATGAAATCATCCGGCCACTGTTCATTGCGACAGCAAAATATGGTTTCGATGAGGCATGCCGGCGCGTATTGGGAATTAAAGAAGAAGACCTATCCAAACTATGGGTAAGCACCATCAAAGCCCACTACGGTAAATTCCTCGGCGACAAAAAAGAAAACTTGGTGGGTACTCCGCTCATCACCGAAAAGAAGCAAGGCGGTCGCATGAACATCGCACCGGTGCTCAGTCCGAATGGCCGGTATGTACTTTTCCTTTCTGAAAAAGACCTCTTCAGTATCGACATTTTCCTGGCCGATGCAGTGAATGGCAAAATCATCAAAAAAGTTCATAGCGCAACAAAGAGCGGCCATCTCGATGACCTCAGTTTTATTGAAAGCGCCGGGACCTGGTCACCCGACAGCAAGGAGTTTGCTTTTGTAGCTGTTCAAAAAGGAAAAAACATACTGGTAATCAAGGATATTGATGGCTCTGAAAAGGAAACATTTGCAGTGAATGGTGTGCAGGCAATCAGCAATCCTGCCTGGTCACCGGATGGAAAAAGCATTGTAGTAGCTGGTATGGTTAACGGACAGGTTGACCTGTATCAGGTTTTCCTTCGCAATAAAAAAGTTGTTCAGTTGACTAACAACAAATATTCAGAAATGCAACCATCCTGGTCGGCTGATGGTTCACATCTGATTCTTGCAACCGACCAATTGAGTTTCGAAAGAAACAATGACCGATACAATTTCAATCTGGCGGTGATGGATATGAGTGACAATGCCGACAGGAATGCCACTCAGCCCTACCGGATACTCGATTTCTTTTATGGTGCTGATAACCTCAATCCCGTATACGACCATGAAGGCAATATCCTGTTTCTGAGCGACAGGGATGGTTTCCGGAATTTGTACAAATACGAAAACGAAAGCGGTAAGATTTACCAACTTACCGAGTTTCTGACTGGCATAAGCGGTATCACTCCTTATGCACCCGCTATTTCCGCTTCGGTCAGGGAAACACGTGACCGTGTGGTGTTCACCCATTATTACAAAGGTGGCCACAACATCCACAGAGCCAAAACCTCGGATTTTATTCAGAAAGAAGTCAGCCCTGATAGTGTCAACATGAAGGCTGCTACTTTGCCAAAGGTCAATCGAATGGCATCCGATTTCGTGGTAACCAACCTTCCCAAAATGAAAGACCTGCCAGAGCTTGGAGCTGATGAAATTGATAAGGTGGACTTCAGGCATAAATTTAAGCTCGACTACATTGGTGGAGGTGCAGGTGTAGGCGTTGGCATCAGTCAGGGTTACGGGAACACCAATACCGGTGCTGCCGGAAGTGTGGATATGTTGTTTGGCGACATCCTGGGCGATCAGCAGGTTTACACCAACATAGCCCTGAATGGAGAGATTTACGATTTCGGTATGTCTGCGGCCTACATCAATCTCAAAAACAGACTGGCCTGGGGTGCGGGCCTTTCCCATTATCCCTATACCAGTGCGAGGTGGGGTTACTTTGGGGTCGATACACTTCGATTCAGCAATAACACCTATACTTTAGCCCATCGTTACGCTATTGACAGATACCGGACATTTGAGGATAAACTCTCAGTGTTTACGCAATACCCATTTTCAAGAGTATTGAGACTCGAAGGTCAGATTTCTTACGCGTTTTATTACAATCGAATAGACCGCTACAACCAGTACTACAGTGGATTCGGTGAGTTCATAACAGAGCAGAGGGAAAAAATCGACCCTAATGCTGCCGGTGTGAACCTGTTCAAAGGTGACCTTGGTTCCGCTTCAATTGGAATGGTTGGCGATAACTCATATTTCGGAATCGCCAGCCCTGTTAAAGGATACAGATTTCGGGTCAGTGGCGAACGGTATTTTGGCGACTTCAACCTGTACGACCTGACCCTCGATTTCAGGAATTACGCCTATGTCAAGCCATTTACCTTTGCCGCAAGGGCCATGCACTACGGTCGCTACGGACAAGATGCCAATGCATTTTATGATCATTACCTGGGTTATCCCTGGTACATGAGAGGGTTTGGATTTGGTTCTCCCAATGACATCCTCCAGATGAATGGCCGCTCATACAATGAACTTGCTGGAAGCAAAATTCTGGTCAGCAATTTTGAAGTCAGAATGCCATTCACTGGACCTGAACAGCTTGCTGTCATCAAGTCAAAATTCTTTTTCACTGAACTGTCCTTATTTATGGATGCAGGACTTGCATGGGATGTTTTTGATAAAGCCAACGACCCAAATCCCAACAACCGGGAGTTTACTTTTGACCCATTAGCCAGTGCTGGTGTTTCATTGCGGTTCAACCTGTTTGGGGCACTCATACTGGAACCTTACTATGCCTGGCCTCTTTTCAAAGAAACCAGGGCTGTGTTCGGTCTGAATATTGTGCCGGGATGGTGAGGTGCTCTTGGTTCTTGGCTCTTGGCTCATGGTTCTTGACTCTTGGTTCTTGACTCTTGACTCTTGGCTCTTGGTTCATGGTTCTTGACTCTTGGTTCTTTTCCTTTTGCCTTTTGCCTTTTTACTTTTGCCTTCAGCTAAAGGAACTAAATCATAAATACAGCGAAGGGAAAAATAACCCTGCGCTGTTTTTGTTTATTGCCTGCCACCAAAGTGGCAAATACCTGTTGCGTGGCAATAATTTTTTACTTTTGCGGGGCTTATGAAACGCCCATTGCAGGCTAAACTTCAACCCAACCACTAAAATGAATTCGTTCAAAACTGTTACCAACATAACCGGATGGTTAGTATTCGCCATCGGCGCTATTGTTTATGCACTCACAGCCGAACCCACCGGCAGTCTTTGGGACTGTGGTGAGTTCATACTTGGAGCCTACAAAATGGAAGTGGTGCACCCTCCGGGAGCTCCTCTTTTCATGATTGTTGGCCGCCTTTTCATCTGGGTTGCTGAAGTCTTCACCGACACAGTAGCTCATCCGGAAAATATAGCTTATGCCATCAACCTGATGTCCGGCATTTTCACTGCACTTGGTGCCATGATGCTGGCCTGGGTCACCATCATTTTGGGCAAACTGGCACTGGTGGGCCGTGAAAAAACTCCGCAAGGCGCAGAGGTATTTGCCCTTGCCGTTGCCGGTTTGGTGGCCGGGTTGACCATGATTTTTGCCACTTCTATATGGTTCTCAGCTGTGGAAGGTGAGGTATATGCCATGTCCACTTTCTTTACCGTACTCACCTTGTGGGCAATGATGAAGTGGTACAATCTTCCGGATAAACCGGTCAACGACCGTTGGTTGGTTTTTGTACTTTTCTCGGGTGCAATGTCTATTGGCGTGCACTTGCTCAGCCTTTTGACCTTCCCGTCACTGGCTCTTTTTTACTATTTCAAAAAATATAAAGTACGCACATGGTGGGGAATGGCAGTAGCCGCCGCTCTTGGTGTATTGACTTTTGTTTCGATACAATCTGTCGTCATCACTGGCATAGCTGAAGTATGGAAGAAAATGGAGCTTTTCACCGTCAATACGATGGGGCTGCCCTTCCACTCCGGTTTTGTACCAACGATGATCTTGCTGGCTGCCATTTTTGTTTTCGGATTCCGTTTTGCAGACAAAAACAGACAAACTGATATGATTGGATTGGCTGTTTCTTCTGTCATCTTCTTCCTGTTGGCTTTTGGCACAAAGGCAATAGTGGTGATACCTGTAGCCTATCTCATTTATAAGTATGGTTTAGTTAAAGCCGAACGCCATATAATGCAGATTTTCATGGTGAGCGGTATGATGGCAGTAATCGGTTTTTCCACCATTGGCGTCATCGTGATTCGTGCTAATGCCGACCCCCCGGTGAATATGAACCGCCCTTCTGACCCCATCCGTCTGCTGTCTTACGTCAACCGTGAGCAATACGGTCAACGTGCGTTACTGTTCGGACCAAATTTCGATGCACAGCCTGTGGACAATATTATTCAGGAGCGTTACGGACAAGTAGTCAAAGAAGAAAACGGCAAGCTCGTGAAGCGTTATGAAATTGTGGATGAGAAACTGAGCTATAAGTATAACAACAGCGACAAGGTTTTTTTCCCCAGAATGGGTGACGACACTCAAGGAAGACCGGAGAAATACAGGGCTTGGATCGGTAAGCCTACCGGCCCACTCAACTTTGCTGATAACGTCAAATTCCTTTTCCGTTATCAGCTCAATTGGATGTACTGGCGCTACTTTGCCTGGAACTTCATAGGAAGGCAAAACGGCGAACAGGGTTATTATTCCTGGGAAAAGAAAAGCGGCAATTGGGAGTCGGGCATCAAGTTTATCGATGATGCACGTTTGTATAAAACTGACAAATTGCCGGACACACTCAAGAATGACAAAGCCAAGAACCACTACTACTTTTTACCCTTCCTTTTGGGATTATTGGGTATATGGTTCCACTTCAAGAGCAAATCAGAAGATGCTCTTGGTTTGCTGGCAATGTTTATCATTACCGGTATAGGTATCATCATCTATTCCAATCAGCCACCAAATGAACCGCGTGAACGGGATTACGTTTTGGTAGGTTCCTTCTTTACCTATGCCATTTGGGTTGGCATGGCTGTCCTTGCCATTTTCAAATTATTGCGCGACAAGCTTACTGGGATAGGTGCAGCGGGATTAGCAGCAGTATTGGCGCTGACTGCTCCGGTATTGATGGCCTCCGAAAACTGGGATGACCACAGCCGAGCCGACCACTACGGAGCACGGGATTATGCAGCCAATTTCCTTGAATCCTGCCAGCCCAATGCCATCATTTTCACTTACGGCGATAACGATACTTATCCGTTATGGTACGCCCAGGAAGTGGAAGGCATACGCCGTGATGTCAGGGTTGTAAACCTCAGCCTCATTCAGGTTGACTGGTATATCGACCTGCTGCGCCGGAAAATCAATGATTCCGAACCACTGAAACTGACCATTCCGCGCGATGCATACAGAGGTCGCTTGCGCAATGCAGTCTTTTACTATAATCCATCGGAACAAGACAGAGAAATGAGCGCCATCGACTTCCTGAAGTTCATCGGTGCCGATAATAAACTCAATGCTGCGGGTGGAAGAACGGTGGAAACCTATATGCCCACCCGTTTATCATACCTCACAGTTGACAGTACCGCGGCAGTAGCAACCGGCGCTTATCAACCTGAACTTGGACTTCCATTTACTGGCACCATACCTCTGCAAATTCCAAACCGCCAATACATCACTAAGGACGAAATAGCCGTCCTCGATGTCATAGCTTCCAACATCAATGAAAGACCAGTTTATTTCTCTGTGACCTGTCGTCCGGACAAAATGTACGGCCTGGAAAACTACATGCAGTTGGAAGGACTTGGACTCAGGATTGTGCCGGTGAGGTCGGAATCTGAGCAGGGCTTGTACATCTATGGCTTTGGAAGGGTTGACACCAATCTTGCCTATGAAAATGTGATGAACAAATTCAGGTGGGGCAATTTTGACAAAAAAGAGGCTTTCATCAATCAGAGTTATGCACCGAGCGTACAGGCACTGCGCTTATTGATTTTGAGAACGGCTAAGAATATGACCGAAAACGGTGACAAACAAAGGGCAACTGACCTTTTAAAAAAGTATTTTGAAGCCTTCCCTCATTTCAATTTCCCCTACGACTGGAACACGATGCAGATGATTAATATCATGATAGCTGCTGATGCAATAGAGCTGGCAAAACCCCACATTGAGATACTGGCTAATGAGACTGTGCAGTATCTTGAGTTCTTAAAATCATTGAACCCAAATCAGATAGAACCAAACTCGGAATTCGGACAAGATTATGAAATTTGGGTCAATACGCAGGAGCTCATTTTGAGGACGCTGCCCTCGTTGAACGATGCAGAGTTCTCTCAAAAGATTCAAAACATGTTTGCTCCGGTAACAGAAGGGGTGAGAGATTGAATCCCGGTATCAGAGTGTAGAAAATTTGAATAAACACGTTACATCATGAATACTATAGGGAAACCTGTGTCATCCCTGGAGAAACTACATAAAACAATAGAAAATTCAGCTTCAAAGTCTGGAATTGATTTTGGCAACACTCAAATTGCTTTTGCCAACAAGTCGGACAAGGAACTAAAAAAGACCGCATTCTTATTTCGCATGATGAACTATGGAGCCATGGTAACATTCGGCTCCAAAATAGCCCATCTCGGAGTAAAATTGCGTCTGCCTTTCGTTGAATCCATTATCAAGAAGACCATTTTCTGGCAGTTTTGTGGCGGAACTACACTTTTAGATTCCCGCGACAAAATTCACCGGCTTTATGAGAACAAGGTGCTCAGCGTTCTCGACTATGGCGTTGAAGCCAAAGAAACGGAAGATGATTTTAACCGCACCATGGTGGAAATCCTGAGGGCTATAGAGTTTGCGTCAAAGGAAAAAGGGATTCCGGTTGTGAGCACCAAACTCACCGGCATGGCCAGATTTGGCCTCTTGGAAAGAATCAGCGAAACTGATGAACCTACAGAGGCAGAGTTAGAAGAGTTCAACAGAATTGTGAAAAGGGTGGATTCCATCTGCAATAAAGCTGCTGAAAAGGGCATCTCCGTTTACATCGACTCCGAAGAAACCTGGATACAGGCTGCCATCGACCGCATCGCCAACGACATGATGCGCCGCTACAATAAAAAGTCTCCCATTGTTTTTAACACCTTCCAATTGTACAGCACCAGTCGCCTGGATTATCTCATATACTCCCACGACATGGCAAAAAAGGAAGGATGGATTCTTGGAGCAAAACTCGTGAGAGGCGCCTACATGATTAAAGAGCGCCTGCGTGCTGAAAGACTGGGTTATCCCTCACCCATACATCCCAACAAGGCAGCGACCGACCACGCCTACAATATGGCGCTGAGGTTCTGCATCGACAACTATGAGCGCATTGCCTGCTGCAATGCTTCTCACAACCAGGAAAGCAACTTGCTCATGGCTGACCTGATTGCTGAAAAGAACATTCCGCGCGACCATCAGCACATGATGTTTTGCCAGCTTCTCGGCATGAGTGATGCCCTCACTTTTAACCTGGCAGCCGCCGGTTACAACGTCTCCAAATACATGGTATATGGCCCAGTTCAGGATGTTCTTCCTTACCTGATCCGCCGGACCGAAGAGAACAAATCCGTGGCTGGGGAAATGGGGCGTGAACTCAGCTTTATTTTACAGGAGGTGAAAAGGAGAGGGCTGTAACTATTGGCGGTTGGCGGTTGGCTATTGGCTATTAGCTTTTGGCGGTTGGCGGTTGGCGGTTAGCTATTAGCGGTTGGCTGTTAGCTGCCAAATGCCAATTGCCAATTGCCAATTGCCAACCGCTGATAAAACTCAAACCCGAATTGGTTGTTATTTTTCCAAAATCTCTAACCAATCGCTACAACACATGCCTCCTTCCAAAAAAGACCCATTTCCAGAAGAACCTGATTACCTCGAAAATGATGACATAACTGAAGATGAACCACTAAGCGGCGAAGACCTCATTGAAGAAGCATCTTACAGCAGGGAATTGCAGCCTATTGAGCGTGCACTTCCATCTCAACTGACTATCATTCCGGTTTTCCAGAAACCCATTTTTCCTGGCGTTCCTATTCCCCTGACTTTCAGCGGAGAAGATGTGATAATAGCCCTTCGCGAAGCCATCGAGAAGGACAACAGTTACATTGGGATTGTGCTGGCCAATCCCGATCAGGAAAATGGTGATGCCGGTTTTAGGAATGTCGGTACGGCATTTCAGATATTCCGCTATGTGCAGGTAGCCCCCGGCATTCTTCAGGTCATTGGTCAGGGATTCGTCCGTTTTTCCAAAAAGAAAACTCTACTGGTGAAACCCCATGTCCGCTGGGAAGTGGCTTTCCATTTCGACTCACAGGACAAACCTGAAATGGAAATGAAGGCTTACCTGTTGTCCATCAGTACGGATTTGAAATCACTTTTACAACTCAATCCCCTATTTAAGGAGCAAATCAACCTGGTCGTATCACAACTCAATTACGAAGCTCCGGGTCTGACTATGGATGTGATAGCCAGTTTGCTCACCGCCAACCCTGAAAGCTTGCAGGAGTTGCTGGAAACCTATGACCTGTTCTCCCGCGCTAATCTGTTGCTCCGACTCATCAAGGAAGAACTGGAAGTAGCTAAAATCCAGCAAAAAATCCAGACGCAGATTGAAGAGCAGGTCAACAAACAACAAAAGGAGTTTTTCCTGCGGGAGCAGTTGCGTGCCATCAAAAAAGAGTTGGGCCTCGAAAAAGAGGAAAGTGAAACGGAGATTGAAAAAATCGAAAAAAAGCTGGAGGACAAACAGCTTTCAGAGGTAGCCCAGAAAGTAGTGGACGAAGAACTGGACAAACTCAAAACCCTCAGTTCTCAATCCCCAGAATTTGCTGTGACCCGCAATTATCTGGAGCTCATCGCCGACCTGCCCTGGGGCGTATTTTCTCAGGACAATAAGAACATTGCCAAGGCCCGTAAAATACTGGACCGCGACCATTACGGGCTGATGGACGTGAAAGAACTGATATTGGAGTTTTTGAGTGCAGTGATTAAACGCGGTTCCATCGGTGGTTCCATTATTTGCCTTATCGGTCCTCCGGGTGTCGGTAAAACTTCCATTGGGCAGTCCATTGCTGAAGCACTGGGCAGACAGTTCTTCCGATTCAGTGTGGGTGGTATGCGCGACGAAGCGGAGATAAAAGGCCACCGCCGCACCTACATTGGTGCCATGCCGGGTAAAATCATACAAGCCCTGAAACGCGTGGGCACCTCCAACCCTCTGGTCATGCTGGATGAAATAGATAAGATAGGCACGAGTTTCCAAGGCGACCCAGCAAGTGCCCTGCTCGAGGTGCTCGACCCGGCGCAAAACGGCGCTTTCCTCGACCACTACCTCGACATCCCTTACGACTTGTCGAAAGTGCTCTTCATCACCACCGCTAACCAGTTGGACACCATTCCCCCTCCCCTGCTCGACCGCATGGAAGTCATCAACCTTTCCGGTTACATTCTGGAGGAGAAGGTGCAGATAGCCAAAAAATACCTCATCCCAAGGCAGTTGACGGAGCATGGTTTCAATAAGGGTGATGTCGTGTTTTCTGATAAAGCCATTGCCTTGATCGCCGACAAGTACGCCAGGGAGGCAGGTGTGCGGAACCTCGAAAAACAGATCCGGAAGATTGTCCGCAAAGTCACGATGATTTCAGCGGAAAAAGGGCAAAGCAAATTCAAAATCGGTGTCAAGGAAGTGGACGAGTTCCTCGGCAAACCCATTTTCACCACTGAAAAATTGTATCCGGAACCCATACCCGGCGTGGTGCTGGGACTGGCCTACACCGCTTACGGCGGAGCGACTCTTTACATAGAAGCCACAGCCATAAGAAGCAAAGGCACCGGCCTCAAACAAACCGGCCAACTGGGTAATGTGATGCAGGAAAGTTCCGAGATAGCTTACAGCCTGTTGCGTTCCATGATGAGTCAGCTCGACCCACCCAATGAATTTTTCAATGAAAACTTCATCCACTTGCACGTGCCGGCAGGTGCCACACCAAAAGACGGGCCTTCCGCTGGTATTACTATGGCTCTTGCGTTGTATTCCCTGGCCAAAGGCAAGGCGGTGAAAAAAGGCATCGCTATGACCGGCGAGTTAACGCTGACGGGTAAAGTGCTGCCCATCGGCGGTGTAAAAGAAAAAACCATTGCTGCAAGGAGGGTGGGAATAAAGGAACTCATTTTCCCCATCGACAACAAGAAAGACTTTGAGGAATTGCCGGATTACATTAAAGAAGGCCTGAAAGTCCACTATGCCGACTATTTTGAGAATGTGCTGCGGGTGGCGTATCCGGAAGGGTTAATTGGTTAATTGGTTAATTGGTTAATTGGTTAACTGGTTAGGAGAAAAGACGGCAGGTGGAAGGTTTTTCAATAGTCTAACACTATGCAGTGAACAGCCCACGTTTTACTTTTGTCTTACACTGTAAAGAAGAGTACATGAATATACGCAGCCTGATACTGCTCGTTTTTTTATCCCTTGCTTCTTTTATTCAAGGGCAAACTTACCTTGGTAAAACCTCCATCAACGGTCAGCTCGTCGTGATGATGCTCGATGAAAAAGGCGACACCCTTTACGTCGCCGACGACCTGATGACCATTTCACTGACTTCGCCCCGCGACTTCAAAAGTGCTGAAGACTATTACCGCTACAGGCTTTACCTGCGATATGCCGCCATCGTTTATCCCTATGCCAGGGAGGCCATCATTGTGTTCCGCCAATTGCAGCAGGAAACCGATGAAATGAGAAAGGGCAAACGCAAACGTTATGCGAAACGCCTGCAAAAAGATCTGGACGATAAATTTGAGGAGCCCCTGAAAAACCTGACCCGCACCCAGGGTAAAATCCTGGTGAAAATGGTGGAACGGGAACTGCAAACGCCACTGTACGACCTTATCCGCGCCTATCGTGGAGGGCTTACGGCTACTTACTGGAATACCATGAGCAAATTCTGGGGCTACGACCTGAAGCGGGGCTACCTCGAAGGCGACGACCCCATCCTCGACGCCGTGTTGGAGGACTTTGATATTTCTTATAGGAAGGAGTGATTTTCCTGCCTTGCATTCTTACAGATTAGACTTCCCCTATCCCATTGGTTCACCTGTAGCATTGACGAGATTCCAGAACTTTTTGATGGAATTTTTTAACTTTGGGGTAGTAGTAACAGTGCTCCCTGGGTTTCGTATAAAATGGAAACAAATTGATTTACATTTTATTCGAAATCAGGGCAAGGGAAATTGACGCCGTATGGCGTTTGTACAACCCTTAGCCGCAATACCGCGCTTTCTTAATACAATGAGGCTACAACTCAGACAACATATACCATCAATCATCGGGATCGCAATTGCCCTGGGAGCAGCAATCTTGTTGAGGCAAGTCTTGCGTCCGATATATACACCTCTCGATGTGGAGTCGAAGGTTCTGGCTCAGATCGGCATTAAATGGATCATCACGTTTGTTCTCCTTGCTATCGTCGTCTTCTGGGAACGTGAGTCCTTCAGTTCTATCGGCATACGTCGTATGAATCGTCAGGATGTGCTTTGGGCGGTTGTAGGATTCCTCGTTGGTGGGTTACTTATCAGTGGAACGATTCCGCTCATTCGTTCTCTTGGATTAACCACTACGGAAGCCGGTCTCCAAAAGTTGGGACAGCTCCCATTCGATTTACGTATCCTCATCGTCATTACTTCTGCTCTAACAGAGGAGATTCAATATCGTGGTTATCCTATTGAACGTCTCCTACGGCTAACGGGTAATCTCAACCTGAGTGCTGCTATTACTTATGCCATCTTCGTCTTTTTGCACATCTCATTTTGGACTCTTGGCGGTGCGATCCAAATCGGATTGGGATCAT
>CAYRDX010000076.1:0-17868 GCA_964423205.1 uncultured Saprospiraceae bacterium | reverse complement strand
TCGGTATTTGTGCCTTCGGTATTTGTGCCTTCGGCAAATGAAGTTATGGGTTTAAGATAATGGCGGTCCAAAGTTTCAACCCATGTCTTTTGTGAATAGGTTCGCGTATCTGATATTTGACACTTGTATCCCTGAAGCAGAACCAGCTCCTTTAGGTAGTCAAACAGGTAGGCGGCATGGGAGCTTTCCGTCTCATGTTGATGAAAATGAATAGCAAACCCTTTGGATGATGGTGTATTAAGAAAGGTAAAATCAGGATCGATTTCATCAGGACTCGTTTGCAAGAGGGCATATTGTAAGGACAAATTTTTCAGAGCACGTTGACAATCAAGGGAATTTTTCCATTGTTCATATCCCATTAAATCTTTTTCGGATCGTTCTATTAATTCGTGAACAACCGGATTAGTAAGTGAACTTTCTTCCACTGACTTAAACAAGGACATTAATTGACCAAAAATCTTCTGCATGATTTCATTTCTATAATAGGAGAATGATAACGTCGTGCTGAGCGGATAGTTGAAAAACGCAATTATGGAAAACCAACACAATTCACAGGGTACGTGGTTCTTTATCGTCAATCCCATTTCGGGAGGAGGTAAGGGCATCACCAATTGGCCAAACTTCAAACAGGGTCTGGAAAATGCTGGTATTGATTTTCAATTCGCCATCACAGAATGGCGAATGCATGCCAAAGAGCTCGCCATTCAGGCAATTGAACAGGGCATCCGGCATTTGGTGGCTGTTGGGGGCGACGGAACTGCCAATGAAGTCGTGAACGGGATCATGGAACAAAAATCATGGTCATCCACTGACATCACATTTACAATTTTGCCAGTTGGGACAGGTAATGATTGGATTAAACAGCATCAAATCCCCAAGGATTTCTCACAATGGCTTCAATACTTCAAAAGCGGTAAGACCTCTTACCAGGATGTTGGCTGGCTGACTTACAGGAATTCGGGTAACGGGAAAAAGCGCTATTTCATCAATGTGGCAGGTATGGCCTACGATGCCTATGTTGCTAAAAAGGCAGAGGCTCTGGGTACACGCATTTCCAATAAGTTCTTTTACCTGTTGTTGGTCTTCCGCTGTCTGTTTGAGTTCAGGTTGCCATTAGTGAAAGTAAAATTTGACAAAGAAGAATTGACCAGGTACCTCTACACTGTCAATGTAGGGGTATGCCGCTATTCAGGGGGAGGATTCCAATTAGTGCCTCATGCAGTTCCGGATGATGGAAAACTGGCCATGACGATCGCACGCCGTCTCACCAAATTGGAAGTGTTGCTGATAACCCCCCTGTTTTATTCCGGTAAAATCGCCTGGCACCCTGCTATCACCTTGCACGATGTTGAAAATATCCACGTTGAATCGCAGGATGGACAGATGCTGCTTGTAGAAGCTGATGGCGAATTTTTGGGTGAGGCTCCCACTCAATTCGGAGTAATAAAAAAGGTCCTGAAGATAATGGTGCCTTGAGGAAATCATGCTTTACCGACAACTATGCTAAACGAAAACACAAGTGTCATAAGTTTGCTCCCAATTTGCTTCCCTCTTCGATGGCTCTTTTAGCATCGAGTTCAGCTGCTAATTTGGCTCCGCCAATGACATGAACCGGAATGCCGGATTGTTTCAGTGGCTCGAATAATTCCGTGACGGAAACCTGTCCAGCGCAAATGATCACATTGTCCACACTTAGAACTTCTTGCTTGCCACGGTTCCGGATGTGCAATCCTTCGTCATCAATCTTAACATAGTCTATTTCTGAAAGCATTTTCACTTTCTTCATTTTCAAACTGCTCCTGTGAATCCAACCAGTGGTTTTACCCAGGCCCGCTCCATGTTTACCTTTTGACCTTTTCAAGAGCCAGACTTCCCTTTCTGGCTGTTCTGGGTCAGGTGTTTCCAAAGCACCTCTTTCTTTATAAGTTGTATCAATTCCCCATTCTTTGTTGAAAGTTTCAATTTCAGGGGAAATGGAATATTGGTGAATTGGCGAATTGACGAGGAATTCTGCAACATCGAATCCGATGCCCCCCGCACCAATGATGGCAACAGATTTCCCTACCGGTTTTTTATGCAAAAGAACATCCGTATAGGAAAGGCATTTGGGGTGATCTTCACCAGGGATTCCCGCCTTCCTTCCCTTGACACCACTGGATAAAACGACTTCCTGAAACCCATTATCTTTCAGCATTTCAGCAGTCGCTTTTGTCAAAATCTTGAGCTTCACACCCGACAATTCTATTTGCTTTTTGAAATACCGAATGGTCTCGTGGAATTCTTCTTTGCCTGGTATTTCTTTGGCAATATTAAATTGTCCGCCAATCTCTGCCGAGGCCTCAAAAAGAAACACATCGTGTCCGCGACCAGCAGCCACAGTAGCCGCCGCTAAACCTGCTGGTCCGGCACCTACAACAGCAATCTTCTTTTTCTGAGTTACGGTTGAATAGACCAGTTTGGTTTCGTGGCAGGCCCGGGGATTGACAAGGCAGGAGGCAATCTTTCCTTTAAAAGTATGATCGAGGCAAGCCTGATTACACGCAATACAGGTGTTGATTTCATCCGGCCTACCTTCTTTGGCTTTGATAACGAAGTCCGGATCGGCGAGAAATGGTCTTGCCATACTCACCATATCTGCATTACCATCAGCAAGGACCTGTTCAGCTATTTCGGGAGTATTGATTCTGTTGGTAGTAATCAGCGGGATGCCAACTTTGCCCATCAGCCTTTTGGTTACCCATGCAAAACCTGCTCTTGGTACCATGGTGGCAATGGTTGGGATACGGGCTTCATGCCAACCTATGCCAGTATTGATGATGGTTGCCCCGGCATTTTCTATTTCTTTGGCCAATATTTCAACCTCCTCCCAGGTGCTTCCATCCTCGACGAGGTCGAGCATGGAAAGGCGATATATGATGATGAAGTCTGGGCCAACCCTTTGCCGGATTTGTTTAACTATCTCTATGGGAAAACGGATTCGGTTTTCATAACTGCCTCCCCATTCATCAGTGCGCTTGTTCGTCCTTGTTACTATGAACTCATTGATGAGATAACCCTCGCTGCCCATCACTTCGACCCCATCGTAACCTGCTTCACGCGCCAGAGCCGCACAACGGAAATAGTCTTGGATGGTTCTCTCTATACCTTTTCGGCTCAATGCCCTTGGTTTGAAAGGGGAAATTGGAGACTTTACAGCCGAAGGAGCCACCACGAGAGGATGATACCCATAACGACCTGCGTGAAGAATTTGCAGGCAAATTTTTCCTCCCTCAGCTTGAACAGCCTCAGTTATCAAACGATGCTTCTTTACGTGGCGGTCATTGGTGAGCCGGGCAGCAAAAGGGGCCACCCACCCTTCCCGGTTTGGAGCAACACCACCTGTCACAATTAAGCCAACATCTCCTTTAGCTCGTTCCGAGAAATAGGCCGCCAGCCGGTGATAGCCATTTTTCGCTTCTTCCAATCCAGTGTGCATAGAACCCATTAGCACGCGATTCTTGAGGGAAGTGAAGCCGAGGTCGAGGGGTTTTAGAAGATTAGGGTAATACATAGTGAATAGTGTAATTATCAACAATTTGGAAGCTTGAAGGTAGTCGTTCCATCCGGTTTTGCCTCACAATCAGAATCCAAATTGTTTAATTTTTTCTGGCAGGCACTTTTCAAAAAATCTAAATATAGAGGAGTTCATAAAGCTGTTCATTACGATTATAAATTATCGACCAACTTTTCAGGATTTGGTTTCTAAGCTCATTGAGAATTGAGCACCCAGTCATATTCGAGATAAGAGACCTTGGCGTTGGGTTTAATTTTAACGACCGAATACTTGTTCAGATAACTGATAGGGTTGCCAAAATCAGAAGCATACCATTCAAAGATTTTTGAAAGCTGTACGGCACCTTCTTTTATCTTGTTGTACTGGGAGTTGTTGATAAAAGCTCTTGTCTGCTGTTCCAAATTACTTTCCAGGTTGGAAGCAGTCCATGCCCGGTTGAGTAGAGGCGGGCATCCCCGAGCTGCACAATTCACAGCAAAATGAATTCTCGCATCCTTGAATTGCGGACGGAGAATATCGTGTTCGATGTAATTCAATGAGTAAAGATTTCCACCAATTTTAACCCGTTTCACATCCCAGGTTTTGCCTCCGTCCAGCTTCATAATGCTCTGAGCCGGGTAATTGTCGATAATCAACAGGACGGTAGCCGCATTATATGCATTTATCCAAAAAGCCATTTTCTCGGCTTTTGACCAGCTGTTTTGGGGAGGACTACTGTCCAGTTCCTTCAGGTAGGCCTCAAGCTTGGATTTTTCTGATTTAAACCCCGGGTAATTTACCTTTCCATTGGTATCAACATACTTCCTGAGAAGCCCGTCCCAGGTTGCATGAGTGGGTGCTGTTTGATTCTGAATATTGTATGGTGCCAGGAAGCTTTCTACATTGAAGTTCCAACTGAAAAGAAACGAAAGAATAAATACCGATAATTTCATCAACCGGGTTTGTTGTGAAAAAAATGAGATGGAGGCCTGTATTCCTGAAGATTGAGTAAGCAAATACTACAGTGACTCAATGACTTTCTGCAATTTTTGTCTTACCTGCATGGCCACTTCACCCAACGAATCATTCTTAATTGCACTCATGGAGGCGACTGGATCAACGGCTGAAACCTCTATAACACCGGGAGTTCTTTCCTGAACGATTACATTGCAAGGCAGCATGGTTCCGATTTTATCCTCAGCCTGAAGCGCCTGATAGGCAAACGGTGGATTGCAGGCCCCCAGTATTTTGTAATTGTAAAAATCCACATCCAGCTTTTTCTTCATGGTTGCTTTGATGTCGATTTCGGTTAACACTCCAAAGCCTTCCTTTTTAAGTTCTTCAGTTACCTTAGTCAGGGAGTCCTCAAAAGATATATTGCGAAGTGTTGTTTTAAAGTAATAATCCATAACAGTAAAATTTGCTTGATAAAAATTCAAAGAATCAATCAGATTCAGATCGTTAGTCATAACATCCCGATCAAAATCTGGTTTTAATCTATTGACCCACTTGTATCGAAAGTCCAATTGTAAGCGTTTAAAAATCGGCGTTTTGCAACCTTCATCACTGCTCAGGCCCCCTATTAGTCAAACAATCTTAGCTGTCGTCCCTGTCAAGAAGGATTAAATTTTTAAAAAGCCCCTATTTTTTGCTTTTCAATAAAAGTATTTACCTTTGCGGCGCACTTGGAAACCGGATAAGAGGGAACACAAAGTTCCCTCTTTTACTTTCAGAACTTTGGAATTATTTTTTATCGAAGAACAGGTACTCGGGCTTCTTGCCGAAAAATTTGCTGAGGCGGAATTCGCCGATTGTTTCCTTGTGGAGATGAAGCTCAGTTGCGGCAATAAATTGGAAGTCTTCATTGATTGCGATAGTGGCCTGACCCTTGAAAAATGCCAGCAGATCAGCAGGTATCTCGAATCGGCGATTGAGCAGGAAAACTTACTGGGAACCAACTATACCCTGGAAGTTTCCTCACCCGGTCTTGACCGCCCTTTGAAATTGATCAGACAATACCAAAAGAACATTGGCCGCTCTTTGGACATTACTATGTCAGACGGTTCAGTCAGGACAGGTGTTTTGAAATCCGTTGGTGAAAACACCCTTTCTCTTGAAGAAACATTGGTAACCAAAGAAGGTAAAAAGAAGAAAACAACCGTAGTTCTGACGGAACTACAATTTGACAGCATAAAAAAAACAATGGTAGTTATCAGATTTTGAATGATTTTCTGAATGCAAATAATTCAGAACACCGGATAAGCAAACACAAAAGCGAGGTCAAAACATCATTCAGTTTCTATTTCTTTTACAGCCATGATTAATTTAGTAGATACTTTTTCAGATTTTAAATCGAGCAAAAACATTGACAGGCCCACAATGGTGCGCGTTCTTGAAGATGTATTTCGCACCCTTATCAAGAAAAAATTCGGGTCTGATGATAACTTCAATGTAATTGTCAATACACAACAAGGAGACCTCGAAATGTGGCGTGTACGTCAGATTGTGCCGGATGGCGAAGTTGCTGACGACAGAAGCCAGATTTCTTTGTCTGAAGCCCTTGCTATTGATGAAAGCTATGAAATAGGCGAGGAATGTTATGAGCAGCTTTACCTGGAAGACTTTGGACGCAGAGCAGTACAAGCGGCACGTCAGACACTGATTTCCAGAATTATGGAATTGGAAAAGGACGATATCTACCGCAAGTATATGGACAGGGTAGGTGATTTAATAGTCGGAGAAGTAAGCCAGATAATCAAAAAGGAAATCCTCATACTGGATGATGCAACAGGTTATGAACTGTTGATGCCAAAACCAGAAACCATCCGCGGTGATTTCTTCCGCAAAGGGGATATGGTTCGGGGTATTATCAAGCGGGTGGAGATGAAAAACAACACCCCAGTCGTCATTATATCCAGAACGGATAATGCGTTCCTCGAAAAACTCCTGGAACAGGAAGTACCAGAAATTGAAGACGGTATTATCTCGGTTAAAAGAATTGTTCGCCTGCCAGGTGAAAGAGCCAAAGTTGCTGTTGAATCGTATGATGACCGTGTGGATCCAGTGGGCGCATGTGTAGGTATGAAAGGCTCCAGAATTCATGGTATTGTCCGTGAGTTGAGGAACGAGAACATTGACATTATCAACTTTACAGCCAACGACAGCTTGTTTATACAAAGGGCTCTCACTCCGGCAAAGGTCTCCACAATTGACCTCGACCAGGAGAAAAAGCGTGCCTCGGTGCACCTGGAACCCGATCAGGTTTCGCTGGCCATTGGTAAAGGTGGCACAAACATCAAGCTTGCCAGTAAATTGACTGGATATGAAATAGATGTTTACAGGGTAACGGATGAGCAAGAAATTGACGACGTGGAATTGGAGGAGTTCTCTGATGAAATTGAAAAGTGGGTAATTGACGAATTGAAACGCATTGGTTGTGACACTGCCAGAAGCGTATTGGATTTGAAGAGAGAAGAACTTATTCGCCGCACTGAACTGGAAGAAGAGACCATAGACGAAGTACTACGGATTCTGGCTGCGGAATTTGACGAAGATTAATTGTGATAACTGGTTTGCCTGAACAAGAAAAGGAGCGAAGACCTTAATGAGTACATGTTTTCGCTTATACCTCAAGGATTTTTTGATTGGCTAACCAAATCGTTTATTTTTTTATCTGAATGGAGAAACGCTTAGTAAAGGTAGCGCAGGAATTAAATGTAGGGACCTCTACCATCGTAGATTATCTCAACAATAAAGGCTTTCCAATTGAGAACAAGCCTACCTCAAAAGTGACAGAAGAAATGGAATTGCTCCTGATAAAGGAGTTCCAGAAGTCTATTGCTATTAAAGAGCAAGCAGACCAACTTACCATTGGTGTCAGACCAATTCAAAAGAAAGAAATATCCTCAAAAACAGAGGAACCTGTCACTACTACTCTCTTTACTGCTCCTCTTCCATTGTTCAAGAAAGAAGAACTGGTAGCCAGGACTCCCATCTTCAAGAAAGAAGAACCAAAAATTCCTGAACCGGTTGAAGAAGATATTATTGCCGAAGAACCCGTTACTGAAGAAAATAAGGTAGACGACTATAAACAAAAAGTCGGTTTAACCATAAAAGGCAGAATAGAACTGGATAAAAAAGGCCGCCCTGTTCGCAAAAAGAAAGAGGAAGAAGTACCTAAAGAAGAGCCAGTAACTGCCGAAGATGTTCCTGCTGAAGTACTGACCGTGACCAGCGAGGAAGAAGTCGTCCCTGCTGAGCCTCCTAAAAAGAGAGAGGGCACTTCTGACACGGACACCGAAGGAGATCAGGATACTCCAGATATAGATGAATTAGTCAGGATGGAAACCCCCGAGCTCAGAGGACTTAAGATTCTGGGCAAAATCGAAATCAAGAAAAAAGAAGCCAAGAAAAAGAAAGGCAAGACAGTTGAGGATAAGGAAGAAGACAACAAAGCTGTGGTCCAGAAAGGTAGTAAAAAGCCTGGCCCTGTAGCTTCCTCTGATACAGATGACCCAAGAAAAAAACGCAAACGCAAACGCAAAAAAGTATCTACCTCTCCCGATGGCGATGATAGCTTTGAAAGACCATTGGGAAGGAGGAGAAAGACTGCCCTTACAGAAGAGGAGCGCAAAGCAACCGATAAACTTGTAGAGGAGCAGATCAAGAAAACGATGCAGACTCTTTCAGGAGCCGGCAAAAAGAAACGCCAAAAAATGAGGCGTGAATCGCGGGAAAGGCATCGTGAGAAACAGGAACTTATCGATATGGAAGCTCATAGCGACAGTCTGGAGGTAACTGAATTTATTACAGTTCAGGAACTGGCCAACCTGATGAATGTTTCCGCTTCTGATGTCATCATGGCCTGCATGAGTCTGAACGTATTCGTTTCCATCAATCAGCGTCTCGATGCTGAACTGATAGAATTGGTTGCGAGCGAATTTGGCCACGAAGTGAAGTTCATCAGCGTAGAAGAACAGGCTGACATTGAAGTTGAAGAAGAAGACGTCCCGGAAGACCTGAAGCCGCGTTCTCCGATTGTGACCGTGATGGGTCACGTTGACCATGGTAAAACCTCGCTGCTCGACTATATCCGTAGCGCAAATGTTGTGAAAGGTGAAGCAGGTGGTATTACGCAACACATTGGCGCTTATGAAGTGGTGGTCAACGAAAAGAGAATCACTTTCCTCGATACTCCAGGTCACGAAGCATTTACTGCGATGCGTGCAAGGGGTGCAAAGGTCACCGATATTGCTATCATCGTCGTCGCTGCCGACGACAACGTTATGCCCCAAACCCGTGAGGCCATCAGCCACGCACAGGCAGCGGGAGTACCAATGGTATTTGCCATCAACAAAATTGACAAGGAAAATGCAAGACCTGAGCACATAAAACAGGAGCTTGCTTCCATGAATATTCTGGTCGAAGATTGGGGTGGAAATTTTCAATCACAGGAAATATCTGCCAAATCCGGTGTTGGCATTGATAAACTTCTTGAAAAAGTTCTCCTCGTAGCAGATTTACAGGAGTTACAAGCCAACCCCGACCGACTCTCCATTGGTACTGTTATCGAAGCATCACTGGATAAAGGAAAAGGTTATGTTGCCAAAATGCTGGTTCAGAACGGCACCCTCAATATCGGAGATGCAATGGTAGCAGGTGAGTACTCCGGTAAGGTTAAGGCCATGTTCAATGAAAGAGGTAAGAGAATCAAAACCGCAGGACCATCCACACCAGTCATGGTACTCGGTTTGAGCGGTGCCCCGACTGCAGGCGAACGATTCAAAGTAATGGAAGAAGAATCCGAAGCAAGACAGCTTGCCGCTAGCCGGGCGCAGATTAACCGTGAACAGGCTACGCGGGCTTCCAAGCGTATCAGCTTGGATGAAATCGGACGCCGACTTGCACTGGGTACATTCAAAGAGCTGAACCTCATCGTAAAAGGTGACGTGGATGGCTCCGTGGAAGCTCTGTCTGACTCATTGATCAAACTTTCTCTGGAAACCGTTCAGGTCAAGGTAATTCACCATGCCGTCGGTCAAATTATCGAATCAGACGTTCTGCTCGCGTCAGCCTCCGATGCCATCATCATTGGATTCCAGGTTCGTCCTTCTTTGGGAGCCAGAAAACTGGCGGAACGTGAAGGAGTTGAAATCAAAACATACTCTATTATTTATGAGGCCATCGAAGAAGTCAAACTGGCCATCGAGGGTATGCTAGAGCCAACCAGGGAAGAAAAAATCATCTGCAACATCGAGGTACGGGAAGTTTATAAAATCAGCAAGGTTGGCACAGTTGCAGGATGCTTTGTACTGGACGGCAAACTTAACCGCAACTCCCATATAAGGGTGATACGCGACGGCATCGTGGTTTACCCTGCAAGAGAAGGTGCAGCTGGTGAGTTAGGATCATTGAAGCGCTTTAAAGACGATGTGAAAGAAATCAAATCAGGTATGGAATGTGGTTTGACCATCAAGAACTTCAACGACCTCAAGACCGGCGACATAATCGAAGGATTTGAAATCATCGAAATCAAGCAGAAATACGGATAAATTTGATACCATGAATTTGGAAAAGCCGGTACTGAGTTGTCAGACCGGCTTTTTTGCTGAACACAATCAGCATTAATTTGAACATTTCATTGCCTGGTTCAAATAACACAGCTTAAATCGATTTTGCACCAAATGGAAATTTGACTAACGGTGTTCGAATCATGCCTTAATAGTCAACCATTAAATTGCTATAATTGCGTTGCCACTAATTATTCATTTTCACTCACCGGAAAAAATATACCTATGTTTCTAAAATTGAATTCAGTATTCCTGTTTTCCATGGTTGCGTTTTTGTCTTTTGGGCAAAGCGTAATTAAATCCCCTGATGAATTCCTGCCATATAAACTGGGCGAGCAGTTCTCTGAACACAACATGCTGGTCAGTTATTTCCAATACGTTGCTTCCCAAAGCGACCGTGTAAAACTGGTAGAATTTGGAAGAACTCATCAAAAGCGACCAATGCTAATGGCCATAGTTTCTTCTCCCGAAAACATCAAAAATCTGGAAAAAATAAGGCTCAACAACTTGCGCAACTGCGGACTGGCAGAAGGCAAGGCCGATAACTCCAAGCCGGTTGCCATAGTATGGCTGGGGTTCAGTGTTCATGGGAATGAAGCATCCGGTTCTGAAGCGTCGATGGCTGTTCTTCATGAACTGACAAACCCCGCAAACACTGAAATGCAGGAATGGCTCAAAAATACCGTGGTACTGATGGAGCCAAGTTCCAACCCGGATGGCTATACCCGTTACACAAGCTGGTACCGCAGTGTGAGCCCAGAGCAACCTGACCCCGACCCCAACGCATGGGAACACAGGGAGCCCTGGCCAGGTGGCCGCGTCAATCACTATCTTTTCGACCTGAACCGCGATTGGGCATGGGCCACACAGGTTGAAACACAGCATAGGCTGAAAATCTATCATGAATGGATGCCACATGTGGCTGCTGACCTGCATGAACAGAACTATACATCACCATACTATTTTGCTCCGGCGGCTCAGCCCTACCACTCTTTTCTGACCAAGTGGCAAAGTGATTTTCAGGTTGAAATCGGGAAAAATCATGCCCGCTATTTCGACCGGAACGGATGGCTCTATTTTACCAGGGAACGCTTCGACCTGCTTTATCCCAGTTATGGCGATACCTACCCCAGTTTCAACGGTGCCATTGGAATGACTTATGAGCAAGCTGGTCATTCCAGGGCTGGGAGGGCCATAAAACTTCCGAATGGAGACACCTTAACATTACTCGACAGGCTCACCCATCATAAAACAACAGCTCTGTCAACCGTGGAAGTCAGTTCAATAAATGCGGCCGGACTGGTTCAGAACTTCAGTGAATATTTTAAAAAATCGCAAACTGCACCGCCGGGTAAATTCAAGACTTTCATCATCAAATCGACCAACCCGGCCAACAAGCTGAAAGCCCTGACTGAACTGCTCGACCGGCACCACATCAGGTATGGTGTTGCTGGAAAGTCAACAAAAGGAATCAATGCCTACGACTATACAACTGGCAAGGATGCTAAAGTAGATGTCGGGGATGCCGATATCATCGTCAGCGCATTTCAGCCAAAGGGATTACTGGCTCAGGTTCTGTTTGAGCCAGACGTCGAACTTGTAGATTCTTTGACTTACGACATCACAGCCTGGGCATTGCCTTTTGCTTATGGCCTGGAAGCTTATGCATCAACCCAGAAACTGGAAGCTTCTGCTCCATTTACTGCTGCCAAGATTACACTGCCTGAAGTAAAAGACACACCCTACGCTTTTTTAGCGCCATGGAATTCGCTCCAAAGTGCGCGTTTCCTTGCAGAATTGCTGAAGAAGGACGTAGTGGTTCGATTCGCAGAAAAGACATTTTCAATTGAAGGGAGATCTTACGCTCCGGGCACGTTGATTATTACCCAGGGTGATAACCGCAAGAATGAAAGCTTCACAAAAAACGTATTGGAGGCTGCAACCAAATTCCCTCATGAATTGGTTCCTGTAACAAGTGGTTTGGTGAGTTCCGGAAATGACTTTGGCTCGGGCAGCATGGTCATGGTGAAAAAGCCAAAGGTTTTGATTTTGTCTGGTGAAAGGATTTCTTCCAATGCGTTCGGACAGGTTTGGTTTTTCTTCGATAAAGAGCTGCAGTATCCGGTCACGATAATTGACGCTGACCAAATCGGAGGAATAAACCTTTCCGAATTCAATGTACTCGTTTTGCCAGAGGGCTTTTACAGGCTTTCGGATGATGTTATACAGAGTATAGGTTCCTGGGTCGATGGAGGCGGGAAAATCATAGCCTTAGGAGAAGCCAATCGGGCTTTGGAAGAAAAGAAAGGATTTAGTCTGGTGAAATATGCCAAATCCTCGGATAAAGACGATGCCAAAAAACTGGAGGAAATGCAGGAACTCGAGCGCCGCACAGCTGTTTATAACGATCGTGAAAGGGATGCTTTATCATTCGATATCCCCGGAGCAATTGTTCATGTAAAAATGGATAAAACACATCCACTGGCTTTCGGACTGAAAGACAGATACGCTTCACTCAAAACCAACAACCTGAGATTTGACCTGATTAAGGGCACATGGAATGTGGGTTATCTGGAAAATGATTTTCAAAGTAATGGTTTCATCGGTTCCAAAATCAGAGAAACCCTAAGGAATACCGTCACTTTTGCCGTTCAGGAAAAAGGACGCGGGTATGTAGTCTATTTGATTGACAATCCTCTTTTCCGGAATTTCTGGGAAGAAGGCAGGCTACTGTTCAGCAATTCATTGTTTTTGGTGAATTGATCAACATCGAATTTGGAGTAAAATCAGGGCCTGGCTACGAGCCAGACCCTGATTCTTGTATGCATGAAATTACTTCTATCAATCGCCCTTTTTGTGCTCACCTTTTCCTGCAAAGAGGTAGATAAAACTCCCATTCAGGGTCAAAATGATGCAGAACCAGCTATCGGTGAGTTTCAAGATGAGGAGCAGCCGGTGCTAGCTGATTTCGACACGACAAACTGGGTTGAGGTCATTCGTCTCGACAACAGCATCATTCTGGACATTCGTTATGCCACTGCTAACAACTTTGTAAATGAAGTGCTCTATGATTGCCCGCGATGTTTCCTAAGAAAGGAGGTTGCTGTGGCACTCGTGAACATCCAGAAAGAACTCAACAAAAAGGGGCTTGGTCTGAAACTATACGACTGCTATCGCCCCCGACCCATTCAATGGAAACTATGGAATAAGGTTCCCAACCCTGATTATGTGGCTGACCCACGGAAAGGCTCAATGCACAATCGGGGCCTTGCAGTAGACCTGACTTTGGTGGACGAACAAGGACATGAACTCGACATGGGAACAGACTATGATTTTTTTGGCAGGGAAGCGCATCACAGTTATACCGGATTATCAAAAGAAGTCCACCAAAACAGGCAGATCCTATTGTCCATAATGAAAAAACACGGCTTCCGGTCGACTATTACTGAATGGTGGCATTATTCCCTCAGGGATACTCAAGCGCCCATCGATGATTGGAATTGGCCTTGTCCCGCTCAAGAATAAGTGCAGGGTTGAAGTGCTAAATAGTACCTTTGCTGTTCTACCGGTTCACTGATGAGAAAAAGCAAGAATTCCATTTTAGAAAAAACAGAGCGCTACCTCGCCAATTATTTCAAAGAAAATTTTGGAGGCGAATACGTATTCCACGACTATCAGCATACTAAGAGCGTTGTAGAATCAGTAGTGGAAATTGGGCACGCCGCCAACTTGGATCTGCGCACATTGGAACTTTTGCAGCTCGCTGCTTGGTTTCATGACAGCGGATACGCTGAGGGTTCCGAAGGTCATGAAGAAAGAAGTTGCCGGCTGGCAGTTGATTTTTTGAGTAAGGAAAAAGTAAGTGAGGAAGACATCAATGTGGTGACGAGATGTATCATGGCCACCTGCGTTCCCAGCATACCCAAAGACCAGTTGGAAGAAATCCTGTGTGATGCCGACCTCAGTCATCTTGGCAAGAAAGACTACTGGGATAGATGCGGCAGGAACCGACAGGAATTGCTTCTCACAAAGGGAGTGGTCATGTCAGAACAGGAGTGGATAGAATATGAGCTGTCCTTCCTGAATGCGCATCGGTATTATACCCAGGCAGCAGAAGAGTTGTACAATTTCAGAAAACTGAAACACATCAAACAGTTGCGCAAGCAAAAATTGCGACTCAATCCCAAAGAAGTGGAATCCGTTGATGATTTGGCAAGAAAGGACAAAAACAAAAAACGCGCCCGGCTACAGGAACTCTTGGCTCCAAAGGAAAGTGAAAGTGAAATCAAGGACTATAGTCTTGGGCGTGGTGTGGAAACAATGTACCGAACTGCTTACCGCACCCATATCAACCTGAGCGGCATGGCCGATAATAAAGCCAACATCATGCTCAGCATAAACGCCATTGTACTTTCCATCGCCCTTCCTCAGTTATTTCCAAAGTTTGAAGAATATCCATACTTATTGTTGCCCAGCATTTTATTGTTTGCAGTTTGCATAGTTGCCATTGTTCTGGCAACCCTGTCCACCAGGCCGAAAATAACAGAGGGCAAATTTTCCCGTGAGGACATTGAAAAGAACCAGGCTAACCTGTTGTTTTTTGGGAATTTTCATAAAATGAAACTTGAAGACTATCATTGGGGCATGATGGAAATGATTAAAGACAAAGACCTGCTGTACACATCCATGACCCGGGACCTGTATTACCTTGGCATCGTACTGGCTAAAAAATACAGCTACCTGAGTTATTGCTACATGGTATTCATGTATGGGATGATAGCCACAGTGATTGCTTATGTAATGGCGTTTTTACTTTAATTGATTTCAGTGATAGCAAGTGTTTAGCGCAGCGACACTTGCGGTTCTCAGTAATCCCCCCCGCAAGAGCCGCTACGCTTTACTCTTGCTTGAACTTTCATATTCAGATAACTCAAAGAAAACTTGATTTGAAATTTACTCTACAATACTCGGATTCGGGAAGTTCCGCAAGAGCGGGATTAATTGAAACGGATCACGGCCAGATTTTGACACCTATCTTCATGCCGGTTGGCACAGTGGGAGCCGTCAGAGCTATTCATCAGCATGAACTCCTGGACCCCATTCAGGCCCAAATCATACTCGGGAATACTTACCACCTTTATTTACGACCCGGTACTGACGTATTGAAACAAGCCGGTGGATTACACCGCTTTATTGGTTGGGACAAACCAATGTTAACGGATAGTGGGGGTTACCAGATTTATTCCTTGAGTACCCATCGTAAACTCAAAGAGGAAGGCGTTACATTTCAATCGCATCTCGATGGGTCCAAACACTTCTTTTCTCCGGAAAGGGCAATGGACGTTCAGAGGGAAATAGGCGCTGACATCAACATGGCATTGGATGAGTGCACTCCGTACCCCTGCGATTATACCTATGCAAAGAAATCGCTTGGACTTACCCATCGCTGGTTGAAGCGTTGCTGTGAGCAATTTGATTCAACGGAAGGGCTTTATGGCTACAAACAAACCCTCTTTCCCATTGTGCAGGGAAGCACTTATCCCGATTTAAGAAAAGAATCGGCGGAATTCATAACATCTATGGACAGGGAGGGCAATGCCATTGGCGGTCTGTCAGTTGGAGAACCGGCAGAGGATATGTATGCAATGACTGAGGTGGTTTGTAACATCCTTCCAAAAGAAAAGCCGAGATACTTAATGGGTGTGGGTACGCCGATGAATATACTCGAGTCCATAGCCCTGGGTGTGGATATGTTTGACTGCGTATTGCCCACAAGAAATGCAAGGCATGGGTTGCTCTATACTTCAGAAGGTATGATGAACATCAAAAACAACAAATGGAAGGACGACTTCAGTCCAATAGATGAGAACAGCACGGCTCCAACCAGCCCTATGCACACCAAAGCATATTTGCGCCATCTGATTTATGCCCGTGAGTTTCTGGGTGCACAGATAGCTTCATTGCATAACTTGTCCTTCTTTTTGTGGCTGGTCGGGGAAGCCCGGCGTCACATCATTGAAGGTGATTTTAGCAACTGGAAAACAGCTATGGTGAAAAGCATGAGCCAAAGGCTTTAGTAACTCACATCTTTTCTTCCACCAGTTTCACAATCTTCCTCTCCGCTTCATCGGTTTTGGCGATTATCGCGTTGGCTTTACTTACAAAATCTGCTGCCAGTGCCTTGTCTTCCAGGCTTGAAGAATTGATTTTCACGTTCATCCAGGCACCATAAACCGCAGCTCTGGCACATAAAGCCCCAACACCAGCATCGGAAACGGAATTCGGATTGCCATCGACCACCATTTTTTCTGCCAACTCAAAAACATCGAATGCTGCCTCCATAGTGCGCATCGGAGTTTCTGTGGCATAACGAGTAGCATCCTGAATGGCTTTTTTCCTTGCTGCTTTTTCTTCGGCTGAATCTTTTGGCAGTTTAAAGGCGTCCATGATACGGTTAAAGGCATGGGTGTCTTCATCTACCAGTGCCAGCAGTGTGTCTTTAATGGACTGCCCCTTTTCGGCCCATGCAGAAAATTCCTCCAGGCGGTCGTCCCAGCCTCTTTTACCGGCGCTGAGGTTGGCCACCATCGTGCCGAGTGCAGCTCCCAATGCACCAACATAAGCCGAAATAGAACCACCTCCCGGTGCCGGGCTGTCGGATGCCGTTTCGTTGGCAAAGACCCGGAGATTCATGTTTAACAGCGGCGCAGATTGGGCATCCCGGAGCTGATACTCAATTATTTTTTTCTTTGGGTCAAATGGCGATAGTTCGTCAAGGCCGAGAGATTTAATGGCAATTTTTATCAGCTCCTCCTCCGAAACTCCGGTTGACCATTTTTGCTTTTTCAAAAAATATTTACCGGCATCCAGCATCACCTTTAAAGGTAAAAGTCCCACGATTTCAGAACCGGTGACCCGCATACCACGCCGGTCGGCACTATTACAGCACTCTTCAAATGCAATGTGCAGCGGCGTTATTTCGATGTTGGTCAGGTTCATGGACACCTGAGCCACACCGTATTCCGGAATATACCAACCTATTCCTTTCACAGCTTTGCAGGCACCGGGCTGCCTCATAGGCTCACCTTTATCATCTTTGAGGACTTCGCCAGAAACGGGGTCGCCCTTGCGAAGCACCCTGCCCTGTTCGCGAACATCAAAGGCCACTGAGTTAGCCCGCCGTTCACTGGTTGTATTCAGATTGACGTTGTAGGCCACAAGGAAATCCCTGGCTCCAATTACCGTTGCACCAGCCTTTGGATTAAAAGTAGCGGGGCCGTAATCGGGTTTCCATTCCGGTTTTTTCAGTTTATCGGCGAGAGCTTCGTACTCACCGGAACGAATAGTGGCGAGGTTGCGGCGTTCGGGTTTGGTGGCGGCGTACTCGTACATGTCCCTGGTCCCCATCATCCAGCCGCCGTTGATGCGCGCCCTCACCACGGTGGAGGAGCGCAAGATCAAGATGGCCTACACCATCCGGCCGGTCTCGAAATCGACCCGGATCCTGTTTCCCCTGGTTGTCACGCTGATCTGCGGCTTCCTGGCGCCCAAGGCCACGCCGCTCATCGGCATGCTGATGTTCGGAAACCTGTTGCGGGAATCGGAGGTGGTGGAGCGGCTTTCCAACGCGGCGCAGAACGAGTTGATCAACATCGTGACGATCTTCCTGGGACTCACCATCGGCGGCACCATGACGGCGGAGAGCTTCCTTACCTGGCAGACCATCCTGATCATCGCCATGGGGCTGGTGGCATTCATCCTGGACAC
>CAYRDX010000075.1:0-18124 GCA_964423205.1 uncultured Saprospiraceae bacterium | reverse complement strand
TGAATAAACTATATGTGTTAAATTTAACCTGATGCAAATGCGATAGCTATCGGGATACATCTTATATTAAGGGTGTTAAGAGAAATCTCTATCGATTCCTTTTTGTACCTGTCACCCCCCTTACCCCCCTCAAGGGGGGACAAAAGTCTGCTAAAGATTACAGATTTGGAATGTTTAGCAGTATCCAGTCCCCCCTTGAGGGGGGAGGGGGGGGGTGAAAAACTAAAATTTCAATTCCAGGTTTCATAAGATGAAATTTCTCTTAACGCCCCTAATCTTATATCTGAAATCTGAAATCAAAAAACCCTTTTAATATAGAACCAATCAGCCCTGGATTTAAGGCTGTATGTTGGGTCACCGGGTTTATAAGTTTTTTTGAATTTTTCAATTACACTTTTAATTTTGCCAGTCTCATTTTCCTCAACTTAGTAAAAAGGCAAAAGTAAAAAGGCAAAAGGCAAAAGTTTTCCAACTGATTTTCAAGTGGTTGAGAAAACAATTTGGCAACTTTATTTTTGACTCATTACTTGGATAAAAAGACTTCTCTCTATGGCAATAATGATTACCGATGAATGCATCAACTGTGGAGCTTGTGAACCAGAATGCCCCAATAATGCTATTTATGAAGGTGGAGTAGAATGGACGATTTCTGACGGAACCAGCGTTAAAGGATTTTATTCTCTGATAAATGGCCAGGAAGTGGATGTTTATGAAAAACAAAATCCTGTTTCCGACGACTTCTATTATATCACTCCTGACAAGTGCACTGAATGTGTTGGTTTTCACGATGAACCTCAGTGTGCGGCTGTATGCCCGGTTGATTGCTGTGTGCCAAACCCGGATCAGGTGGATTCCAAAGAAGAGCTTTTGGCCAGAAAAGACCGGCTTCACCTTTAATCGAGTAGGCCCTTTTTCAGGGCATATTTAACAAGTCCGGCTGTATTCTTGACTTTTAGTTTTTCCAACAAATTGCGTTTGTGTGTATCAACCGTGCGGATGCTGATGAATAATTTGTCGGCAATCTCCTGATTGGAGTATTCTTCGGCGATTAACTTGAGCATTTCCAATTCCCGCGGAGTAAGCGGGATATCAGTGCGTTTTCCAACATTCTTATTCCTGTGCCTTAAGGCTTCTACCAGTTTTGCGGAAACTGCACTGCTGTAGTATGAGTTGCCCGAAGCGACTGTACGTATAGCGGACAACATCTCCGACTTGCCGGCATCTTTAAGCATATAACCGGAAGCTCCCAACTCCAGCATTTTAATGATGTAACTGCTTTCGGAATGCATGCTCAGTACCAGTATCCTGATATCGGGCCATTTTTCCCTGACAATCTGAGTGGTAACTATTCCACCGGCATCTCCCATGGATATGTCCATCAGTATGACATTGGGTTCAAGTGTTTCAAGAAGCCGCACCACTTCTTTGCCATCGGCAGCTTCGCCAATGACTCTGATGTCCGACTCGCTTTCCATCAGCGATTTTAACCCGTCTCTGAATATTTTATGGTCATCGGCAATGAGTACGTCAATCATGGTTGCGATTTTTTATAATGACGTGATTATGCGGGCAATTCTATTGTGGCTACCATTCCCCGGCCGCTGGTTGCGTCAAGAGTAAAATTGCCGCCCAAAGCTTTTACCCTTGCCTGAATATCGCGCAGGCCGAAGCCACCTGACGGAAATGTTCCGGTGAAATTGAATCCCTTCCCATCGTCTTCATACGTGAGCACGATACTTTCTTTGTGCCGGATCAGCTGAATATTTACCGAATGGGCACGTGCATATTTGATGGTGTTGTTCAGAAACTCCTGCACTACACGGTAGAGTCCCAATTCCGCTTCATGGTTGAGCCTGGTTTTGAGTCCTGACGTATAGAAATGGACCTGAAGTTTAGCTCCTCCCCGCACTTTCTCCACCATATCTTCCAGTGCAGCCACAAGGCCAAAGTCCTCAACTGCTATGGGCATGAGTGCTCTGGAAATGTTTCTGGTTTCGCGGGAAAGCATGTTCAGGAGTTTGGACATCGACTCATACCGCTGTTGTGCATCGGGGCTGCATTGCTGAATATCAGGCTGCAGAGATTCCAGATACAAATTCAGGGTAGATAGTAAAGGGCCAATACCGTCATGGATTTCTTTGGCAAGTCTGCTTCGTTCATTTTCCTGACCCTGAATGTTGGCCCGCAGACTTTCAGCTTCCATTTCTTTAAAACGGGTTACATCGTTAAGGGCTACCATCATTCCTCCTTTCGTTACCCAGCCGCGGATGGTGATGAACTTTCCCTGAATTTCTGTTTCAAGCAGTGCATACGGTTCCATCTTACCTGTCAGAAAATCTTTGATATAGTTGTGGAAGACTCCTGCATAATCCTCCAGTTCAAAAACACTTTTCTCAATCCATTTGACTTGGGTAGATAAGCCAAGATTTAGTTGAGCTCTTTCATTGAAAAACACGATTCTACCTTTCCTGTCGAGTGCCAATAATCCCACTGGTGCGGACTGCATCATGTCCACCAGAAAGTCGATGCTTTTGTCGCAGGACTTTCGCCTTATTTTACTGCCTGATAGGGATTCCTGGCTGTTCATTAAGCTTGATGTTATGGATTCAGAACTTGATTTTATCGCCCTCTTTAATGCCGTATTTTTCACAGTACCCACCAACCACTTCCACTACATAACGTGCATTTCCTTTTGAGTGGACACTTGCTTCTGACAATGGGGTAGTCCTGTGATGAATGGTAGTGATGGTAAATGCTTCATCTACGAAAAGTATGTCCAGCGATACATAAGTGTTTTTCATCCAGAAGCTCTGTGGTGTTGATTCATCAAATAAGAACAACATCCCCTGAGTCTCAGGAACTGACTTTCTGTACATCATACCGAATCCCCTTTCCATGTCATTGTCGGCTTTTTCAATGTCTATTTTTCTGATTTCAGCCCCAGTTTCACTGCTGATAAAGGAGAGTTCTCCTTCTTTGATAAATTGAGGCTCTGCCATAGCTGCTGGTTGATTAGAAGTGATGTTTCGTGCTGCTTTTCCACCTCCGAATTTGGACATGATGCTGGGCAATAGTATGGAAATCAAAGCCACTGAAAGTCCACCTACGATTATGATTTGCCGCCAATTGGTCTTTGTTTTTTTCTTTTTCGAACCGCTCCCAGCTTTCGGTTGGGGTTTTTGTGATGATATTTTTGCCATTGGAAATTGAATTTGTGGTCACGTTTTTTTCCGGTGCCAAAGTTCGTGAAAAAAGATTCGGGAACATAAAAAAACCGGCTGACCGAAATCAGCCGGTTCGAATTAATGCCTTGTTTCAAAGCGTGGATTATCCACTACGGAAATAAGAGGGCTTCGATTTAGAGTAAAGAACAAGGCAAAAAACTATATTCACACATATCCCATTCACTTTTTACCGATGATAACAGGCCGGACACTCCGGTCATTTCCATCGATCAATTCAAAAAGATACCAGCCGGGCTGAAGACCCATCACTTCAAACCTTCCACTTAACCTCACATCATCATATCCATTACTGGTAAAACTCCTTACTTTTCTTCCCAGGAAATCGTAAAGTGAAACCATTACCTGACCACTTCCCCTCAGTTCATATAGCCAGTTGAGGTCAGACACTGCCGGGTTGGGGTACAGGCTGAGGGTGTTTGATGTAATCGTTGGATTTCCCAGAATTTGCGGTGCTTGCGAAGCTGTTTCCGGTTTCCCTGGACTGAAGGCTATATAGGCCACCCGCTCAGGTGGCTGACTGTTTCCTCCAACTGTTGGTTTTTCTTCTGCCACATATACCTTGAGTGAGCTGATTCCGGGTCTTGTTGATTTCAAAACCGGCCAGGCTCCCTCTATGCCATTCATGGCGGCTGAAGCAACAATAATGGATTCAACCTCATTCATTCCCCCCATGTTGTTCCAATTCTTAATACTCGTCTCTCTGCCCCTTTCCAAAGGAGGCCCTATCCCGCATGTAAATTTCTGACCGTTTATTTGACCACTACCTTCTTCGAACACTATGTAGCCGACTATTTCTGGTAATCGTTTGTTATTGTCATCGCCTTCGGCAATGTGTTTACCAACAGAAAGGCTTTCTTTCGTTGGCGGATAATAGCGCTCTCCATCTTTGCTCGACCAGAATACCGACCAATGGTTATCGTTGAATGACATGACCTGTCCCAAGACAACCGGGTGCTGGTAAGTTTGTCCATACGACTGTGATTCAAATTGCCAGGCCGTTGATTGCGACGTTTTAGTGGAATAATATTTCCTGGCTTCCATGGTTATGCCGTGTTTTTCTTTATTGTAAACACCTTCCTCTGCGGCGAAATAGTGCACCATGAGTGGAGCAACTGCAGCATTTTCATTGCCCGCTAATTGCGTCCTGATTTCAAAACTGTCCCGGTTGGCATTGCGAATTCGGGTGATTATTGCCGGGCCGGTATTGTCCAGAACAACCAGACTGGCTACCACCACCATACTTTGGTAATTCTTGCGAAGCCTTACTGATTGCCATTGATTGGTCACACTCATCACCGTCCCGTATTCCATGGGCACTGTAGCCGTGCCATTCAGATTAATGCTTCCAGATGCTTTGCATTTGTTGATGTCCGTAACGGTCACTGCATAATTGCCGGGTTTCAGGCCATTGACGCTGGAAGCGGTGGAGCCTGTACTCCAAAGATAAGTGTAACTTCCCGCACCACCAGAGGCATTTACCTTTGCCCAACCATCGTATCCCAACCGGGCATCCTGACCTTCCAGTTTCAGCAGCAATGGTGAAGGTTGGCCAATGTTAACAGTGGCAGTAGATTTTATCGGACCCGACGAGACTGTGACCGTATAAGTTCCGGGGCTTAGCCCTTCGATGGATTGTGTGGATGCACCATTACTCCATTGATAGGAGTAATCACCATTACCACCACTGACAATAGCCACTGCTTTTCCTTTATTATCACCGAAGCAGTTTGGATTTACTGCCTGTGTGCTCACTAGTAGGACTGGGGAAGAGATAATGGTAAAATCAGCATTCGAAATGTCGAAGAATACATTGCCGGAGGCACGAACCATGATGCGGGCCTGTGTGGAGGCAAAGGTGGGAACTGTGATTTCCTCATAGCCATCATTGGCTGTTTTTTCTGCCAGTATATGGGGATAGTTAAGGCCCCCATCCAGTGAAAGCAGTATATCCACCTGGCTGCAATTTATCGGAGCTGATGCGGTTCCTGCTACCTGCCAACTGATAAAGTGTTTGGCACCGGGAGTCCATGATTCCGAACCATTCGGACTGGTAATGATGAAAGGTCCTGCATTCTGAACTACAGTGATGTTTACATCATCACTTGAGGCACATCCAGCTCTTTTCGATGCGTCGATAGCTGTGAGTCGGAACTTCATGGTACGACTCACTTCCGGCAACACTTCCCAGATTGTTGGGGTATTATTCTTGAGAGCAATCAGGTTTGGGAAATAGCGCTGGGAAGAATTTGTCGGATAATTAGACCTGAAATTAGGCCCGACTAAATTTCCGGGCAGGGGAGGCATGGTTGCCAGTTCAGTGTTCATTTGTTCCCAGTTCCAAAGCATATTGCCGGAATCCCCTGAATCAAGCTGGCCTCTGAGTGCGAATGGGGTGGAACGGGGTATGCTGTAATCCGGCCCTGCATTGGCAACAGGAACCGGAAAATTCTCAGCTGTTTTACCACAAGTTCCCGAACTGATAAACCCCTTTATTTCGGCAATGCTGGCAGCGTGAAAATACGCGTCGCTGTTGGATTGAATGTTGGGGTTGCAAATGCCGGCATAACTCATGATGGTCGAGCCGCTGCCCGGCTCCACGGCTGTTTCACCATTTCTGTTGCAATTATTAGCTTGCGTGTGGCTGGCGCCAAACTGATGGCCGATTTCATGACATACATAATCTATATCGAATGGGTCGGAGCCTGGATTGGATCTGCCTGTCACTCCTCCAGCCTTGTTACTTGCGTTACATACATTGCGCATGTAAGCAATGCCACCGCCTCCGGTTGAAAAGACATGCCCGATATCGTAGTTCGCGTTGCCAATCAGGTTGTCGCAGGCAATCTGATTTTGCGAAAGCATCGCACTTCCGCTATTGTTGTTAAAGGGATCGGTTCCAGGATCCAGGAAAATGATCTTATCGTTGTTAGCCACCAACTGCAGGCTAATCCCAAGATATTGTTCGTACACGCCATTGACCCTTGTGAGTGTGGTCACCATTGCCGCCAGTGCAGAGGACACTGTGCCGCCATGAAAGCGTGCATATTCGCCGGTGCAGGCCAGCGCCAGCCGGTAGGTTCGCAATTGGCAATGCGAACTCCGGTAATGCCCTTCTCCGGATTCGGGTGTCCTGTAAGTTTCCGGTTCGGTAGAGCAAGACCAGGCTTCAGACCTGTAATTTTCTTTTTTATCGTAAACCATGTAAAATTCCCCATCAGCGCCAGGTAATGGGTCGATAAAAACTGCGCCATCACTGCCCGAAAGAATCATGGCATGAAATCCAGACGGAGTCACACTAAAGCGCAGATAAGTAGTAGGATTCTCCAACTCATAACCTGCATAGGTTTTTATTAGCGGAAACCTGGCAGCCAGTTCGGGATGCATTACCGGAGCCTCTTCCACTGTGAATTCACTGAATAGGCCATTGGGTAATGGAATATTTAAGGTTGTGCCAGAGGATAAGTTAGAGCCAACTTGGCGTTTAGATACCTGTCTTAAAATGTCTGCAAGCTGGACGGTGTGAAGGCTGACAATTGAATAGCGATTGGGGAGAATGTTATTTACGGACTGGCGAAAATTGGCTGGCGGGGCTTTCTCAAAAACCCAGGGATTGTTGTTGTTTACCTGTGCGGGTACAACCAACGGAAGTAAGAGCAAAAACCCTGTTAGGAGCCAAGAATTGTAAGATTCCATCCAACTGCACATTTAAAAATCATGTCGCCGGCGCCAAAGGCATCGGCAGCGCATAGGATGGGTTTAATCATAGCATATCAGTGGTGTGAACCACCAGTGTGTAAGTATTGGCAATAAGTTATGCCAGGATTAGATGTTGGAGTATATCCCGGAATTTGGGATGTTTCAATGAAAGGGCAATTACTTTGCCAAACCGTAATAATAATCTCCGCTGAAGGATATCAAAGCCTTGAAGGAAGCAGAAGGCCAAGGTCTGTATGTTTGATGTTAAACCGGTCGCCGATATAGGCATTGGTCAATAATCCTTTGTAGGTGTAAACGCCGTTTCGCACACCTTTATGGTCGAAGAGCATTTCTTCGAAACCACCTCTCCTTCCGGCTGCAATCAATAAGGGCGAAAGTATATTGCTGATGGCAATTGATGCGGTGCGGGGAACCTTGGAGGCTATGTTTGGAACACAATAGTGAATGACTTTGTGTTTTACAAAAGTGGGTCGGTGGTGACTGGTCATTTCGGAGGTTTCAAAACAACCACCCTGGTCGATGCTCACGTCGATGATTACCGAACCACTCTTCATTTTGGTAACCATATCTTCGCTCACAATAACAGGTGTTCGACCAGACTTGGAGTGAACAGCTCCGATAACCACATCGGCATTTGATAGCTCTTTTTCCAGTTGGAATGGATTCATAGTGGATGTATTCAGCTGCCTGCCAATATGCCTTTGTGCTCTCATCAATTTATACACATTAGTATCGAAAAGCCGGACATCTGCACCCAGACCAATGGCTACTCTTGCGGCGGATTCACCAACAACTCCTGCACCCAGAATCACTACTTTGGAAGATGGGACTCCGGCCACTCCACCCAGCAAAACGCCTTTTCCACCGCCGGTCGTAGCCAATAACTCTGCTGCTGTCATAATGGCGCTGATACCCGCCAATTCGCTCATAACTCTGACGAGCGGAAAGGAGCCTGCTTCATCCTGTATGTACTCCATCGCCATAGCAATGACTTTTTTTTCCTGTAGTTTCTGGATAAACTCTGCTGATAACATGGGAAGGTGCAGCGGTGAAATGATAATCTGGTTGGGAAACATCATTTCCATTTCTTCCAGAGTTGGTGGGGCAACTTTCAGGATGATATGAGATTTAAAAACTTCTTCTCTTTTATACACTATTTCAGCGCCAGCTTCTGAATAGCGGTGGTCGGTGTAGTTTGCTTTTTCTCCTGCCCCTGCTTCGAGTATTACCCTATGACCAAGCCCGGTCAGTGTGGCAACGGCCGACGACACAAGTGCTACTCTGTTTTCCTGAAGAATATCGGTGCGAGGAATGCCTATGAATAGCTGACCTTCTTTCCTTTCAAGAGCAAGCATTTCTTCCTGTGGCTGCCGTTGGCTGCTGGTGAGTGATTCCGGAATATGAACTTTATGTTTTTTCGATTTTGCCATAGTGCTAGAGAAATAGGCCAGGTTAGCAGTCAGTGATTGGAGAAAATATCTGTGCTTACAAAATTAGGATTTTCCGGCTGGTCTGGGAAAGTAGGGTCATTTTTATTCTTCGCACATTTTCCGGCATCAAAGATTGAGCAATGTCAGGCCATTCGATGAAGCAATAATTGTCATCGTACAAGTAATCTTCAATGCCAATATCCAGTGCTTCCTGCAGATTTTTCAGTCGGTAGAGGTCGATATGGTAAATCAGTTGCTCCAATTCGTCCTGTCCTTTGTAAGCATATTGATTCACAATGGAAAAACTGGGGCTGGTTGCTGGTTCTTTTGTTCCGAGTTTCAGGCAGATGGCCTTTACCAACGCCGTTTTACCTGCTCCCAGATTGCCTTCGAGGGTAAATTTCCTGTACTCTCCAAATTGAAGCAGAATTGTGTTGGCAACTTCTTTCAACTCACTTTCACCATGAACCTCCCATTCCATATTTAAACGCTATGATTTTTAACTTCTGCTTTAATGGCCAAACCAATGATCACAACAACAATCACACTTATTACCCAAAACATAGGCATTATCTGCATTTTGAAGGCTGCCAGATAAAACATCGCTCCAAGTATCCCGCCGATAATTGGCCCTATCACCGGTGTCGGGGCGTAAGACCAGTCAGAATGTCCTTTTCCTTTGATGGGCAGCAGGAAATGAGCCAGGCGAGGGGCAAGATCTCTTGCAGGATTGATAGCATAACCGGTAGTTGCTCCTAACGACATACCTATCGCAACGATGAGCCCACCTATTACCAAGGGATTTAGTCCATCTGTGAATTTATTCGCACCAATAAACAAAATGCCGCTCACCAAAATGAATGTGCCAATGACCTCACTTAAAAGGTTTGCCCAGGGTGAGCGAATGGCAGGTCCGGTACAGAAAACAGCGAGCTTGGTTGCCTGGTCCTCCGTTCTTCTCCAGTGTGGCAGATAATGAAGCCACACAATCACAGCACCGGCAAATGCTCCCAGCATTTGAGCAACCACATAGGATGGAACCTGTGACCAGGGGAAGTCTCCACTTGCGGCAAGAGCAATGGTTACAGCAGGATTGATATGGGCACCACTAATACTGCCAACAGCATAGATGGCCATCGTTACAGCTAATCCCCACGCCAGGGTAATCACCACCCATCCTGCTTTTTCAGCTTTTGTATCTTTTAGGATAACACCCCCGACAACTCCATCGCCAAGGATAATGAGGAGCATGGTGCCTATGAATTCTCCCAGAAATGATGACATCACGGTTTTGTTTTAAAGTTAGTTATCGCTTGTTTTGATAAGAAAAAGATTGATCCTCACCAACCCACCATTTTTATTCAGGTCAAAAAAAACTCTTTTTTAGCAATATATATCAGCCGCTGCAGCAGAAATCCCAAAATGATACAATTAAAAAGCGGGGAACAAAGACAAAGTCGATGCTCACCGCTTAGTATAAAGAAATGTAAATTTCTGATTTTGATCAGAGTCCAAACTCTATCTCCGTCTGCGGCGGCCACCCGACCTGCCACCACCTCCTCCTCCTGGGCCACGGGAACGGCCCGAGGAGCGCTGCCTTCCACCTCCATTTGACTTTTGCCTCATATTCGACTTGGTCAGATTATCCAGGGAGGCATCTTCTGTAAACTTGAGTTTTCCTTTTGAAAGATGCTCCAGGCCTTCGATGATTATTTCATCACTTACGTAGTGTTCTTTGTTCCAGGTCTTGTAGGCCAATTTCATATAGGAACCAATCACCTCCACAAAATCATCCTTCTTCGAGCTGTCCTCCATTTCGATGGCTTTGGCAATCAACTTCTGAACGTTATTGCCGTAATGCTTGAATCTGGTATCCTTTGCAGGATATGATATCATTTCCGGTTTTTTCTGTTTGTCTTCCGGCTTTGGCTTAACTCCACTCGGTGGCATCACATCGATTTCATATTCTGCAATCTGGAAAAAATGTCTCCAAAGTTTATCCTTGTAATCGTCGAGGTTCCTGTTCTGCGGATGCATTTGCATCATCAGCCCGATAATCCGCTCTGCAAAATGCTGTCTTTCATCGGGGTTTTCAATATTTCGGGCATATCTGATCAGGTTTTGCACGTGACGACCATATTCCGGTATTTCCAGGTATTCTTTATTAGAATTGTATTCCATTATTGTGATTTTCAGTTATTGCAGAACCCTGGCAATGCAGGGTTCCATTTTATTCTATCTATTCAACGGTTACCGACTTGGCTAAGTTGCGGGGTTGGTCAACATTACATCCTCTGAGCACAGCAATGTGATAGGAAAGTAATTGAAGTGGAATCACGGAAAGTAATGGGGTAAGCGGTTCAACAGTGTCTGGTATTTCAATCGTGTAGTCTGCAATCTTCCTGATCTCTGTGTCATTTTCAGCAACGATGGCAATAACGATTCCCTTCCTTGCCCTAACTTCCTGTATATTAGTCAAAACCTTGTCATAAGCACTTTTGTTCGTGGCGATGACTATTACCGGCATGTTTTCGTCGATCAATGCAATCGGTCCGTGCTTCATTTCTGCTGCCGGGTAACCTTCAGCATGGATATATGATATTTCCTTCAACTTAAGCGCCCCTTCCAATGCCACCGGGAAGTTGTAACCCCTGCCGAGATACAGCGCATTGTTAGCGTCTTTAATTTCGCTGGCAATGTACCTAATCTGGTCGTCTGATTTGAGTACTTTTTTTACTTTGTTGGGAATGTTTTCCAATTCAGTAAGCAATGCTTTGAGATACTCATCTGAAATAGTTCCTCTCTCCCGGCCCATTTGCAGGGCCATCAATGTCAACAGCGTTACCTGTCCGGTGAAAGCCTTGGTAGAAGCCACTCCAATTTCTGGCCCGGCATGGATATAAGAACCGGCATGGGTGAGCCTTGCAATGGACGAACCGACAACATTGACAATGCCATAAAGGAAGGCTCCATTGGATTTTGCCAATTCCAATGCAGCATAGGTATCGGCGGTTTCTCCTGATTGTGAAATCGCAATGACCACATCTTTATTGGTGATGACGGGATTGCGGTACCTGAATTCTGAGGCATATTCCACTTCCACGGGAATTCGAGCCAGGTCTTCAAACAGGTACTCAGCAATGAGTCCAGCATGCCAGGAAGTTCCGCAACCAAGGATAATAAAGCGCTCGGCTGATTTCACCAGTTCCACATAATCCCCCATTCCTCCCAGTTTGACAAAAAGCTCCTGAGGAATCAGCCTGCCACGCATGGCATCTCTGATGGTTTCTGGTTGCTCGTGTATTTCCTTAAGCATGAAATAATCGAAACCTCCTTTCTCCATTTTGCTGATTTCAAGACCCAGTTCGTCCACACTTGGATGGTGGATTTCATTTTCAAGCGACTTAATTTCATAGGTGCCATCCCTGCGGATTACTGCCAGTTGTTCATCTTCCAGATAGATGACTTTTCTGGTATGTTCAACAATGGGAGTGCCATCGGAAGCAATGAAAAACTCACCATCCCCGATGCCTAATACCAGAGGGCTAGATTTACGCGCTGCCACGAGTTTGTTCGGATCCTTTTTGTCAAGTACCACTATGGCATAGGCTCCAACCACATTGTGAAGGGCGAGCCTGACAGCTTCCTCTATGGGCAGGTTTTCTCTGTTTTGAATTTGTTCAATCAGGTGAACCAGCACTTCTGTGTCTGTTTCCGATTTGAAAACATGTCCATTTTGCTCCAGTGCCTTTTTCAAGGAAGCATAATTTTCAATAATGCCGTTATGCACCAGAGTCAACCTGCCATTGCCGCTGGTATGAGGATGTGCATTGGTATGGTCAGGCTTCCCGTGAGTTGCCCATCGGGTATGACCAATGCCGATATTGCCAGAGATGTCTTTATCCTGGGCAAAAACGACGAGGTCATTGACTTTGCCTTTGCGTTTGTAAACATTCAGAGAGCCATTGAGCAATGCTATTCCGGCACTGTCGTAGCCACGGTATTCCAGTCTTTGGAGTCCTTTGATGATAATGGAGTAGGCTTCTTTTTTGCCCAGGTAAGCGACTATTCCGCACATAGTGAGATTATTTTGGGTGTTTAAGTTAGTAAATTCATTTCTGTAAAAACATTGTTTCCGACTCTGAAGCGAATCAGGAAAGATGTTTGGCATTAAATGACCGTCCCTCTATTATGTTCAGTTGTTTGTTTGGTTACCCTGTAAAAGCAAATTAAGGGTTTTGGATTTGCAGGTAAATCGGTCTAATTAAAACACTGAAAAACCCTGTAAGTAATAAGGCAAAAGTAAAAAGGCAAAAGGTAAAATTTCTCAAACTGATTTTCAAGTGGTTAAGAAATCAATTTGGCAACTTAATTTTTGACTCATTACTAATTATCAGAATTACTGACAAACAAATACAGACAAGATATGCTAATGTACGGAAAGCATTTAATAACGCGTCATACTCAGCTTTAATTTTGCCGGAGATACTGAATGGCTGGGGCCAGCCAATACCACCCGATGTGGGTGTTCAGCTTTTATATAAACTTCCACTCTCATTTTATTGCTTCTCTTAGCTTCAATCATTTTCTGAAAGTGACTGGAAATATTAAACCTGTATTTCTGGCCGTTGTAAATGTTTCCCCCAAAGATTTTGTAAAACTTATCACCTGCTTTGTTCAGTGCAAAAGTGGCGTCGTCAATGGCCACTATGCTGTCACCTCTTACCTCTGAAATAAACAGTTGAGGTACCGGGTCAAAAATGGCTCGGTCCTCCGGAAGCCGCAAGATGGTGAATTCCAATTCCGCTTTATTGATAATCACTTTTGGAAAGGAGGTAACGTATGGAAATTCGAGAAACATATTTAAACCAGACATCCCTTGCACGAAGAGCAAGCTGTCAGATTTGCTGCCCTGCTGACCAATGAATTTGCCCGCCACTGACCCAGTGTAATCGTGTTTGAAATTAGAGGAAACAACATTGAAAAAATAGATTGGGAAGGTATAGTCGGTCAAAACTGAATCCCTTCTCAAATAGAGCTTAATACCCGCCGCAGAACCTCTGGCTTTGAAAGCAAGCATGCCGGAGTTTTGGGAGATAGCCCTGATGTGTAAACCCTTAAAGAAATTCTGAAACAATGAGTCTGTAAAATACACTTCAGACCCTGGTTTATAGAATTCATCTATAAACTCCTGATTCAGTTTGATTCTGAGTTGCGGAGCTAATTTTTGCGTAACAACCGAATCCAGGTTGGGCACCCGCACAACCACTGAATCGCTAGGGCGGGGAAACACGTCTATCCTTGTGCCGGCTATGGGTTTGGTCTTAAAACTCCTGTTGGAAAAATGATAAGAGGAATTGCTCATGGATTCGTCCATTTGAAGCACCTCAAGAGTGTACATCTCATCGATGCGCCCATAAGTGTTTGCTGCGTCCCAGGGTAATATCAGAACCACTGAGTCGAGTTTTGCATCGGTGAAGTTGGGTGACGCAATATTACTCCTGTTGAACTGCGCATAAAAACTGGCGCTGGTTTTTCCAAAAACCGGGTCATTGATATTTCCTACGAAATAGGATTGTGACTCAACTCCCAGTTCTATCGGATCGAAAGTGGTAACAGAGTCGTGACGCAGCGTATATGCTTTTATGGTTACGGTATCGGTGTAGTCCAGGTTAAGAAAATCTCCTCCGATAAGATCCGACCCAATGCTGGAAGGGTCGTTACAGGAGGGAAAGAAAAACAGAGACATTGCCAGCATGCAAAGAACAAAAGAAAGATGCTTCATTTTTTCTATCAGTATATTGTTTCCGGATGTGTATCAGGAAAGTGTATAGTTTAAGGAAAGAAGTTGGTTAGTGGTTGTAACAACTTCGGATGATACTTTGCTCAATTCACAAGAATACCATCCGAAGATGAGTTAATTGCAGGAAAACTTAGCGTTCTACGGTTTCCTCCAGCAAGCTGTTATAGAAGTCCATATAAGCAGGAAGATATTCCGTTTCATCTTTGTAATCTAAAATAGGTTTATCGATGCTGCATAACTGATTTTCCATCTTTTCAGAAAGTGTGCTGCTTCCTCTGATGATGGCATCGGAGTAGGCCAGTGCACCCTGAGTGAGGTTGATTCCCGTGCCGTTCAGGAAGGCACTGAGGTCGTCCTCTTCCAGGTTATTGATGGAAGCTTTTGTAAGAAAACCATTGGTAAACTGTTGGTCCATTTCATTCTTGTAAACCGAGTAAATAATCTTGGAAAACTGGAAAAGCGGTTCCGTTTTGTACGCTTCGCGAATGTAAAGCGGAATCAGGCTTGTCATCCATCCATGACAGTGGATGATGTCAGGAGGCCATCCAAATTTCCGGACGGTTTCAATCACACCTTTGCAGAAGAATACCATCCTGTCGGGATTGTCAGCAAAGGGCTTCCCGCAATCGTCAGTAAATACTGACTTGCGCTTAAAGAAATCTTCGTTGTCGAGGAAATAGACCTGCATCCTTGCTCCCGGCAGGGAAGCAACTTTTATGATAAGGGGAAAATCGTCGTCATCCACGATGATGTTCATACCGGACAGACGTACCACCTCGTGCAGCCGATGCCTCCTTTCATTGATAGTACCATAACGGGGCATGAGCACACGTATCTCCATCCCATTGGATTGTACGTACTCAGGAAGCTTTCTGACTATGTTGGCAATGTCAGATATTGCGGTATAGGGTTGCATTTCCTGGGTTACGAACAATATTTTCTTCTTCTCAATCATGAACTAACTTTTAATAGTTTTTGTAATTGCAATTTTCTGCGTAAATCGGCTGCAAAGATACTAAAAAAAAGAGGGGATTAATTAGCACGGAAACCACAAAAAATTTGGCTGAAGTAACTAAATCTTCAAGAGTGTCAAGCTTTTGATAATATCTGTAACACTGCTCCCTCATTAGTTTTAACAAGGATATTCAGGATAAAGATTGTTGAAAAGGACTACTTTTACCCGGCATCATTTTGTTGCCAATTCAAGATTTTTCTTGGCTTTAAGGATGAATTAAACTGGCTTAAACATGCTTTTGTTCAAAGAGGTTCGCGACCTGCAAGCTCATTTATACGGCCTTCGGCAGGCAGGAAATAGGATTGGTTTTGTTCCCACAATGGGCGCACTGCATCAGGGTCACATTGCGCTGATAGAGCGGTCGTTGCAGGAAAGCGATGTCACCGTGGCCAGCATTTTTGTAAACCCCATCCAATTCAACAATCCAACCGACCTGGAGAAATATCTCCGCACTCCCGGGATAGACATGGAGATGTTGATTAATGCCGGCTGCCATGTTTTGTTCATGCCAGAAGTGGATGAGGTGTATCCCAGGGATTTAAACATTCATCTGGAACTGAATTTCGGATACCTGACAAAACCAATGGAAGGCACGCATCGACCTGGTCATTTTGAAGGAGTAGCCATGGTGATTAAAAGGTTACTGGATATTGTAAAGCCCGATTCGCTGTTTATGGGACAAAAGGACTTTCAACAGTTGTCTGTCATCAGGGAAATGCTCAGTCTGTTGAAAATGAAAATCAACCTGGTGAGTTGTCCGACCGTAAGAGAGAAGGACGGATTGGCGATGAGCAGCAGGAATGTCAGACTGACCGCCGAACAGAGGCAACTGGCTCCGGTCATTTTCAAAACACTTAAAGAAACTGAGCAGCAAATACTACAAAAGCCATCGAGGCAACTCGAACAAGAGGCGATGCGAAAGTTGACTCATCCCGGTATGGAACCTGAGTACTTCAATATTGTCGATGGCAGGACGCTCATCCCGGTCAATAATATTGTTGACCACGATTTTGTGGTTGTTTGCACCGCAGTGCGATTGGGTGAGGTGCGCCTCATTGATAACCTGATACTCAAAGAAAGCTGATTGGTAATCGCCATTCTCCTTTTTCATAATGAAAATAAGCCATTTTATTTCCTGCTGCCCTTCATTTCGTTAAATGGCACTGAAGCGAGAATGTGGAAAACTATCCTGTTGAATTTATTGGAATAACAAAGAAAAATTCTCTTACATTTGTGGCCCTTTGAAAAAAAGCAGGGTAAAAGACCCTACAGATTTTTTCTGTTGACGAATAGATTTTCGGCTTTGACTTTCACAAATTGCTTTTTTTATGCCGAACGACAACCAATACATGGTGGACTTTACACTCCCCGAATCGCTTACTGAGGAATTCCTTGAACTGATACCATTCCAGCGCGCCAAGGTGAATAAACTTTTCAGAGAGGGTAAATTAGTAAACTATGCCTTGTCGCTGGATCATTCCAAGATTTGGGCTATAATCAATGGAAGCTCAGAAAGCGAAGTGGAGGACATGATAGCTGAATTGCCTTTGTCTCGTTTCATGCAGGCACAGATTTCAGTTCTTACTTTCTATAATGCCATGAGCTCTGAAGTGCCTGTGTTTTCGATGAATTAAGGAAACGGGTTTGCGAATGCTACTTTCAATTTCACTCCGAATTGACCCGCCTATTTCATTGCACAATTCCCAATAGAGTGAATTGCGCCATCGCAGAACAAGTGCCACCAACTTTAAATGGGGTTCAGGAAGAACTGATAGAAGGGGGGGCTTAAAATCTGTAATTTGCCTCAAGCAGGAGGTAACGTGGCAAAAGCCTCACCTTGTTGATGTTGGTGGACAGGTCGCTTGTATAGGAGTTTACAAAATTCTGCGTATTGGTAAGGTTCCGGCCGTGCAGGTTGAAGTAATATACAATTGGTTAAAGCTTAAAAAACTTACCTATAAACCTTAGCTTCTCCGACGCTAATAATTCTACTACATATTGACCAGGTGACAAGGATGAGGTGTTAATGGTTACCACATTTCCAACGAAAGTATGATCTGCCAGCAACAGAGCCCCATCAACTCCATAAATATTAACCACCATCTTTGGATAATCTTCAACAGGTAACAGCACCATTAGCCTATCCAAACAGGGATTTGGAAAGACTTTAATAGACACATTTGATTCGATGTGTTCAGAAATGGTGGCTATATCCCGACTTCTAAAAATAAACTGGTAATTGGCTTGAAGGGTATCCAATGTGTCATCTAAATACCTGATACCAATCTTTTTATTGATACTACCTGGTAGTCCGTTGATGTATTCCTTCACACTGTCGGGCAAGCTGTCAGCAATTGATGAGTTTTCCTCTAAATAAACGGTGAATGGAATCTTTGCCGGTGGAAGCACTTGAGTAAAATATTCATTGTGCAGCAGAAAAGTTCTATTAGCGCATGGATTCAGCATGTTATTAAACATGCTGCTATTCCAGGACAACTTCAAAGGAGGATACTTTATTTTTGCCAGGATAAAACCTTGATTACTTTCTCCATAAGGAATACAGGAAGCCCCTCCATCGGAGTAATGCAGAGTAAGATGTTTCGTCAGGCCTTTGTCTAAGAATAATGCTGAGAGATTACTTTTGGTATTTATATAAGCGACTTTATGTGCCCTGATTTCAAAGACACTGTCAAATTTGATTGCTGCTATGTTTTTATCAGCAAATCTGGTGTCAAGAGTTTGATCATTCCTGGCTTCATGATGATATCCGATAATGACACTATCCATATTCCCCTTGCCGTCTTGGGCATAAATGGTGAACCTGAACTCAGGTTGAAGTGATTGAGCAAGCGAACTAACTTGACAATGTTACATTAGCTTTTTCAAGATGAATTCTTTTTTTGTCTTGACTGGG
>CAYRDX010000074.1:5816-18455 GCA_964423205.1 uncultured Saprospiraceae bacterium | reverse complement strand
GATTTGTCATATCTGATTTAGGTTTTTTTGTCAACCTATTTCAGGACAAGACAACCGTTAACCCGTTGAACCGCTACACCGCAATACCGCAACACCATAACACCGCAACACCATAACACCGCAACCATGTATGCTTTTCTTCCATCAAAAACAGATTTGACGCTCGACCAGTACGACCAATTGGCAGAGCGCTTTAAGGCAATTAAACATTCCGGCGACCTTGCAGGATTGTTGAAAGCTGATGCAGCATTGCTGAAAAAATTGGCTGATAAACCCCATTACCAGTCCTTTACCATTCCCAAGCCCGGTGGCCTTAAACGATTGATACACAATCCCTATCCTGATTTAAAGGACATTCAGCAGAAGTTAAACCTATACCTGCAGGCAGCTTATTATCAACTGAAACCGCCTTGTTCGTTTGGGTTCATACCCTTCCCAAGCGATGAGACCAGGCCCCGAAACATCTACACAAATGCCCTTTCCCATCTTCAAGCAAAATGGGTACTCAATATCGACCTTTCCAATTTTTTTCATACCGTCAACAGCAGGCATCTGGGCTGGATTTTCAGGGAACTGTTTGAGTTTCCTGCTGTCCTTTCTGAACAGATGAGTTCAATTTGCTCCTGCAAAGGGGTACTACCGATGGGAGCGCCATCCAGTCCCGTTCTGGCAAATATGGCCTGTTTATTACTCGACATGGACCTGCAAACCTATGCCAACCGCTGTGATGCTATTTATACGCGCTATGTGGATGACCTGACCTTTAGCTTTGATTCCATGCCGCCATTGGAGTTCACAATAACAGTGCGTCAAATAGTCGCCAAACACAATTTTCAGGTGAATGAAACCAAGGTAAAACTCCAATCCATGGAACAACAGCCTGAAGTCACTGGCTTGATTCTAAAAAACCCCAAACCAGATGTAAGCCCTTCTTTTCTGAAGACCCTGAAAAAGGACATCAAGTTATACCAGCGTATTGTTTCTGCCGATTTTATGCAGCGACAGATTTTCAATGCCAGCGCCTTGGATAAACTCAGGCGCAGTGTGCAGGGCCAACTCCAGTTCCTCGGATTCATAAGGGGAACAGACGATAAAATGTTCCACAAATTCTCACGGCTGATCTGATGCGGTATAGGGTACAGGGTATAAGATGTGGGGTATTGTGTGTAATTCATAGGTCAATCACGGACTTCAGTAAAGAAGCATAATGCCACGAAAGCATCATATTTTATAAACCAATTGTTGCTTTGGTGCCTCGGGTGGTAATATCAATCACAAGGAGGCCAGACAGATTTTGAATGATGATACAACCTCTTCATTTCCGGTTCCAGCTTTTAACCGCGCCCCGCCACCATCTTGCCGTTTACCTTTGAAAAACTACCGTTCCCTAAATTACCTGAAACAAATTCGTAAAGTGAATTATCTTGGGCAAGATTCACCTCTTCTAAGGAAAGAAGAAATTTTGAAATAAACGAACCTGTTGAAACACAGGCTGATAAACCAACACCTCAATGAAAAAACTGCGCCTCCTCGCCGTATCATTCGATACGCAGATCAAACCTTGGGAAATTAACCGTTTCAGGGGAGCCGTGGCACACAAGGTGGGCCTCGAACACGAGTGGTTTCACAACCACCGGAATGACGAGGGCGGCTTCCACTACCGTTATCCCCTGATTCAGTACAAAATCGACACTAATGGCCATCAGATGCGGCCTATGCTGCTTTGTCTTGAAGACTGCATAGAGGAGGCACACCACCTTTTCAGTCAGGCCGACTGGAGCCTGCGCATCGGCGACACCAGGCACGAGCTGCGCATAGCCCGCCTGCATGTGGACCAAATCAACCTGAGTGTTTGCGAACGCCCCATCACCTACCGTATGCACAAGTGGCTGGCACTCAATTCTGAAAACTTCAGGCACTGGCAACAACTCAGCGGTAAGGCTGAGAAATTCCAGTTTCTGGACAAACTACTGGCCAACCACATTATCTCCTTTGCCCACGGCATCGGCTGGGAACCGGACAGCCGTTTCAATGTGAAAATTACAGAACTGCTGAAAGAGGAATGGATAAGTTATAAGTTGGTCAAAAAGCTGGCCTTCACCATCGGGTTCACTGCCAACATCAATCTTCCCGACTTCATTGGCCTCGGCACTGGCGTTAGTGAAGGGTTTGGGGTGGTGAGGAGGCAGGGGGGGAGGCGACAGTTTGCAGTCGGCAGTTGGCAGTTGGGGGAAAATTAAATACAAAATGAAGAATGAAGAAGATTTTGATTCTAATCGCAATTATTAGCTCTTGTGCTTTATTTGGGCAAACCGCACAAGACTCACTCTTGCAGTTTTTGACTGAAAACAAGTCAACAGTGCATGAGATGGTAACCAATTACAAAAAGGTGGCTTTCAACTGGGCACAAGTGATTTCAACAATTGGAGGGCTGCTAATCTTGATTGGCTTGACCTGGAAATTATGGGGAAAGGACAAGCTGACAGAGTATGTCAAAAAGAAAGCCCAGGAAGCTATTGATAACATGGCTAATCTAAAAACCGCCAACATTCTGGTTGTGGGCGGGCCAAAAAGCAGCAACGAGTTTTTAGTAAGTTTCTTTAAAGCTAAAGAGTTCAGGAACGTAAAGTTCGCTGCTGAACCTGGGTTCATCCCCGATGTGATTTTTGCGAATAACGAGGATGGCACTTTGGACAAAGCTGCAATACGGCAAATGGTGACGGAAGACAAAGTGTTTTTCTACTTCGGGAAGGCCGGCACCTGGGATTACCAAAACGACACACCTGAAATCTCCCGCAAAATCAACTTCGCCAACTCCCGGGCACAGATTTACGGCAACCTGATGAGCAGCCTGGAGTTTTTGGAGTTGGTGAAGCCGAAGATTAAAAATGTATAAACCAAAATGACTGACCACAAATCCACCCTCTACCTTCAAGTTATCTTAAACGGGCTGAAACAGCACCCATTTGGTTCTGCGTTCAAAATCAACCTGCCCAAATGGAAGGAAGACACATCCTACATGGTTACATTGGAAAAAGCTACCAAGTACGCAACCGGGAGTGTGGAACACACAAAAACTCAATCCTTCCTGCGACCGGTAGCTACAACCTTAGCGCTCGCTAACAAACCAGCCCAACCCATTTCCAATCGTTTTTTCTCACAAAGAAAACTTTCCCTTGGCGAAGAGCAATTTCCCGATAATAATCCCCAAAGCACCGATATCGCATTTTGGGCAGATTTTCAGAAAGATTTAAACTCCTTACCTCAAGGAAATGACTGGGCAAAAGCCGAGACCTTGCTGCACATCATTCATAAATACTGTGGCGTACTGCCTTCCGGATATCAGGAAGATGTGTCATTCTACGATTTAATCAAGTCGCAAGCAGGAATGGCAATATGCCTTTACCAATTCGAGAACGAACCTTTATTAGAAAACGAGCAGCGCAATCCTCAAGCCCCATTTCTTTTAGTAGGGGGTGGGCTTTCTGGCATTCAACACTATCTGTTCGATGTTGCCAGCCGGAACGCGGCGAAGAATATGAAAGGGCGAAGCTACTTTCTTCATTTATTATCCGATTCGGTAGTTCAGGTGGTGCTTGACGAATTAGACCTGTTTCAGGCTAACGTTGTAATAGCTACAGGAGGTGGTTTTCAAATTATTGTCCCCAACACATTGGAAGTTAGAACGAGATTGGAAGTGTTAAGGGCGGACATCAGGATGAAACTCTTCGAAGACTACCAGACTCAACTCTTTCTTGAATTTGCATGGACAGAACTGACGGAAGAACATTTGTTAAATGGAAAAATGGGAGAAGCTTGGGGTGGCTTATATACCCAATTCAGCGAACAAAAGCGCCAAAAGTTTAAGGGAGAAATCCTGTCTGGTTACAAAAGGTTTTTTGAACCAACCGAAGTTGGCGGTGAGGAAGTAAGAGACGCTATTAGTGTTGAAGAACTACCAAAAGGTTCCGACAAATGGAAACTCGAAGGTGCATATCCGGTCAAACTATCTGCACTGGAAGTAGAGGCAGCAGCACTCGAAAGGGAGAAAATAATAGGCAGAATTTCAGCTGAACAGATATGGCTCGGTTTACGCCTCAGAAAGTCAAATGTCCACGTTACATCATTGAGCGACGTAGAAATGTCATTTTTATATAGAAAGCTCGAGGAAAATGAACACTATGATAAAATTGCTCAGTTAGACGCCTATCAGGTAATCGTATTGAAAGAGGAATTTAACCAGGTGCTGTTCAAGGGGAAAAAAGCAAGCATTCGATTTATCAATGATTTAGACGGATTCCTGGAGCATGCACCTAACCGCTCCGAGTCTTTCGGCTTCCAATTTTATGGCGGTAATGAAATTCCGAAAATAGAAGCCAAATCGGTTGATAAGCCTGAAAAAGCTATAGAATGGCTTCCCAAAACCTTTTCCGAACTCGCCCTGCAAGCCGACGACGACCGCATCTATTCCTCCGAAGTCGAAAGCCAATTCAAACAGGAACGCTTTAAAAGGCTTGCCATCCTGCGCATGGATGTGGATGGTTTGGGAACAATCTTTCAGGAAGGTTTCAAGGTGGACGGAAGCCTGACAAGATACGCTGCATTGAGCCGCCAAATGGACTGGTTCTTTAAAGGACATCTCAATGAAATATGGAGGACTGGAATCACGGAAGATGGGCAGCCTTATGGAGAGTTTACTCAAATCCTTTACTCTGGTGGCGACGATTTGTTCATAGTTGGCAAATGGGATTGTGTGTTGGATATGGCAGCTAAAATCAGGGATGCCTTCAAAGATTATACTTGCCACAGCCCATATTTCAATATCTCTGGCGGGATGGTCATGGTAACGCCCAAGTTCCCGGTTGCACGTGCCGCCAAATGGTGCGAGGAAGAAGAAAAGAAAGCCAAAGACCATACGCTGAACAGTTCTGCCAATGCGAAAGACTCCTTTTCTTTATTTGGTTTCCCCTTAAAATGGGATACGGAGTTTAAACTGGTGAAAATATTAAAAGATAAACTCCTTGATTTTTTAAAAAAACATTCCAACCATAAAGGATTGCTGATAGCCTTGCAAGAATTTGACGAAACCCGGAAAGAACAAATTAAAAGCGGCTATGCAGAAAGTTGGCGCTGGCAATTGGCTTACCAACTCAACCGGGCAATAAAAAGGAATAATTTGGAAAGCGAAAAAATCATCAGGGAACTCCAATTGGGTATCTTCTTCGATGATTGTTCTTATACCAAAGAAGTCAACCTGAAAAGGGGCGAAAGCTGCTATCCGTTCCTTCAATTGCTAAGCCTGGCTGCCCGCTGGGCTGAATTTGAGCTGCGCTCCGGCGGTGTATCCGCTATTGGCGATAACCATCACGACTAAAATTTCTTGACCATGCATACAAACATTCAAACCAAGTTCAATTATCGGGATGAATTTAAAAAAGAATGGATTACCGATAAAATTGATAGTGACTGCATTACCTGGCTTGAAAACTTTGGGCTTTATCTCTGTGACAAAAAAGATGAGAACGACCGACCCGGTTTCAATGCCATGACAGCTAACCAAATGCGCAACATCTTTGGAGAGGTCAAACGGATTGAATCTCAGTTGCCCTCAGATAAAGATGACGGATGGAATCAAATACCGCCAGACGTATTGTTGCTACGACCTAAGATAGCCTACAACACGGCCCGGGAAACCTCCAAAAGACGGGACTCTCGCATCATAGCCTTCCGGGAAATCATGGAACTGGCGCTCAAAGAAGTGGACGAGCCAGAGAAATTCCGCCGCTTCGCCCAATTCTTTGAAGGCATCATTGCTTACCATAAGGTGTATGGTGGCAAGGATTAATCATTTCAAAAAATAAAAAATCAACAGCCATGTCAGAAAATACCAAAAAGACTCCCCGGCTATCGGAAAAAATCATCATCGAAGGCGAAGTGGAAGCCCTCACCGGCTTGATGGTTGGCGGCAGTTCCTCTGCACTGCAAATAGGCGGCACGGACAAACAAATCGTGCGGCACCCCATCACCAAGATGCCTTATATCCCCGGAAGTTCACTGAAAGGCAAGATGCGCTCGCTTTTTGAGTTGAGCCGGGGAACCATTTCGGAAGATTTGGGTCCCACGCAGGAACCCAGCCATGCAGCCGCTCAACTATTCGGGCACATCAACCGAAACAAAGCTAAAAAGCAGCAACCTTCCCGCCTCATTGTCCGGGATGGTTATCTCAACAATCCTGAATATCTAAAAGGTACTGAGTTACCCTATACCGAAATCAAGGCAGAAAACTCCATCAACCGCATTACCTCGGAAGCCAACCCCCGCTTCTTCGAGCGGGTGCCAAAAGGTGCAAAGTTCGACCTGCGATTGGTCATCAATGTTTTTGATGAAGATACCAATGGCGCAAAATACCTCGATTGGACGCTTGAAGCATTGCGTTTGGTAAAGGACGATTACATTGGTGGTTCCGGTAGCCGGGGCAACGGGCAGGTAGATTTCTTTCTGAAAAAGATTGTCCGAAAAAAGTACAGCGTAGAAGGTGGGAAACCGACGGAAGAACCTGTTACACTCCCTGGTGATTTCAAATCCAGTCAAACGGCATTATGAACCAATCATTAGATATCGTAAAACTCCAGTTTACTGGTCCCTTGCATTTATCCAAAGGAAAACCGGACGGCTACGAGGCTGGCGGTCGAATCCTGCATTCCGATGCCCTAAAATCTGCTTTATTGGCAGCAGCCATTCAGCTTCGCCCGGAAATTGGAGTGTATCAGGATGCCCATCCATTCCTCGACCAGTTTGAAATCAGTTCGGCATTTCCTTATTGGAAAGAAACATTCTTTTTCCCAAAGCCACTGACAAACCTGAAATGGCAAGTGGAGGGAAAGGACGAAAGGACTTCAGGCAAGTTGCTGAAAGAAGTCGAATTCCTGGACAAGACCTATTTTGAAGCTGCCCTTAAAGGAGCGCCGGGTACGGAATTGCCCAAATCCAATTTCTCCGGCGACAAAACCCAAATAAGCAGGATATTTCAATTGCCAGAATTGAATGAACTTGAAGAACGCTTTATCATCAAAAGCGAACTGAATCAAAGGGTCGCAGTACCCAGATGGCAAGACAAGGATACAGACGGTAATACTTACTATGTAGAGCGTCTGTTTTTTAGGGAAAATGCCGGCTTGTTTTTCCTGGTAAAATTCAAAGAAGGCCTGGATTTGCCGTTTTGGATGGAAGTCATGGAGCATATAGGAGAGCAGGGCGTCGGCACTGACCGGGCTACCGGAAACGGGCAGTTTATTCCGGAATACCTGAAAAATGGGCTTCAACTCCAGCTACCCGAAGATGCAAATATGCAAATGGCGCTTTCTTTATTTTGCCCGGCGCAGAATGAAGTGACGCCAGCACTCTTCGACCATGCCGCTTTTTCCCTGACAAAAAGAGGTGGGTGGCTGACAACAGAGGACGACATGCTCACTTTTAGAAAAAAATCTGTTTATATGTTTGCCGAAGGCTCCGTATTCCCAAAATCCAAATTAACCGGCAAAGTCGTGGATTTGAAACCCGATGAAGTTATTGGGCTTGACCACCCGGTTTGGCGGGACGGACGCCCTTGGTTCATTCCCATCAAAACCCAATGAAGATGGCAAAACTGAGCAATCAACTCGACATAGGAATAAAGATTCTTTCCCCAGTTCATATCGGGGACGGCAAGTTGTTGGTACGTGGGGTGGATTTTGTAGAGGAAGGCAGCATCATGCACCTGCTCGACAAAGAAAAATTGTACCTGAGCCTTTCGGATTCAGAGCAAGAACAATACCTGAGCCTTTTGGCCAAGGGCAGTCTCAATGAAGCTGAAAACTGGATTTTCGAAAATGCAAACGTTCTAAAAGCCAGCCTGAAAGCAACACCATTGAATTCCAGCATTGATGCCGCCGAACTCCGCTCGCTTATCCGCAACGGGAACGGGAATCCTTATATTCCTGGCTCTTCCATCAAAGGCGCAATCCGAAGTGTCTTGTTCAACTATCTGGCTAACCGGGAGCGTGAAAAATATGTGGACAGGGACATCGAGAACCGTCTGATGGGTTCATTCCAGCGGGCTGTCACCCGTTACATACTACCTTCCGACGCTGACATCCCTCAATCGGAAATTACTAATGTCGCCCTTTTTAACCTGCAAAAAAGGGGATTCGATTGGAAAAGCTACTATGGCAGCAAGGGCATGCCTTCCGACAAGTTGTTGGTCTGTGAGACTTTTACCGTTGGCGCAAAAGGCAAGTTTCGTCTAACTATCGCCACTGAATGGTTGAAAATGGTCAGGCAAAAAGCCGAAGGTGCCGTCCATCCCAACACCAAACATGTAATCCGCCCGGAAAAGCCCATCCAGTACTTGTTCAAATTAGTCAACGAATACACACGGGAACACCTGCGCCGGGAAATCGCCTTTTTTGAGGAATACAACCAGGCAGAGAACACCGATTTCATCATCCACCAACTAAAGGAGTTGAAGAAAAAAACGGAGAACAACGCTCGCTCCTGCATCCTGCGCATGAGTTACGCCAGCGGCTTTCACGGAATCACTGGGGATTGGCGTTTTGATAATCACGTAGCAGTGGTGGATGACCCAGTGTTGATTAAAATGCAGGGCAGAGAAGAAGAGCGCCGCCTAAAATCCCGCCGGATCGCCAAACATGCCGCCCTGACCGCTGCCTGCATGGGCTTTGTAGAACTTACCCTGCCAGAAGAAGCAGAAGACATACCTTTCACGCCCACCCTCGATGTGGACGAAGTTGGAAGCCGCCCCATTCCGCCAGGTAAAATCACACCTAAAGAGAAAGAAGCCAAGACTATAACTTTCGATAAAATCGGGGACAAGACCGTATTTTATGTTGAAGTCGTTGAAGTCGGCAAACCCTGGTCCAAAGTGAAATTACTGTTAGACGATTACCCGTTCGTACCTTATGCCAACCTCTCCGGCACAAAAAAGGTAAATCTTCTGCCCGGTATGATTGTGGAAGTTGTCGTAAATTCACGCACCAAAGCCGGGGAAATCAAATTGGTGACGTACCGGGGCTGAAAAAATGGAGGTATTATGAAAGTCAAGAACAAGTTCGACATAAGGTTGAGGGAATTGAAGCTGGTAAATTTCCGGCGTTTCGAAGAGCTAACCGTCCCATTTGACGAGAACCTTACTGTACTCATCGGTAAAAATGGAGCCGGGAAAACCACCGTGCTCGACGGAATTGGCAGCCTTTTGACTTTCATTGAATCTAAAATAGTGAAAGAACCACCCAAACCTGTTTCGTTAAACAGGTATGATATCCTCAATGGCACATTCGAAGCTGTGAACACACTGACAGTTTCCCTGATTAAACAGGAGGATGGACAAGAAAAAGATAAGGAAGAAACCCAGGAAGAAAAGGAATTGTCCTGGTATGCTTCTCTGACCTCCACCGGCTTCGAGCCGGAAGCAATCACCGACCCATCAAGTTGGAACGAATTGGATACACTTGTCACGGCAATTGACAAGCAATTAAAGAGAAATGAGCCGGCGAGCTTGCCTGCACTGGATTATTTTACCTGCGATTTTGCCACGAGTGCGTTTTTTACCGAAAAAAACGGAACGCAACGGCCCGTTGACAGTACGAACCCCTTCAATGCTTATGGCAATTCTTTTACCCAACTTTCGCTGGATTTCAAATTGTTCTTCGATTGGTACAAGTGGCGGGAACGGATAGAAATCCAGACAGGAAAGGATTCTTTGAAAAGAAATGTGGAAAAAGCCATTTTGGATATGCTGTCTGACACGGAAAACAAGTATGAAAACCTCCATACGGATTATCTGAAACTCCAGGAGGGCGAGCTTAAAATTATAGAAAATGGGAAGGAGTTGATTGTAAACCAGTTTTCGTCGGGTAGGAAAATGGTGCTGACATTGGCTGCCAATATTGCCTGGCGGCTTTCCCTCCTGAATAAGGATTTGGAAAATCCGCTTCATGGCAATGGTATTTTCCTGATTGATGAAATCGACATGCATCTGCACCCCGCTTGGGCAAGGGAACTAGTGCCAAATTTGCGTAAAACTTTTCCCAACGTTCAATTTGTCATTACGACTCATAGCCCTTATGTAGTCAGCAAGATTCCGAGCAGGCAAATCCTCATCATTGACGACGGAAAAATATTCAGTGCTTCGGATACACAGGGCCAAGATGTTTCCACCATCCTGAACAAGGTTATGGATGCTCCTACGAATGAACACCAGGAAGAGATTAACCACATCTTCGACCTTCTGGCGCTTGATAAATTGGATGAAGCTGAAAAAAACATCGAAGCGCTTGAAAGCAAAATAGAAGGCAGCCTCCCCGAACTGTCGCGTGCAAAAGCAATCATCAACAGAAAACGAATACTGGCTAAATGAAATTTATCTCTAAAAACCCTGAACCACCAGCCTTTCAGCGTTGGAAAGAGCAGGAAGCTGAAAATTTGGAAAGCCTGTATGCCAGAGCAGAATCAGGTCGGGTGACAGTCGAGAAAGTTTGGGAACATTTACCAAACAACTTGCCTGACAACAAAGAAGAAGAAGTCGCCTTCTATTCAAAAAAAGAGTTGGCGACTTCCCTGATAGTCGAGCAAGGCTACCTCTGCGCTTATTGCATGCGCCGGATAAGTGCTGAACCACCAACCCGTCAAGAACTGGCGTTATTAAGGGAAATCAGGATGCGCAAAGAAATAGGCGGGGCAACTGCTGAGGATTTGAAAACCATGAACAGTATCGAGGAAAAAATTGACACATCCTCCATCCGAATAGACCACGTTGACCCAAAGAGCAACAACCCACGCTACCTTACTTTCAAGTACGACAACATTGTTGCTTCCTGCAATGGAGGAGAGAAAATACCGCCCCCACGAAATACCTATTGTGATTGTAAAAAGAACAATGATGCTATTGGCGTTACTCCACTGAAGCCGGATTGCGAAAGCCGCTTTTATTTTACGCTGATAGGAGAAATTAAGCCGAGTGAAGCAAATGATACAGGTGCAGTAAATACTATTGAAACGCTTGGACTTTCCTGGTTCAACGATACCCGGAAAGAAACAATTCTCGGGTACTATTATGAAGATATGGATAAAGAGGTGCCAATATCAGCTGTCGACGCAGCATTAATTGTTGATAATCTTTCCAAACCTAAAAAAGGCAAGTTTGAACCGTTCTGTGTTGCAATTATCAATGTACTCAGCAGAGAAATATTGAAGTTGGCTGCTGCAAAGGTTATTCAGTAACGTGTTCATAATAAGATGTTCTATTTAGGTTGGAAAGCATGGATTTTTATTTAGGGTTGGAGACAAAGAAGCACATGTTATTTCGCGCACATTACTCAATAAGATTTTATCATAACCTCCACCCTGTTTCGTGATAATTCTGTGTTTTGTTTCTAAACCCATCTCCGACTAAGGCTGGAACTTTAGAATTGAAAATGGAAAATTGAGAATTGATGGAGCACTGCGGACTTGGCTACGGCCTCATAGTTCATCACTTAAAATTGAGACAGTGAGGGTCTGACTCGGAGTCAGACCCTCACTAATCTTAGACCTTTCACCAACTAAGGCAGGAACTTTAGAATTGAAAATGGAAAATTGAGAATTGATGGAGCACTGCGGACATGGCTACCTCTTCAAAGTTCATGGTTCATCACTCATAGTCATAGTCATTCTCTAAGGCAAGAACTCTGGAATGGCGAATTGAGAATGGAGAATTGAGAATGGAGAATTGTGGCGGGTAATGGTATTGTTATGTGGCACTAAAAAGCCAAAAGCAAAATGCCAACAGCCAAAGCCCTTCACATCCTCAAATCTCATATCCTCAGAAGTAAACCCTTCTCTGTCCGGAAAAAACAATACCTCCCTAAAACGCAAAAAGGCCGCATTTTCATGCAGCCTTTTTTGCTCGTAGCCCGTACGGGAATTGAACCCGTGTCTCCACCTTGAAAGAGTGATGTCCTAACCCCTAGACGAACGGGCCATCGTTTTTGGATATGCTTTCTTCAAAAGCGGGGCAAAGATAGAACCTTTTGATAAATTACAAAGTGGAGCTAAAAAAAGTTTTTTTAAAGCAAAAATCATTCACAGGGCATGGACGATTATTTACCTTAGCGGCCGCTAACCAAACACCTGCCAAATTCCCTGTGACGTTGTGTGCCCTTTTACCAAATAATTCCCTCAACCTAATTTTTTCATTTAAACCATTCAAAGTATTATGGCAAAGAAAATTGCAATAAACGGTTTTGGAAGGATAGGCCGCCTTACTTTCCGCAACCTGTTGAAAATGGGCGATGTAGAAGTAGTCGCTATTAATGACCTGACAGATAACCGCACATTGGCTCACCTGTTTAAGTATGACACTACGCAGGGTAAATTTGATGGGGACGTAAAATTTGATGATGAGTATCTGTACATCAATGGCAAGAAAATTATTTGCTCCGCCGTCAAAAACCCGGCTGAGCTTCCATGGAAAGAACTTGGAATCGACGTTGTACTCGAATGTACTGGTATTTTCCTTTCCAGAGAAAAAGCTTCCTTGCACCTTGAAGCTGGAGCAAAAAGAGTGATACTCTCTGCTCCACCTAAAGGTGATGACGTTCCCAC
>CAYRDX010000074.1:0-5716 GCA_964423205.1 uncultured Saprospiraceae bacterium | reverse complement strand
AATACGAATTTGAAGGGCATTATGGAATATACGGAGGAAGAGATTGTTTCAATAGATATCGTTGGCAACCCTCATTCCTGTATCTATGATTCCAAACTGACACAGGTCAACGGAAACACTGTCCGCGTTGTTGGATGGTACGACAACGAGGCTGGTTATTCAGCCCGTTTGGCTGACCTCACTGTTATAATTGCCAATCAGTAATATCGTTCTCGGAACGAAAAAGACACTATCCGGCTGGTTGGCTGTGATGGTGTCTTTTTATTTTCTCCCAAAGCTTAAAATCTATTTCCAATGAATATTGAACTAAAAAACAAAAAGGCATTAGTCAGAGTGGACTTCAATGTACCGCTGGACAAATCCTATATTATTACTGACGATACCCGCATGCGTGAGGCATTGCCAACCATTCAGCACATACTGAAGAATGGAGGCTCAGCTATTTTGATGTCACACCTGGGAAGGCCATTGAAGAAATTAAAGGAAGATGGCTCTATTGATGTTGAGAAATTTACGCTAAAACACATTGTCAACCATCTCTCCAAACTTCTTGGTTCGGAAGTTTTGTTCTGTCCTGAAACAGTAGGGGAGAAGGCATCTGAAATGTCCGCAGCACTTCAACCCGGACAGGTTTTGGTACTGGAAAACACTCGCTTTCAAAAAGAAGAGGAAAAGGGAGATCTGGAATTCTCCAGGAAGTTGGCTGCTTTGGGCGATGTTTACATCAATGATGCGTTCGGGACAGCTCACAGAGCACATGCCTCCACAACCATTATGGCTCAATTTTTTGAGCCTTCGGCCCGCTCTTTTGGTTATCTGATGCAAAATGAAATTATCAATGCCTCCAAGGTTATCAACAACCCGGGTAAACCTGTGACAGCTATTGTTGGAGGTGCGAAAGTCTCCGATAAAATACTGCTGCTCGAGCGTTTTCTCGGTTTGGTTGATAATATCCTGATTGGCGGTGGCATGGCTTACACTTTCGTTAAGGCTAAAGGTGGAAGAATTGGAAAATCACTGGTAGAAGAAGACCGGCTGGAATTGGCGGCCGAGCTATTGTCGAAAGCCGAAAAAAGCGGCGTAAGGATTTATCTCCCGGAAGACAGCATCGTTTCAGGCGCATTTGAGGATACACCGAATTGGGCACAAGTGTCGAGTTTTGACATTGATGATGATAATATGGGTCTCGATATTGGAGAAAAGGCGCGGAAACAATTTTCTGAAGTCATCACTAATTCTAAAACCATTATCTGGAATGGCCCAATGGGCGTTTTTGAAATGAAAAACTTTGCCGAAGGCACTAAGGCAATCGCTGTCGCAGTAGCTGATGCTACTTCCAAAGGTGCATTCTCCCTCGTGGGAGGTGGTGATAGTGTAGCTGCAGTTAATCAGATGGGGCTTTCAAAGAAAGTGAGCTTTGTATCCACTGGCGGCGGTGCAATGCTGGAATTTCTGGAGGGTAAAGAGTTGCCAGGCATCAAAGCTATTCAGGGATGAGATATTCCATTTGGGGGCTGTTGATGGATTCGACGGCTCCCAAATAAACCAAAAAACAGGAGAGCACCGAAAACCAAAACCCAAGCCCACCATGGCCAACCCGTTCCGGCTACTGGCTCCATATTTCCAATCGGAATAAAGGCCGACCAAAACAATGGATGAGTATAATTGCTTCCTTTTTTCTTATTGATATAGTCCAACTTAGCCTGACGCAGTGCTGTGTTTTTTGATTTTCCTTCTTTAAGCCACCTGTAAAAGTCAACCATAATATCGGACGATGCTTTATCGTCAATTTGCCACAGGGTTGTCACAATTCCGGTCGCCCCTGCAAAGCTGAATCCACGCGCCAAACTAATGATGCCTTCTCCACGCTTTAATTCTCCGATTCCTGTTTCACAAGCACTCAAAACAACCATGTTTGCTTTTAAGCGCAAATTGTACAGGTTCCTGACAAATACGAATTCATCGCCCTGCTCTTGAGTGCTGTCTTTTGAAAATGCGAGATAGGAAAAATCGCTGTTGATATCATTAGCTTTACCATGTGCTGCCAGGTGAAGAATTTTTGCTGATGGGGCAGTTTGTAAGAAATTTTCAGAGGTAGCTGATGGGCCAACGAAAATATCACCTTTCATAAGCGCATGAACTTGTCTGACTTCCTGGATATTGAAAATTAACGGACTTAACGTGTCCTGTCTCCTGCCCTTTGCTTGCTGTTGCGAAAAATAGACTGGGGCAAATGCCACAAACCTGCCGGATTTCCTTTTAGCTTTTTTTGCTTCAATTGAAAACGAAGCGGAATAGCTATAACTGAAATTGTATTTTTTGATGAGGAAATCATAGCTATCGAAATTGTTGAAGTCCTCCGGAGCAGAGTATAACAAGGCGTCAAAAGGTAAATAACCTAAAATACCTCCTGGAATAATCAATACATCTGAGCCAGAGATTTCTTTTTCAATTGGCTTAAAAATAGACTCGTACAATTCATAACCAATACCTGCATACTTCTGATTTAAGTATTGGGCAGTTCTGACAGCTGGATTGAAATGAGAAATACTGCTTCTGAATTCTTCAATCCATGCCTCCAGAGGAAAATCTTTAGGTATTACCTTAAGCCTGATATGTTGGCGGTTCAAAACGAATACAAAAATGTTTGTTTCGCCAACAAAATAGGAAACCAGGTTTTTCCCATTTTCCAATAATTCGCTCCGCAATTTCCCAACGGAAACAATTTCAGGATTGTACTTCAGTTCAAAATATTTTGGGTATTGTACCCGATACAATTCGAGTAGCTTGTTGTATTCATTTTTTAGCTGGAAAATCCAGTCATTAAGTTTTTGCAATTCACGACTATCTACAATAATTTGATTCTCAGCGTTGAATTTCTGTTTCTCTTGAAAGGCTATTTCAATCTTTAACATTCTTTCCTTTTCCAAAAGACTGTCCGGCATTCCGGCAAATCGCTCCGCATCACTTGATCGAATGGCCTCCATCAAAAGAGTAGCATTGCTTTTCTCAGCCACCTGAAATGCTTTTTCGATATACGACTGATTGCCAGTGTATTCTGCAAGGCGGTATTTTACAAGAATACCTTGTTCATAAACTTTGAAAAAGTTGTCTGACAGTGTTTGCCGTGATCCAGGCTCTTCAAGAGTACTTTTAATGTATTCAATCAAATCATAAGTGAGATTGTAAAGTTCTTCAGCTTCCTGGAGATACCGGAGTTGTTGTTTTTTCTCAAAATTCTCAAACATAATGCTGCCTCTTGCCTCAAGCGCTTTCAAAAGTTCCAGATGTGAAATCACTCCTTCAAAGTTACTGGGATGTCTTATATCAAATCGCAGTGTAACCAGGGCACTGTCACTGTACTCCAATGCACAAATTTCGTCATCAGGGTAGGTAAGAGATAACATCCTGTACAGTGATGAAAGGTCTTGATTGCCCGCAGTTCCGGAACGGTTTAGTGTTTGCGCAAGCGCATTGTTTATGTATTTTCTTGCATTGTAGTAATCAGCTTGGAGTAAGTAAATCTCCCCAATTCTGGCCAACGATCCTGCTAATTCAGATGATGTAGCATCAGGGTTCTTTCGTATGATGTGGAGCGCCTGATTAAAGTTCACTAAAGCATCTTTGTAGTTTCCCAGGCTTTCAAAGTATTTGCCCATACCGTTGAGTGCTTCAACTAACTCCCATTGAGGGTTTTTTAGATTTTTTTTAAGGTTGTTAAGTCCTTTATTGAACCAGAAATATGACTGTGTATAATCCTTTTTCATCAAGAAGACATGACCCAGGTCAATACAAGTTCTTGATGTTGCGTGGTGTAACTCGCCCAGAATGTTATTTCGGATAGACCAGGATTTTTGGAAAAAGATCAATGCTTTGTCAAAGTCACCACGTTCAAAAAACAATTCACCGGAATTGGAATAGGCATTAGCCACGGCTGGATGATTATAACCAAGGTGAAATTCGTAGTTTCTTAAAGCTTTGTTCAAAAAATGGAGGCTTGATTTGTAGTCTCCTTTCTTGCTGAACACCGCCCCAAAATTGTTGTACAGTGTGGCAAAATCTTCGTGTTCGAAGGGCAATATCCTGTTATAAATGAGAAGACAGGTGTCAAAATAGGCAAGAGCCTTGTCTGGGAAACCAGATTTATAACTCAGCGTACCAAGGTTTAAGTAGTTATCTGAAGCTTGCAACGATAATGAACCAAAATTCAACTTGTTATTGAGGAGGGCAGTGGTGTAGTATTCTCTGGCAAGAGAGTAATTGCCCAGGTTTTCGAAGGCAATACCAAGGTTGTTGAGTTGAATGGCTATTTCAGGACAATTGGTTTGTCTGCAAATATCAAGTGCACGGTTGAAATAAGTGATACTTGCAGTGTAATCACCTTTTGCCATTAGTAAAATCCCGTAACCATTCAGGGACTTTACAATTTCAGGATTTTCTTCAGGAAGCCTATCCTGAGCAATTTGAATAGCTCTTTTCAAATACCTTTCACCTTCTGGATAATTGCCGTTTCTCCTCGCATAGTAGCCCAGGTACCGGTAGGTTCTTGATATTCTATCATAATTCACTGGACGACTTGATTGGTAAAGATTCAGCGCTCTTTTCCCATAAAGTATTGCCTGAGTGTATTTTGAAATATTGGCCAAACTATCAGCTGTTGAAAGGAGCCTGTCCGCAAGAGCGAATTCAACTTCCTGTGAATGCACGGGAGATGTGAACAAAAGTCCAAGAGTGATAAAGAGGCACTTTATGGTTATGTATCGAAAGCCTGACAATGGTTATTATTGAATTGAAATGTTCATTTACTTTGAAGGGCTTTGGATTATTAACATCTAAAAATGCAGATGGCTATCCAAAGTCAATGGCTTTATTGGACAATTAATTCAAATATATCAATCAACTTTGCTAAATCCACGCTTGTATTTAATTTTATTACATTTTGTTTTAAAGGACAGATTCCTGTAAGGAAAAATCACCAAATGAATGAAGAAGGAAGTATTGATTATCAATGTTTTGAATAGAATGGGCAGGATGCTTTCTGACGCCTTTCGTGATAATGGCTATTACGTCTACGGTACCGACCAGGAAGAGGATTTTGAAAATTCCTGCGATAGGTTTCTTAGATTTAATCTTAATGACTTTGTTATAGACGTGAATTACCGCATTAAATTCACGCAAATCTTCAACGACATCATTCCGAGGTTAAACATTTTGGTGTTCTCCGGTGAAAACATAGATGAGGAGAGTATTTCTGATATCAGTCTCGAAAAATTGAATTGGCTTTTGAATGAAAACATTGCTGGCCCTTTGTTGCTTACTAAACTATTCCTGGAGAGACTTGAAATTGGAAAAGGTATAATCTTTAATATCTTATCCGGAACAAGTAGCTCAGAATCATCTGTTTTTGATTTCCAGAAAATGTGCTCAGCAGCTCTGACTAAAGCTGTTTCTGCTGATACAGCTGACAGAATAAGGGTGAATTCTCTTTCATGCAGGTACAATGATTCGGTATACGGTGATTCAACATCCATTGCAAACTCCCTTAATGTTGAACGATTGGATGAACAGAAAAAAGACCCACTTGGAGAAGTTGTGAAAACGACACTTTACCTCCTTTCGGACAAGGGCAGTTTTATTAATGGGGCAGATTTTACGGTTTGAATTCATTAAGTAACGCTTAAAAATTAAGTTCACGATTTACGTTTACTAAACTTTT
>CAYRDX010000073.1:0-19056 GCA_964423205.1 uncultured Saprospiraceae bacterium | reverse complement strand
TATTCAATTAACCCATTCAATTTAGCTTTTTTTCAAAGTGAGAATTACTGGCAAATTTCTAACAAAGAAATTAGTACGACTTTGTAAAAGTTGCTCTTTTTTGAAATTCATTAGGTGTCAGTCCGACACGGGATTTGAACAAGGTGCTAAATGAACTTGGACTGTCAAACCCGACTTCAAAACAAGTGTCAGTTATGTTTGTCCCTTTTTTTAGCAACGCTTTTGCTTGCTCAATGCGTTTGTCAATAATATATTGTTTGGGTGTTTGTCCGTAATATTTTTTGAACAGTCTAAGCAAATGAAATTTTGAAGTAAAGCGGACATTTGATAGGAAGTCTAAATTCAATTCTTTGTCAAAGTGATTGTTTATGTAATGACGTGTCCCAATTACTGTGGCAAGCTGTCCTTTGTTTGAATAACAGTCATTCATTACTTTGCTTGCTTTTCTGTAATAATATGTCATACTTGTTGCTTATTGTGTCGTCCGTTACAATGACCGCCAACGTTTTCGGGCTATGAGCAGGCGGGCATTAAAAGCGCCGTCATCGTCACTTACTACAAAAGTAAATAAAAGGCAGTAATGTATGCTAAAGCACTGTCCGCCCGCTGCTTATAGCCCGTGTTAGCGCCAGTGGTTCTGTTTTTTTGATGCAGTGTCCACCGTGCTTTCAGCGTTTTTTATAGTCCGTTTACCTGTCCCGAAAAACGATTTTTTGTCTGTCGGCAATGAGCGGTCGGGAAAGATTTAATTTTTGCGAAGCGAGGGCGTTTTTGTTTTTCTTTTGGGTCTGAAAAGCAAGCTCTTTTGCAAACTTTGTGTGTTGATAGGCAATCAGCGGTTTGCAAAGGTGCTTGATACAAAAGGATACTGATATTGATAGATGCGTGTTTTATCCATAAAAGATTTTAAAACCCACCGTAAGGATTAAGTCCAAACGGTGGGTTGAGATTATTAAAGATTTGCTCTCAGGGATAGAATAAAGTTCCTGCCCGGTGCGACCAAACCAGAACTATATGGTCGGTATCGTTGGTCTGTTAAATTTTCTATTCCTGCACTCACTGCAAGATTTTGGTGAAACTGATACATAGCTTTGAAATTAAGCGTGTACCAACTAGGAGAATATGGATTCCCGTCATTATCTGTTGCATAGATTACCGGCTTCTGCCTTTCTTCTTCATTTAAGTTAGCATAGCTTACCTCTGCGCTGTACATTGCGTAAAATTGCAAAAACAGTTTTTCCTTTTGATAGGATAACCTTGTAATTCCAAATGCTGGTGCTGCGTGTCTTGAACGACTTATGTCGCCATTATCCATTTCTTCTCTACCTATTTGGTAATTATAGCGTGAAGACAAACTAAATCCTGATGGTAGTTTTATCTCTATTCCGGCATTGAAACCGTAAACAGTTCCATAAGCGGCATTCTGAATAGCATAAACTTTACTCATCTTCCCATCATACATTATACTATCCTGTCCGTTAACCTGAAATGCTCTGCGAACCATTGCATTATTTAAGTAGGTATAAAAACCGTTTGCGTCAAGCTTAACCACATTGCCAAGCACTTTTGAAATGCTTAGTTCTCCATTATAAGCATATTCAGCATTTAAAGATGTGTTCGGTACAATCACTTCACCACTGACAAAGTCAAATATTTTACCTATATCATCTACGTTTGGAGATCTGAATCCCGTACTTCCAGTTACGCTGATTTTCCAAGTTTCACTTGGTGTATAAACAAAGCCCAAACTTCCTGTAGTGGAGGAGTTTTGTGTTGTCGAGCTTGTAAAATCAAACGGATAGAAATCAAGATGACGTGTAAAATCAGATTGAATATTAAATGCACTGAATCTAGCTCCTGCTTGAGCAAGAAATTTGTCGGAAGCAATATATTGATAGTTCAAATAAGCAGCGTAGCTACTCCATTCAGAAGCCGGATACCTGTCAGGAACAAGCATTGGGTTTCCATTCCTTATGTCAATTGCCGAGCCAGTTGAGGTTACGTCATTTAAAACGTATTCAGCACCGTAATAAAACCGATGTTTATTTATACTTTTTTCAAAGTCGGTATTTACAGAATACGCATTGACTTCTTCAAGCTGTGTTCTCAATCTGTGATGATTAAATCTACGGTCGATTCTACTTTCTTCAAAGTATTGTTGAGCCAAACGTATTGTCATTCGGTCATACACTTTATTACCTTGATTATGCGTAACCATAAGGTTGTTCATCATCCAGATTTGAGGGCCATAATTCCACACAGCAGAAGATGGTAGTCCATTTCCTTGTGTTACTATATGACGGTCGTAACGAGAATATTCAGAAGTTTCAGAATAATGAAAACCGTATTGAATATCCCAGTTTTTGTTTGGACTAAATCTGATTTTTTGCATTAGATTCATTTGTTGATATCCTGTAGGATTTTGTACTCGAGAATCTTTGTTCTCAAACACCCTGTCCACATTATCAACTCGCTGAACGTAAAAGGTCTTCAAATATTCATCAGGCCCATTTTTCCCCATTCTTAGGTCTCCGAATTTAAAATGTGTGAAACTTGTTACTGATGCCCATTTTTTCCAACCAGCATTCACATCAAAGTGATTGGTAATTTCATTATTGGCAGATGAATATCGACTAACAGCTTTGCCTTTTACCAAAGGCTTGTCGGTTAGTGACAATTGAGGGGTAAGTGTCTGAAAACTCATTACACCACCAATTGCATCACTACCATACATGATAGAACCTGGGCCAAAAAACACTTCTGTATTCTCAATAGCAAATGGGTCCAATGAGATAACATTCTGAATATTTCCTGCTCTGAAAATGGCAGAATTCATTCGCACTCCGTCAATGGTATATAATAATCTGTTGGTTGAAAACCCTCTAATCATTGGACTTCCGCCACCTTGTTGGCTTTTTTGAATGAACACTTCACCTGATGAACCAAGCAAATCCGCAGCAGTTTGCGGATTGTACAGGGCTACTTCCTTTGGAGAAATAATAGAAATTTTAGAAGGAATGTTTCTTGATGTCTGGCTCCATCGAGTAGCAGAAACCACAACTTCATCGAATTGAGTTGTGGAAACAGTCATCATAACTTCAAAATTCATTTTTTCTAATTCACCATAGCTTTTTATTTCAGTTTTATATCCAAGACTTCTGATTTCTATTTTTTCCGCTCCCTTGAATACTGAAATATCAGCTTGCCCTTCAACGTTTGTTGTTGCATTTGCTTTGGGATTTGCACTTATAATTGTTGCCAATTCTATTGGCTCTTGTGTTTCGATGTCTCTAACGGTTATTGTTTGGGAGTGAACAGTGCATATCAATCCCATTAACAACCACAACATAAAAAAATATTTCATTGTAATTTGTTTTAAAAGTTAAAAAATAGGTTTAGTCCACTTCTAAATAAAGAAGCAGACAAATTTCAAAAATGTATTTTTTTAACTTTTTTCCGGAGGCGGAACAGGAGGTGAGTGTGAAATTGAATAATAAGTTTTTTGTCCGAAATGACACTTATTTTTTGCTTCTGTGAATGCAACAGATTCCTTTATTTTATTCTCTATGAAATAAAGCGTATTAAAAAATTCTTGTAATCGTTTTTGATTTTCCTGATTCTTAGGGCTATTCCTCAGTGCAAAATGCACCAATTCGTCAAGTTGTCTGTTTAGTTTAGTTTCTTCGTGATCCCACCATACCAAATAATATATTGTGTCACCAATAATGCTTGTTTCTACAATATCATACATCTGACCTCTATACTCAAATTCTTTTGAGTGTTTCCAATTTAATTGGGTCTGTTTTTCCTCTTCGGTAAATTTTAATAATACAAGTTCTTCTCTGTCAATTCCTGCAATCATTTTCAATTTGACTTCTCTTTTAACTTGCTTTTTTTGAAGTTGGAGCACGAGATATGTTGTTGCCACAGGGGCAACAAAACAGAAAATCAATAATATGCCAAATACTTTACTTTTCAAAAAATGCGATTTATAGTGCGAAATTAACAAAATTCAGCACTCGGCAATTTGGCTTTTTTGCGAAACTTCGGATGAGTGTCGGATCGTGTGGTTTTTGCAAATGTGCCAAATGTAGCTTACAGAATAAAGAAATGCGGGTAGGGAAAAAATTAAACCTTTTCGTTTCGACTATCGTCTCGTCCAGGTCTGTTTTTTCGTCGTTGGCTTACGCACTACCGTTCAATCGAAGGACCGCACTTCAAATATGCGAAAAATTATCCTGCGAAGAACTGCACCCCCGCTTTTGCAAAACCGATGTTACCTGCTGGAATTCTTGTCATACGGTCTGTTTTTGTGTGTGTTCTGCACAGTCTATGCGTAACTCATTGTCTGCAAGTTTGGTGTTTAGCAATCCGCAAAAGTGTTCTTGTCCGTTTTTGTTGGCTTTATAGAAATGGCAAGTAAAACACATTCTTTGAATGGTGATAATGCCCGATTTGTTCAAATGTTGAATGATGTCCAACAAACTTAAAAGTAAATTTTCTTTGTCTGCCAAATGAAGTTTGTCAATAGGAACTTGTATTTGCTTGGCAAACATTGATGTCTGTTCTGCTATGTCCTTACCTTTTTTTGTTAAATGAATAATGTAGCTTCTTGTGTCGTGAGGTTCAAATTCTTTTTTGATAAGTTGTTTTTTGTCCAGCGTTTTGATTGTGTCGCTAAGTGTGGCTTTTGTCATATTAAACTCGTCTGCCAAATAGCTTACCTTTCGTTTTTCGTCAGAGTGATGCAATAGAAAAATAAGCACCTGCACTTGAATGGGACTTAATGAAAATTCTTTGCTTTCATTCCAAAGTAAAACTCTGAACGCTTGTGAAACTCGTTCTAAGGAAGCTACGATTTTGCTTTCTATACTTGAGTTTTGATGCGTTAAATCAAATGCTGATTTTTTCATACCGTTTTAATTTTATGCAACATAAGTTGTGCAATATTTCCTGCTCTAATTTTAGCTTCGGTTGCATTATCTCCTTCGTATAAATCGTCAACAGTTTTTGTAAAAAGTAAAAGCCATTCACTAAATTCTTTATCTGTCAACGCAGTTAATTTGCTTAATGCAATGTGTTTCTCCATAGGGTTACCTGAGAAGCTGTGTTCATTCAGCAAGATACTTGACCAAAACGAATACATTTTTGGAAGATGCGATTCCCAATCAATTTTTGCCACATCATCAAAAATATAACCCAATACAGGATTATCTCTAACTTTTTCGTAGAAGGTATTTACTAATAACTCTACATCTTTTCGGGTTGTGATGTCATTTTTCATTTACAATTTTCCATTTCGATAATGAAATAGCCCTTTTGTTTGATTTCTGTTTCCCATTGGGGTCTTACAGTTTCAATATGGCAAAATCTGCATTCTTTTGATGTTAATGGTTGTCCTTCTTGTCCTTTGGATTTAAGATAATCTTTGCCATAACCGTAAATTACGGATGTGTCATTAACTTCTTGCGGGGCGATGATGTCAAAGTGCATCACACTACCGTCTTTTTTTGTTACATAGGTGTCCCAAACTGCTACTTGCATTTTTATAGATTGTTTAGTTTGTGCAGATGTTGAAATGGTTAACATCAATGCAAAAACAGTTATTAATGATTTCATATACTTACTTCTGTCAATTAAGAATAAAATTGCCCCATAAAGTTAGTTGTCCTAACTTTATGGGGCAAATTTTAACCTTTTACGTCAGCCATTGAAGCACCAAAGTTGATGTGCAATACATTGCCGTTTGGTGTAACCAATGCCGGAACTGATTTTACACCTGCTTTTTCTGCTTCGTCAATTCTGGATTTGTCGTTTCCAAAGTGAACTACTTCCACTTTGTCTGCACCTAAAAGGTTAATGATGTCGTGTTCTGCACTTACGCATACAGAACAACCAGCGTGATAGAAAATTGATTTTGCCATTTTTTTAATGATTTAAATTGTTGCTTAGCATTATTGCCGACACAAATATAGTTAGGATACCTAACAAATAAAAACAAAAGTTTTCAACAGTCTGTTTTTTTTTAAGTTAGTCGTCTGTTGATGCTTGTTGTGTCGTCCTATACACTTCCACGTAACACTAGTATATCCGCCAAATGGCGGGTATTTCTGCTTTGTACGAGTTGCTTCCCTTTTCGCATAAAAATGTATCCCTTGCGAGTATATTTTATACGAACTGCAAGCTCTGGTAAAGCCAAGTGAAGTTAGGTTTTTTCACGATATGTAAACTTTTCTGACATACATTTTTACAAGTTCAGTTTGTCTAACGGACTTTGCACTTTTTTGAGCTGATCACCTGTCAGGTGTGTGTAAATTTCAGAAGTATTTGCGATTTATTAGCCCCGGAGTTTCACAACACAAACAGTACCACAATATTTGAACAGAAAATCACAGCTCCTGTCTGTGCAAACTATAAAGTAGATTTGGCTTCATGGCCTGATTCATTAGGGTCACCCGAATAAAAGCCTATTCTTCAATGCCACAAGCCTGCACTTCACAGTATTATCCCCGCCTTCTCATTCAGCCTTTTCCAGTATAGGTGGAATAAGAAATTGGGGCTTTTGGTGGTCTTTTGTTGTATCAGTAGTTCCGTCCACTTCATGGCTTTTGCTGAAGCTTTTCCAAAACATTCACTCGTAAAGGCAGGCCGCTCTTCTTTTGGAATGGAGGATGCAGTTTGCAGGAATTCCGACTGCAGGGCTTCGAGTTCCGGACGGATGAACGGAAACAAAGTGCTGTAATTTCGCAAGAGCGTCCTGTGAAAGCGTTCGTTTTGCCACCAGTAGTTATCCGGGTCATAGACCGGGCCGGACTTGCCGAGGTCGGGCAGCACTTCACCCAGTAACCAAAGGGGTTTAAAAATGCTGCTGCAAGCCGATGAAGTGGCCGTAACCCAGATGCACGGGTTTTCTGTCAGATGAGCTACCATGGACGCTGTGCTTTGCGTGGCATGGCGTGTGAGCGGCAGTCCGGCATGGGCGCAAACGGAGTTGCCCAGCAGGTGGGCCTCAGGTGAATAGTTTTCCCGGTAATGGGTCTGCAGGGCTTTTATGGCTGAGGCTACTGTGATTCTCCCGCCTTCATCCCGAAGGTAGCAGGACGACTGCGTGTGCCTTTGCCTGGAACCGGAAAAGGTGGTGTAAAACCAGTCGGAGAAGGATTTCCGGAAGTTGAAAGTTTGACCTTTCCGGTGCCAGCCCTTGCGAATGGCCGTATCTATTATATCCGGATGAATCAGGTCGTATTCCTCTTCGATAGTGGTGCCATTCGAGATGGCGTAGGTGTTTTGGACTTTGCGGGCTATCCACAGGTGTTCGGCAGTTTCCAGTACCCATGCTTCTGTTCTATCAGCTATCAGAAAGCTGTTGTGGTAGGCCATACTTTTGTCCTGATAACCGGCAATGCCGCCCTGACCGTATCTGCCCAGTAAGTCGCAAATCACCTCCAGTGCTTCCCGAGCCGTAGCGCCCCTTTCCAATCCCAGGCGCAGCAGGTCCATGCCCAGCAGCCTGTCGTTTTTGCGGTGTAAGGGCATTTTGGTCCAAATGGCCTCATTGCCTATGGCCACGCCTTTTTCGTTGACGCCCATCTCAGCACCCCACATCCAGAATGGCCGGCTGATAAGCACGGCATGGGTTTGCTCTGTCTGCTCAATGTCGATGTACGTGCATTTAAGCCGCTCTCCCGGGCGGTATGTTCCGGCGGGGTGGTATTCCAGTGCTTGCATTTCATTGGCTTCACGGTCGCTGTTTTTGGCGAAAATGATGCTGCCGTCGGCGGTGGCGGAGAGGAGAGCTACTATGGTGTCGCACATTGTAGATTGTTGTTTAATTGGTTAACTGGTTATTTGGTTAACTGGTTATTTGGTTAACTGGTTATTTGATTTACGATTTACGATTACATGATTTACGATTTTTGATGGAGTAATCCGTGCAAATCCGCCCAATCCGTTTCATCCGCGTCCCCATTTTCACCGTTGGATTTTAGCAGGTAGTATAAACTGGTACTGCTTCCTATACACATACCGGTACAGCCAGCGGTCGATTTTGCGGAGGGTCAGGAACAGTTGCCAGATAAATTTGTCCTCCCTGTAGTAGTCGCTGATTTCTTTTTCTGTCAGGGCTTCACTGGAGTAGCTGTTCACCACTTCGAGGAAAAGGGGTATCGTTTCTGGTTTTTGTTCTTTGTGCAGGTTGGCCACGAGGTCTATGTTTACGGACTTTTCATCGTAATAGCGGTTCATGACTTCCTGAAGGAAAAACCTGCGGATGATGGCCCTGCCGAAAGAGGGAGCACTGCTCATGATGAGTTCCGGTTCCATCTGTTCGATGCCATTTACCATGAAGATTGGGGTAGAGGTATCGAGGTAATAGAGTTTGTCCGATTCTTTCAGGTACACCCAATTGGAAATCTGTGAGTCGATGGCCAGCTCGTATCCGGAATGTTTCCGGTTGTAGGTCCAGACGCTGTAGATGGCACTCAATACCTTATTCACCAGCCAGCGGATTTCGTTTTCCGGCAGAGTATCTATCAGTTTGTTGCCCACATTTTCAGAAGGTAACTTTTCCTGTGCCAAATATAAAACGGTTAGTTGCGGCGATTTTTGAACGATGCAGGCATCGTCTTTTGGCAAGAATATACCGGCATCTCTCAGTCGGGAGCAGTAAGTATGGTACTTCTCCAAATAAACCTCAGCCTGGTCTGGGCTGGAAAACATGGGCAATCGTTTCAAAACCCAACCGGGTTGATCGGCCAATTCCACGATGGAGGATATTTCCCCAAAACCGATCAAGCGGGCTTTGATTGCTGAGGACTCCAGGTTCAGAGGGTCCAAATCCTTTTCGAATTGATGAATGAGTTCGGTGTTGATTTTCATCATTACATGTTTTTAACCACGGAGGCACGGTTTTTTTACCACGGAGGCACTGAGACACGGAGGTTCACGGAGTTACCCTTATACCTTTTTAAACACGGAGACTCGGAGTGCACAAAGGTACACTGAGTTGCCTTATTCAGACCTTCAATCCTTCTGTCCTAAAATCCTTTTCTCCGTGTTTCTTAGTGTTCTCCGTGCCTCCGTGGTAAAGAACTCCGTGGTAAAGACCTTTTCAACAGCCGACCAACCACATTTTTTACCTTCAGTATTGGTTTAAGTTTTCTCGCCTGGGAAAGGGCTTTGTCCAATCGGGACATGATTTCGGGGATTTGCTCTTCCTCTAAAATCAGAGGTGGCAACATTTGGCAAACCCTTTTGTCGTTATTGGCATACACCATGAGCAGGCCATTGTCGTAGGCTGTTTTGGTGAGCAGTGGCCCACAATCTGCATCCGCCATTTCGAGGCCCATCATCAGTCCCTTTTGCCGCAAGGCAAGTAAAAAACCGGAATGTTTATGTATCAGCTTGTCTATTTCATTCCTGAAAATGTCGGCCAAAAGATTGACCTGTTGGAGGAATTCGGGATCAGCGGTTATTTCCAGCACTTTGCGCATCACCACGCAGCCCAACTCGGAACCGCCAAAAGTGGAAATGTGGATAAATGGATCCGCATGAAAAACGCTTTCCAGCGGCTTCCTGATGACCGTTGCCGAAATGGGATAAATGCCGCCCGACAATCCTTTCCCCAAAATCACGATGTCGGGTACGATGCCGTAATGCTCAAAAGCCCAGAGTTTGCCCGATCTTCCAATTCCGCTCTGCACTTCGTCCAGAATGAGTTGAATGCCGTGTTCATCGCAAATCCTTCGAACTCCCTGCATGTAAGCTTCAGTGGGAACGGGCATGCCCAGGGTGGCGGGTATGGTTTCCAAAATGACTGCCGCAGTATTGACGTCAATTACTGACTTCAGTGAGTCGAGGTTACCCCACTGACATTGTTCAAATCCAGGTAGCTGTTCACCAAAAGGTTCTCTGTATTTGGCGTCGCCGGTGGCCAGTGCAAAACCTGTGTGGCCGTGATAGCCGCCAGTAACAGAGATGATTTTTTGTTTTTTGGTAAATGCCCGGGCTACTTTGATGGCAGTGTCGGTAGCCTCCCCGCCACTTACAGCGAAAATGGTGTAGTCGAGGTCGCAGGGCAGGAGCTCAGCCAGCAATTTGGCTGCTTTGGCCCTTTCCGAACTGATGAAGTGGTGATTGCCAATATCGTAAGTTTCTAGAGCAGTCTTCAAAGTGTCCATGATGACCGGGTTCCGATGGCCGAGGTTAAATACACCACCGTTGCAATGCAGGTTAATCAGTTCCTTCTTGCCTTCGTGGTCATAAATATGGATGCCATTCCGATTCCCCATGATGAAGTCCATCCCATATTTTTGAAAGAATTGAACTTTGCCCGAGGAGACGTGCTTGCTGAAAGTGTTGATGAGTTCTTTTTTTGAAGGCATAGTTGGGCGTTTACTTCGAATCTCTTGTGAAGCCAGGATTGTTTACCAAAACGTCCGGCCTGATTGACTTCTCAATGACGACTATTCAGAACCGAGGTATTTAGACAACAGGCTATGAAAATGAAATACTCCCTGTTCACGGGTGGGCGAAAACCGGCCGCTTTTGTAAAACCTGGACTTCAGCCCTTTGTGTACACCTTCCACCACGAATTCATCCTCCCTTTCCACTTTGTCGAGCAAGGCCCCTGCGCCCTGATTCAGTTTGCTTTCATCATACACATAGGTAAGGAAAGACACTTTGGTGCGGTCGGGGGAAATGGGTGCAACCAAATTGATGGAAAGCCCCCAAGGGTAAAAGTTGAACATCATATTGGGAAATATCCAGAAATAATAGGCTGCCACCCGTTTTCCGGAATCAATATGACCAGCAGGTAAATCGAAGACTTCCTCCGCTCCACGGGCATAACCAATCTGCAGGTTCAGGTGCTCGTACACCAGGGTAGTGTAGGTCGAATAATCCAAAACTGCATTCAGGTCGTGATGAACATGGGGGATGTGGAACCCCTCCAGGTAGTTGTCGCAGTACAAAGCCCAATGGCAATTCACCATGTAGTCTTTGCTCAGGGTTTTGTCGAACTTAAACTGATGCAGCGGTAGAAAGCCAACCCGTTCATCCATGACCCGCCTGATTTCATCAAAAGAAAACAGGGGGTCAGTATTGACGAACAGGTGATTTTGCCAGTTTTCAACAGGGAAAGAAGGCAGGTTGTCGCAGGGTGATGGAAAATCCAGGGTTTCTCTGAACTCAGGCATGAATTTGAACTGCCCGTTGAGTTCGAAACGGCGGCCATGATAGAGACAGGTCAGATATTTGGATTTGCCCGGTGCCACGGCCACGAGATTGCCCCGGTGCGTGCAGACATTGGACAGGCAGTGGATTTTATCTTCTGCATCCCTTACAAGAACCATCGGCTCATCGAGATATTTTTCCAATAAAACGAAAGGATAAACAGATTCCGTCAAAGGCAGCAGGGTGAGGGAATCACCCACCCATTGCCACGAACGCAGGAAAATCTTTTCTTTCATGCGCTCGAAAATTTCAGCGGATTGATAAAAGGAAGCAGGCAGGGTATGTGCTCTGCGAATATCAGCGTTGATGTTCAGGTCCATGCTGCTTAATTTCTAGAATTAAATTCTGTAAGCGGCAATTTACGGGATAGCTGTCAAAGATTCGGTACTTGACTCCAAGTCGTTTCGGCCTTTAATCCTGTCAAGCAGTTTTTTTGCGCCTGAGCCACCAAAACATGGGAATCCCAAGCAACAATAAAAGTACCCCAAGCAGAATGACCTCGGTTCCGCAACCTATGATGACCCACAGACAAAACAGAACCGCAGCTATACTGACCAGAATTCCCCAGTTTCTTTTCCCGGACTTTTCTTCCCGCACCTTCTTTGCAAAAGTGATGCTGGAGAAGATGTAAGGTAATACCACGGCTATAGTGGTCAGTTTTACCATAAATTCAAAGGCATCAACTAAGGAACGGGAATAGTTGACCATCATCAAAATGGAAGCTAGTACGCTGGACACTGCAATGCCGAGGAAAGGCGACCCATGTTTGTTAGTCCTGGCAAATAATGCCGGAAACAAATTATTCCTGGCGGCTGACATGGGTATTTGACCTTGAACCAGTATCCACCCGTTCAGGGCGCCCATAGTGGAAATAATGGCTCCAATGGCGACGAGGTATTTTCCGGCTCCGCCCCACATTTTTTGTGCAGCTTCTGCAAATGGAGCATTTGAATTGGCCAATTGTTCCGGAGGCAGGATGCTTATGATGACAATGAAACTGAAAGTGTACAGCAATGCCGTAAACAGAGTACCTGATATGGTAGCATTCCGGATGGTTTTTTCGGGATTAAGTACTCCTTCGCTTGGCACAGTGGCGCTTTCCATGCCCAGGTAGGCAAAGAAAGTCAGCGTTGTGACCGCTGTCAGGTTACTCAAGAAGGAAAAATCTACAGTGACCGGTTTGAATATCTGGCTAAAGTCAACATATACGATTCCCAATACCGTCACAAACAATAAAGGCATCACTTTCAAAATAGTGGTTAATAACTGTACACCACCCACTGTCTTAATTTCCTTAGAATTAATCCAGGAAAAAAGCCAAATAAAAAAGAGACCCGAAGCTATTGAATTAACAGAAGAAGCAGTCACCCAGGGGATGAAAGTACCAACATAACCCACCAGCGCCACCGCGATCGCGGCATTGGTACACCACACCGAAATCCAGTAACCCCATGCTACCTGAAATCCGATAAAATCACCCAACCCAATACGGCTGTAGGCATAGGGTCCACCGTTGGCATGAGGATAATAATAACTCAGTCGGGCAAATATTTTGGCTAGGGCCAAAGATGCAATGGATGCCACGATCCAGCCCCAAACGCCGACTCCGCCATAAGCTGCGAGAGTGGCGGGAAGCAGGAAGACACCGGAGCCAATCATATTGCCGGTGACAAGAGCAAAAGTGGGCCAGAAGCCAATTTTTTTTACGTCGGGAATGGTATCCATAGACAGCAGCCTTTTTCCGAATGGATGAAAGAGTTTAGGTTTGGTGGATAATTTGGCTTACCGGCTATGAAATATCTATCAGGGCAGACGAATAGTGCAAAGGCAATATTATCGAGTGCTTGCAAAAGAGACCCAATGTTTATAAAAGTTTTTGGATAAGTGCTGCTTTCTCCTGAATAATTTTGCCCATCATTTGATATCCGCTTCGTCTATCAACTCCAAGGTATCGGGATTAATAACCCGGAGTTTGATGCGCCTGCCTTTGATATCGAAAAAGCAAAGGGCGTTTTGTACGGTAAATCCCTGCACCGCTGCTGACCATGGCGTTTGCTGCTGTGCATAAAATGGAGCTCCCGCCGCGCCATTGATGACCTGCAAAAGAGGGCGTGACAATTTGACTCGTGACTTGTCCCATTTTTCAGGGTACCGTGGAGTATTGTCGTCGATCACCATTCGGTTGTAATTGTGCTCATCACCGCAGAGGAAGCCAACGACCTTACTCGATTTATTAGCACAGATGTCCAGAAATTCATCTCTGCGTTCAATAATTCCCTTTTCTACAGGCTGACCGTTGACATAGGGCCGGTGTTCGTTGTTGCCGTCGTACCACATATCATCTCCGCGGTGGCCGCCATTTGGGAAAACAGGTGTGTGGATGGTGACGAAGATGTGTTTGATGTTTTTATCCTTTTCCAGTCTAACAACAGTTTCTTCCAGCCAGCGCAATTGTTCATCCATGATGTAGCCATGCAAATTGCCACCAATGCTGCGGTGCGTTCTGAGCGCCGGTGAAAACCAGTAGTTGGAATTCAGCACAATTATGGCTGTGTTTCCGTAGGTATAGAAAAACACGTTTTCAGAGTAGGAGGGAAAATCTCCAGGTCGGTTCGGATTAGGGTCATAGCGGGAGCCATCTTCACTGACTGGTCCGTTTAATGGGTTGATAAAATTTTCCGCAAAAACAGCCTGTCCGGAGTGGGTTTCGTACGGGAATCCGTCGATGATTACCCGTCCGGATTCATTTGCCCATCCCACGGACTCGTGGTTGCCCATTCCCACATTGAATGGCATGTAATGCCACCAGGGTTCAACCGCATGTTTCCAGTTGGCCATTTGCAGGTTCATGTCATCAGGTTCACTGACATAACCATTTACCAGGTCACCGGTAAATTGCACAAATCCTGCATTTTGTGCATACGCAGTGGCCGCTATGCGGGACATGATTTGGGCATTAGTGCCGTATATATTGCGTTCGCCACCACCGTAACCCGACCTGGAATCACTGGCATAAGCGAAAGTGAACGGTAACTTCGAACCGGGTTTGGGTGCTGTTCTAAAAGTATAAGTAAAAGGCCCCTCGGCGCCACAGACCGTATAAGTATAATTCGAATTGGGTTGCAGGCCTTTTACGATGATTTCATGTCTGGAAACCGGCTGAGTACTCTGGTAATGAACACTTGCGCCGGTTACATTGACGCAGGTGTTTTCAGGCTCAGAAGTGTCGTACCAGATGACTGCCGAATCCTGTGAAACATTGGAAATAAACGGCCCTCGCAGCAGGGTGGAGTGGGGCTTGATTTCTCCATTTTGCTCCACAAAGGCCTGTTTTCCTTCATACAAAATCAGTCCCGTCGGGTCAGTTATGCGATAACCAACAGTACCTTTACCCGACTTTTTCCAGCCAACAAAATCATATCCATCTGATATGTCGCGCCTGATGTTCAGCACTGCCTTTCCGCTGCTGTCGATAACTGCTGAAAAGCGCATAACGGTGGAAGGGAATGTATGCTGGCCATAAGGAATCAGTCCGTATGTAATCCGGCTCCGGACCAGTTTCAAATCTGAAAACTGGAGTATCAATCCATCTTTTGAGCCTGTTGCCTTTGGAGTTACTCCGGTCAAAGTATAACCGTTGCTGTACCTTTTCAGGCTAACCGGCTGACCTTCATTGTTCTTCCCCCATAACACCCCGTTTTGGTCCAAAGTCAGGTTGGCATAAACTGATGATAGGGGTTGGGCTTTGACAGTCTGGAGTGTAGGATTTGGAGTTTGCAGTATGTTGAAGACAATCAGGATGAGTAAGGTCAGCTTTTTCATTGGCGAATGTTTGGGTGAAAACAGAGTGCAAGGGTAATTACTTTTTTTGGTTCATTTCCTTTTCGAAACAAAGACTATTGTCAACGCCTTTATATTGTCCGTAATTTGGAATAATCTGATAACCACTTTTCCGGTAAAGGGAAATAGCATCCGGCTGTTGTTTGCCGGTCTCCAGAACGCATTTATTGTAGCCCAATTCCACAGCCCACTTTTCCAATTCATTCAACACCATACTGGCTATTCCTCTGCCCCGGTATTCCGCTAAGGTGTACATCCGTTTGATTTCCATGGAAGTAGCATCGTAGTCTTTGATGGCACCGCAGCCCACGGCTTTACCTTCCTCATAACACACCAGTGCAAAGCGGATCTTGACAATTTTATTGAACTGTGCATAAAAGGCATGGTCATCGCCATCCATGATGGCCAGTTCGTCATCGAGCAATTTGACCAGGCGGATAAATTCCGGGTGCGAGGAATCAGTTCGCAAACAATCTCTGTTCATGCGCGCAATTTCTTTGTTTTCATTTGACTCGCCAAAAATGAGTAGCACTTCAATTGAGTTTAGCTGTATCTGCTAAAGGTCCAAACCTGCATAAATTTCAAATCTCAAATTGACACAAAATTCTGCAAATCCTTTAGCTCCAAAGGGACATCAAATTTTCAGTAAACTAAGGAACAAGGAAAAAGTAAAAAGGAAAAAGGCAAAAGGAAAAAGGAAAAAGTAAAAAGTAAAAAGGCAAAAGGAAAAAGGACCCCGAGTACTCGGGGGGAAATTGGAAAATAACCAAGCCCCAGCAACCAACCGCCAACTGCCAACCCCGAAGGGGCAAGCAGCCAACCGCCAACCGCCAACTGATTATCAATTGGTTAAGCAAACAATTTGGCTATTTTATTTTTGACACATTACTAAGTTAGATTTCTTCAGGATACTGACGGCTGTGTCGGCAGTGGCAGCAGTGATTGCTATATCCTTCGCGCCGATTATCAGGAAGAAGATGCATGGGGTGAGGTAGGGTGGTTTGAGTTGTTTGAAGATGGTTCGAAGAGTTTGAAGGTAGCCTGAGTTGTTCGAATGGTTTGAGTGTGGTTTGAGGGGTTTGAATTGTTTGAAGGTTGCATTTAAAAAAGGTTCGGCTGGTGTACGACCTATTTACCTATTTCATTCTGCGATTCAGTAATGGCTTCATCATGGTTTTGGTTTTGGTGAGCTGTTAATAGGTTGGTGCATGTTGCGGATCGAATAGCTATTGGGAGAACTTTGAAATATGAACAGGGCTAACGCCTGGCTTTTATTTTCTTATCACGCTTTCAATCATCGAAATGAAATCATTAACTGGCTCAAAATAAGGTTCTACGTTTTCTTTGTTAAATTCGAACAAATCATCATAATCTCCTTTTTGTCTCCACATGAACAATTGAGAATACATTTTACCGTATTTTGAGTCAATCTTGCCAGTCTTGATAAAATACTCCGAAAAGTTTGATTTTGCCCCGTTATGAGTTGTTGGTTTTAGGTCAGAGTCGAGTAGAAGAGCCATTACTGCATAATAAGCCGCATAATACAATCTGTTAATTGTCGAATTCCATTTTTCCCTATCTGCAAGAATCAATGCATCATCATAGGTATCTTTTGCTCTGGCAATTCGATAAATAATCAAATCATTTTTTGTTCCGGTCATTTTATTCTAATTCCTTCTCTTTGAATATTTTCATATAAGGGAGTAATAGAGTAATTTGAATTCCAGTCATTTTTTGAATAAATCAACGGCGAAAAAATCTCTCCGGTTTTTAATTCCAATTCATAGAATTCGTCCATAAATTTAGTCTCGAAGTCAAACGTGACTTTTGATGAGTTAAGCAATATCAACAAATCCCAATCAGAAAGCTTTTTTGCATTTCCTCTTGCCTGGGAACCATACAAATAAACTTCTGAATCAGGTGCGTTTTTGTCAACGACCATTTTTATCATCTGTAATATTTGTTCTTTTTTACTCATTAAACAAACTTTCATAATAATCCCCATTCAAACAAGAACGGGATAAAAATCCAGCCCACAGCCACCGACGAACTCGAAGTTCAATTTAGATTTGGTGGAAAAAAGCAAGGATTATGAAAACACAATACTTTTACTGCGGGCTGGATGTCCACAAAGATAGCGTATTTGCCTGTGTACTGAGCACAGGCGGTCAAAAAGAAATACAGCAGTTCGGCACAATGACCTGTGACATAGAGGCGCTCAGTGAGTGGCTTTGTGAGCAAGGAGTGCGGCAAGTAGCCATGGAGAGTACCAGTATTTATTGGTATCCCATATAGCGAATGCTGGAGGACGACTTCCAATTGACCCTTGTGAACCCCTACTTCATCAAGCAGATGCCGGGCAGGAAGACAGATATGAAAGATGCCGAATGGATAGCCACGCTGTTGTCGAAGGGCATGATGCGTGGCAGCCTCATACCCAACAAACTCATACGGTATCTTCGGGACTATGAGCGGCGCTACGTTCACCTTCAGGGTCGGCTGAACAGTTGTCTTCAGGAGTTGGAGCGGCTGCTCATCAAGTGCAACATTCGCATCACGTCACTGACCAGCAGCATTGACGGCGGCAGCGTGATGAAAGTGGTAGGAAAGCTCATCGAGGGGGAAGATGACCCTTCGGTGCTGCTCAAGCAAGTACACGGGCGGGTGCGTAATCGCCATGAAGGCCGGGCCAAGGAGGCGCTCCGGGGCTTCGTGGACGAGCACAATCGCTTCCTGCTACAGCAAGCCAAAGCGGACTACGACCACTTCACAGCCCAGGCTGATGCGCTGCAAAAACAAATGGAGCACCTGTGCGACACCTACTACCACGAAGAAGTGGACTCGCCATTCTTTTTGTCAGTGAACAAGAACATAACCTTATCAGGCTGCAGAAGAAATTACGGCTTTTGACCGTCTTTAGAGTAACTGACTCACAGGCGTTTCGCCTGTCCTTAAGAAGATTTATAGAAGAAAGATAATAGAAAGTAGAAACTTTCAAATTAGATGTCAGCCCGCATTGCAAAAAGCCGTTGTTGGCAGCAATGAAGTTGTCTTGTAAGATACAGTCCACCGTGAAAAAAGTTGTCTGCCCGAAAACTGCGGTCAAGGTATGAAAAAAAATCCAACTAAGTTGTCTTGCGGGACTGTCCCCCGATGACTTTACAAACTGTCGTGCCCGATGGTCGTTTAACATTGCCGCCAACGTTTCGGGGCTTGGCGAAGAAGCGGATTTCGAAGCACAAAACTGTCAGCCAGCACTGAACTTGAATAGAAGCACAAAGTTCCAAGTTTGCACGTCACCCCGCCTGACGCAAAACCCGTGTTGTGCGTTCGGCTTTCTTTTCTGTCAGGCGAGTTTGACAAAGTTGTCTTCTAGTTTTACGTTAAAATTGATTTCTGCTTTTAATGCTTTAAACACTCTAATAATGGTGTCAATTGTTGCACTATTGGCACTGCTTTCAAGTTTTGAAATTTGAGCTTTCTGAACCCCAACAAGTCGTCCAAGTTCTTCTTGAGTCAAGTTTCTTTCTTGTCTTGCGGCTTTAATCATTTTACCTAAAACGTCCATACGAAGTTCGTATTCGTATTCGTCACGTTCTTGTGTTCCGACTTTGCCGATATACTTGTCTTTCATCTCGGCAAGTGAGTATGTCTTTAATTCTTTAGTTGCCATATGATTACTTTTTTTGTTTGTTGTTAAAATATTTGTCTCTCAGTCTTACTGCCCTGTCAATTTCGTTTGCCGGAACTTTGTCAACTTTCTTTACGAAACCGTGGGTCGCTATTACCAAAGTTTCCTTATTATCTGTCTTGTCCCAAAATGCAAGAAGTCTGATTTGAAGTCCTGCAAACTTTGTCCGAAACTCCCAAATGTCATTTTGTAGTTTCTTATAGATAATCGCATTTAAAAATGATTTAATTTGTGCCCCAAAAAAAACATGAAACTAGAACAGCAGAAGACAAGAAATGAGATTATAATCAATA
>CAYRDX010000072.1:0-19193 GCA_964423205.1 uncultured Saprospiraceae bacterium | reverse complement strand
TAATCTGTGGTAAATAATTCCACCACAGATAGCCCAGATTCACACAGATGAAATAAAACTCTGTGAAAATCAGTGTAATCTGTGGTAAATAATTCCACCACAGATAGCCCAGATTCACACAGATTAAATAGAGCTCTGTGAAAATCCGTCCCAAATCAATTTAGAAAAAATCCATAGTGAGAATTGCTGTGACGGATGAACATAAAGTTCCTTTATTTTGCCTTTATCAATACCGACATCTAGCGTGCTTTTTCCCTGAGCTAACTCCAAATCGGGGGATAACCGCCGGCAATTTACAAATAAGCGAATAGCAATCTATACCTGATATGGACAATAGTCTTCTGAATGATGATCCTCTTTATGAACCACATCTGTTGATTTCTGATCCGAACCAGGGTATGATGCGTTTGGACAAGTTTATCACCGACCGGATTTTTAAGGTAACCAGAACCCGGGTTCAAAATGCCATAAAAGCCGGTCTTGTCACGGTAAACGACAAAGAGGAAAAGGCCAACTACAAAATCAAACCCGGTGACAGGGTCACGTTCCTGATGCCAAGGCCACTGGAGGATGTCTATACCGTGGTGCCGGATGAGATTCCTCTTAACATCGTTTACGAAGACAAAGATTTGCTCATCATCAATAAACCTGCAGGCATGGTTGTTCATCCTGGTGTGGGCAACTTCAGGAGAACATTGGTGAATGCCCTGGCTTATTATTTTAAAGACCTACCCGTTATGGAAGGCAATCCGGAAAACCGACCAGGATTGGTTCACAGAATTGATAAAGATACAACAGGCCTGTTGGTTATCGGGAAAACGGAATACGCCATGTTTCACCTGGGTAAACAGTTTCACAACCATACTATCCATCGCCGATACCAAGCCATTGTATGGGGCGAGCCGGAAGAGGAAAATGGTATCATCACAAATTACCTGGCCCGACATCCCCGGTTTCGCAAAAAAATGGCCGTGATGGATGATGAGCGTGTCGGCAAATGGTCGTGTACTCATTGGAGAATGCTGGAGCGTCTTTATTTTGTCAGCCATATTGAATTAAAACTGGAAACCGGACGTACGCACCAGATACGAGTTCACATGTCCCATGAGGGTTATCCGCTTTTCAACGACGAAAAATATGGAGGTGCCAGAATTCGCAAGGGTACGGTCTATACAAAATACAAACAGTTCGTCAACAACTGCTTCGAAGTGCTGCCGAGGCATGCTTTACATGCCAAAGAGATTGGTTTCGTGCACCCGGCAACAGGCAGGGAGATGCATTTTAACAGTGACCTGCCGGAAGACATGGTCCAGTGCCTCGACAAGTGGCGGACTTATGTTGCAGACCGGCGCTCAAAACTTACACTTGAATCGGATGATTAACCATTATTTTTCACTTCATGAAATTAGAAGACAGAATACAAGTTTTAACTGCACTTGGAGAATATCTGAAATCAGAGGATGAGTATCTGGATGCCATCATGCACCGGTCGCAGTACAACAATGCCTGGTTCACAAAGGAGAATCAAAAAAAGGCCATTCTGGCGATTGCAAGTGAATTCCTGGATTTAAAAAAACTTTGGAATTGGGTTGGCCATTACAACGTCAATAGCACCTCTCAACCCAAAACCATAGCCATGGTGATGGCCGGAAACATACCCCTTGTCGGTTTCCACGATATAGTTTGCGCCTTTGCAACTGGACATAGGTCTTTGATAAAACTTTCCGATAAAGACAAATACCTGTTACCTCACCTTTTGGATGTTATGAAACGGCTTAACCCCGAGGCCGGTAACTACTTTGAAATAGTGGAAACGCTAAAAAACTTTGATGCAGTCATAGCTACCGGAAGCAATAATTCGGCTCGTTATTTTGAAGCTTATTTTGGAAAATATCCCCACATCATTCGTCGCAACAGAAATGCGGTGGCAGTTTTGACTGGCAGTGAGACTAAGGAAGAGTTGCATTTATTGGGGAAAGATGTGTTCCGTTTTTTTGGACTTGGCTGTCGCAACGTTTCAAAACTCTACGTTCCGGAAGGTTACGACTTTAACCTTCTCCTGGAATCCCTGCATGAATACCGTGAAATCATTCTGCACGACAAGTATAAAAACAACTTTGATTACAACCTGGCTTTGGTCATGCTGAACAGGGTTGTGCATTACAATAATGGCTGTATCATTTTAGTGGAAGACCCATCAATTGCTTCACGGATTGCCATGCTGAACTACAGCTATTATTCTGATAAAACAGTTTTACATAACGAGCTAACAGGCAGAAGTGAAGAAATTCAGTGTGTGGTTGCCAGGGAAAATGTGATGGATTTGCCTACCGTTCAGTTTGGTAAAAGTCAACAGCCTTCCTTATTTGATTATCCCGATGGAGTTGATGTGATGAAATTTTTGAGAGGTCTCAATGTTTGAGGTGGACCCAATCTTTCGATATGCTTTTACTTTGATTTAAGATTTAAGATTACATGATTTAAGATTTTAGATTTAGCGGGACTTGTAAGGTCTGGAATTGAGCAAGTAAAGGACACATCAAAAATCAACAATCATGTAATCTGAAATCTTAAATCAAAACAATAAAAAATGAGGCTGTATCCGGTCACGGTACAGCCTCAAAGGGCAAATCAATCCTTTTAAGTTAGTTGAACATCAGTTTCTGAGTAACAGCCCCTTGTTTCAGGTTGACCCTTACAATGTAAGTTCCTGATAACAATGAGTTTCGCTGCATTAGAAATTCTGTTGAATTTATCGAAGTATGAGCCTTAACCAGTCGTCCACTCATATCATAGACATAAACGCTTTCCATTGGATATTCACTTGCAGTCTGAATCTTCAGCTCTGAGCTTGCTGGATTTGGTGACATAGTCATTCCAACATCTGTAGGTTGTAATTCATTTGCATTCGTCAGATTGCATCCAAGGTTAAGAGAGATGCATGCCCGCGGAGTAACATAAGCTATCATGGTGTCGAGATAGCTTCTGCCTTTTGCTCCGGACATGTTTGGATTTGTCTGAATGGAAGAAGCATGGTTTGGATGGGAAGGATCCCACCATTGCCATGGTGAACTATCGGTAACAGATACACCTAAGAGTGGGAACAGTCCGTGGAGCCCATCATTCCGTGAATTAGCTACAGCAGAAAAATCACCTTTGTAACCTTTACCTGCCCATGCTGCGTTCAGGTTTAGCTTATTGTATTTCCATTGAGCCAGATAACTCCCCTGTACTTCAACAACTGGCAGGTTAACAACCGGTACCAAAACTACACCCTGTTTGTATGGTGCAAATAAGTCATAAGGAGCATGGAAGGAAACCAGAGGGGGATCACCGGCACTGATCCAGGAAGAATCACCGAGGGCTCCACCCATATTCACTGCCAACTTAAAGTCAGAGGTATAGCCAATGTGGTTGGGATAACACAAGGTATCACCTGCTGGCAATATCGGCGGTAATCCGGCAGGCCAGCGACCAACGCTGGTGCCATAAATATCACCATTGATTGCTTCGACAACCATCGGAACAGGCTGCCCGCCTACCTGAACGATGAATTTAGGGATGAGAATTTCATTGTAGTGGTTCAGCGTGGCTGCAGCCAATGTAATGTAACCGCCAGTGCCATCGCCCCAACAAATAATCTTGGCGGGGTCAATTCCCCACTTATTGTTGTTGGTCGCTACGTCTCTGCGGAAAAAGCGAATTGCTGTGCGAAGATCCTGTACACCACGATAAGCGGCATTGATGATACCGTAAACCCTTTCGTCCTGGGTAGGTGCCAGAGGATTCCATCCCAGGCGGTAGGCAACCGAAGCAACAACGTAACCCATCCTGGCATATTTGTGTGCCAGATAAACCAGTGAGGAGTCAGTTTTTGTGCCAGTGGTTCCACCATTCTGAGGATTTGGAATGAAGTTGCCAGTATGGAAAAGTAGCAATAATGGCCTGTCGGTCCGTGTATCGCCTACAGGTTCATAGATATCGCAAACCAGAGGTTGAGGTACAGCCTCTCCAAATTGACCCACCAGCAAAACAGTTGCGTTTACTCCATATTGAACGTTGGAGGTAACTTTTACACTGGTAAAAACTTCCTGTTGATAACGCCCTGTCTGAGCGTATGCGGCCAGGAAAATGGCACAAACCAGTAACAGAGTAAATAAAGTGTTGAGTTTTTTCATACGTTAGTTTTTAGATAAAAGGATGATTTGTATGATGCAATTGTGTTATTGCCAGCAAAGTTTATTTTTTCTTGAAATCATAGGTTATAGAGAAATAGGCCAACCTGCCAATGAGTGGCCCGCCAAATGTCTGGTAGTGCTCATTGTTCAACAGATTGGAAGCACCTAACTTAAAGGTGGTATTCCATTTAGACACAGTCCAGTTCAACTGGGCATCCAGCAACTGATATGTCGGAATATAACCAGTAAACTGGGGAGAACCTTCAAACAGGAATCCCTCCACCCATTTGTAAGTCACATTGAAACCAAAATTCCTGATAACCCTGTCACCAAGTCTCAGAACAACGTTTCTGCCAGAAAGGCCAATGTTGAATTTGTGTTCCGGAGTATTGAAAGCTGGAATAATTGGGTCTTCATCGAAAGTCTTATTCAGCTTATTCCATGAGTAGTTACCGGTCAATTGATAATAATTCCAGAAATAATAACTCATTCCGATGTTGAAACCACTTGTGGTGACTTCATTGGTGGAGTTGGCTGCGATGCGGTAGGCCTGCAAACCAGGATATGGAAGTCCTGTTGACTTATCAAATTTGGCATCAATTCCAATATTGTAGCCAAGGAAATGGTTGTAAATGCTGTAGAAATACCCAGCGTCGATGTAAAGGCTGTTAAACAGGGTGGTTCTGTAACCAACCTCAAGCGTCTTTACTTTTTCCGGCCTCACCGGGTCCACATTAAAGTAGTGCAGAGAATCCGTCAACAAAGATTTTCTGTAGGCATCAAATGACTTCAAAGTAATCAAAGAATCACGTCCATGAAGATTTCCAATAAGGATGGCTCTGCCGACATTCAGATTCAGATATTGGTCGGTCAGCGTCGGATTCCGAATAGCTGAGGAAAACGAAACTCTCAGGTAATTACCAGGTTTGGGTTTCCAGACTATTGAAGCAGCGGGGGTGCTGATCCAGTCGTAGTTTTCGTTTTTATCCACTCTGACTGCCAGGCTGGCCGTCAATCTGTCGTCGAAGAATTTCTTATCACCACCCGTATAAAAACCGAATTCAAAATTGCTGATTTGTATATCGGCAGTATCTGTAAAAATGGTTCCGTCAGAATCTGGCCTGTACAACCGTGCGTTTCCACCAATTAGTATCCTGTCCATAAAGGAAGGGGTGATTGTGTATTCACCGTGTGCATGGTAGAGAGCCGACTTATCATAAAACAGAGTTCCTTTTTCTGCAGCATTCGATTTGGCTGAAATAATTCGGTTGAATTCTGTATTGAATCTATCTGTTCCTGGTTCGTAGTAGTCATAGGTTATGATGCCACCAGAAATTGGATTGATATCTTTCCGGTTGGCAAATCCTGCAGCTATGCTGTGCCAGACAGCCAAAGTGTCTCTGTATTTTTCCAACCAGGCAACGGCTGCGGCGTTGTCAAAATCAAATTTGCCGGTCTGAGGGTTAAATTTCAACTGAGGGTAACCGTATTCCTTCGTCTTGTTGATGAAATTTTCCTTCCAGAATTTACGGTAATTTTGTCCCCAGGTCTCATCTGATTTGGCGTTTCTTTGAAGTAAAAGCGCCGTAAAATATGGGTCGTATGATTTTCCGGCGTCTTCTTTAGTAGCATAAACGCGGAGGAAGAATTTATCGCGTTTTCTGAATTCAAGCCTGTTTTGATAAAAAAGTATGCCCTTCAGGCTGAAGCGGTTGTCGCCCTGATATACAGTGGTTCCATTACCAAAGCTGGAAGCCAGAATAAATTCTGGTGATTCCGGACCTTTGCCAGGATTGGTGCGCAAATGAAAAGATGCATTGGCTTTTACGTTTCTGGTGTTATAATCAACCAGGTCTTTTTCTTTATAGCCAATTCTGTAATACAGGCCAAGTCCAACATCATTCCATGGGGCAGTTTTGGAAGCGTCATTCACGGCATTGTATTCATCACCGTAAATATTGACGGCGTCATACCTGCCAGGATTATCTTTGGTAACGAGGCTATTGTCAACTGGGTTGTAGTTTTGCGCTTCCCAATCGTGGGCGCGGAAGAAGGAGAAGTTGAGTTTATAACCAAAAACCTCTTCTTTGTTTTTGTTCTTAAAGGCATCTGCCCATCTGATAGCCCCTTCAGCCAAATCCCTTTCTCCAATTTTCACGAGTGCAGAAAGTCCTTTTTGAAAAAACGGGTCTTTGGTCTGCATACTGATGACTCCGTTAAAGGCATTAGGTCCGTAGAAGGCAGAACTGGCGCCCTGAATCACATCCACTTTCAAAACATCCAATTCAGAAGAACCCAGGAAATTGCCAAGGGAAAAGTTGAGTCCGGGAGCCTGGTTGTCCACGCCGTCAATGATTTGCAGGGAACGAACAGGGCTCGTACTGTTAAATCCTCGGGTATTGATAATCTTAAAACCGAGGCTGGCAGCTGTCAGGTCTACGCCTTTCAGTGCACCAAGGCCATCGTAAAAATTGTTGGCAGCAGTTTCCTTAATGGCAACCAGGTCCATTGATTCAACGGTGAGAGGAGAAGCCTTTTGTTTTTCAGAAATCCTTTGCCCAACAACTTCAACATTGGTAATGGTTATAGCAGTCTCACTCATCCTGATATTTAGTTTCTCAGCAGTGGTCACGACCATTTCAATTTCCTGATAACCGGTGTACGATATGACGAGAGTGATGGGTAGGCTTTGTTTGGAACGCAGTTCAAAGGAGCCATCAAAGTCCGTTACTGTACCTTCACCGGAACCTTTTACCAGAACACTTGCCCCGATGAGAGCATCCTTATTGACAGCATCTAATACCTCACCGCGAAGTACCTGTTGAGCATGTACATAGAAGGTAGTGAATAAAATACATGCCAAAACGAGGAAGACTTGTTTCCTGATTTTCATACCCTGATTATAGCTGAATGATAAACAAACTTTACAAACTGACGCGAAGGTAAATATTTTTCAAAATTGTGTAGTTACACTTGCCATTTTAATCTTTTATTAAAAACATTGACTAGGGCAAATTGGCAAAAGTGATTTTATTCAAAATTTACCTTATTTCGAACGGAAATGGTGTGAAAAACGCTAAAAACAGGTGAAATAATGAGGCATTTACCGGTTTATAGTAAGGTAAGAATAGCGATGAGCAATCCTGTAGCAATCGCTGACAGCTTCTTTGCGGAGATGTGGTGATGACCCGTATTGTCCGTTTCAAATAAAATAACTGTGGAAATATGGAGCAGTGAACCCAAAGCGAAAGCTAAAATTCCGGTTTGTGTTTCATTGGAAATCTCTACAATCCGGGTCATTAATGCTCCAAGTGGGGACATTAGAGAAAACAGGAAAAGACAAATCCAAACTCCTGATTTTTTAAGGTTGGAAACTAAAAGCAGTATCACCAGGGCAAAAGCGGCAGGAATATGATGAAGAATAATGCCATACAAAAGGTGGTTATGTTGATGTGAGTGCCCCGTGTTCAGTTCATGGATTTCGCCATAATAACTCAGAGGAATTCCTTCGACAAATGCATGGATACACAGTCCACCCATCACCGCAAACATAAAACCCATTGAGAACTTCCTCGGAGCATGTATGTGTCCATGTTCAACACCAACGGAAAGCTGTTCAAGAAGTAGTTGTATGAAAAATCCAGCCAATACCCAAAGTCCCATGAATTTCAGGTCGCTGCCAAATACCCAGGGCATGAGGTGTAAAGCAATAATTCCGAGAATATAGGCACCACTAAAAGAAAGCAAAATCTGTAACAGGCCCTTCTTTTCTCTTTGGAAATAAAAGCCGGCCATTCCACCCAAAAAAGTGCTGCCAAATAAGAGTAAATATTGCCAGGTCGTCATGTAATTTCTAAAGCCGCAAAAGTAAAAACCATTAAGAACATTTCACCCTTCATTCCTACAATCCTTCTATCCTTCTATCCATGTTCTTCCCAACCATCCCATAACCATAGCAATAAGAGTCCCAAGTATGCTGCCAGCCAGAACATCGGAGGGGTAGTGCACTCCGACATAAATTTGGGCATAACAGATTACCGTTGCCCAAAGCAATAATGGAATTTTGACTCTGGGCAACATTGTACCCAAAGTAATCATCAGGAATACAGATAGTGAGAAATGGTTGGAAGCATGACTGGATGGAAAACTGTATCCCGATCCACAATTGACCAGCAGGTGGATGTCAGTTTCCTCTTCAAGTTCCTTACATGGTCTTTCACGCTGCACAGTTTTCTTAATCAGGTGACTGCTAATGGCGTCAGAAATTCCAACACTTAACATAGCTGCCAAAACAATGATAATTCCTTTCCGGCCGTAGTTTACACATAAAAAACTGGCTATAAACAGATAAAGCGGTACCCAGGTGTATTTGTTCCTGAGTATGGGCATCAACCAATCAAAAAAGGAGTTTTGCCATCCCGAGTTTATCAGGTGGAAAATACTTTGGTCCCAATGTAGCAGTTCTTGCATGGTTGGTTTTTATAGGAAGATAAGAGGATGGGAAGATAGGAGGATGTGGGCTAACTCAAAACCCCAACTGATCCACCTTTCTTCTATCCTCCCATCTTCATTCCCATAAGATTACATAGCTTATACAACACCCTCGCGCCGACATTTCCATCCCATTCGTGCCCTTTTCCTGCTACCTCACACAAGTCGAAGCCAATAATGTCTCTACCTGATTCGACTACCATCTTGATTAAATACACTGCCTCCCAGTAACTTAATCCGCCTGGTACAGGGGTGCCTGTATTTGGGCAAAGTTCCGGCGCCAGTCCATCAATATCAAAGCTGATGTAAACTTTATCGGGGAGGTCGGAAATGATGTACTCGGCAATTTTCTGGAAGGTATCGCCACAAAACAGTGATTCTTTTATTTTTTGGTCGTAAAATACCTGTACCCGGCCACCAGATGATTTGGTCAAGATCGATTCTTCTTCACAGAAGTCCCGAATACCCACCTGCACCAGTTTTTCAATTTCCTTTATCTGAAGGGCATTATAAAAAATGGATGCATGTGAAAAGGTAAAGCCTTCATAAGCTTTGCGGAGGTCCTGATGGGCATCGATTTGAAGTATGCCAAAATTGCTATGGTGTTCAGCCAGTGCTTTTAAATATCCGAGTGGAACGCTGTGCTCGCCGCCTACAAGACCCACTTTTTTGCCATTTCTGATTAACTCTCTGGTTTTCTCATAAACCCACTCATTGAGCTTCTCAGAAGATTCATTGATGATGGATAGTACTGCTTCCATTCTGACGGAATCCTGTAAGCGCCCACCTTTCTCCAGGAATTCAATGTAGGTTTTAGCAGAATACCTTAGCTCTTTGTTTCTCTTTAGCCAGTATTCACTGGGCTTACGCATATAGATGCCCCTTTTCCAGGCATCAGGAACGTCAGCATCGAAAAGGTCCAATTGTGGAGAGCAATCGAGTATGTTTTGAGGTCCTCCGGAAGTGCCTGCAGAAAAAGACACCGTGACATCCCAGGGAACGGGAAGCAGGACAATATCCGCATCTTCCTCGTCAAAAGGCAATCCAATAAAGTTTCCATTTTTCAACCCCACACCACTGGGGTCGAATCGTGCGATTTTGTCTGCTTTGCTCATTTGGCGGGTTTGTTTGTATTCAATGGCAAAGGTAGGTATTTGAATTTGGCTATTAGCTGTTGGTTGCTTGGCCTTTTGAACCTTCCTCTTCGGGGTTGGCATTTTACTGCCGGGGCTTGGTTAATTTCCCCCCGAGCACTCGGGGTCCTTTTGCCTTTCCCCCTTTTTGACTTTTACCTTTTTACTTTTGCCTTCTACCTATTACCTTTTTACTTCATTCAAGTTTATGAAATCAATAGGAGTATTTTGTGGGAGTTCTCCTGGATTTGATGAATGTTACAGAATCCAGGCCATTGAGACAGGCAAGTTATTTGCCCGCAAGGGCATCAAGCTGTTTTATGGAGGAGGAAATATAGGGCTAATGGGTATCATTGCAGATGCTTGCTTAGAGAGTGGGGGAGAAGTAATTGGTGTTATTCCGCACTTCTTGCGGGAAAAGGAAGTTTGTCATGAAGGACTGACTGAGCTAGTTGTAACGGGCAGCATGCATGCGCGGAAGAAAATAATAGCAGAACGGGCCGATGCATTTGTGGTGCTTCCCGGAGGGTACGGCACACTGGATGAATTTTTTGAGATACTAACCTGGCGGCAACTTCATCTTCACAATAAGCCGATTGGCATTTTAAATGTCAAAGGCTTCTTTGACTTCCTATTGAAACAAATTGACAGGATGTACGAAGAAGGATTTGTGAAAGCATCCAGCCTCCATCTGTTTTCCGTTGCTGATTCAATGGAGGTTTTATTGGAAAAAATGGCGGTTCCCATCAACTTAAGTGAGCCTAAATGGTTGAAGGCTTGAATCTTTCGTGAACAGCAGAAGTTTATAAATAACTATTTTTGCGCCTCACGATTTTTTATACTTCTGAATGTCTTTTTAAACCAAAATACAAATTCACCATGCAAACAGTGGAAACCACACTCAAGTACAAAGTAAAAGACTTAACCCTGGCTGATTGGGGCCGCAAGGAAATTGAATTGGCAGAGGCCGAAATGCCCGGCCTGATGTCCCTCAGAGAACAATTTGGCAAAGAAAAACCCCTCAAAGGTGCCCGCATCGCCGGTTGCCTTCACATGACCATTCAAACTGCAGTTTTGATTGAAACCCTGGTTGAACTGGGTGCCGAAGTTTCCTGGTCATCCTGTAATATTTTCTCCACCCAAGACCATGCTGCCGCTGCCATTGCTGCAACCGGAGTCCCTGTTTATGCATGGAAAGGGCAGAATGAAGAGGAATTCTGGTGGTGCATTGAGCAAACGCTGTTTGCATTCGAAGGTGGCAAGCCACTGAACATGATTCTCGATGATGGCGGTGACCTGACTAATGTCGTGCTGGACCGCTATCCGGAACTGGCTCAGGGCATCAAAGGTATCAGTGAAGAAACGACTACTGGCGTGCACCGTTTGTATGACCGTGTAACTGAAGGTACACTACCAATCCCCGTCATCAATGTAAACGACAGTGTAACCAAGTCCAAATTCGACAATAAATACGGCTGTAAGGAAAGTCTGGTGGATGCTATCCGCCGTGCAACCGACCTCATGCTGGCCGGTAAAGTTGCCGTGGTAGCCGGATATGGTGACGTGGGAAAAGGTTCTGCCGCATCATTGCGCGGAGCAGGTTGCCGTGTTATCGTTACGGAAATAGACCCCATTTGTGCGCTTCAGGCAGCAATGGATGGTTACCAGGTTTTGAAAATGGAAAATGCTATTCCACTCGCGAACATCGTGGTCACAGCTACCGGCAATTGCGACGTGGTAACGGGTGAGCATTTCAAACTGATGAAAGACAAAACCATCGTTTGCAACATCGGCCATTTCGATAACGAAATTGACGTAGCATGGCTGAACAAAAACCATGGTTCTTCAAAAGTTACCATCAAACCACAGGTAGATAAATACACCGTTGACGGCAAGGACATCATACTTCTGGCAGAAGGCCGATTGGTGAATCTCGGTTGTGCAACAGGACATCCTTCATTCGTGATGTCTAACTCATTCACCAACCAAACTTTAGCTCAGATTGAGCTTTGGAAGTACAGTGACAAGTACGAAAACAAAGTTTACGTTTTGCCAAAGCACCTCGATGAATTGGTAGCCCGCTTGCACCTCTCCAAGATTGGAGTTGAACTGGAGGAGCTGAATGAGAAGCAAGCCAAATACATAGGCGTGAAAAAAGATGGGCCTTACAAGCCGGAGTACTACAGATACTAATTTGATGGGGATGAGAGGATAGGAGGATATGAAGATTTAATGCATAGCCTCCTGTCTTTTAGTCTTCAGTCGACAGCCCGCTATCTGCAGTCTTCAGTCCACAGTCAGTCCTTTACTCCATTACTCCTTCACTCCTTCACTCCTTCACTCATTCACTCATTCTCTCATTCATTCATTCACTCATTCTATCCCTCAATCCTTCAGTCCTTATAGAGCCACCCTCCACACCAACTTTACCGCAGCCGAAGTTTCCTGAAGTTGCTCCCTTACTAATTTTTCATTGTAAGCCTGATTGAATACCAGATAGAAATCGCTGCCGATCTTGGGTATCCAGTGAATTTTAAAGTTGTAACCGAGGTAATCTTCCTCGCTGTTCCATTGTGCAAAAACGGAAGCATTTAATCTTGGCGTGAATGCATAAATGACTCTCGTTGAAAATTCGTGAAAACGCAAGGAAACATCGTTCACATTGAGGTCATTGTATTCCCAGCTTGCTGAGATGTTTAGGTGTTTAGTCAGGTTCAGAGCCAGCCGCGAATCAAAAGACCGAAGATGGCCACCATAATACTGCCCGTAGGAATATTCAATATCTCCGGAAACCCTGCGACCGGAATAGGTACTAAACTCTATAGCATAACCCAGCATTTTGTACTCTCCGGCTTTGATTATGATATCATCACTTATGTCAAAATCCTCATCGGGTTTGTCAAGTTCACGTTGAAAGTCAATTTCAAAAGACTCACCACTCTCAGTTTCAAAGCCTAAGGGTCTCATGGAGTGTTCATAACTTATCAATTCTCCGGTTTTCCAGTCGTAATAAAGTGAAAACCTCCAGGGGCTTAGGTTCATTTGCCGGACTCCGAGGCTTGAAAACCACCTTGGCATGTAGCGAAAAGAGGATACGTAATGCCGGTATCCTTTTCTGGAAAGGAATCCCATGCCGGGTGTGAAATTGTCTGGTATTCCGGTTGTGCCAAAGTAAAAATCAATGATATCATTGGGGAAATCGAGGTAAAACCTGTAGCCTGCATTATCATTTTTTTCGGCATTCTGGACCATGCTGGCAAACAACTGACCACCCACCACCAGATTTTTGTCATTCAGAAAAGTTGCTGTACCATATTTAGCATCAGCACCAAAAACGAGGTTACTGGTTTCGCCGTTTTGAACTGAGGTAAAGATGAAACCTGCATTGGACTGACTTCCAAAGTCCTGCACCAGTCGCAACATAGAATAATTTGTACTTGGAGTTCCCTCCTTTTCGTCAGTTTGAATGCTCAAAAGGCCGATATTGGTTTTATTGGCTTTGCCAAAAATCCGGGCCCCTGCCAGTATGGGCAGCAATTTGTTTCTTGGGCCTATCCCAATGCGCCGGCTGTAAAAAAGTGAGTTTGGCCCGCCAAGACTGTATGAATAATTTGAGGTGCCTTCGAGGAAAAACTCCCGCTTTTCAGGGTAAAAAAGCGAAAAACGGGACAGGTTAGTTTGAATTCTGTCAGATTCAACCTGTGCAAAGTCTGTATTGACCGTTAGGTTCAGTTTCAAAGTGGATAAAAGGTTTCTGTTGATGTCAACCCCTATCTTGGTCAAAGGGTCTGCTTCAATGCCCTTGGTTTTTGTGACTCCGGCGAGACCATAGGGTTTTACTTCCAGTCTGACCTTTCCTTTTATATTGCGAAGTCCGAGCAGTTGCCCTGTTTGTGAAAGGTTTTCCAGTTGGTAATTGCGGCTCCAGCCTTGCCATCTGGCTTGTTCATTCTTTCGGATGATGTGTCTTTGAAAATTTACTCCCCAAACTTGTTCTTCCTGTTGCCGGTATTGGAGTGTTGAAAAAGGAATGTAAATCTCTGCAAACCATCCTTCCGGGTTTTTTGTAACCGCAGCGTCCCAAACGCCATTCCAGTCGAGACTAATGTCCTCTATTCCCTGAACAGTTCCATCCGCACGGGCTCCATTGGGATTTATTCCAAAAGCATAACCTGTTCGGTAGTCGTTGAAAGGTGAGAGAACAAAAGCGAAGAGGTCGTCTTCCTCCACATCAAAATCGCGCTGAAGGTATTTAGCTACTATTTTTTTAGGCTCGCTATCGTAACACCATACACCTATATACAGTGCATTTTCAACAAACACTATAGCGACTTCTGTTTTTTCAGTAGCCGGGCTTCCTTCTACGGGGTCAACTTGCTTGAAGTCACTGATGCGGGCAGCCTTTTGCCAGACTTCTTCATCAAGGATGCCGTCCAGGCGAATACGGGTTTCTGAGAAAGTGGCTGTGATGGTTGCTGGATTGGTTTGTCCTGTGGCCAGGGAAACGAAATAGATTAAAAAGGCTATTGTTGATATCGTAAGGCGCATTTCTTTGGTCTTTAGTTTGAGTGTCGAAAGTATCAATCTTCAACTGTTTACCAAGTCTGCAACGCGACAATATGAGTGTAGGGCCAGATTTAATAAATCAGTTCCCTTGGTAAAGCTTTGTGTGATATTGCGGATGAGGCAAGTTGGTTTATCCAGGTAGATTTTTATTCCTAATAATTTATATTTTTGTAAAAAAAAAAGAATGAATTTTCTGGAATTTAGAGATATTTTCCACGTTAATAGGGTGTTTTCCACCGGCGACATCACAAAGGAGCTGGGTAGTTTCAATTTTGTCAACCTTGTTAACTGGCAAAAAAAAGGATATCTGATTAAGTTGCGGAACGGCTGGTATGCGTTTACCGGCAGTTTGGAAGCAGAAGCAGATTTGTATTTCGTTGCGAACAGGCTGCGAAGTCCATCTTATGTTTCACTTCAAAGTGCCCTTCGATTTTACAATTGGATACCAGAAAGTGTGTTTCTGATAAGTTCGGTGACAACCGCTAAACCAGTCGAATGGGGAACTCCCATCGGTAATTTTTCCTATCGCTCCGTCAGACCAAAACTGTTTTTTGGCTATCAAACCAAATACAGTCAAAGGGTTTGGATACAACATTGCAAGCCCTGAGAAGGCTATTGTCGATTTGCTTTATTTCAATACAAATCTCATAGACACTCCTGACTTTGAAGCTTTGCGACTCAACAGGCAGGAGATGAATAGTGGCCTCAACCCCGAACGGCTACACGACTATATTGAAATAATTGATTCGCCAACTTTGAAACTTCGTTACAACAGTTTTTTGAAATTTCTTTCATCCTGATTTTCTGGGATTCAGATTTTTGCCGCATCGTGAAGTATTTTGATTACTTTCTGATTAGAAGATTGTAATTGTGGTAAGATTTATCTCCATTTGATAAATTATCAAAACCAATTTCTACATTTGCGAAACAACTATCATTAATTGATACTTTCTTCGGAAAATGGCAAAACAATACTTCAAAGCAGTCTATTTCAGCGACTACCCCTCCGACGACTCCAGGGATAAATCTGTCACAATTGCTTTCAATGAGCCGGAAGCACCCTATTACGCCAAGGTCAAAAACATGAGTACCCAGGAAATTAAGGAACTCATCGGCATCAAAACCTACAAACAGTTGTGCCTTTTTGCCGAAAAACAGGAGCGCTCCATCAATCAAGCAATGAAACGGCTGATAAAACAAAACCTGCCGGAGACCGAACAGGCCAACGGGATGTCGAAAAAGGACGTAACTTATGTCAAAAGCAAAGACCTACCTTTCCAAAGGTGGTACCCTTACATCGAAGGCTATTCCACGGATTTCGTAAAAACTTTAATTAAGAAATTTGGTATCGAAAATACGCTGGTATACGAGCCATTCGCCGGGACGGGCACGACCGTTTTTGCGGCTGATGAAGTGGGATTGTCAACAGTTTACTCTGAGGTAAACCCACTGCTGCAATTTCTCATCCGGGTGAAATCCAATGTTCTGAGTGCCAGTCCACAACGACGGAAGAAATTGTCGAAAGAACTGCACGATATTTCATCGGGCATCCTCGAATCGCTCGAAAAATTTGAGGAGGACAAGGCGCTCCGGGATGCGTACGGCACTTTGTTTTCGGGCAGCAAGTATTTTCCCGAAAAAATTTTCATCCAAACGCTCCGGCTGCGCTCTTACCTGGATGTTGTGAAATTAGAAGACGAACTGCTCTCCGACCTCGTAATGGTCGCGGTGCTGTCGTGCCTACTACCCGTCTCCCTGCTGAAAAAAGCCGGAGACGTCAGGTTCAAAACGAAAAAAGAGCTGGCCAAAGAATTGAAAACCTTCGAGGAAATACTCCCCAAAAAAATCGTCGAAATAGCCGAAGATGTGGTGAACTTTAACTTCAAATTGGCGATGCCCCACGAGTTCATCCTTTCCAACGCTAAAAACATCGGCAGGGTAAACGGGCTGAAAATCGGGGCCATTATCACCAGTCCACCCTACCTGAACGGCACCAATTATTTCAGGAATACCAAGGTCGAACTGTGGTTTCTTCGCTACCTGCAATTCGAAAACGACCTGCGTTCTTTCAGGGACCAGGCACTGACCAGCGGCATCAACGACGTGAGAAAGGAGTACCTCCATTCAAACGGGCTGGACATTTCAACCAAAAGCGAAACCCTGAAAACCACCCTGCTCGAACTGCAAACACATGCCTACGACGCCCGGATACCCCTGATGGCGAAATGCTACTTCGAGGAAATGTATCAGGTATTCAGCGATTGCAAACCCCACCTGGCCGATGGTGCTAAAATACTGGTTGACATCGGCGACTCCATCTTTTGCGGTGTACATATCGACACGGACGGGATACTCTCCGAACTGCTGATAGAGCTTGGGTTTGAACTTATAGACAATAAAATCCTCAGAAAACGAAGGTCGAGAAACAAGGAGGTGCTGACGCAATCGCTGCTGGTGTTTCAGTTTTCATCTAAAAAAAGTAGGCGGGTCAACGGCGCTGCACCTGTCTTTTGGGAAAAAAACTGGCAGCATTTCAGCACAACCGTCCCCCACCAGCAAGCCCCTTTTTCGAACAGGAACTGGGGGCACAACAACCATTCGCTTTGTTCCTACCAGGGGAAACTGAAACCTGCCATCGCCCACCACTTAGTGGAAACTTTTGTGCCTGTCAGCGGCTCCGTGCTCGACCCCTTTTCCGGTGTCGGCACCATTCCCTTCGAGGCAGCGTTGGCGGGAAAAATGGCTTATGGCATAGACATCAGTTTGCCGGCTTACTACATCTCCGCCGGAAAAGTGACCGTCCCGGCCAGCGAAGAATGTTACCGCTACGTCAAGGCAATCGGGAAATTTATCGGTCAAAATACATGCACGCAGTCTGAACTCGACGAGGTGAAGCAGTTCGGTTTTAATAAAACGCTGGCTGAATATTACGAAGAAAAAACGCTACAGGAAATCATCCTTGCCCGGAGGTTTGTCAAGGAAAACAGCCCGAAAACCGCAAGCGAAATACTGGTGGTTGCCTCTCTGCTCCACATTCTGCACGGCAACCGGCCCTATGCGCTTAGCCGAAGGTCGCACCCCATCGTGCCGTATGCCCCGACTGGGGAGTTCGTTTACAAAAACCTGGTTGAAAAACTCACGGAAAAAGTAGAGCGCACCCTGCAGCAGGAACTGCCACTGCATTTCAAAAGCGGCAAAATTTTCCACCAGGACACGACCAGCTTATGGCCCCAGGAAATAAATTGCCTGGACGCCGTCATCACCTCCCCGCCGTTCTTCGACAGCACGAGGTTTTATCTGGCAAACTGGATTCGCATTTGGTTCGCCGGCTGGTCGGAAAAAGATTTCAAAATCCAGGTCAATTCTTATGTAGAAGAAAAGCAGAAAAAGGATTTCGGCATTTACGAAAGTATTTTCCGGCAGGCGAAAGAGCGTTTGAAAAAGGATGGCGTTTGCGTCCTGCATTTGGGTAAAAGCTCGAAGTGCGACATGGCGGCGGAATTACAGAAAATCAGCAAACGCTGGTTCCGGGCCGCCGATTTGTTTGATGAAAGTGTGGAGCATTGCGAGTCACATGGCATCCGTGATAAAGGCACGGTGACTTCCCATCAGTATCTCGTGCTGGTGTAAATCATGTGAACCCCAGCAATTTTTTGTTTTCCTCAGAAAGGTTCTCCACCAAATCATACACCCGGAGTATCTTTTTGATTTCCTTTATTCGTTTGGGCAAATCGGACTTTTCCCTGACCTGGAGATAGCGTTCCACACCTTTGTTTACATCTATCTGGTGATTCATTACCGGGATTTTTCGGGAAATCAAATCCAGGTTGGCGCCCGTTATTTTTGCCAATTCAATCAATTCGTTGTTGTCGTAAAATTTGCCGGGCCACTTGTCCCGTTTGTTCTCATTGGCACTGCGTGAAAGCAAGGCAGCATTGCTGACGGTGAGCGGGTACAGGTATTTTGAAGGTAAAATATGGTCAATAGCCCAGGTTTCCCTTGCTTCGATATCCAACGGCATTTTGGTTTTGAAGCAACGATGGTCGAATCGATCGAACAAGTCCTGGAAATCAATCGCTTGGTTGATGTCTTCCAGGAACAGGTCGGCAATCCTCCTCCTCACTGCCGATTCGTGGAGTTGCTCCTTGCTCCTTTTCGGGTTCAAAACGGCATTGATGGCGCCCTTGCAACTCCTGCATTCCATTTGCTTTTCGAGCGGCCCCCAACCGGCATGCTTGCTGAATGCGCTGAATGGAAGTATTCTCGAACAGACATTGCATTGTTTCCAGTAAGATTCGGGGTGTTCGGTAGCTATTCTGAAAAAACCCTCCCAAAAACGCAGGGCGGTCGTAGAATCGGCACTGTTGTATACTTCCTCCCAGTTTTCAAAAGGCAAATCCGATTCTTTGGAGTGGACAAAGCCGCACTTGGCGCATTTCCAAACACAATTTTCCAGTGCGGTTTTTGGGGAGAGCAGATCCTGACCGATTTGGACGTAATTCATTTCACGGCAATTCACGCATTTGTAAGCGACCCAGGCGTCATGATATGGGATGCCTTCGATTCTTGTAATCCCTGTTTTGTTGATTGTTTTTCTTCGAGGCATTTTATGAATTTTATCGAAGCTAAAAATAAAACTTTGTTTGAAAATTCTATTTTTGGCTACTTCAGCTTTCCAGAGCTCTCTACATTTTTTCCCTACCTTCACCCTATTACTTAAACCCAGTAATTCTCACTTTGAAAAAAAGCTAAATTGAATGGGTTAATTAAAAAAAAAACCCTAAACAGAGCTTTGGTTTGTGCGATTTTAAGGTCAACTTTCCTT
>CAYRDX010000071.1:0-19528 GCA_964423205.1 uncultured Saprospiraceae bacterium | reverse complement strand
ATTTTCAATTGGTTAAGCAAACAATTTGGCTATTTTATTTTTGACTCATTACTAAACAGATAGTGACAACTCCCTGGAAATCGAAACATCCAATTTGGTAAGTTAATTTACTTATCAACTTTCATCATGGCATCTGATGCCGAAAAAGGTTATTTTTCCTGCGCTTACTGCTCGTGACGACGCCTCTTTGTGCCCTTCTCCCTGTTGATTGTCAATATTCAATAATCTGGGATACCATGAATGCGCGCCATAAAAACTCCATTTCTTTCAAGCGTGTACTGAGGTTAACTTCCTGTTTATTAATGCTTATTTCTCTTGCCACTCCCATTGCGGGACAGGATGAAGTAACCCTGAAAATTCAATCCATAGAGCGCTTCCTCGACACAATGGTCAAAGAATGGAAGATTCCTGGCCTTGCCATCGGTATCGTTTACAAAGACAAAATGGTTTACTCCGGTAGTTTCGGCTATCGCGATTTGAAGAACAAATTGCCCGTTACAAGCAGAACAATGTTTCCAATTGCCAGCAACACTAAACTGTTCACTTCCATTCTGGCATGCATGCTACTGGAAGAAGGTTATCTGAGCATTGATGAGCCGGTCAGAAATTTTTCCACAAAACTGAAATTCAGCACGGATGAACTAAATGCAAAGATTACACTGAGAGATATGCTTAGCCATAGAACCGGCTTGGGCCGGTATGACGGCATTTGGAAAAATGCGGAATTGAGTCCAACGGAATTGATAGAAAGGTTAGCCTACATGCAACCCACAGCCGCCCTAAGGCAGAGCTATGACTATAATAATATCATGTACGGTGCAGCCGGATATGTTATTGAATCCCTGATGGGCAAATCATGGGAAGAATTGACAAACGAAAGGATATTCTATCCTTTGCAAATGGACTCAACCTGCTTTTCAGTAGAAAAGTCGCGGCTGAATGGGAATTATTCATTGTCCTATTACACCCCTCCAGGTAGCAATCAGTTTTTGCTGAGGAAATTCACTTCACAGCCCACCGCCCTGTACCCTTCCTGCCTTATCAAATCCAATATTGAAGACATGGGTAATTGGATGATCGCCTTGCTCAACGACGGAGATTATAATGACAATAAGGTTTTTTCCTGTGAAGTGATTTCTCAAACGATGAAGCCAAACAGCATTGTTGACGAAGAAACAGTTTATCGGGAACTTTCTCACCCTATTTATGGATTGGGACGGCGCATATTGATGTACAAAGGGCTTCAAATGACAATGCATACAGGTTCCATCAATGGCTTTTACTCTAATCTGAGTCTGTTCCCGCAGGAAAAACTCGGAGTGTTCATAGTACATAACTATTGCAATGCGGGTTGCTTTCGGCTGACCCTGGCATTGCCCATTATTGACAGGTTCCTGAATCTGGAGTCTACCGATTGGGATGCACGATGGAAGGTAGAGTATCAGAATTTTCTGAACAAGGAAACCAAAAGGAGGGATATTATTGAAAGTCAACGAGTTTTAAATACCAGGCCCTCTCATCCGCTCAGCCATTACAAAGGCGTTTACTCCAATCCAATTTATGGCAAAATGGAAATAGCTATGGTTGGCAATCAACTTCAATTTATTTTTCGAGGCCACAATTGTCCCCTTTTTCATTATCACTACGACCAATTCATTACATCGGAAACCATGGCTGATGAACCCGATTTTCATTTATTTTTTCTCACCAATGCCGCTGGAAAAATTGACAGGATTAGCTGTGAACCTTATGGAGATCCTGCGGTAGATTTTTATAAAATTCCAGACAAAAAGTAGGATGCCAGCATAAAATACCTGGATTACCGGCTAAGTTTTCACTTTTAATACCTGTAACCAAAAATAATATTTTGGCCATGGTTTTAATCCTTGTACTAACATTTATGTAACTTGTTCTCACATCTCTCATGCGAGCTCAGCTCTCGTTTGGCATAACCCTGTTGCTATTTACCCTCTTATAGCCTGATTCTGTTTGCATTTATTGAAGAATGAATTGATAAGCCCTGGTACTTGTTTGTGCACTGATTCATTAACTAACCTATTCTGCCATGAAAAAATCCGGCTATTCTGAAAATCCATCACTCGATGAGATCATTCAAAAATTAAACACACTGGAGGCCCGATTGACAAATATTGAACGTCTGGTAGGCACCTATTCCAGCACTGGAGCGGAATTTCCCGGAGAACAAAACACAACTCAAGAAGAAGATGCTATTTCGCAATTCTCCTCTAAAAACATTGAGTTTGCTTTGGGTGAATATGGTTTGGCCTGGTTGGGAAACATAGTGCTCTTGTTTGGACTAACTTTTCTCACGCAGTTTCTGGAGAGCAAAGGGTTAACAGGCCTGGCAAGTTTGGTGGGTTACTTATCGGTGGCCAGTATTTTCCTTCTTTCCTATCTCATTAGACATTCCTATTCCAATATGGCAAGAATGTTCACCTATCTGGGTCATTTCCTGCTTTATTATTTTACATTCAGGCTTCACTTCCTGACGGATTCTCCTCTTTTAACCAGTAAGGGCATCTGTATAGCTTTATTGGTGCTTATTAATTTAGTACAATTCTATTTCGCGCATCAAAAGAAATCGCCAATTCTTGCAACCATATCAATGGTATTGGCCCTGACTACTGGCATCCTGAGTGATACTACACACGTTATGCTGCCGGTAACTACTGCAGTGGCAGTTGTATTCACTTATTTTCTTTATCGCTTTCAATGGAGGGGTTTGCTTTTTCTTTCGCAAATGCTCGTTTATTTAACTATGATTATCTGGTTCCTGGATAATCCTATTATGGGGCATACGGCCAAAATTGTTTCCTCACATGACTTTAGTTATTTGTATCTCCTGGCAATTGCATCTGCGTATTCACTGATCTCTTTTATGCCAGAAAACGAAAGAATTACCAACAACCTTGTAACTGGTACAATCATCGTAAATGGCATTGGCTTTACATCTTTATTAGCACTGTTTATTGTTACTTTCTTCCCCACTGATTACAGCTTCATTTTCGTTCTGATTTTCCTGATCGGATTTTCATTTGCAGTATTTCTCAAATTAAAGACATATTGGAGCACATCACATTCTCTTTACGCACTGTATAGTTTTGTAGCCTTAAGTGTGGCCATTTTTGGCCACTTCAAATTGCCAAATACCTTTCTGCTGCTGCCTTTTGAATCTATACTTGTTATTCTGATAGCATTATGGTTCCGCTCAAAACTCATTGTCATTCTGAATCTTGGACTCTTTGTCGTTTTGCTCCTGACTTACTTTGTCGTTTCAGAAAAAACGACCCCCATTAATTTTTCATTTGCCATTGTAGCGTTGGCCTCTGCGCGAATTCTCAAACTTAGAGAGTCTAAGCTGGAGATGCAGGCTGGATTCCTGCAAAGTATTTATCTGACATTTGGTTTGGGATTGATATTGTTTTCACTGTACAAAGCCCTTCCCAGCCAATACGTTACGCTTTCCTGGATTATGGCAGCCATATTGTTCCTGATTATAGGTAAAGTTATCAATGAGCATAAATACAGGTGGATGTCGATTGGGACCTTTATTGCAACTACCTTTTATTTGTTCGTGGTTGATTTGGGACGTATAGATATGATTTACCGCATCGTTGCCTTTCTTGCCCTGGCAATCATCACCATTGCTGTCTCTATTTATTATTCAAAAAGCAGGAAAACAGACTAAGGCATATAAGAAAACAGCAACAGCCCTGAATACTCAGGGCTGTTGCTGTTTAAATGTGTTTATTTGTTTGGGCTGAGTTTCTTATTCTATTACTCGAATAAGGCAGCATGGCATTCTGAGCAATTAAATGTCTTGTCCTTTCCTTTTACGTTGACAGGGTGAACAAATTCCATTGGCTGGAAACCTGTTGCATATTGCAAGGCACCCGGCTTACCTTGAGCTAAAATGGAATGGCAATTATTGCAATCCTTTGAGATAACCCTTCCGGTTGATGACTTAAATGTGTTATTGTGGCACCTGAAGCAGCCGTTTGACTCTAAGTGGCTGTTGTGGTTAATGTAAAATACAGCATCAGCTTTCATTTTGGGGAAAGTATTTTTACTGTATTCAGACTGTACAGCCTTAATAGCATCGGATATCTTGGTCTTGTTTTGAGCGAAATAATCAGGATGTTCTGATTCGTAATAAGCATTGATTTCGCTGGTGAGTAAATCCAGTGCTTCCTGTTTGGTTTCGTAAGGATACTTGAGAACTTCCATTGCAGCAAATTTGATGCTCGGAATGGATTTATCAACTTTACCGGAAATCAACAGATCGTCGAAATAATCCTGAGGGTATCTAAAGGCATGAGATGGTCTATTGTGGCAGTCGAGACAGTCCATGGTTCTTTTATTCATGGAAGCCAAATCGGCTGGATCAACTTCATTTTCCTCATCAAAATATTCAATTACCTCACCGGTCGCTTTGTTGGTGTATTTCACCCAGCTGACCATTTCTCTCCTTTCATCTGATGCAAATTCAATCTGAACGTTCGGATTGATGTGCCAATGGGAGCCTTCGGTCAGACCCAGTGCGGAATGGTCGGGGCTGGTTTTCATCTTTAGCTGAACATACCATTCGCTGTTTTCTTCATCGGCCATGAAATACCGCTTAGTTTTTATTTTATTGTAATAAAACTTTTCGGGCCAGTGGCATTTTTCACAGGTCTCCCTGGCGGGTCTTAAATGCTCGATTGGAGTGGGTATGGGTCTTGGATATTTTTCAGCCAAAACGGAATAGACCTGATACAGGCCTGAAAGCTTGCTCTTGACAAACCAGTCGGCACCAGCGCCAATATGACATTCAGCGCAACTGATGCGGGAGTGTGAAGAATTTTGATAGGTGACGTATTCCGGCTCCATCACTTCATGGCAAAGGGTTCCGCAAAATTCGACTGATTCAGAATAGTGGAATGCTTCGTAAGTGCCTACAGCCGACATTCCTAAAATCACAGCAGTTGATGCCAATACAATAGCAAACCAGTTAAAATGCTCAGGCTTGTTAATGTCAATTACGGTAAAACGGCCCTTTTCACCAATCTCAGATTTCTTATCCTTTCGGTTTTGAATGTACATACCGAGGGATATCAGAATCAAACCTGTTACCAGGAATATGGGTAGGATGATAAACGTGAACAGACTGGTATACTGGTTTCCAAACTGAAATACATACTGCAATATGAGCATCAGCAATATAAGAAAGAAGAAAAACACAGCCATAGCTGTTCCGAAGTAGGAAAGCAGATTGTAGTATGATTTTGGAAGTTTCATAAAGCCAGTTTTAATTTCTTTATTTTAAATGAAAGTTTAGAATGATTAGGATTGCTTTATCCATTAAAACGGAGCAAAAATGAAAAAGAGGAAAAGAATTATTAATGACATTGGTCATCGGCCGGTGTTCCATTTGTCAGTTTTTCGGTTTTCTTTTTTAGGGCCGCGGTACATACAGGAGAATGTTCTTGTTTAACCTGCTTCAGCAAGGTTTAAAATGAGCACATTTTATTACTATTTTTATTGACTTTCCAATATTCAGGGCCTCAGTTTCCATCTTAAATCGGGGGATAAATATTATTCCTTTATTGCTTTGCGAAAATTCGCTACATCTTCTACCTTTACCCCATGAGCCAGAAATCTCAGAACGAACGAATCATTTTTGGGCTGAAAATCAAACAGCTTCGTCAAGAGCAAAACTTGAATTTCGCTGATTTTGCAAGAGAAACTGGCATGTCAGTATCTTACCTAAATGAAATTGAAAAAGGAAAAAAGTTTCCTAAACAGGATAAAATAGAAACCTTGGCCAAGGCACTGGGTACAACACCGGAGGATCTAATCTCGCCCAAATTGAGCAAAAGTCTTTCGCCTCTTGGTGAATTACTCAGTTCGAACTTTCTGAATGAGCTACCGCTCGACTTATTTGGTATCGAACTCTCAAAAGTAGTTGAGATTATTGCCAATGCTCCTGTTAGGGTTGGAGCTTTTATCTCTACCCTGTTGGAATTGTCGAGAAATTATGCATTGGGAGAGGAAAACTTCTATTACGGAGCATTGCGTTCCTACCTCGAAATGCACAACAACTATTTTTCGGACTTAGAAGATGAGGTCGCGAATTTTGTCCAAAAGCATAAACTACCCACCACAGGGCTGATACCTGTTCAACAGTTGTCAGATTTACTGGTAAATGAATATGGATACACCATCGTAGAAAATGGCTTGTCGCCTTACCCTGATCTGGCGGAAATACGTTCGTTAACAATCCCGGCAAGTAAGAAAATGTTGTTAAATGGGGAACTTACGGAGATGCAAAAAGCTTTTCAGTTCGGAAAAGAACTGGGATTTAACTACCTCAATCTGAAAGAAAGAGCAAATACCTCCTCTTTGCTTCGGGTTCACAGTTTTGAAGAAGTATTGAATCATTTTAAAGCGGCCTACTTCTCTGCCGCTTTGTTGATTAACAGAGAATCCTTTATTGAAGACCTGAAAGCTTTCTTCTCACAACCCAAATGGAAGCCCGAAATCATTTTGCAAATGCTGGACAAGTATCAGGCTTCACCAGAAATGCTGTTTCAGAGGTTGTCTAATGTATTGCCACAGTTTTTCAACATCGAGAGTATCCTGTTGCTGAGATTCATTCATACTCCGGCAACCGATCAATTCAGGATCGACAAAGAGCTGCATTTAAGTCGACGACATCGTCCACATGCCAATTTCCTCTCCGAGCATTATTGCCGCCGGTGGATATCTGTTTCTTTACTGAAAGAGCTGGAAGCCAAAAGAAAAACAGGAATCATACCCGGGCCAATTGCCGGCATCCAGCGTTCCCACTTTATCAGATCTGATGATGAGTATCTTAGTTTTACAATTGCTAAACCTGCATATCCTTCTCCAGATAAGAACATCAGCATTACCGTCGGTATCGTTCTCGATAAATCCATTTTGAAAAAAATAGATTTTGCCGAAGATGCATCTATTCCCAGAAAACAGGTTCATACCACATGTGAAAGGTGCCCTATTGATGATTGTTCAGAAAGAGCAGCTCCCCAAAGTGTTGTGGTTGCCCGCAAGCAAATGAAGAAAGTTCAGGCCCTTATCTCCAAATTAATCGAAGAGGGTTAGACCGGCGTTGTTAATCCTGATATCTGCAAATAAAAATCCTCCACGAGAAGCAGGCTATCCTGGGTGTAATGCACCCCGGGGTCAAGTCGGGATTGATGAAGAGCCACGAGTGCCTCGTCCCGAACCAAGAACCCATATACCGTTCTCATTACTTTGAAAAATCGTTCCACATCATTCAATTTGGGAACATCTCTACTGCCTAGCTTTTCCATAAATTTTGAGAAAGCTGAGAAGTGATATGGTGTATAAGTCATAGGGTATCGGAATGCCAGGTAAATTGAATTGATTTGGTATTCATCATCGTGAAAATGACTGTTCACTTTTGTGCCCGGATGCAATTCCCTGTATTCCTGAAGCAATTGGTCGCAGTGAAATATAAAACGGTTCATTTTGCCATCAATATCCTTTCCTTCATTATAAAGATCGGCAAAAGCCTGTCGCACAAACTCATGATTCATTTCAATTAATTTCACCATCACGTCCTTTGGAAAATAATTTTCCCGACGCCATAGTCTGTTGGTAACAGAATTCTGCAAAGAAGCGTCGTACATTTTTCCGAAGTCAAATGCATTTGCATCCCAATTCTCCTGAAAAATTCTCTGAGCTTCCCACTTCCACAATTGCGTTCTCAGAGTATTATTGGAAAAACCATTCTTATACTGTTCAATTGCCTCCTTCAATTTGTTGAGGTTCATATCACCGATTTAAAATTTGTTCGACTTTACTGGTTGAAAAAAATCAACACTTTTACAATTTTCCACTCCCTTAAGCATATTTGCTAATGAAGCTTTGCTGCAGTATGAAGCAAAAGTATCAAACCCCGGCAGAATCCATTTCAAACACTATTTAATCAGCAATTCTCACTATGGATTTTTTCTAAATTGATTTGGGACGGATTTTCACAGAGCTCTATTTAATCTGTGTGAATCTGGGCTATCTGTGGTGGAATTATTTACCACAGATTACACTGATTTTCACAGAGTTTTATTTCATCTGTTTGAATCTGGGCTATCTGTGGTGGAATTTTCACTATGAATTTTTTTAATTGTCCTGGGTGCGAATAAGACTAAATCGGCTCTAAATCGGTCGCCAGACTCAGGGTTTAAGGAAAGTTGACCTTAAAATCGCACAAACCAAAGCTCTGTTTAGGGGTTTTTTTATTCAATTAACCCATTCAATTTAGCTTTTTTTCAAAGTGAGAATTACTGCTATTTAATGAAAATTATTCAAATTACTGATTTACATCTCGCCACTGAAGATACTGATACACGGGGCGTAAATGTCATCCAAAACTTCCTTGACATTATCACAGCTATTCAGCGTGAAAAACCGGATCTACTCGTTATTACCGGCGACGTGACATATTCGGAAGGCAATTTTGAAATGTATGATTGGGTAAAAACAAATTTAGAAGAGCTTCAAATACCTTACAGGGCAATAGCCGGTAACCATGATAACAATTTGTTGTTAGCCAAAATGTTTTCCAATCAGAATCAAGGGAGAACGTACTGGTCTGAAAAAATGGGCAACAGAAAAGTATTTTTTATAGATAGCTCTGATGGCATCGTTCCTGAAACACAGCTTCAATGGTTGTCTCAGGAGCTGGGTCTCGTTCAGGAGGATGCCGTAATTTTTATGCACCATCCTCCAGTAAGGGCCGGTGTCAAGTACATGGACGAAAAATGGCCATTACAAAACAAGGAAACCTTGCAAAAAATACTTTACGACTTCCCGCACCTCATCACAGTTTTTTGCGGACATTTCCATGTGGAAAAAACGATTCAACAGAAAAACATTACAGTTCACATTACTCCATCCACTTTTTGCCAAATGAAATGGACTAGTGAGCAATTTGAACTTGATCATTACAGGATAGCCTACAGAGAAATTAACTTTCGAAATGATGGGGCAATTGATAGCACAGTAGTTTATCTTGAAGGCAATATCTTGTGATTGGCTATTGATGCCAAACACTAATTGATGAAAACAAAATGAAAATACAGTCAAAACTCCCCAAGGTTGGCACCACCATTTTCACCATTATGAGCGCCCTTGCCAAAGAACATGGCGCTATAAATCTTAGCCAAGGTTTCCCAGACTTCGATTGTTCTCCAAGATTGAAAGACCTGGTCAATATGTACATGCATAAGGGACACAACCAATACGCTCCCATGCCAGGAGTGCCGGAGTTGAGGAGTACCATAGCTGAAAAAATCAAAATACTGTACAATCGGGCAGTTGACCCGGATAAGGAAATAACCATAACTTCCGGAGCCACACAGGCATTGTATTGCGCCATCACCGCATTTGTAAAACCTGAAGACGAGGTAATCATCATAGAGCCAGCTTATGATAGTTATCGCCCCGCTGTAGAATTAAACGGAGGAATTGCTGTCACCTATGAAATGCCGGCTCCTGACTACAAAATCGATTGGCGTCATTTGGAAAAATTGATTTCATGGAGAACCCGAATGATTATCGTAAACACGCCTCATAACCCCACTGGAAAAATATTCACTCATGAGGATTGGCAGGAATTGAGCCGTATAACCCGTGACCGTGAAATCATCACCATGTGTGACGAGGCATACGAACATCTCGTTTTTGATGGACAACAACATCTCAGTCTGCTTAAATACAACGGGATTTACGAAAAAGGCGCCTCTGTATTTTCAATCGGTAAAACACTTCATGCTACCGGCTGGAAACTTGGATATATCGTTACCCCGGAGGAATTGACCAAAGAGTTTCGAAAAGTCCATCAATTCAATGTGTTCGCTGTCAATACGCCGATGCAATTGGCTGTAGCTGAGTATTTGAAAAACCCAAAAGAATATCTCGGGTTGAATTCCTTTTTTCAAAAGAAAAGAGACTTCTTTCTGAAAAGAATGAAAGGCTCCCGCCTTAAACCAATTCAAAGTGAGGGAACTTATTTTCAACTGTTCGACTACTCCGCAGTCAGTGATGAACCCGACGTAGACTTTGTGAAACGCATGACGACGGAAATTGGCGTAGCAGCTATCCCTGTATCTGTATTCAATTCTTCTGGAAGGGATGATAAAATTATCAGGCTTTGTTTCGCAAAAAACCAGGAAACCTTGGCCGAAGCAGCAAAAAGACTTAAGAATATATAACTCTAAAACAATAACATGCCTGCAGAAGTACTCAACCTGGAATCTAAGAAGGACAAACTGCAAACCCTCGCCAGATTATCAGACCTTCTGGATAACAAGTTCCGCATACCCGGCACTCAGATTCGTTTCGGGTTTGATTTCCTGATTGGTTTGATTCCGTATGCCGGAGATATCATTACATTTTCTTTTTCTGGTATGTTGATCATGGCCATGGTTAAACACGGTGCCAGCGGAATGCTGGTACTGAAAATGATCTGGAACATTCTGATTGATATGATTTTTGGAGCAATACCATTTTTCGGTGATTTATTTGACTTGCATTTTAAGGCTAACCGGAGAAACTACAACCTTCTGAAAGAGCACTATGTAGAAGGTGCTCACCAGGGCAGCGCCTGGCCTGTCATCCTGATTATCATAATTATGATTTTTTTCCTGATGGTAGCTTCTGTATATGTATTCTGGAAGCTTCTTCAGTGGATAGTCTCCTGACCGAGATTTCTGTGAAATCGTAATATCAATGATGTGTAAAACACTACACCAAGAGCTCCGTTTACCTTCTTAATGAATTCCCCTATGAAGATAAATTGGTCTCTTATCTTTTTTTGGCTATCGTTCTACTCAACTACCATGCTGGCTCAGGAACAGAACCGGCAGGAAAATATTGTACCCAATCCCAGTTTTGAAGTGTACAGTTCACCTCCCATAGGTTGGTTCTACAAAGGCATACACTACTCCACTGTCATGAAGTATTGGTCTTCTCCAACCAATGCTTCCCCTGATATTTTTGGCCCAAAGGTCCGGGTTCCGGCACATTGGGAAGAGAAGGGGTTTGGCAATCAGCATCCAAGAAGCGGAGTCTCCATGTCGGGCATAACGGTTTACGGGTGTAATGAGGGCAAACCTCATTGCCGCGAGTATATTCAAATTCAGCTAAGCGAGCCGTTGGTCGTTGGGCAAGACTATCTTTTTGAAGTCTGGATAAGCCATTTGAAAAACTCTCTCAGGGTCAATAACCTGGGAGTTGGATTTTCAAAAGAAAAAATCAATGAAACTGGAGATGGACTATTACAGTTAAAACCAGAGTTTTTTGAAAAAGCTTTGATTGATGCCCCCGATACAACCTGGATTAAAGTGTCTGGGAGACTAAATGCAAAATCTGAATTTGAGTATCTGATTATAGGCAATTTCTTTACTGATGAAAAAACGCTAACGCTCAAAAGGTCACCGGAAACCCTACCATATGCTTATTATTATATCGATGATGTACTGCTTAAAAAAGTACCGCCCATATTGCATGTACCTGTCAAAGACGATGACTTGACAAAAATCAAGTTGGAAGAAGGCAAGGTAGTTCAGTTAAAAGACATCTACTTTGAACACGACAAAAGTGAGTTAATGCCACGCTCTTATGTCGAACTGCGCAAATTGCTCAAAGTGATGAATGAAAATCCAGGACTGGCCATTTTGGTTTGTGGGCATACCGATAACACGGGGGAAATGAATTATAACAGGGTTTTATCGGAAAAGAGGGCCCAATCAGTTGTTAATTATCTCGTGACCAACGGGATACACCCAAACCGAACAAAGGCAAAGGGATGCGGCAGCAGCCAGCCAATTGCACCCAATTCTTCCGAAAAAGGAAGACAACTGAACAGACGGGTCGAATTCACTGTCCTTCAAAATCAATAATTGGACAATGAAATAAACTGCCTGGATTGAACCTCTTCACAGTTGATTAGTTATTTTGCTGCCTTTAACAATCTTCCGAACTAAAGCTGATAAAAAGAATAAAATGGCTCTGACTCCTTCAAATATGCTTCCTCTGAGCACCAAGGCTCCACAATTCAACCTCCCCGACACTGTCTCCGGAAAAACCATTTCCTTGAAGGATATCAGTCAGGGAATGAAAGCCACAGTGGTCATGTTTATTTGTAACCACTGTCCCTACGTCATTCACGTTAATGAAGAAATCGTAAGGCTCTCAAATGAATACCTCGAAAAGGAAGTGGGGTTTGTTGCCATCAGTTCAAATGACGTAATGAATTACCCTCAGGATTCCCCGGAGCGCATGAAAGAATTTGCAGAAGAATTGGGGTACAGGTTCCCTTACCTCTATGATGAGACCCAGGAAGTAGCTAAGGCTTATGATGCCGCTTGTACGCCTGATTTCTATGTTTTTGACAAAGACGAATTACTGGTTTATCGTGGCAGACTTGATGGTTCGAGACCAAATTCCGGAATTCCTTTAACAGGTGAGGACTTGAGAGCAGCATTGGATGCAGTGCTGCGAGGTATCACCGTAGAGGAGAAACAATACCCAAGTGCAGGGTGCAATATCAAGTGGAAATCAAAAAAAGTCCCTCAGAATACGGCCTCCGCAATTTTCCGGATAATTTCCGAATCACCCATAGTGTAATAGTGCAGGCATGGAACTCCCTTTGCCTTTAATTCCTTTGACTGAATGATGCACCATTCTGTTCCTACCTCAATGCGGGCTTTTGCTGTGCCGGCATTCTGCATTTCTTTGGACAACTCTTCCGGTAAATTGATGTAAAAATTACGGGGTATTGACGAGAGTTGATGAAGTTTAGTTATTGGCTTCAGGCCCGGCACGATAGGAACATCAATACCCGATTCCCTGCAAAATTTTACATAATCGAAATATCGCTGGTTGTCAAAAAACATCTGCGTAACGATGTAATTCGCTCCAGCCTTCACCTTTGCTTTGGTATAGGCTAAATCCAGCTTCAGGTTAGGTGCTTCAAAATGTTTTTCTGGATATCCGGCAACACCTATACAGAAATCAGTTTTGGCTCCATTTTCAATGTTTTCATCGAGGTATTTACCCTGATTCATTCCAACCACTTGTTTCACGAGATCAAGTGCATATTCATGGCCTCCGGGCTCCGGGATAAATTTTCCGTCAAAAGACATGGCATCGCCTCTGACAGCCAGCACGTTGTTGATGTTCAGGAAGTTCAAATCAATCAGTGCGTTCTCTGTTTCCTCTTTTGTAAATCCTCCACAAATCAAATGCGGCACGGCATCCACGCCATAACGGTGCATGATAGCCGCGCAAATTCCAACCGTGCCGGGTCTTTTACGGATGGCTATTTTCTCATAATACCCGCTGGGCATTTTTTTGTAAACGAATTCTTCCCTGTGATAAGTGACGTCAATAAATGGGGGTTTGAACTCCATGAGTGGATCCAGAGTATCAAAAATAGCAGACATTCCTCCACCTTTGAGCGGTGGAAGTACCTCAAATGAAATCAACGTATTGCCATTGGCATTGAGGAAATAATCAGTTACTTTCATTCAAAATGAAAATTATTTATCCGGGCTTTATCTGGAAGGCTTATGCATTCTGTAAATCAACATGAATGGCAGGCTGCAAACTACTAACATCCCACTAAAATTTCCAAATCATTTTAGTGCGGGCAACAAAACACACAACTGATTAATGAGAAAGTTAATCAAGAAGTAAAACCGAAAAGGATGTTAACTCCGGCTATTGATTGAGGAAAGTAATACCAAAATCGTGAATTGGATGCCGGAAAAAGGAAATCACACAACAAAGGATGAAAACTACGAATGCAAACACTTCATCTTTGTGAGCAAATTGGCTTTTCTCTGTCATGGTGTTTTGTAGTTGTGGTTAAAATTGTGTCTTGCTCGTGTGTATTACAATTTGTTTGGATGGTTACTGCAAACAGTTAGGGCAACCACAGTAGCCGTTTTAGCTGGCCAAATATACGATTCAATTTTTATTAGCCAAAAAAAAATGTGAAAGCATTTTCTTTTCTTTTCACGCAGATTCCATTGTTGTCAAGCACCAAACATCTCTTAAATGTCTCAGAAAATCTGTGTGAAAAGAAACATCCAAATATTAAAAGCATTTAAACAAGTATTCTGTTAAAATTTCAGTTCAGGCAAAACAAATCCATTTTTGCTAATTTTGACACCCTGAAAAACGTCGCTCAGATACTTGTTTGGTGACTTAATAAGAACATGGAATTTTCCAGTTGACATTATAAAATTGACCGAATTCCGGTTGGAATTACAAATATGAAAACAGTGCAGCCCTACCATTCCAAAAATAAAATTCGCATCGTTACAGCCGCCAGTCTTTTCGATGGCCATGATGCCGCCATTAATATCATGCGGCGTATCATGCAGGCGTCTGGCGCAGAGGTCATTCACCTTGGTCACAATCGCTCTGTATTTGAAATTGTCAATGCTGCCATTCAGGAAGACGCTCAAGGCATAGCCCTGACTTCGTATCAGGGTGGCCACAATGAGTTCTTCAAATACATGCACGACCTGCTCAAGAAGCAGGGGGCGGGTCATATAAAAATATTTGGAGGTGGTGGTGGCACCATCTTACCGAAAGAAATTGAGGAACTGCAGGACTATGGCATAACCCGCATTTATTCTCCGGATGATGGCAGACTTATGGGCTTACAGGGTATGATAAATGATGTGCTGAAACAATGCGACTTCCCAACAGGCCTGGGGTTAAACGGAGAAATAGGCAACATCCAGCGCAAAGACCCCGTTGCCATTGCGCGCCTTATCTCAACAGCTGAAAACGATCCCGATTTATATGCAGCTGCAATTCTGCCACAATTGCATGCACAGTTCATCAAAAACCCAAAGCTGAAAACAACACCTGTTTTGGGAATAACCGGAACCGGAGGGGCCGGCAAATCCAGTCTCGTCGATGAAATCCTTCGCCGTTTTCTGGCCGACTTTACCGATAAAACCATCGCCATTGTATCTGTTGATCCCTCAAAGCGAAAATCTGGTGGTGCTTTGTTGGGAGACCGTATCAGAATGAACACCGTCAACAATTCAAGGGTATTCATGCGGTCATTGGCTACTCGCCAATCTAATCTTGCTCTATCAGCGCATGTCAAATCAGCTCTCGATGTACTGAAAGCCGCTGCATACAACCTGATCATTCTGGAAACTTCGGGCATTGGACAATCGGATACAGAAATAGTGGATCATTCAGATGTATCACTTTATGTAATGACTCCTGAATTTGGTGCAGCTTCTCAGTTGGAAAAAATTGACATGATCGACTTTGCAGACATCATCGCCATCAATAAATTCGATAAGCGGGGGGCAATGGACGCACTCAGAGATGTTCGCAAACAGTACCAGCGGGCCCACGTTCAGTTTGATAAAAAGGACGAAGAACTGCCGGTATTCGGAACCATAGCTTCACAGTTTAATGATCCGGGAACCAATATCCTTTATAAAAACATTCTTGACCTCCTGGCAGAAAAGAGTGGCGTCGATTGGAAATCAAACCTTCATGCTGAAGGGATGAGCGAAAAAATTTACATCATTCCGCCTGCAAGGGTTCGCTACTTATCAGAAATAACTGAAAATAACCGCAAGTACGATTCCTGGGTACAAAAACAGGTACAAATAGCCCGTGAATTGTTCGGTTTAAAAATCAGCATGGAAAGGATTGAAAAATCCAGCCTTGCTGATAAAGACTACATTCTTGGTGGGCTTAAGAGAACTTATTCTGAACTGGAGGCAGGCTTGGATAAACAATGCCAGAATATTCTCGAAAACTGGAAGTCGAAGTGCGACAATTATGCCTCTGACGAGTATGTGTACAAGGTCAGGAATAAGGAAATCAAAGTACCCACAAAGTGGAAGTCACTTGCAGGCACAAAAATCCCTAAAGTCATTCTACCAAAATTTGAAGATTGGGGTGAAATATTAAAGTTCAGCCTTCAGGAAAATGTTCCGGGTGAATTTCCTTACACCGCCGGGGTTTTCCCTTTCAAACGCAAAGGTGAAGACCCGACGAGAATGTTTGCTGGGGAAGGTGGGCCGGAAAGAACCAACAGGCGCTTTCACTACCTGTCGCATGGGATGCCAGCTACCAGGCTGAGTACTGCTTTCGACAGCGTGACTCTGTATGGCGAAGACCCCAACCATCGCCCGGACATTTATGGTAAGATCGGCAACTCTGGTGTGAGTATCTGCTGTCTTGACGATGCCAAAAAGCTTTATTCAGGATTCGATTTGTGCAATCCCAAGACGTCTGTAAGCATGACCATTAATGGGCCTGCTGCTACCATGTGTGCTTTCTTCATGAATGCCGCCATCGACCAACAGTGTGAGCTGTACATTCGTGAACATAATTTAGAACACCTCGTCGAAGCAAAGCTGAAAGAACAATACGACAACAGGAGTATGCCACGCCCGAAATATAATGGTGAAATTCCTGAGGGAAACAATGGCCTGGGATTAATGCTATTAGGACTCACCGGTGACCAGGTATTACCCGCCGACGTGTATAACGGTTTGAAGGCAAAAGCTTTTTGTGCTGTCAGAGGAACAGTACAAGCCGATATATTGAAAGAAGATCAGGCCCAAAACACCTGCATTTTCTCAACTGAGTTTTCATTGAAGCTCATGGGCGACATGCAGGAATATTTTATCAACAATCAAATCCGCAATTTTTACTCCGTATCCATTTCGGGTTATCACATTGCAGAAGCAGGTGCTAATCCAATCTCACAACTGGCCTTCACCCTGGCCAATGGTTTCACCTTTGTAGAATACTATCTGAGCCGTGGAATGAAGATTGATGACTTTGCTCCGAATCTTTCTTTCTTTTTCTCTAATGGCATCGACCCGGAATATGCGGTTATTGGAAGGGTGGCACGCCGGATTTGGGCGAAAGCCATGAAACTGAAATACGGTGCCAATGAGCGCTCACAGATGCTCAAATATCACATTCAGACATCGGGACGCAGCCTTCACGCACAGGAAATCAATTTCAACGACATTCGCACAACCCTGCAGGCATTGTACGCCATATACGATAACTGCAACTCGCTGCATACCAACGCATACGATGAAGCCATCACCACACCAACCGAGGAAAGTGTACGGCGGGCAGTGGCTATTCAGTTGATTATAAACCACGAATTGGGGCTGACAAAAAATGAAAATCCGCTTCAGGGCTCCTATATCATTGAAGAATTGACAGACCTCGTGGAAGAAGCCATACTCTCAGAATTCGACCGCATCACTGAGCGTGGCGGTGTACTCGGTGCCATGGAAACCATGTATCAGCGCAGCAAAATTCAGGAAGAAAGCCTGTACTATGAAAATCTGAAGCATACGGGTGAATATCCTATTATCGGAGTGAATACCTTCCTTTCAAAAGACGGTTCTCCCACCATATTACCCATGGAGGTTATTCGCTCAACGGAAGCTGAAAAACAGGCACAAATTGATACGGTAGCGCTGCTGAAGAAATCCCGTTCGGATATATCAAATAAGTCTTTGAAGGAGCTTCAAATTGCTTCTCTTCACAACGAAAATATTTTTGGCAAACTGATGGAGACCGCCAAGCATTGCACCTTGGGCCAAATAACAAATGCACTTTATGAGGTAGGCGGACAATACCGCAGAAGTATGTAAATTTATGCCATGCCGGTAAAATCAATTTCTATCCACAATTATAAATCGATAAGAGAAGCTGAAGTCGAGCTGTCTCAGGTGAATGTTTTGATAGGACCTAATGGTGGCGGGAAAAGTAATTTCATCAGCTTTTTTAAATTCTTTAAAAACCTTTACGACCAGCAGTTGCAACTTTACATCAACCGGAATGGCAGGGCGGACAACCTGCTCTATTTTGGCAGAAAGAAATCGGAATCATTAAAAGGCGGAATAACTTTCGACAATGATTGGCAGAACGAATATTCTTTCGAGTTGGTGCCTGATCAGGCGGGGAATTTGATTTTTAAAGAACAATGGAGCAATTTTCAAGACCCCGCTCAACCCGGCATCAATCGTTCAAGGATTTATAGCACCTCCGGACTTGAAAGTGACTTAAGAACGAATAGCAGCTATCGCAACTTTTATCTTAAAAAATATTTTGACTCCTTCAGTATTTATCATTTCCATGACACGGGTTTCAATTCTAAGATAAAGCAACCTGCTGGCTCCACAGATTACTCCAAGCTGCATGAAGACGGCGGTAATCTTGCGGCTTTTCTTTACCGTTTGCAGGAAAGCAGTCAGCATCACTTTCGCCTAATTGAAAAAGTCATTCAATCAGTAGCTCCCTTTTTCAACCGTTTTTATCTTCAACCTGATGAAATCAACCCCAATCAGATTTATCTAAGGTGGCAAGAAAAAGGATCAGAGCAATTGTTTACCGCTAATAACTTGTCGGATGGTACGCTTAGGATGATTTGCCTGACCACTCTTATGTTGCAACCGAATTTGGAAGGCACTATCATTATTGACGAGCCGGAACTTGGCTTGCATCCTTTTGCCATATCAAAACTTGCCTCGATGCTCCAGAGCGCTTCAAAGCAAGCACAGATAATCATATCCACTCAATCTGCTTCTCTTTTGAACCACTTTGTGCCTGATGATGTCATAGTGGTTGAAAGAGAACATGAGCAATCAGTGTTCAAACGACTTGATGAAGAAGGATTGTCTTCCTGGCTTAACGAATATTCTCTCGGCGAACTTTGGGATAAAAATGTGATAGGAGGTCGGCCATGAGCAGAAGAGTCATAATCGTTGTTGAAGGCGATACAGAAGAAGAATTTGTAAGATCCTCAATTGCACCACATTTTTTGAACTTAGGAATCTTTGATGTCAGGGGAATAAAAATAAGAACAAGCTCAAGGCAAAAAGGAGGGATCGGTAGTTACCTTAAGTTCAGGAACAACGTTGAGCAACTTATCAACCAGGAAAAAGATACTGTCGTATCCAGTCTATTAGATTATTTCCGATTGCCATCCTCTTTTCCTAAATATGTTGAGGCAGCAGCGTTTTCTAATTCCTCAGAAAAGGTTAGTTTTTTGGAAGAAGCAATGGCGGAGGACATTGGTAACCCTCGTTTTATTCCCTATATCCAACTTCATGAATTTGAAGCTTTACTATTCACAGACCTCCGTGGATTTGAGTATTGCGGTTTCAGCCATGTGCAATTGAAGCAGATAACTTCAATAATTTCAAACCACAAGAATCCTGAAGACATAAACAATGATCCTGAAACCGCTCCATCAAAGCGTCTTTTGAAAATTTTCCCTGGTTACAGCAAAGTACTCCATGGGAATATAATCGTTCAGGTAAATGGGTTTCCCTTATTATTGAAGAGTTGTCCGAGGTTCAACTATTGGATTCAAAAGCTTATTGAAAAAGCGAAAGATGTTAGCTTTTAGCTGCTTGACCCTTCGGGCCTTGACCCTTCGGGC
>CAYRDX010000070.1:8159-19679 GCA_964423205.1 uncultured Saprospiraceae bacterium | reverse complement strand
TAAAACCGCAGGATTAGTCAAGGTCATACCCGGAGTCTATTTTTCTTAAGTTGACTACATTTGACTCGGAGTCAGACCCTCAATTTTTCAAAATTTGTCAAATCCGCTTATAAATTGCTTGTGTAGTGCAGCGCTTATCACCCACCCTTACCTTCTTGCTTAGCCAGTTCCTTGAGCCAATTCGATACTACCATGGTATTCGGATGTTCTTCTCCCAACTTTGATTTGAAAATTCTTTCAGCCTTTTCCAATAATATACGGGCCTCCTTATACTCTTTCAAATCCATCATGACAGTTGCCAGATTGCTGTATGCCCTGGCCGTGGTGGGATGGTCCTCCCCAAAATTGCGCTCATCGGAATGAATGGCTTTTTCGGGCAAGGTCCTGGCCCCGCTAAAATTGCCAAGGACTTTATGTACTAAGGCCGGATTGTTTCGGTATTTGGAAATATATTCCTGGTTTTCAGATTTTTCAGCGATTTGCAGGGCCTTTTCTCCGAAATTGGCTGCCAATTTTTAATTTCCGAGGTGTCTGTGGAAGGTACCAAGGCTATTGAAAATTTCAGCCATGGCTTCCTTTTTCCATTTGTGTTTTTTCGCAAAAGCCTGCCAGCGTTCTGCTATTTCAAGCCCCTTCTGATACTGCCCAAGGTCTTTCAGTATTTCCAAAACCTGCGGGTATAAGGAGCCAAGCAAGTCAGAACCCTCTTGTTTCGACTCCAGTTCTGCTATTCTTGCTTGTAGGCGATCGAGTTCCTCCTTTTTACCGGCGGCATCAAAACCTCCAAAAGAACTCACCTGTTTTTGCTCTACGGCCGGGGCGGTTTTATCTGCCGGTTTAACTTCCACCTCAAGATGAAGAACCAGGTTGCGGATGGACCACCAATCGCGGATATTTTCCATGCAGGCCCGCATATATTCATTGCCCTCAGGTATAAAACAGAGCAACTGTACCGGTAGCCGTGTCAGCAGATCCCGTCTTTGATTAAAGCCAAGATAAATCCTGTGATCGCCGAGCAGCCGGTCAAAGTCCTCTATCAGTATAAAACCTCGATGGCCGCTAATTCTTTCAATAAGTGAGGCATAAGTTTCATCAGCCACCCTTATTCGCAGTTGAGGACGGTCCTGATATTTTGCCCTCAGAGCATTTTGTACCCTGTTAATAACATCGTAGTGGTTGTAGCTCAGCAGGATAAACCGGAACAACTCTTCTTTTCTGGTAGCCCGGAAGAGTAGATTCAGCTGTTCGTTAAAAGAGATTTTAGTTTCCGACACGTTGCTGGTATATTTCTGAGAGTTCAACAACAGGGTTGACTCTTTTGTATGTCCCATCGTTGTATTCGTAAATAATCACCTTTTCCAACAGGTCGTCAATGATGGCATCATAAGGTGTTCCTTTCCCCTGATCGTTGTTTTCTTTCAACTCTTTCAGTTTTTCAAAATCTTCCTTGGTCAGGTATTCAGCTGTTTCCCGGGATAGTTTTCGCAAACCTTTTTCTACAGCTGTTTTATCAATTTTCCCTCTATTTTCATCGGCAAAATAATTGGCATAAGTGATTATGCGCAGTAATTCACGGGGATTGCCCCCGCTGAAGCGAATCATGTATTGGACCAAAGAGTCTTTATCATTGTCCTCGAAAAGGGATGAATCTATACGCTTGTAAACAAATTCGGTTATTCGCTGAATGGCTTCGGGCACATCAAATCCCGCCCTTTTCTGCATTTTGATATTTGGGAAGGTGCTTACAAATTCAGTGAGCTGCCGCAAGGCCTGCCGTTCTTTCATCAATTCAATCGGCAGGATAAAAATGGTGTTCGCTTTGATTAAGCGAATCCGGGAAGCTTCATCGATAACGATGGCTCTCCTGATGGCCGGGGTCAGCGTTTTTTCAAGTCCATCCACAATAAACAGAATATCCTGTGCCTTGCCGGCTTTCCGCACAGCCAATGCGGCTTCCGCCACGAACTCATTAAATTTTTCTTTAAACGGCAGGAAATTTTTCTTCAACACCGTGCGAACAGAGGTCGTGCGTTCGGTGCTTGCGTTGACGCTGGCCTTCAGTTCCGCATAGATGCACAGCAACTTCGACCAAATACCCTGCTTTTCCAATCCAACTCCGACTTCGAGGCCAATTTCCCCTTTTATGCCCCTGTTGATTTCAACAATCTGTTCATCGAACCACTTGCCCAAAGATTTCAGAGCGCCTTCGTTGACATCAATGTTTTCTTTGTGCAGAAGTTTGGTTAGTTTTTCAAGCTGGAGTATCAGGATGTCCATGTACTCCATATCGTTGAGATTGAGGTCCTCGTCGAGGCGGCAGAAGACTACAAAAAAGCAGTGGGGGTTGGATAGTTTTTGGGAATAACCCATCAACTCTGAGGTCTTGCCGGTACCCCTCATTCCACCGAGAAATATCAGTGATTTATTCTTTTCGTTGGTTTTGTAATTGAATGAATACTTTCCTCCGGCAGTGCTGACGTTGAGGCTGCGATAAATGATTCTTTCTTCAAACTCTCCCCTCATTCCGGTAAAGTCCGTGTAAAATTCGTGCTCTGGCCCAACAGCTTCATTTAATCGAAGTGCCTGGTCGATTTCGTCGAGCCGGTATGCCTTTCTCATGTGGATTTTGTTTGCAACAAAAGTACAGTTTATTTGCAACTGTACATTCAGCAATCAGGCAACAGTAGTTTGCAGTAATAATAGTTGGGATTTAACCAGTGTCCTAATTATAAGGCGGTCATTTTCAACAGACTGATAGATTTGACAAATTTTCAAAATTCGTCAAATCTTTCAGAATCGCCTTATGTGGCAAGCACAGTTCTCAGAAATCGCGAAGATTTGATTACTTTGACTGGAGTAATTTTGTATCAGTTTGGGGCGACTGCCGCTATCCTTACGACCGCAATTGCGACCTTACTGTTGGCTGTTTATTTCATAAGTTTGCCTTCATCTGATTTGAAGACAGAACCAGACTGATTTTAAATTATCACTATCTTTTAAATGACATCTGCTTAACTTTCGGTAATTTTATTAAATCAAAAACCTGATGCCTCTCACTCACTACATTATACACTTTGTCATTTCCCTGGTATTAATCACCGTTAATGGTCGCTCATTTGGTGCAGTTTATTACGTTTCACCAAATGGTTCAGACTCGAATATCGGATCATTCTCCAAGCCTTGGGCATCTTTTCAATATGCCGCAAATAATGCCCTGCCAGGGGATTCTGTCGTGTTCCGTTCCGGGGTGTACAACGGATATGTAACCATCAACAGAAGTGGCCAATTGGGGTCGCCCATTGTCTTTTGTTCGTATCCAAATGAAAAGGTTATCGTCGATGGTGCTTCGAAAAAACCGAGCCCTGGGAACCCCAATATTGATGATCTTTTAAGTATTGGCGGAAGGTACATCACCATAAGGGGTTTGGAATTCCGAAATGCGGCCAGGAATTCGATTGTCATAGAATATCCCGCCAACAATGTTATCCTCGATTCTTTGGTAGTAAGTAATGGTTACCGTTACGGAATCGTCATCTACCAATCCTCGTTCAATACGGTCTCCAATTGTACCATTTCCAATCTCTATGACTATGCTGACTCCCGAACTGGAGGTGGCGGCGGAAATGCCGATGGCATAGCCATCTCGGCCGGAGATGCAGTACCCCTTCCCGATTTTGGCCATAACAAGATCATCAATAATGTGGTCTTTAATTGCAGCGATGATGGGATTGATACGTGGACGAGCCGGGGAAATTTTCTCGAAAACAATTTGGTTTTCAATACCGGTTTCACAAATCCGGGAAATGGATTCACAGGTCAAACAGGTCTTCCAGCAGGAAATGGCAATGGGTTTAAATTGGGTGGTCCAGCAAACACGGGTCACAACCGCATTGTAAACAACGTCTCTTACAACAACAGAATCAGTGGATTCGATGGAAATGGAGGGCAGGCAAATATTTTCTATAACAACACCGCTTTCAACAATCCCATTGGCTTCAGGGCACTGCAGAAGGACTACAACATGATAAATAATCTTGCTGCAAGCAGTTCCAATGCAGCATATACCTCTGCCACTGGCTTGCCAACTGTTTCACAAAAAAATTCCTGGGACATAAATATTAACAATCCGGTATTTGCAAGTACGGACAGCAGTAACCCGGATTTTCTGCAACTCTCCAAAAACAGCCCCGCAGTCGATGCCGGTGTCAATTTATCTGATAAAGGAGTAGTCAGGGATAAGAAAGGAATACTCAGGCCGCAGGGTCAGGAGTTTGACCTCGGCGCTTATGAATTCGAGAGTTTAACCACGGGATTTAAGCTGCAAAACAAAACTCCTTCTTTCGGTATTGAGAAAAATCCCATTCAGGATAAGATTCGATTTTTGACGAATGGCAATTTCACAGCGTATCTTATCAATGTGAAGGGGCAAATACTGAGGCAATTGGAAATCCGGGATAACCTCGAATATGATTTGGCTGAGCTTGCGACAGGTATGTATTTTATTCGTGCCACCAAGTCTACGGAGGTTATCAAACTACTGGTTATCCGCTAAGTTCCGGGAAAGCCTACCTATATCAATTCAGTCCTTCTTCATGCCGTTGATTTGAATATCTTTGGGTCATCGACGACAACTTTAAAACTACAATGATGATTCAAAAAATCAACTGGGACGATGTTCCCGAAGAGCAGGTAAATCCAAGCATGAAACGCAAGATGATTTGGGGCGAGAAAATCATGGTGGCCAAAATGAAATTCAAAGATGGCTTCCTGGTTCCTCTGCACCAACATGAAAACGAACAAATCACGCAGGTAACCAAGGGTACCATCCGCTTCTGGTTCGGCGCCGATAAATCACAAACCATGGACCTCCATGCCGGCGACACTGTGGTTATACCTTCCAATCTGCCGCACGAGGCACTGATGATTGGCGAGGTGGAAGAAACAGATACATGGGCACCACCACGGCAAGATTGGATTGATGGCTCTGATAATTATTTAAGGAAATAAAATGGACTTAGGATTAAAAAGTAAAAGGGCATTGGTACTGGCTTCGAGTCAGGGACTTGGGAAAGCAGTGGCTTTAGAGTTGGCCAGAGAAGGTGCCAAAGTCATGATTAACGGCAGAGACAAAAAAACTCTGGATGACGCGGCAAATGAAATAGTGCAGTTGTCGAAAACTGATGTTTTTCATGTAGTTGGCGATGTTTCGGTGGCAAGTGACCGCAAACGAATTCTGGAAACAGCACTGAGCACTTTTGGAACCATAGATATTCTGGTGACCAACTCCGGCGGACCTCCCACTGGTACTTTTGAAGCCCACGATGACCATGCCTGGGAAAAGGCCTACCGCCTTCTTTTGGAGAGTGCTTCCGGAATGATAAAGGGTGTTTTGCCTGGCATGAAAGAACAACAGTGGGGCCGCATCATCACTATCACTTCTATGGCGGTAAAACAACCAGTTGGCGGTTTGATATTATCCAATGCGGTTAGAGGTGCCGTTGTCGGATTGGTAAAGACGCTTTCCAATGAGCTGGGAGCTTTTAACATCACTGTGAATAATGTCATGCCGGGTTACACGGCAACGCAAAGACTGGAAAATCTGTTGGCTGCCAATCCGGCTTTCAGTAAAGTTACCGCTGAAATACCATTGGGAAGAATTGCCAAACCCGAAGAGTTTGCGGCTGCTGTGGCTTTTTTGGCCAGTGGACGTGCTTCTTACATTACAGGTGTTTCATTGCCTGTAGATGGAGGCTGGATAAAGGCTATCTGACCTTTAAGATTATTCAGGGCCTGGCTGCGAGCCTAATGTCGTTAGCTTAATGAAACCAGATACGGAGTAATGCCTTCAATACATATTAGACAGTAAGGTCTTATGTTTTATTAACCCGCAACTTTAGTTGTGGGACGTGAAATGCTGCGGCGCCAAACCGATTTATCGGTTTTGAACAAAATTCTCAACCGTGCCGGGGCTACGCCCCTCAATCGTACGTTGGGCAATTCTCTATAAACGGTATCGGGGCTACGCCCCTGAGACTTTACATAAAACTATGAATAAAGGGCTTGACTTAAGAATTTGACCCTTAAGTTGACGACATTAGACTTTGAGGCACCCGGTGAAAAACTAAGATATATATCAATTCCCTGCCGATAGCACCAGTTTCACCATTTCACCAATCATGTTGGGCTGCAGCCAGCGCGTGACGATTAGCAGATCCCTGTCAGGAACTATTACAATGAAATTGCCACCAAAACCGGAAGCATAAAAGACATTAGCTGGGACGCCTTCCCAATTCCTCGGACCTTTGTTCAACCACCACATGTATCCATAACTTTCGTTAGCTGGCGAAGGAGTCGTTGCCATTTTTATCCAGTTTTCATCCACCAACTGCCTGCCTTTCCAATTGCCATTCCTCAGGAATAAAAGACCAAAACGAGCCTGATCGTAAGTATTGATGAACAAGCCAGCTCCATTGTGGCCACCGCCACTCACCGATTGCATCATGATGCCGTCGATGTTAGCCCATGCATTGTCATAACCGTACCAGCGCCAGGTTGTGGAAGCGCCAATCGGGTCCATGAAATTTTCTTTGAGAACCTGTGGCAGGGGTTTACGAAGCACCTGTAATAAGGCATAGGCCAGCACATTCACCCGCACATCGTTGTATTCGTAATTGGTTCCGGGAGTCATCAGTTTGCGCAATTTCCAGTCGTCGATGCCACCTTCACGGGGAGGGCGATCTCCCCAATCCGGAATGCCAAATAAGTCGCCGGACCAGTCAGAGGATTGGTTGAGCAAGTGCTCCCATGTAATGGAAGAATTGTGCGCACCATCAAAAGTATGGTCCCACACGTAGTCCACCACTTTATCGTGCACATCGCGTATCAGGCCTTTGGAGAGAGCATAAGCTGCCATCGTGCTCAGATAGCTTTTGGTCACGCTAAATGTCATGTCAACGCGATCGAGATCGCCCCACTCTGCCACGATGTAACCGTTTTTGATAATGAGTCCGGCCGCGCCGCCCCGCTTACGGGTCGGGCCAACAATTTCGTGGTAGGGTTCCGCCGCAAAACCCTCCAATATGGCAATGCGTAAATCCCGAGAACCAGTATATTCATTGGCCTTTGCAAAATCAACAGCAGCCTGCAACTTATCCGGAGAAAATTTGACATCTGCCGGAACCTTTCGCTCCCACTGATGGGTTGGTGGGAAATAAGCTTGAGTTTTTTGAGCAAAGGATATGGAAATTACCGTTGCGAGGAACGAGGAGGTAAACAACCAATGGAGTCTTTTCATAATTCAAATTTTAAGAAGAGTCAGTTGATTTAAGGGTGCGAACGACAATTTTAATACATTAGCCGTAAAAACAACCATGCACAATCGGTATTTCCTGATTTATCTTTTATTGCTGACATTTTCCTCAGCCCTTATCGCACAGAAAAGAGCTTTGGAATTCCGGATTTCCTTCAGCCAGCAAATTTCAAATACTCCACTTGATGGAAGGGTACTACTTTTTATTTCTCCAACTGACAAGCCCGAACCCCGCATGCAGGTGCGCGACAATGTGTCGTCTGCACAGGTTTTTGGTGTCAATGTGGACCAGCTCGCACCGGGCAAGGCGGTCAAAATTGGGAGCGGTGTTTTTGGCTTTCCGGTTAACAGTCTTTCAGGATTGCCCAAAGGTGAATACTATGTACAGGCACTTTTGCACCGCTACGAAACCTATAATTTAGCCAATGGTCATACTGTAAAATTACCAGCGAGTTGGGAAGCGGGTCAAAACTTCAACAGGGAACCGGGTAACCTGTACAGTGTTCCCAGGAAAGTTTTCATTGACCCCGGCAAAAAAGGAAATATACACATAGAAATGACCCAGGTTGTTCCCCCTGTTAAGGAGCCGGAAGACAGCAAATACGTGAAGCACGTGAAAATGAAAAGCAAGCTGCTGAGCGATTTCTGGGGAAGGGATATGTATTTGGGTGCTCATGTTTTGTTGCCACAGGGCTTTGACGAACATCCCGAAGCGAAATTTCCACTCATGATATTTCACGGACATTTCCCCAGCGATTTTGGCGGTTGGCGCACTACCCCACCGGATGAAAACCTGCCTGAAGAATATTCAGAGCGGTTTAAAATTTCAGGCTATAACCGGATTCAACAGGAAGAGGCTTACAATTTTTACAAACAATGGATCGGTCCGGCTTTTCCCCGTTTTCTCATCATTGAAATCCAGCATGCCAATCCTTACTATGACGTCAGCTATGCTGTTAACTCCGCCAATCTCGGCCCTTATGGTGATGCCATTACTTACGAGCTGATACCCTTTATTGAAAATCAGTTCAGAGGTATTGGGCAGGGATGGGCACGCTTCCTTTACGGTGGCTCCACGGGCGGTTGGATAGCACTGGCAGCTCAGGTATTTTATCCGGAGGAGTATAATGGCTGTTTTGCAGCCTGTCCTGACCCCATCGACTTCAGGGCTTACACGACTGTGGATATTTACAAAGACAAAAATGCCTATTTCGAGCAGGGCCCTTTCCGGCGTATTTACCGGCCGGGTCACCGCGATTATCTGGGCCATTTATCGTCCATGTTAATTGACCAGAATCACAAGGAACTGGCTTTGGCCGATAATTCCCGTTCCGGCGACCAATGGGATATTTGGGAAGCAGTGTATTCTCCTGTTGGAACCAACAGATATCCGGCGCGTATTTGGGACAAACTGACTGGAGTAATCAATCCGGAAGTCGCTAAATACTGGCAGGAGAATTTCGACCTGCGTTATATACTTGAGAGAGATTGGGACAAAATCGGCAAAAAACTGGAAGGTAAAATCCACATCTACTGCGGTGACATGGACAACTACTACCTCAATAATGCCGTGTACCTCATGGAGGAATTTTTGGAAAAAACAACTAATCCCTATTATGGCGGAGAGGTTGATTATGGCGATCGGGCTGAGCATTGCTGGAATGGTGATCATGAAAATCCGAATTACATTTCCAGATTGCGATATAACACGATGTACCTTCCTGAAATATTGAAACGGATAGAGGCTTCTGCACCGGCGAAAGCGGATTTGAAAAGCTGGAAGTATTAATAGAAGTTGAGGCGAAAAGATTTTCAATACTCTGTTTTCCTCCGCAACTTCTCTGCGTTTTCTCTGCGTTTTTTTTTGAACCACGGAGGAACAGAGACACGGAGGTTCACGGAGTTTCTCTGTGGTTCTTTGTGCTCTCGGTGCCTCCGTGGTAAATAAAATCCTAAAGGTAACTCTGCGTTACTAAAAACCGTGAATGTGTTACGCAGAGGGACGAAGAGAAGGCGCAGAGTATCGCTGAGGATCGCAAGCACTTAAACAATTAAACAATTAAACAATCAATTAAACAATTCAACATTATATGTCCAGACTAATTTTCACTCTGCTCACCATCAGTTTATTTCTTTCCTGCAAAACAGGAAAGGTTGGTGACCAACACGTACTTGAATCACCTTCCAAAAACACGGTGGTTAAAATAGGCTTATCACCTGAAGGTGTAGCCCACTACTCCGTTGCCTTCAATGGCAAGCCCGTTATTGCAGAGAGTGCTCTTGGCCTCATTATAGAAGAACTGGACCTGAGGTCTGGATTCCATTTTTCGGACGCTGAAACCAGGACCTTTGATGAAACATGGCAACCCGTCTGGGGAGAGGTGGCTGAAATCAGGGAGCACTACAATGAACTGAAACTGATCATGGAAAGTCAGGACCAGCGAAAGCTGGTGCTTTATTTCAGAGCTTTTGACGACGGAATAGGTTTTCGCTATGAAATCCCTGCGCAACTTGGTAAAATGGAGGCAAAGGTCATTGAGGAAATTACACAGTTCAAAATGACCGCCGACCATAAGGTCTGGTGGATTCCGGGTGACTGGGACAGCAATGAACACGTTTACACGACTTCCAAAGTCAGTGAAATTGACGCTACACCCTACAATGAGGCAGCAACACCCATACACACACAGCATATCGTTTACACAAAATCCGTTCAGACACCACTGACGATGATGATGGACGATGGTACGCATTTGTGCATTCACGAAGCAGCTTTGCTGGATTATCCTGCTATGCAGTTACATGCTGAAAATCTAACCTTTACTGCCGGATTGATACCTTCAGCTAACCCTCCCGTCAAGAGTGTAAATGCACTGCCCTTCAAAACACCCTGGCGCTCTATTTTGCTGGCAAAGGATGCTGCTGGTCTGATTGACTCCAAGTTGACCTACAACCTGAACGAACCCAGCAAAATTGAAGACCCCTCCTGGATAAAACCCATGAAATATATTGGCATCTGGTGGGAGATGCACGTGGGAAAAAGCACCTGGGATTACGCAGGTACTCAGGACGCAAATAACGCTACTTCACAGGACAAGCCCCATGGAAGGCATGGAGCTACCACTGCGAACATGAAGCGATACATTGATTTTGCAGCTAAATACGGCTTTGACGGTGTGCTTTGTGAAGGCTGGAACATTGGATGGGAGGACTGGTTTGGAAAATGGCAGGACTCCGTGTTCAGTTTTACCGTACCCTACCCCGACTATGACATTGATTATTTGTCTAAATATGCAGCTGAAAAGGGTGTTAAAATCATCATGCACCACGAAACTTCCTCAGCAGTCACCAACTATGAGAGTCAAATGGAAGCAGCCTATCAGTTCATGACCAAACATGGCATGCCTGCTGTAAAAACAGGTTATGTGGGCAAAATTATTCCGAAGGGCGAATGGCATGACGGTCAGTGGATGATTAATCATTACTACCGGGTTGCTGAAACGACTGCCCGTCATAAGATTATGGTAAATGCACATGAACCCATGCGCCCGACAGGACAGCATCGTACCTGGCCAAACTGGATAGCTTCCGAGGCAGCCCGCGGCAATGAATTCAATGCCTGGAGTTTGGGTAATCCGCCTGAACATGAAACCATACTGCCTTTTACCAGAATATTAGGCGGCCCAATGGACTATACCCCCGGAATATTTGAGACCCGCATGAACAAGCACGATCCGAATAAAACGGAGGTCGTTCATACCACTGTTGCCAAACAATTGGCGCTCTATGTTACACTTTACAGCCCTCTTCAAATGGCTGCCGATCTTCCTGAGATATATGAAAAACGCCTGGACGTATTCCAGTTTATTCGCGACGTGCCTGTTGATTGGAAAACGACAAAAGTCCTGCATGCCGCAGTGGGCGACCATATTGGAATTGCCAGAAAAGACAAACATTCTGATAATTGGTTCATCGGCAGCATTACAGATGAGGAAGCTCGCAATTTCGATATTAAGCTCGATTTTCTGGATGAGGGTAAAACATATAAAGCCACCATTTATGAAGATGGGCCTGGTGCAGATTGGGATAAAAACCCCTATCCGGTGAATATCCGTAAAATCAATGTTGCAAAAGGTGATACCATTTCGGTGGCGCTGGCCCCGGGAGGAGGCACGGCTATTTCTTTGAAAAAGGATTGAATGAGAGAATGA